>LFMX01000005.1 GCA_001184405.1 Candidatus Burkholderia humilis
GCCATTCATCCCGTGCTCGGGCTCACCATGCTGCTGACGTGGTTGATCATCGCGTTCTTCTTTCGCTATTCGTCGCTGGCGGCGCTCGTCGCGGCGATGTTCGCGCCGTTCTTTCAGGTGTTTCTGTTCGGGCCGAGCCACGTTTCCATCGCCGTGCTGGTGATGAGTCTGCTGCTCATCTGGCGACATCGCGGGAATATTTCGAAGCTGTTGGCGGGCAAGGAAAGCCGCATTGGCGAGAAAAAGAAGGCGGCGCAGTAAAGCAAAAAGCCGTTCCGGCTTCAATACCGGAACGGCTTTTTTGCGCCTGAAACGCGCGATAAACGCTTAATCGCGGAAATTGTTGAAGTCGAGCGGCGTGTCCGTCACTTCCTTTTTCAACAGCGCGATGGCGCCTTGCAGATCATCACGCTTCGCGCCTTGCACGCGCACCGAGTCGCCCTGAATGCTCGCCTGCACCTTGATCTTGCTGTCCTTCACGATCTTGACGATCTTCTTCGCCAGATCGCCCGACACGCCTTTCTTCACCGTGACGACCTGCTTCAGCTTGTCGCCGCCGATCTTTTCCTGCTTGCCGTAGTCGAGAAACCGCACGTCGACACTGCGCTTGGCCAGCTTGTTCAGTAGAACGTCCTTCACCTGGCCGAGCTTGAAATCGTCGTCGGCGTAGAGCGTGAGTTCGCGCTCCTTTTGCTCGACGCGGGAATCCGAACCCTTGAAGTCGAAGCGCGTCGAGATTTCCTTGTTGGATTGCTCGATGGCGTTCTTCACTTCGATCATGTTTGCTTCGCTGACGACGTCAAACGATGGCATCTTTCTTTCTCCCTAACTGAGGCGGGCGCGCGTCGGACGCGGCTCGCGCAATCGCTATAATCACGGACCTGACGTCATTGTACCGACGCGTTTCATTCATGTCGCTTCAGCTTCTCACCGATTTCTCGCTCCTTCCCCGTAACACGTTCGGTTTCAATGTGCGCGCGCGTTACGCCATGCGCATCGATTCCGTCGATGCAGCCGTTTCGCTGGCGAACGATGCGCGCATCGCCGATGTGCCGCAACTCGTGCTCGGCGGCGGCAGCAATATCGTGCTGACGCGCGATTTCGATGGCGTCGCGCTGATCGTGGGCATCGCCGGAAAACGGGTGATCGCCGAAGACGACGATGCGTGGTTCGTCGAAGCCGGCGCGGGCGGGAATTGGCACGATTTCGTCGCGTGGACGCTCGCGCAAGGCATACCGGGCCTCGAAAATCTCGCGCTGATTCCGGGCACGGTTGGCGCCGCGCCGATCCAGAACATCGGCGCGTACGGGCTCGAAATGGGCGAGCGTTTCGAGCGGCTGCACGCGGTCGAACTGGCGACGGGCGCGCGCATCGAATTCGATCGTGAAACGTGCGCGTTTGGTTATCGCGACAGTTTTTTCAAGCGGGAAGGGCGCGGGCGTTTCATGATCACGTCGGTCGTGTTCCAGCTGCCGAAAGCGTGGATGCCGCACGCGGATTACGCGGATGTCGCGCGTGCGCTCGCAGGCGATGCCCGCCAGGACGCGCAAGCCATTTTCGATGCCGTCGTCGCCGCGCGCCGCGCCAAGCTGCCCGACTGGACAAAGCTCGGCAATGCGGGCAGTTTCTTCAAGAATCCGGTAATTGGCAGCGCGGCGTTCGAAGCGCTGCAAGCGCGCGAACTCGGCGTTGTCTCGTATCCGCAAGCCGATGGCCAAGTGAAGCTCGCAGCGGGCTGGCTGATCGATCAGTGCGGCTGGAAGGGGCGCGGCATCGGCGGTGCGGCGGTGCACGACCGGCAGGCGCTGGTGCTGGTGAATCGCGGCGGCGCGACGGGCGCGCAAGTGCTCGAACTCGCCGAAGCGATCAAGCGCGATGTGCTCGCGCGCTTCGGCGTCGAACTGGAAATGGAACCGGTCTGTCTTTGAAAGCGAAAAGCCCGCCGATGCGGTTTTTATCTGTGCGCTGAGCATGCGCAACAGCTTGGGGGGGGGTGCGAGTCCCCTGTCCAACCTGATGGTGGTGAAGGGCTAGTGAAACGCAAGGGCGTCGTCGCGAGGCGGGGTCTGAAGGACTTCCGGCGGCTGCGCATCCGCTTCGAGCGCCTAGCCTTCATTCACGAAGCTTTCCTCAAGCTCGCCTGCTGCATCATCTGCTGGCGATAACTTCAAAAGTCATTCTGTTAAAGCTTCTTAGTGCACTTGTTGATTCTTTGTCGAGCAGTTCAGGCGGAAGTCGTGAGCGTCGACTCTGAGATTCTGCCGGCGCGACTTCGCGCGTTCACGCTCAGCGCGCTAGAGGTGCTCTCAACCGCGCAACTGACGCTCGCCCGACTGCAGGAAGACTACCAGAGCATCGTTGAGACTGGCTTGGCGGGTCGCGATCCCGACGTTTCCGTCGTGATGAAGACGTTGAACGATGCGGGGATCCGCAGCGTTCGATCCTTCGCGCAGTATCTGGCCGAGGCCACTACCGGACAAAGAGCAAGCGAGGGCCCTCGTGATGAGCGATCCGGCGAGGTTCCTGGGCGTAACCGTGCCAAAGGACGCGCTGGCACAGGCGAAGGAGGTACTGTCCAAATTTTCGCTGCAGCTTAATCGTCCGGTAATCGTATCGGAGTATAGCGTTACTGAGGCTCAAGCTCGTGCAGACGGGTTCACCGTTCCTGCCGGCAACGATAGTGCATATAGCAAACCGGCGGCGCTCGAGCGAGCAAAGTGGCTTTCGACCGCGATTGACACCGCATCTCAAAAGTGGGTGAGGCGAAGCGGGTCTACGACCAGGCAGTCGTTGTCCAGGAAAAGCTGAGGGCGTATCTGGCCGCATTTGGGGAGGGAAGGCTCGATGCGCTCAAAACGCGGCAATTCCATGTACGTGAGCAGACGGAGGGGCTGCAAGCAGAGCTGCAAAGTGTCAGCCGTCAGATGGAGACGCTGAGCGTTCAGCAGATTGAGCTGGCCGCTCAGGTTCGATCGACAGAAGATCGTTGCCGGGCACTCTCCGAACAGCGCAAGAGCGTGGTTTCTTATCTGGAAGCGTACGGGAATGCGGTGAACGAATGGCGACAACAGATGGAAGCGTCGGCGCGTGCACTTGCAGACCTGGCAGCACAACGCGAACTTGTCGAAGCCAAAAGCGATGAATTCGAGCACAGCCGTCAGGCCTACTGGAACGAAGAGCAGGAGCTCAAGCGCAAGATTGAAGCACACGAGACCATCATTAAAAGCCTCGTTGCGAGTGACCCTGTGATCGATTCGCAGGTCGAGCTGGACTCAAATCCTCGGACGTTTCTCGCACTTGAGGCGGAGTACACCGATGCGCTTGCAGCCGTTCAGTCCGCTGAGTTGCAAACCACGGTACCGCTCACAATGCAAAGGGATAGTCGTCGCCGTGAAGTTGAGCGACTGGAGCGCGAATACGGCAAAAAGTTTCCCCCGTCACGTTGTGCGATAGCAGATGTCGAAGCGTTACTCGGGACTGGTATCGACGAGCGACTCGACGATATTCTAAACAAACTCGTCCAGGCGAAAGATGGCGAACGCGCTGCGGCAATGACGCTACGCGCGAGCGGACCGAGTACACAGCGTTCCGGCGGAACAGACGGTACGAAAACGCTGTGCCTGAGGAGGGCGCCGAATTGCTTGAAGACAGCGAGTTAGGCACGTGCTATACGGAACATTGGCGAATGGCCTCGGACCAACAAGCAGAGGCGGGTGCATCGGCGGCGCAGACGAGCGTGTTTCGCGACGAGGCGGAGCGATTCTCGCACTCGCTGATGCGATGAAAATTCAACTCATCATGGTGACCGGTATCAAGGAATATGAAACTTTGTCGGTCTTCAAGCGGTTCGTTCGTGCGAACAAGGTCCGTCAAAACCTCACGAAGCAACGCGAGGTAGTCGGAATCGTCGACTACCAGTTCAAGTCGCCGACGAGCGCTGCTTAGGAGCAAACCGTTGCTTGAGACATTCTCTGAATGGCTTCGTACACAAGGGCGAAGCCAGATCGATCAAGCTGACTTCATGGAGGGCTACTATCACGTCTTCCATGAATACCGATCGGATGGACGCGTGCGGTTGAGGGTTATGGAGGCGCTGCAGACATTGCAGCATTCGGGCGTGTTGCGGTTCCCTATCGGCGGGGTGGGATGGGACTCCACGGGCAATCCGCGTCTACCTCGCTGGGTCGTGGTGTCACGCCAGCGGCAGGCGAAGCGCGACTTTTCGTCGGTGAACTGGTTACCGGAACTCTCGTTCGCGGTCAACGTACTTCGCTCGTCTCAACTCGAAAAGCTGTGCGTGATAAACTAATTCCTCATCGAAAGACGTGGGCAGCTTGCTGTACTGCTACCCTACCGCGAACGAGCTCTCGAGATATTTGGCGACGAGAAGGCGTTTGACGGAGCAGTCAAGGACGGGATACTTTTTGGCCAGATTCCGCTCACTGTTATTGGGGCCTGTGACCCTGAGCCTCCCTTCGCCAGGGAGGATTTCATGAATGTCATTGGTCCAATGCTAGTCCTTGAGAATCACCACACCTATTGGTCAATGCTGCAATGGAACCGTAAGGCTCGTCGATACCGGTCGATTGGCTTTGGAAGCAGTAACACCATTGTCAAGTCAGCTCGAGCGATGGTCGACGCATTGGCATTGAGCGGTGCTACTCATCTCGAGTATTTGGGCGATCTGGACCCTTCAGGCGTTTCTATCGCCGCAACGATCGATCGAAACTTGCACGCCGCGGGAGGGATCTCTCTCGTGCCGGCCAAGCTGTTCTATGAATGGTTGCTTGACCACGGCGTGCGCAGGCTTTTAACGGATGACAAGCGGGCGCCGATGAACGGATCGCTTGAGTAGTTCGACGGTACAATGCGCTCTGAGGTTGAGGTTCTCTTTGAGTCGCAATTCTGGATCCCGCAGGAGAGCCTGCCTCTTCGTGTGCTTCTCGAAGACATTGGGAAGAGCCGTCTTTGCGGATTTAGGCAGCGAACCATATTCCACACGCCATACTTGACGGACGTCGCCACCCGTCGCCGGTTGATCTGCAGGATCGTGCGCCATTTGACTGTGCGTCATTTAGTTATTAGGCGCGTTCACGACTCACTCAAGCGGACGGCCAGTGCGTCTTCGAACCAAGGAAAGCCGGAATTCACGCAAAGGTGTTTAGGGCAGAATCTTCATGTCATATAGAGGCATATATCCCGTAAGTAGCTCGAAGCCCAGACGGGGCCAAAGCGCGAACCCGTCAAGAATTGACTTTCGAAAAACGCAATTGAGATTCAATAAGCGCAGCGTTGCGCCGACTCCGAAAATCGTGATGATATTCGAACATCGACTCATATTAAAATGACTGTCCTGACGAATTGCGCGAGCGGCTTTGTCAAGGGGCTGGCCGTTTTTTGTGAAGTGGAAGCGATGGTGACTTTTGATTTATTGCGAGCGAATGACCTGACTGTCGCAGCGAGCCCTCCATCGACCCGTCGCCTAAATTTTCGACGGTTAGATGATATTTGTCATGCTTTGATCCTCCAATCCGTCTCGTTTCTGGAAGTTTTGCACGTATCCGGAGAACAAGATGACCCATACTGAAGAAAGCACGCAACCTACGTCTAAACGTGCTAACCTTTACTTAGCAATACTACGTGTATTTGAGGCGAGTTCAGAATCCTCGTTTATTGGCGACGAGGCTCGGCGACAAATTCGCGCTAGCGGAGAAAGCATCGACCCTGCTGCACTTCTTGAGGCGCTGACCACTTTAAAAGAGGCGGGACTGCTAAGGTCGACACGCTTGATGTCAGGCGGCGTTGCCGATGAGACTACGGATGGCCTGCTGCACGATCGCCTATCGTGTACGCTGTGTGGGTTCGCTCAACGGTTTGAAGACCACGTGCTTCATGAATGCCGGAAACGAATTGCAAGGGAATACGGGTTTGAAGTCGGAGATGCAATGCAGGTCATATATGCGCACTGCCTGAGGCCAGACTGTTCACACTTCCGTCACCGAACTTTGACTCTGATGTGAAACTTGATGATAGCGATGAGCAGAATCCCGGTCAATTCAGTTAATCTAACCGGTTCCACGGAGATTTCCCATAACCGTTGAAGTAACACACCTTGAGGCATGACCGTGCGTGATCAGCTGAGTCACGCATTGAGTTGAGTCACGCATCGATCACGATTGCAGCGGTCTACCTAAATTGCTTCGCGCCAAACGAGAACGTGCATGAGGAGACTCTGCCGCGTCTTTAATGCTGCAGCGCCGGCTTGAGTTCGCAAAAGATGTGTGCATCTTGCGCGGAATTGCCTGGGGCGCCGGGACTGCCTGTTTCGAACTTCAGGGCTTCGCCGGTGCTTCCGATTGCTTGAAGCGATCGATTGAGACCACGGGACCGCTTACAACATGCATACTGACCAGACTTTCGGCCGGTCGCGGGTGATTTGCGATAGCAAGAATACCGAGTGTGGCGACGAGCCCGCATCCCGTGGCAGCAGCGATCCACCTAGCTCCGTTGGCTCGAGGCCATTGTTTTGATGACGCAGGCAAGCTCGTAGGTTTATCGCCAGAATTGTCTTGAAGGGCGACAAAAGCGTCTTTGCACCGCCAGCAAGCGGACGAAGCCTTACTTGCTTCAGCGCCACAGTTCTCGCAAAAAATCGATGACATGTCTCGGATACACAAGTGATTCTCGTCTTTATATCGACAAGTCACTCGGCGTTCTTTAACGCCTTCACAATCCAAGCTCTGATACCGTCGCTGGCTAATGCCTACATTGCCGCATACGCTAGTTTTTTGCTAGCGAGCACTATCTGGTACGGACGCGAACTTCGCTCTTAGAAGCCAGCGAATGGGGCAGTTTCACCGGTTGTTCACCGACCACAATTAAGGATGCACCGTCGTTTTTCAATGTGCGATAGGCCTAGTCTGGATGAATCTCTCTTGCGCTTTGCGTTGCTTCAGCGACGGCGATCACCTCCGCTCGGCAGTTGGCGAATCTGACAACCCAGCCTCGAGCCGCTCCGCACGCGCCATCGCAATCTGCCAACCGGCACCGTCTGACCGAACGACAATTTCCCGCACTGCGAGGTACGGGATAAGTTTATTCAGTGCGCGTCTTCGTGCAATTCACACGCCGTTAATACGACCGCTCTCAGGTTTTTACCCCATATCGCAATTATTTGTCAGATACAAAAGTCACCAAGAACCGGAACTCGCTGATCAGCAAACGTTTGGCGCCTTTGCAACGCTTTGTTCGTGCATTCACCGTGCTAGCGGTAACTGACAAGCAGGTTTGCCGATGCAACGATCAATTGTTATCAAACGCAGGGTGCGGGATGAACTCAGTAGACAAAGCTCACGTCGCTGCGCATGCCAAGCGCATCGCGAAGATGGAGCAGGCCCTTGATTGCGAATTGAAAAGGATTGAGCAAAAGCGTGAACGGCCATACTGGTACTACCCCGTGATGGCCATGATCGTCACGCTCATGGCCATCACGGAGGCCGTGATTTGGTTCGCCGTGCACCCCATTTTCTGACTTGGCGATAGTCGCTGCCAGGATGGCGCCTCGCGCTCGGTATATTTTGTTTAAATTCGCGATCAACAGGCGTAGTCCTTGATCGTGGTTGGCGGCGAAGACGGTTCCTTCAGATTCGGCCGGGTTAGCCTATGCGGCCGAGTCCAACTTCGGTTTGTGCGGCATACATGCTCCTTGGGCGTGTTGTGCTTTGAACACAAATACCGCACTGGTCACGACGATTCATGTCTTGCTTAATATTACTGTAATTTTGTCTGTTGGGAGAGGAGTGACTTTACATTGAGTTAACCTCAAGATGGAGGATATTGCCAAATGACGCGCCTCATGGGGCGTCTGAAGTCGACATGTCGGTTGCCTTTACCTGATACTGTTCGATGATTCGCTGGTTATAGTCATCAAGATACGTTTGCAAGTCACGGCGTCCGACCAGCCGAACCCCTGCAGCGCCAGCGAGTTCAATTGCAGATCTCGTGAAGTACGAATTGGTGACCACCATGGTTTCATCACAACCATAGAAGCTTTTTGCAGAGACAGCTTCTTGTACTGCACCGTTGCCGACACTGCCTGAGTAGTTCTTCGCTTGGATGACGATTTTTTTGCCGAATCTGCTCACAAATAGGTCTGCGCCTTGATCGCCACTAAGCTTCGTCCCTTCGACATCATATCCTGCGGTTCGGAATAGCTCTCCCAGAAACGATTCGAAGTCGTATCCACTCATCGCATCAACGTGATACATCGTGACGAACCGAGTCGGGTCGAAGTTCTCCAGCTTGGTTGCCAGGCGTTGCACCAGGATGTCGAAGTGGATGTGTTCGCACGCGCGAAGCCAAGTTTGGACAGTCGACCATGGAAGCAGCGGGACACCGAAACTTGCGGCGGCGCCATCAGAGTAGGCGAGCTCAGTGTGCCGAATATCGTTATCCCACAAGAAGTAGAAAAACAGGCTAAGGTCATCTCTAAAGCTCGTACCGGCCTCGCCAATCCATGAGCGCGGAGATCAGTTAAGGACGCGCCGTCCACGTGTCGCGAAATCTCGTTGGAGAAACCCGATAGGCCGCGTTGAACCCAGTGGTGAGCAAAAGTTTTTCAAGCAGATGCGGCACTTCTTCGAGCTCTGTGAATCCTTTGCGAATCAGAACCTCTCTGAATAGTTCTCGATTAGAGTATGTCCCGTTGAAGCGAGCAGCCGGTGTGGCCGCGTCGTTGGACTCAGCTCGCTCATGTTTGATGGTGTGGAAGAAGTTGGCGAAATACGGTTTTCTGAGTTCAGAATACTTCTGCAACACGGCACGGAGCAAGTCATTGAGTTGTGCCTGCTCTTTCTTCCCGAGCAAGTCCTTGAGAAATCCTTTTGTCTGATACTGAAACTCGGGATAGAAGGACGGGTCAAGCGGCACCTGCTGGAGCGGCGGCGCCTGCTTACCGGCTTCCTGAGTGATAGCAGAGGAGCACCACGGGCACTTGGTTTCAAAAGATGTTTTGCGGCAAGAACTGCACGGGTAGATCACGGTCCTTCTCCAAACTCAATCACATGCATTGCGAGGGGTATTCCGGTGTCCCTGGAACAGCGGCTTTGTCACCATTTAGATAAGCTACCGGTCGAAGACGCTCAAGATTGTGAGGCGCGAGATTGTTGCCTCTCGTGAGCGACTATCCGAAGTGGGCCTTACGATGGCAATTTGGACACAGGGCGATGGCATTCTCGACGGTATCGTCTCCGTCTTCCGAGAGCGGTGTTCGGTGATGCACTTCGAGAAAAGGCTTTCCGGTCGCTTTGCTTGTGAAGGGCGCCTCATTGCCGCAATTTTGGCACGTCCCGTGCGCTTGTTCGAGTACTTCTGCGGCCACATCGGGGTTCCGTTGTGCTACTCGGACGAGAACATAGGAAAAGGTAGGCTTTTCTGAGCCTCGAGTAGGCGCTTTTGACGTGCGGCCGGGAGCTCCTGGCGCGCTTTCTTTACCTGTTGCTCGAATTCCCAGCGAAGAACCTGTGTTTTATCGGCACGAATCGGCGGAACGTCCAGCTCGCAGTTCTTGCACAGATGCGTATAACCCCCGATGTCACTTACGTTGCTTCTCGCCCAGTGAGCAATAAGCTGGTGGTCGGTCGAGCAGACCTTGGAGTATTTTCCGCCAGTGTAGGGCGACAGTGAGTCGCTCGTCGACGAATCCGAAATGCTGCCTGCCGCACGTCGTCCGATGCAGCACTAAACGATGACGCTCGGGTGGATGGCGGACGTTCATCACAAAACCTTCGGGATGCGCCTGCAGCCACGCGAGGTATCCCTGCTCATCGTTCTGAAAATGCTCAAGCGCTGTCGGTACGTGCTGCACAGAGCTTGTCTGCGTTGAATCGGACGGCGCGTCGAAATGATGAGGCAGTTCCGCGTTGCGGAGGCAATGATTACAGAAGCGAACTTCTCCGCCGGAGAAGTAACCGCGAGCTTTACCATAAGAAGCAAGTGGAGAGGGCGCCTGACACCCGACTTTCCAATGCAGCGCGCCGACGTCGTCATGCACATGTGGGCATTGTGCACGGTGGATCGACGTCTTTCGAGAATTCTTTGGATAAACGTTGAGGACAAAATGGTGCGGATTCGCTTGTTTCCATGTTTTAAACGTACCATCTTGCTCACGAAATTCAATGAGATCCATATTCATAATTCAACGCAAAAGAACCTACGAGAAGTGACGGAGGCGATAGGCGTCGCCAGCGATAGCGTATAACGGTAATAAATTGCGAGACTTGAGGATTTTCGCCAGCTGCGCCGTTGTCTGTCATCGATGATGAACGAAGACGCGCTCTTGCAGGCAGGACGTGTGACGCCTAGAGGGCAAGTATCATTGGCTTCGACGGGTAAGTAGTTGTAGTCTGATTCGGGAACCCTAAAGGTGAAGCTAAAACCGCCGTAATCCCGAACAGGATGCGAGCGGCGAGATGATAAATGTCGACTACCCACGCGCAATGTGGCACCGGAACCACAGGAACCTTTAATGGACGATTGTTGCCACTGGCAGGGCGATGCGCGTCAATTTGATGACGGGACCCTGTGAGCTAGTCAACCATCGACGAACACATGAACATTCGAAAACTTGCATATTGCTTGATCGCCTTGGGCATTCTGCTGCTTATCGCGGTGTCAAGCGTCTTTGCTTAAACGTTGCCGACTCCGGTCGATCTGTAGGCATTTCACGGCAAACAAGTCTCGCCAGTGCCGGAGGTTTCCTACAACGCTTTGCCGACCGTTTCGGCCAGTCAAAACGCGCAGACGGCTCTTCCCGTGAACGAGAAAAATCAGGTCGACGCTCTGCAACCGGATTCGTTTCCCCTTGTCTGGAACACTCGGGGTGCCCAAAACCGGCGATGAAGGCCAACCCCGGGCGCAATCTTAGCGAGGATGTTGACCGGGCTTCACGCTCGGTCCGACAGGGTGCGTCGTGCCACTATTCCGCTTCATACTCACCTAGTCAGCGACGATGGGAATTGGGGTGTGATGCTGTGTTTCTGCGCTCAGGCGACGATTGCTTTGTGGTCAGCATGACCGAGAACGTGCACGCCGCAAATACGTCAGCTGGATAGGCGTGCAACTTCGGGTATCACTACGCCGGAATACGCTGTGCTCTCGTCTTTGTTCCCAATAACGCTTACCTATCCGTCGACGGTAGCCGATTTGAGTGCAACTACGGTCACAGAGATATCGGCATACATTGCACGCAGTAACCGGACGGTCTCAATTTTCTAAAATTTTAGAGACATCGTTGATTTCACTCCATCGGTATATGACTTGGTAGGACATTGATTTTGCTCGATCGGTTGCCGAATCGTCCAGTCCTCGAATCATGGTGCCGCTCAGACATTTTCGAGCGGTTTGAGAATAGTGAAAAAGGAATTTCAACGTTGAATAATTTTGACAACTCAAAGGCCCGCCCTGGAAAGCTCATTCAGGTAAGCGAGCTGAAGCGATTTCTCCCGGACGATGAGTCGCTCGATGACGGTTTTCCCGTCTTGCGCGCATTAGTGGAGCCGAACGAGCTCGAGCTCCTGACGACGCATCTCGAATCCGGCGCCGAGTTTGGGATTGCCGACATCCGTACGTCATGGGGCACGGCGACGACTCTTATGCTACGGCTAGAAGACACGCTCTTCCATTGGTTCCGATGCGCTCGACCCGGAGGTCCTGTTGGCAATGGCCGCGTGGCGTGCGAAAAGGGAAGTTGCTCTCTTTTTCTCGACTTCAGAAGATGGCCAAGGCGACGGTGTGTTCGTGGCAGTGCCGGTCGCCTTCCCGCCTGGGCTCGCGGATAGTCCGGAGAGTTGGGCCACCGATGAATCGCCCGGAGTTGCACGAGCCATTTGGGAAATCGTTGCGAGCGGAGACCTGCATCGGGTCGGACCGGGTATGAACGTCGAAGATAGGCGAGTCTTCGTTCACACCTTGATGACGGACCACCTTGTTCAAAGCACGCTTGCAGCGATGTCGAACGACGTTATGTTCATCGACTTCTAAGCCTTGGTCTGCATGCGGGTGGACACGTTGAGCCGCTATGAGCTTTCAACGATATGACGCACGGCTTCGAAAGGCACGGGTCATCGCGACCCGTGCTTCCATTCAGTAACTTCTCTTCTCCAAGCGTACCTGCGTCCGTCGAACAGACCTAGAACGGAAGGCAAAAGAGCCAGACCAGAACCTTACGGAGCGAATCCGCTAACGTGTCAACTGGTTTGGAGAACGCGCTGGACAAAGCAGTCACGATGAGGGCGCTTCAGGCGCCGACCGCACGACGCTTGGGCAACGTCAGTCGTTCGAGCAAGCGCTGCTTACGGGTAGAAGTCTGGTTTGGCCACTATCACTCATCGTCGGAGTTGAGTGACTCGTCCAAAGTGCGGGTCATTTCCAAACTCTGCACCGCGTACTTGCGGATGCCATCGTACAAGCGATACGCAGGGGAGAATCGCGATGTTTCAGAAAGAACCTCTTCGGCTCTTGCCGCGAGCTTAAATTCGGCCGAGCTAGACGCGCTTCGTATCCGTCCTCGCGGGCCAGTCGTCGCACTTCGGTACAGGGAACTGACGAGTTCGTCGGCAAGCTCCCGACTATAGGTTTGAGCTGCTTCAAGGCTCTGCACAACCAATGGACGTTGGTTGAACACGAAGTCGCTGTCGGCATGGGCGAAAATTGCGCTCATGATTCTGATGCTATCTGGTTGAAGAGGATTGAGTTGCGTTGAAAGTGTCGCGAGCACGGATTCATCCAACGGACCGAAAATCTTTGAGAAAAGCTCGCCGGCCTCACTGACAATCTCATTTTCAGTGTGTTCACGCATCCAAGCCAAGAGGCGCATCATGCACGCTTCAGCGTCTACCGCGCCCTTCATATTGAACTCAACAGCATCGTATGGTCGATCAAAGCAAATCTCGTACGACCATTCGTCGATTTTTGTCGAGTGCTTGAGCCGCGCCAAAAAGAAATCGAGAACGAGCGAACAGCGTTCAGTGGAAAGAGCTGCGAGTGTTGACTGAAGCCAGTATCCTTCAACGTTTCGAACTGAGACAAGACGGCTGAGTATGCCGCTGACATCGTCGTTGCTCATCAACCTTAAAGCAGAGGCCCATCGTTGTGCACGAGGACCAAGGCTTCCTCGGCGAACTCCTGCGAGGCCTCAAGAGGCAGTGACTTGAACATCTCAATTGCTTCTTGGATGTTGCTCGTCGCAGTACATCTTTCTGAGTAACTGAATTTTGCGTTCGCTTAGCCTATCGTTAAAGTTCAGCTGCGAAAAGGCGCGCAACCGATTGTCGAAGCGCTAATTCTCCGCTCGACCAAAGCCGTTCGGCAGAGCTGAGAGCTTGTTCATGGCAGTGTCCCAAAAATGCAGCGAGTGCCTCACCACAAAAGGCTACGACGCGGGCTTTTGGTTCAGCCATCGCTTGCTCGACCATAATTTTTGCAAAATCAGCGGATCTTGAAAGCAGGTGTCGAATCAGTAATACCGGTGCTGCTCTATCGGCCAGTCCTGCGGAGTCAATTTCATGCAATTTGTGCTCTATCATCCGCAACAACGCATGTGGCGAAGCCGTGCTTAGCAATTCATCCGCGAGAGAGTTCAGAAGCGTTTGACGAGTTTCTTCGCTTTTCACCGGGTCGCTCATCTCGATTCGCATCCAGGCATTTGTCAACGCGAGGTTTAGTCTCGTCTCGGAGGTATCAGGTAGTGTGGCGATGATCTCTGACGCTAATTCTTTAAGCTCATCTGGTCCATGCTTTGCCAGCCACGCAATTTCCTTGGCTACCTCGATTTGAACAAGGCTCGAAAGGGCCGGGAGTTGGGTGGCGCTTTTAAGCTTACGCAACGTCTGGGCGAAAACCTCGGTCCATTGGTCGCGGCTGGCGCTTTCGACTTGATGCCCAAACAGACTCATTGGGTACCGCAAGCCGGATCCCACGAAATTCGCGGCCTTGACTCCGATCGATGGGCTCTGATGGTTAAGCAACGTAATCGCTGCATCTTCGACCTTTGACCTTAACGGGAGGACTGCCTCGGGGCGCACGAGGAAAGGACCGAAAGAAATCGCGCGACCTGTCGATTCTGTCGTGTGGCCCTCGGTCTTCAAAATCGCGGTAAGCGACGTTGCGTAGCAACGTCGGCAATTCTCTAGGCACATACCCTTTCCTGATCAAGTCCTCAGCATATTCAAGGCTTCGTTCAGGCTGGTAATAAGCGGCATTAGCTATCGCATCGACAAGTGAGTCGGCATCCTCGATGTGCGTCTCAAGCTGGCCCCAAACGCCGTCCAGTAGACGACGGCTTGCCTGGTCCGTGCTGGATAGGCGCCAGTCGGGCTTGCTCACATTGACCATCAGATTTTGAAGCTGGTCGCGCGAGCATTTGGAAAACAACGACTCCGCGTAACCGGTGAAGCGTCTTTCCAGCCCAATGCATGCTTCATGGATCGTGAAATCGGCGAGTAGGTCAGGGGGCAGTCGATAGTTGCGACCTCTCTTGGTTAGAATACCACCTGAGGCGAGAATATTGACTGCTCTGAACGTCTCTGAGGGTTCAATCCCCTTGATGCTTTTCGCAATCTTAGTCAGCGCGTGGTCTTCCGGCGAAACCGGCTGCAGTAACGCAATTAGCTTGAGTACTTTTCGAAGCAAGTCGCCATCTGTTGGTCTGCCCAATTGACCCGCGACTACATCTCGAAATCTCGCAAGAATTTGGTCGCGAAACTCGCGCTCGTTTGAAACAAGTGCGGCCGGCACGCGGCGAGTGCCGACAAGGTAGGAAGAGATGACCGTTGCCAGAGGGCAGTCGTAGGTTAGGCGTGCGATGTCGTGGGCGAGGTGTTCATTAGCGCCGTAGTCTCGAAGCACTTCTGCCGCGAGGCAAGTAGCTTGCGAAATGGTAAGGGGAGTCACCTTGCTGATATCAAACTCATTTCCGGCAATGCCGGATGTTATGGCGTTCGCTTGAACTTTAGCGAAACCGTACCCGCGAAGGGCGAGCACGATTTTAATATTTGGTTCACCGGCAGCTCGTTGGAAAAGTAACTGCAGACTGCGTTGGTCGTGAGCGTTGTCTATGACGAACAGCCTCTTGCCTCGACCAAGGTCGTCAATGCTTCTTGAGTCAGGCTCTTCCGAAGGCGACAGCACGCTGATATCTGTGTCGGGCGATTTCCTTTGGTATGAGCGGAGCAATTCCAAAATGATTCGCGTTTTTCCGCTTCTTCCGACGCCGGTTATCGCAAGAATTTTGATTTCTGGTTGGTCCAACTTCGTCAGGCAATCGTCGATAAGGTCGTTCCGTCCGACCAGTGCCCATGCATGATTGAAGATTGCGTGTCGGTTGGAGAACGGAGCAAAAAACTCTTCAGCTGTCTGCCATGGCCCTGCTTCGCGCTGCCCAATGAGTGCAAAGCCCTGGCCAGGAAAAAATGTATCAACAAGTCGTCGTTGCTCGTCTGCGCTCAGCCCTTGGCGAATTTTCAGAGAAACGTCATCAATGTCCCACCGGGGATGTTTTGCCGCTTCTTTGCGCGCGGCTGGGGTAGCAATGCGTGAAATAAAAAAGGATATTCGCCTCCGCCTCGTAGGCGTCTGCCTGCACAGCGCTGCGTACTTTCGCCGGTCCAAATTCTCGATGGTGCTTGCACTGAACACCGATGGATTGTCCTTCAGACGTTTTCACTTCCAGGTCGATTCCATCTTGCGTGTGTCCTTGACCGCCAAAGCGATGGACCGTTCCTCCCTTGTAAAGGGCAGAGAAGAGATGCTGGGCGAACCGCTCAAAGGCGTCTGGCGAGAGGGCCTCAATTGGGAAAGGCGCAAGCGGCATGGCGACCGCGGTCGTGGGCGAGGTCGGAATGTACCCGGCGGCCTGCAGCAAATCGTGGAGGTCGTCTGCTCACAAGGCGGCGGCGAGATCGGACATTTGTTTCACACGCGGGCGCGAACTGCCGTTCTCCCACCTGCTAACAGTTTGTTGAGATGTGCCTAATCGTTTTGCAAGGTCCGACTGCTGGGCAAATCCCGCCTTCTGCCGCAAGTTCTGCAGTAGATGCCCGAAAGTGGAATACCGTTCCATATAGCCTCAAAAACTTGTACGCAAAAAGTGTGTTGCACTTTAGAATCAATGGTATGATGTGTCGGTCGCAGCGTCCAGTCTTACTGGACGCTCGGCTCCCAGTGATACAACGGCCTTCAACGCTCGTAAAAGGCGACACAATGGCAGATATCTACCAGTCCTCACCAGACCTTTTTGACCTGCTCGTCGAAGCGCTTGGGCGTCTCAATAGGGGCAAGAAGGGTGTTGTGCGATTTCTCTGCGGCGCTGGGGTGGACGAGGCGGACCCTGCCGAAGTTGACAGAATCGTTGCAACAAAGACTGATTCCATCGGCAAGTTCGAAATCGTACGCAATGTGCTCGAAAAACTGAACGCGCGAGGCGATAGCGAGCTCGTTGCGAACTAATCAAGCGTGTCGTAGAAGTTCGAGGACTTCTCGACGTGCTGGGAAAACGATCAATTGAAAGCGCGTGGCCTAGTTGCGGCGATCCGTGACGCCGTGAACAGGAAGCATATGTTCGTTGCCGTTCGCGTTGGTCGGCGTGCCGGCGATCGCGCTAGGTGGCACGCTGCCCGTTCTGATGCGCGCGGGCGGACGGCTCTATGCGGCGAATACCGCCGGCGCCATCGCGGGCGCGTTGCTGTCTGCTTTCGTTCTCATTCCCCTGCTCGGCGTGCAGGGCAGCGCGTATGCAGCGGCCGCGTTGCTGTTGCGCGGACCGGTCGCACACTCCAAACCCGTTCCCGGCGATGCCGCGCATGATCGCATCGTTGTTGCGCTGTATGCGGTGGCGGGTGGTATCGCGCTGGGTTATGAGGTGATCTGGTCGCAGGCCAGCGGGCAGTTCATCAGCACGCGCAGCTTCGCGTTTTCGATCGTGCTTGCGACGTATCTCTTCGGCCTCGCAGCGGGCAGCGGGCAGCGCAATCGCCGATCGCGTTGGCCGGACTCGTTGCGTGCGCGGGAGATTGGCTATCGAGCGCGCAGCAGCTTGCATCGGCGAAGGTGTTGTCGATGATCGGCAACCTGCTTGCATCGATGTGCGCGGGCTTTGTACTCGCCGCTTGCGCGATCATCCTGATTCCGACGATGTTGCTCGGCGCGGCGTTTCCCTTTGCGTTGCGCATGGCATCGAACGGCGATGGCAAACACAAAGCGAACATCGGCGGCGCGGTCGGCCGCGTACTCGCGTGGAACACGGTGGGCGGCATCGCGACGCTGTTCGCGGGCTTCGCGCTCGGCGTGCTGGCCGTCGCCGCGAGTCTGATCGGTTTATCGGCGACGCTGTCGGGACGTATCGTGCAGAAGGCCGGCGTGATCGTCTGCTCGTGTCTCGCCGCAATCACGATGGCGGCCTTGCTCGTCACGCCCGCCGACCGGCTCGGCGCGCTGCTTGGCGAATGCGCCACCACGGCACTCTCGCGTATTACGAGGAAAGCGCGGGCGGCACGGTCGGCGTGCTCGATCAGGGCGCGGACGCGCAGCGCTTTCGCCGCCTCTATATTCAGGGCCCTGTCCAATTCCGGCGATGCGATGACGTCGCTGCGCTATATGCGTCTGCAGGCACTTGCGCCGCTCATCGTGCATGGCGGTACGCCGCGTTCGGCGCTCGTCATCGGGCTGGGCACGGGCATCACGGCGGGCGTGCTCTCGATGTGGCCGCAACTCGACAAGCGCGTGGTCGCGGAGCTGCTGCCTGCGGTCGTGCTTCGATGGCAACTTTGGCGTCAGCGCCGATCCGCGCATCGATATCCGTACCGTCGATGGCCGCCGCGAATTGCTCGCGCGGTTCGAGCGCTATGACCTCATCACGCTCGAACTGCCGCCGCCTTCCGCTGCGGGCGTCGTCAATCTGTATTCGACGGACTTTTACCAGCTCGCGGCGCAGCGCCTGAATTGGGGGCAGTATCGTCGCGCAATGGCTGCCGCTCGCGACGCAGAACGAAGCGCAAACGCGCTCACTCATTCAGAGCTTCGTGCAGACGTTTGGGCACGCGGCGCTCTGGACCACCGAGTTTCACGAAATGATGCTCGTCGGTTCGAACGCGCCGCTCACGCTCGATGCATCGCGCATTCGCGAACGCTTCATGCAAGCCGATGTCGCGCGTGCGTTGCGTGAAGTGGGCATTGCATCGCCGGAAGCATTGCTTGCCAACTGGATCGCCGATAAATCCGCGCTCGAATACTATGCCGCCGATGCCCGCCCCGTCACCGATGACGATCCGCGCATCGAATACGCGCCGTGGGTCAAGCCCGCGGAGTTTGCGCTGACGTTGTCGCATCTGTTGTCGTTACAGAGCGAGCCGCCGCTCGTCAACGCAGACGCATCATTCGCTGAAGCCGTGCGCACCGGCTGAAGCCGTGCGCACCGAACGCACGACGCTGCACGCGTTCTATCGCGCGGGACTGGATGCGTATCGCGGCGATCGTCAGGCATGGGCGAACGATATCCGCGCCGTGCTGAGCGAGGATCACACGAATCCATATTACCGCTGGGTGTTGGGCGGCGCGGAATAAAAAGCCATTAAAAACAGGCTTAAAACACGAGCGTCGCCGTCGCCATGAACGTCTTGGTGCTCTTCAGGCGGTTGGTGCTCGTGATCGACGGCACCCACCGCACGCTCGGCGGTAAGCGGCGCTTTATCGCCGAGCTTCATTTCGTATGTGACGATCGGACCGAGCGCGAAATCATGTCCGACGAAACCGTTGAGCCGATCGGGAATCGGGCCGGTGTCTTTGCCGATCTTGCTGGATCGTGCCCATCACGAGACCCACGCCGACGCCGTTGGTGAACTTCTTCAGGCCCATCACATCGAGCGTGAACAAAGGCGCGTTCTGATAGTCGGTCGCGGAGTTGCGCGTATAGAACTGAAAGCCCATCACGTCATCAAATTCGAGTCCGTATTTCGGCACCAGATGCGTGTAAGCGATTTGCGGCACGAAGGTCCAGTTGTTCAGGCTCGCATTGGCCAGCGCGCCCGCTTCGTACTTGCCGGTCGGCACCCAGATATTGAAGCTGAGCGCAATGTGATCGTTCGCCGAGAAGTGATAGCCCGCCATGATCGGCGTGAAGTACATGTCATAGAGATTCGATACGCGATCCGTCGTCGATCTCGATGCCTGATTGACGTTGAACGTCCCCGTCGCCTCTTCCCACACGTACGGCAGCGTAATGCCCGACGCGAAATCCCAGCCCTTGTAGCTTGCCCCACACGCGGATGAGCGTCGCGAGAGTGAACGATATTCGCCTTCCAGTCCCAGCGATGTCCTGCCGCCGACCGGCACGCCACGGCTCGCGCTGATCGTGCCATTGAGATAGAGCTGTTGCAGGCTCGCAATCCACACCGGCACATCCGGCACGATACCCACGCTCGGCATCACGCTCGTTCCGGTGACGGGACGCCCGAGCGCGTTTTCCGTCGCGCGCGCCGTCTGCTGCACAGAGCGCCGCGAGCGCGGCCGCGGCGAGCATCGTGCGGCGATACTGACGTTGCGAGTAATTTGCACGGGCGCGTGTCAGCGTTTTCATGCCTTCACCTCCATCCGCTGCGGGTTGGGGTTCAGCAATATTGGAATTCGCGTGCGTTGTAAAGCGGGTTCGTTCTCGATCGATGCCCTTACGTCTCGCATTCCGCGAGCCTGAGCACGGCAAAGCCGCACAGGTCTTCCTTCGCCATGCGTTTGGCGATGGCCGCGACGGCGCTGACTTGCGCACTGCCGCGCGCATCGCCAGGTCCGATACACACCGCGCCCACGGACAAGCGCACGAAGCCGAAGAACGTCGGCCGCGCGAGCCGATCCTCGCCGGGAATGCCGCCCGCGAGCCGTTCCTCGGGCGAAGCGAATAGAAACGCTTGACTTTCCATCGCGAGCGCCGCGCGATCACGCCAGTCATGGCTCTGAAACAGCAGCAGAAAATCATCGCCGCCGATATGGCCGAAAAAATCGCGCGTTGGCTCGCAAACGGACGCCAGCGTGTTCGCCGCCGTCTTCAATACTTCATCGCCTTGCCAATAGCCGTAGCGATCGTTGAAGGGCTTGAAATGATCGAGATCGAAGTAACACGCGAGGAACGCCGAGCGGTTCGCAATCAGACGGTCGATATGTGAATTGAGCGGCACATTGCCGAGCAAAAACGTCAACGGATTGACATAACGCGCCTCCACGCGCACTTCGGTGACTGCGTGCACCATGCTCGCGCCCGTGCTGAGACCCGCATAACGTCCGTTCTCAGTGACGATGAATCGGACGGGTAGTGCTCGTCTTGCGTAAAGAGCCGCGAAATCTGCTCGAGCGTCGAGCCGCGTTTGACCACGAGCGGCGCGAGATTCGCAAACTGCATGCACGGCCGCTTGCCGAACACTTCGCGGTGATACGGCAACGCGTATTGATCCATGAACGAGCGGCGATTGATTAGCGCAACCGGCTTGCCGTCATCGACGATGGCGATCGCGTGCAGCGAAGGCATCTGATTGAAGAGACGCACGACATCATCGTTGCGCGATTTGATGCTGAGCGTCGGCGCTTCGATCAGCATGCGATCGAGCATCACCGCGCTCATGTCGTCGGCAGCGCCCGTGCGTGCGCGCGCGGGATACACCGCGATCTGTCCCGAGCGGATCGCGCGCGCGACATTGTCCGGCAACTGCGCCACCGGCGATGCCGCCGGCTTGCCCAGCAAATAGCCTTGCGCGCATACAATGCCGAGATCGCGCACGATCGCCAAATCCGCTTCGCTTTCGATGCCCTCCGCAATCAGCAGCGTGCCGCTCGCATTGGCGAACGTCACCATCGCTTTGACGGCTTCGAACTTGAGCGTATCGCGCGCGATGCTCGACACGAAAAATCAATCGATCTTCACGTAATGCGGCGCGAGACGCACCCACAGATTCATCGATGCATTCGCGCTGCCGTAGTCATCGAGCGCGAATTGCGAACCGGACGCGCACAGTGCGTGCACGCTCGCGGCAAAGCGTTCGGCATCGGTAATCACGCTCTGCTCGGTCAGTTCGATGACGAGCCGTTTCGCATCGAAGCCGTTCGCGCGTGCGAGATCGCCGGGCGTTTCGCGCGCGTTCATCGCGGATTCGATCGCGGCCGCGCTGAAGTTGATGAATAGTTGCCCGCTGCGCGCCAGCCGCGCAAACGCCGCGATGCATACGCGCGCCGCGGCACGCTCCAGCGCGACGCTGCATCGCTCGTGTGCGGGCCTGTGCGAAGAGCGCCGCGGGCGATTCCTGCGCCGTGCCTTTCGGCCCGCGCCTCTGCGACTTGAATGAAGCTTTCGTGAAGCGTTGCACTTCACTGGTGCGCGTTATCTGGCGCGACGCGTACGCACGGCCTTGGCAAGCAGTTCCAGCATCGGCTCGGTTTGCGTCCAGCCGAGGCATGCATCAGTAATGGAAACGCCGCGCTTGAGCGTTACGCCTTCCTTCAAATCCTGACGCTCTTCTTCCAGATGACTCTCGATCATCACGCCGGTGATGCGCGTCTCGCCCGCTTCGAGCTGACGCGCAATGTCCTGACCGACATCGATCTGACGCAAATGCGACTTGTTGGAGTTGGCGTGCGAGCAATCGATCATCACCTGTTCGCGTTGGCCGAGTTTCGCCAATGCAGCGCAGCTTGCCGCGACGTTTTCGGCATCGTAATTCGGGCCGTTCTTGCCGCCGCGAATATTGGCGATCGTCGTTGCTGCGCGTTTCGAAGATCGCGGCCATGCCCATCTTCGTCATGCCCATGAAGGCGTGGTTCGCGCGCGCCGCGACGATCGCATCGGCGGCAACTTGTACGCCGCCATCGGTGCCGTTCTTGAAACCGATCGGGCACGACAGCCCCGACGTCAGTTGCCGATGACTCTGGCTCTCCGTCGTGCGCGCGCCGATCGCGCCCCACGCGATCAGGTCCGCGATGTACTGCGGGCTCAGCAGATCGAGAAACTCCGTACTCGTCGGCAGACCGAGTTCGCTGATATCGAGAAGAAGCTCGCGCGCGCGCGGCGCAGCCCTTCATTAAATGCGGAAGCTGCCATCCAGACGCGGATCGTTGATATAGCCAGCCGACCGTGGTGCGCGGCTTTTCGAAATACACGCGCATGACGATAAAGAGATCGTCCTTCAGGCGATCCGCGACGGTCTTCAAATGACGCGCGTAGTCCATCGCCTGATCGTGATCGTCAATGGAGCACGGTCCGACCACGACGACGAGATGGTCATCGCGGCCATGCAGAATATTCGCGATCGCCGCGCGGCTGTCTTCGACCAGTGTCTGTACGCTTTGCGTGACCGGCAGTTCGTCGAGCAACAGCGCGGGCGAAATCAGCGGACGCGCCGCGCCGATGCGCGTATCGTCGATGCGGGTCGTGTCTTGCGTGGAGTCGACCACGCCGGCCTCCTGATCGCGGGAGGGATTGTCGATGCGGCTCATATGTAGAATTCGATTGATTGATGCGGGAAAGCCGCGCGATTTCGGTGTGCGGCGCAAACAATGATTATCACATTACGGACGCGGGCGGGCTGGAATTCGTTGTGCGCCAGCGTCGGTATCATGAAGGTGGAACGTCACCACTCACGGAGCCAACATGCGAATCGAAACCTCATTTCTCTTCGACCTCGATGGCACGCTTGTCGATAGCGTTTATCAGCATGTGCTGGCGTGGAAGGAAGCGCTGGATGCGGAAGGCATCGAACTGTCGGTGTGGCGCATTCATCGCAAGATTGGCATGAGCGGCGGGCTCTTCACCAATCAGCTTTTGCGCGAGACGCATGGCGAGATCAGTCCGGATCGCGTGGAGCGGCTGCGTCAGTTGCACGCCGAGGCGTATCAGCGGTTGCGCGCGCAAGTGTGTCCGCTGCCGGGCGCGCGCGAATTGCTCGCGGCGCTGACGGATGCCGGCACGAAATGGGCGATCGCGACGAGCGGGCGCATGGAAACGGCGTCGTTGAATCTCGAAGCGCTGGGCGTCGATCCTTCGAAGCAGGTGGTCATCACGCGCGACATGGTGAAGTACGCGAAGCCCGATCCCGATCTCTTTCTCGCGGCGGCGGCGAAGCTGAATGTGCCGATCGAAACGACGGTGGTTGTCGGCGATAGCATCTGGGACATGCTGGCCGCACAGCGTTGCCGATCGCTCGGCGTGGGCTTGCTGTCAGGCGGCTATGGCAGCGATGAACTCGAACGTTCGGGCGCGCTGCGCGTGTACGAAGACCCCGCCGATCTGTTGCTGCATCTCGACGAAGTCGCGGCGCGTCCTTAAGGTTTTCAAAACGCGTGACGCAGAAACTCAGCTACGCGCACTGACCTGCGTCGGCGCAGCACGCATCCCACCGCCACCGCGACGATCACCAGCCCGATCGCGATGACATACAGCGCGGTATCGGTACGTCCGGTCAGATCCTTCAGATAGCCGATCATGTACGGCGACACGAAGCCGGCGCGATTGCCGATGGAGTTGATCATTGCAATACCAGCCGCCGCCGTCACGCCCGTGAGGAACGCGGTCGGCAAGCTCCAGAACAGCGCGGGAATCGACCGCACGCCCATGTTCGCGATACACAGCGCGATCACGCCCAGCACCGGCTGATTCTGCCACACGACGCACAGCACGAAGCCGAGCGCAGCCATCGAAAACGCGGTGATCAGATGCCACTTGCGTTCCTTGCGCCGGTCTGCCGAGAAACCAAACGCGAGCATGCGGACGATCGCGCACACGCCCGGCAATGCCGTCAGCACGCCGATGGTGAAGGAATCGGACACGCCCATCTTCTGCACGAGCGTGGGCATCCAGAAGCTGATTGCATAGAGGCCCATATTGTACACGAAGTAGATCAGCACGAGCGACCAGATGCGCCCATGTCCGAGCAGATGCATGAAGCCGTGCGAAACCTTGTCGCGGTTTTCAGCGGCAAGCACCGCGCTCAGATGATCTTTCTCCGCAGCGCTGAGCCAGCTCACGCGGCGAATGTCCTCGCTCATGCGGAAGTAGATATACACGCCGAGCAGCACGGTCGGAATGCCTTCGCAGAGAATCAGCCATTGCCAGCCGCGCATGCCGCCCACGCCCGACAGAAAGCCCAGAATGGAACCGGACACCAGTCCGCCAATCACACCGGAAGACGCCAGCGCGATATAAAACACACCCCACGCGCGGCCACGGCGCGCCGCCGGATACACTGGCTCATGTAGTAGATCGCGCCCGGAATGAAGCCCGCTTCGGCGAGACCGAGCAGAAAGCGCATGATGTAAAACTGCATCGGCGTGCGGATAAAGATGGTCGCGCACGACAAGATGCCCCACGTCACCATGATCCGCGCAATCCATTTACGCGCGCCCACGCGATGCAAGATCACATTGCTCGGCACTTCGAGCAGAAAGTAGCCGAGAAAGAAAATTCCCGCGCCGAAGCCATAGACGGCATCGCTGAAACCGAGATCGCTCGACATCTGCAGCTTGGCAAAGCCGACGTTCACGCGGTTGAGATAAGAAAAGAAAAAGCCCAGCATCAGCACCGGCAGAATGCGCACGGATATCTTTCTGAAGAGCTGGTTTTCGTCGATGGTCTGCATGGTTGTCTCCTCTTTTTAATGCGCTTCAGCCGACGCGATAAAAGCGCCGTGCCTTCGAATAACGCGCGTAGTTCGCTTTCGGTCGCTTGCAGCAACGCGCCGAGCACATCGGCGACGATCTCCGTGAACATCGCGGAAAGATTTCCGACCGGCAGATTGCTCGCGAACATCGAGCGTTCATAGCCGAACAGATCTACCGCTTCACGAATCACGCGACGGTTGCTCGCGCTGTCCCACGTACAGTTGGGAAGCCCGAGTTCCGATACCTTCAGATACACGTTCGGACACGCCGCGAGCTTTTCCATGCCCTTGCGCCAGATCGCGACGCCTTCGTCCGAACGATCCAGCGGCAAGCCCAGATGATTCGTCACGATCGGGACGTTCGGGAACGCGCGCGCAACTTCCGCCGCTTCTTCCAGATGCCAGTAAGGTACGCGCAAATCCCACGAAAAGCCATATTTTTCCAGCATCGACAGACCGCGCAGCTATATCGCGCACGGAATAATTTGGATCACTTAATATTTCAGGCTTTGAGCGCGCACCGCGCGCGAGCGGGCTCATCGCGTGACCGGCGAGCACGGCGTCGCAATCGGGTTGAACGAAGAATACGTGACCGACGATCGCGCTCGGCAAACCCGTCTTCACATTGAGGTCCGTGAGCCATTCCGTTTCACGCACCTGCTGCTTGCGCGAGCGCTCCGCTTCCACGTGCACAGTGCCGATGACATTGAAGCCCGCCGTCGCCTCGCGATACTGCGGCGGCAGAAAGTCCTTGCACATGCCGCGATAGTCGCCGAGGAAAAACGTGTCGTCGTACTCGTCCGTGAGCCACGGAAAATGGCAGATGCCGTTGCCGAGATCCCAGAAATGATGATGCGCATCCAGGATCGGCAGCGTGAAGCCCAGCGTGTTCGTGGTCATCGTGTATCTCCTTTGTTCTTTACGCGCGTCCGTGCTTTTGTTAATGCGACGGATTGCGCTGCCACGCCGCGTAAAGCGCCGAGCCTTGCAGATCGAGCGATGCGAGTGGCACCAGATCGCCCGCCTTCACATCGGCGATAAAGCGCTTGTTGGCCGCGAAATAGAACGGCGCGGCGCCATGCTCTTCCGCCTTCGACGTTTCCATCAAGAGCGGTGTTGCGCCGTCGATGGTGTGATGATGTCCGCCCATCGCGAAGACTTCGCCGCCTTGAAGTCGCGCTTGGCGCGCGCCACCATGCGCGCATACGGCAACTGCGCTTCGCTGCCCGTCGGCTGGCCGAGCAGTACGGCGGAAAAGAGGCTCATCGGCGTTTCGAGACCCATCAGGTGTAGGCAAGTAGATACACGCATAGCGTCCGTTCTTGCCGACGAGATGGCCCTTTTGCTTCAGCAGTTGCCACGTTTCATCATCCTTGCATCGCACGATGACGAACATGCCGCCGCCGAAGCTCACGTCGTCCGGACGGCGCAGGCAGTTGAACACATCGACCACGCCGGTGCGCTCGAGAATGCCGCCGTCTTCCTTCGGCACGAAGATGTCCGCCAGTTCGCTGATGCGCGCAAGCGGATAGTTGAGCGCATCGGCGGCGGGCGCGAAGCCGATCGAATTCGCGACGACGTTCATCTCGCAGTAATCGGGCGTTGCGCTTTGCGGCAGCATCGACAATGCCTGGCTGCGCGCTTTCACGGTCGCCGCGATATCGTCGCCGAGCGTCCAGCATGCATCGAGCGAAACTTCATGACGCTGATCGAGATAGTCGATCGTATGCGCCGCAGGATCATAAATGAAATCGTACTCGCTCGACTTGCCCGCCGCGATCACCTCGAAACCTAGCACACGCGCCCACGTTACGAGACCGATGAGATTGCTCGGCTGATCGCCATCGGGCGTTGTGTACGTAACCTTGTTTTCGATCGCGAGACGGTTCAGATACGGCCCGACTACGGAGTCCGTTTCCTTGGTCGCCATCGTCACGTGCACGCCGCGCTTCAACGCGTTTTCCGCGATCTGCACGCTTACTTCCGGATGTCCCGTCGTCTCGACGACGATATCCAGCTCGACCGTGTTTAGCAGCAGATGATCGCCGAATAGCGCGATGCGGCCAGCGGCGCGCGCGTTGCGCACGTCATCGGCGTTGTTGCAGACGACGGTGGCATCGGCGGAAAAACCGAGCGAGGCGAGCGTCGCCAGCGTACCTTCGATATCGATGTCGCACAGCGCGGCGATTTCGAGGCTCTTGATTGCGCGGCACTGCACGAGCAGCGAGCGTCCGAAGCCGCCTTTCGGGCTGACGAGCGCCATGCGGATCGTGCAGCTCGCGAGCGTCTTGAAGAGATGTTCGTAATTCATGAAAAAAGCCTTGTTCAGCCGATGAAAGCGTTGAGAAGCAGGATCACGACGAGCGCGACGATCGATTGAAACGAGACCAGCAAGATCCACGTCTTCAACGTATCGCTGACGGAGAGCCGGAAATACTCTTTGAAGAGCCAGAAGCCGGAATCGTTGATATGCGAGAGTATCAGGCCGCCCGAACTGACCGCGAGCACGAGCAGTTCGAGATTGACGTCGGGCGGTGGCCGCCGCGATCGGCGCGACGATGCCCGCAGCCGTCACAGTCACGACCGTCGCCGAGCCGATGGCGATGCGGATCAGCGCCGCCACCGCCCAACCGAGCACGAGCGGCGAGATCGACCAGTGCGCGGCCCAGTGCGCGATGGAATCGCCAATATGCGTGGCGAGCAGCATTTCCTTGAGGCCGCCGCCCGCGCCGAGAATCAGGATCACGGCGGCGGCGGGCGCGACGCTCTTGCCCAGCAGCTTCTGAATTTGCGGCAGCGTGAGGCCGCTTTTTACGCCGAGCGACCAGATCGCCGATGGTTTCGAGCGCTTCGCGCAGCGGCGTGCCGGTCGCCGCGTAGTTGCGGCACGAAGGTGCGGATCATCATCAGCACGGGCGGCATCAGCACGGTGATCAGCACCAGCGACAGCAGCGGCGATTGACGTTCCGGCTTGTTGTCGGCGACGGCGGGCGAGTACAGGCCATCGCCCGGCGTGACCGGCCAGAAGCGCATCACGAACGCGGTGAACATCGGGCCGGAGAGGATGGACATCGGCACGGCGACGAGCAGGCCGTAGAAAATCGTGCGGCCCGCGTCAGCGTGCAGCGCGGCGAGCGCGAGCGTGGGCGACGGATGCGGCGGCAACAGACCGTGCGATACGTACAGGCCCGCGGCCATCGGGATGCCGACCATCATCAGCGGACTTTTCGTGCGATGCGCGATGGCGTACACGAGCGGCACGAGCATGACGAACGAGACATCGAACAGATGCGGCAAGCCGATCAACAGCGATGCCGCGCAGATCGCAGCGGGAATCCAGCGCGTCGAGCCGAGGCCGATAAACGCGTTGGCAATGCGGTCCGGGCCGCCCGATTCGAGCAACAGGCCGCCGAGCATCGTGCCCAGACTGACCACGAGACCGACCGAACTCAGAATGCCGCCGAAGCCTTTTTCGAAGCTCTTGACGACGGCCGTCGGCGCGAGTCCCGCCGCGCAGCCGAGGAAGCCCGACGTGAGAATCAGGGCGAGGAACGGGTGCAGCTTGACCTTGGTGATCAGCAGAACTAGCAGGACGATCGCGATGACGGGTGCGATCAACGGATAAAGCGAAAGCGACATGGCAGATCTTGCTCTCAATTCGCGCCCGGTCGGGGCGCTGGACTTTGGTCTGGCGAATCTGGACGGTATACCGGGATTGCTTTTCGGTTTCGACGAGGGGGTCGTCGTTGCGGTGGCGTTGATGCAGGCCGCGCGGCTCGCAAAAACCCCTTATTTACCGATGTCTGACGCGTGCTGAGATCAATCGCAAAGCAGTCTCCATGACGATGTTCTTATGACACCCGTTCGCATCGTGCGAAGCGAATCGGTCGTTTTAATTTCTGGTATACCGAAATTTAAGACGAAGTCACAGAGTCGTAAAGCGTGGAATCGAACATTGACGCGAAAGCACTTTTGCGCGATGCGATCACTGGTAAAGTGGCATACCGGCACGCCGCCGAGGGCGTGGCCGTGAAAAGAAACAGGAAAAATGAAGGAAAACGACGAGGAACTTGAGAGCGCCGAGGGTGGCGAAGCGGGTGAGGTGAGCGAAACCGGCGTTTCGCTGCTGTCGATGCAGATTGCGCAGCGCATGCGCACGATGATCGCCACGGACGAACTGAAACCGGGCGAGCGGCTGCGCGAACGCACGCTTGCCGAGCGGCTGGATGTATCGCGTACGCCGTTACGCGAGGCGCTCAAGGAGTTGGCAAGCGACGGGCTGGTCGTCGTGCTGCCCAAGCGCGGCGCGGTGGTCGCGGATTTATCGCCGGCGGCGATCGGCGAGAAGCTCGATGTGCTGAGTGTGATCGAGGCGTTCGGCGGCGAGGAAGCGTGCAAGCATGCGACCGATGCGGAGATTGCGGAGATTCGCGCTTTGCATCACGAGATGCATGCGGCTTATGAGCGGCGTGATCGGATGAACTACTTCCGGCTCAATCAGGCAATTCATGTTTCCATCGTCGCGGCGTCCAAGAACGCGACGCTGGTGCGGGTGCATGAGCGATTGAATCGGCAGTTATATCGGTATCGGTTTCAGGGGAGTGTGGCTTCGGAGACCTGGCATACGGCGATTGATGAGCACGAGGTGATCGTGCAGTTGCTCAATGCGCGTGAGGGGGCGCGGTTGGGGGATTTCTTGCGAAAGCATGTGCATAGTACTCGGGAGCAGATTACGCCTGCACGGCAGGTTGGGGCTGTTCAGCCCGGGTGATTTTTTTTTGCTTGCAGCTGCTGGTTGTTTTCGTAGCTGTCTTCCCGGCGGGGCTTTGGGGGTTTTCTCTTCTTCCTCTTCGTGCAAAGCGCTGCTGTTTTCTTGCGTTTTTATTCAGTAATCAAAGAAAGCAGCTTTTCAACCACGCACGCAGCATGTCTTCGGTGGTGGGTTTTCTCCATTCCGTGGGTCCAGTAGAGAGTGCCCTCATAGGCCCCACCGGCCCTGGCACCCATGCGATCCGTGCTTTCTCGCCTACTAAGGTAACGGTCACCTTCGGCTTACTCCGGCCCGTTGCGCGGCCGGTGTCGGTCATCAACGGACACCGGCAGTGAATCACCGAAACGCGCTAGCACGCGACATCGTTTTTCGCTATTCGGCCCTACCTCGGTTAGTGCTTCGATAAATGCGCGTGCCGAAACGCGCACAACTACCATTCCCCCCTACTTTAGTTAGTGATCCGATTAGATTTGCAGGACGTCATATGCATCCATATGTCCGTTTCGCGCAGCGCGATCGCACCTCCTGTTCATGCTGCAGCGCCTAAGCGGTCTAACTTTGCCGCCGAGTTATGAGCTAAGCAAAACGCTAAATCACCGCCACTTCGGTTGGTGCGCCGATGGCGTTTGTGTTCGCAAAGAGCATGCGAGCGTACTGCCGAATAGCGAAAAAACGTTCCCGTACGCAAAAGCGTTTCGGTGATTTACTGCTGGTTTTCTATGCGTACCGACACCGGCCGCGAAGCAGGCCGGAGTCAGCCGAAAGGAACCGTTACCAAGGTAGGCGAGAAAGCACGGATCGCATGGGTGCCAGGACCGATGGGGATTATAAGGGCACTTTCTACTGGACCCACAGAATCAAGAAAACTCATCACCCAAGGCATGCTGCGTGCGTGGTTGAAAAGCTGCTTTCTTTGATCACTTTCCTTGCAGCAGCCAAAGAAAGTGATCTCCCGCCGGGGAAGCGGCTACTGAATAAAAAGCACAAAAACCAGAAGCAGCAACACAAAGCCCTAGCGCAGCTTAAAAAAACAACCCGATCGACCCCGCTTTTCGGCCAATCTACACAAAAGTTCGGCCCAATTTCGTCCTCGTAAAGGCCGCGGCTAACACCTTGTTCGATACTCCCCAACATCTCCATCTTCTCCCGGAACAAGACATCATGAAGACGAAAGCAGCAATCGCATGGGAAGCAGGCAAGCCGTTGACCATCGAGGAAGTGGATCTCGAGGGTCCGCGCGCAGGCGAAGTGCTGATCGAAGTGAAGGCGACGGGCATCTGCCATACCGCATGCTCGTCGACGAGCATGGGCGCGTGGCCCCCTACGAGCGGCCGGTCGGCCAGCAACGTGTCGAGGTAGAACGGCACCTCGGGCACGGCGACCGGGTAGCGCCGGGCCGACACGGTGGTATGCAGATAGGTCAGCGTCTGACGATCGTCGAGCCAGGCCAGCTCCGGCATCACGCCATCGAGCAGATCGAACACGCGATCCGTTTCCGTGACGAAGGCGGTGAGGCGCTCGCGCCAGTCCACGCCGCTCGTCGAACGGTTCTCGTAAAACAGCTGCCCGGCGCGCGAGCGCGATTCTTCGGGCGGCAGATAGTGAAAGCGTGAGGTGATAGGCGCTTTCGAAATGGCGGCCCGCCTCCGAGAAGGCGGCACGGCGTTCCTCATCGACCAGCCAGGACAAGGCGTCCGGAAACGCCGACGTGGGATAGTCCGGCGCCGGCCGGCGCGCGGCTTCGACATAGAGCGCCCAGCCCGATCCGAAGCGGCGCAGCGCGTTGTTCAGGCGCGCCGTGGTCGCGATCAGTTCGCCTTGCGTGGCACTGTCCAGGTCGGACCCGCGAAAGCGCGCCGTGCGCTGGAAGCTGCCGTCCTTGTTGAGCACGACGCCTGGGGCCACCAGTCCCGCCCAAGGCAGCCAGTCGGCGAGCATGGCCGGGCGCTGGCGATATTCGGCAAGATGCAGCATGGGCGCGCTCCTCACGCGTCCAGCAGCGGCTTGTGCCGAACACGGTCATGAACTGGGGATCGACACGCGCCCCCCCAGACGGCCAGCGTGTGACCCACGATCCACACACGAGCCCCGGCAACCAGAGTTGCAGACCGAGGCCGAGCGCAGCCGCGAGCGTGCCATTGGCGATCGCCACGGTGGGCGGTGCGCCGCCGAGCAGGATCGGTTCGGTGAGCGACCGGTGCAGCGGCACCTCGAAACCTGGGGCGAGACCGGAAACGCCGGAGGAGACATCGGCCGAAGCGTCGATCACCGGACTCATACGACCGCCCCGCCCGAGAAGCCGAAGAAGGACAGGAAGAAAGAGGATGCCGCAAAGGCGATGGACAGACCGAAGACGATCTGCAGCAGCTTGCGAAAGCCCCCACTGGTGTCACCGAACGCCAGCGCCAGGCCGGTCGAGATGATGATCGCCGCGATGATCTTGGCCACCGGCCCCTGGATGGACTCCAGAATCGATTGTAGCGGACTCTCCCAGGGCATCGACGACCCGGCCGCCTGGGCAGCGGTGGCCAATCCTGCGGCGAGTGCTGCCGGAGTCAGTTTCCGTACCACCCACCTGGAGCCACGCCACGGCCTGAGGCCGCGAACGTGCCGATGTCGGCCAGGGGATCGACGCGACGATGCCGCGCGTAACGATTGGGCGTGTCGGTGTCATGACACATCTCCTGAAGCATGGGATGAGGGACAGACGTCTTCGAGCTGATAGCCATCGGCGGTCGTGCCGATGACGCGCGCGATGCGATCGATACGCCGCCGACGGCCCCGGCCGGTCAACTGGACGACGACGTTGACCGCCTCGGCGATGAGCGCGCGTGGCGCGGTCATCGCCACTTCGAGGATTAATTGCTCCAGACGCAGCAGCGCGCCAGGGACGGAGCCGGCGTGGATCGTCGCGATGCCACCGGGATGACCGGTGCCCCAGACCTTGATCAGATCGAGCGCTTCGCCACCGCGCACCTCGCCCACGATCACGCGATCCGGGCGCAGGCGCAGGGTCGCGCGGACCAGTTCGGTCATCGAGACCACGCCAGAGCACGCGTGCGCAAGAGCACATGGTCGCGGGCCGCGCATTGCAGCTCCACCGTGTCTTCGAGCACCAGCACCCGATCCCCGGTCGCGGCAACCTCGGCGAGCAGCGCGTTGGCGAGCGTGGTCTTGCCGGTGCTGGTGCCGCCCGCCACGAGGATGTTCTGACGCTCGCGCACCATCTCGCGCAGGAAGGTGGCCTGCGCCTCGGTCATCACCCCCTCGGCGACATAGCGCTCCAGCGAGATCACGCCGACCGCGCGCTTGCGCAACGCGAAGGCGGGCGCGGGAGACGCTGGTGGCAGAATCCTTCGAAGCGCTCGCCGGTCTCGGGCAGTTCGGCGCTCAGCAGCGGCCGTCCGCGATGCACTTCCGCACCGACATGGGCTGCGACCAGCCGAATGATGCGTTCACCATCGCTCTCGGGCAGCACTTGCTCCAGCGGCGCACGCCCCGTGGACAGGCGGTCGATCCACACGGAGCGGTCGGGATTGAGCATGATATCGACGACGTCGGGATCCTCCAGCGCGTGGGCGATGAGCGGCCCCATGGCCGTGCGCAGCATGCGGATGCGCCGATCGAGCGAGGTGGCAAGCGATGCCGGGGCGGCGTTCATGATGTCCGCTCCGATGCGCTCATCAAGTCCGCAGCCGCAGTGTCCGCTGCTTTGTTACCTTGAGGGTTTTCGTCCGGCTCGAACTCTCGCGCTACGTCACGAACCAGGCTGCGTCCGCGCAGCAGATGACGGCCGAGCTGCTCGACGAACTGCTCGAAGCGCGCCTTGCCTTGCGCGCGTGCCGCTTCCTGATGCGCTTCGGGCAGCGGCGTGCTGACGGTCAGCGTGTAGCGGACGAACAGGGTGAGCGTCTCGATTCCGATCGTCTGGTCCCGCTCCAGCCGTTCGATCTGTCTTGACAGGCGATCGAGGCGCCGCGCCATCGCCGTCTCGCGCTGATGATCGGTGTCGGCCGCCAGCCACGCAGCAAGCGCCGCCGCGACGATCGAGGATTTCGACACCCCCTTCCTCGCGGCGAGTTCATCCAGGCGCCGGGCATGCTCCGGCTGGATGAAAAGATTCAGGCGATACTGGCTCATAGCGCGATCCCGTCGTCAGGATCGAGGGAGGCGAGCCGCGCCGCGCGCTGCATGGCCGGATCGAGACGATCCGGTAGCGGCGGTGACGCCTCGTCGTCGTCATCGAGCACGGCCAGGTCGTTGGCCGGGGCCACCGGTTCGATCACATGGCCGCTCACTTCGTGAAGTTCGGGTTGCTGACGTGGACCACCGTCATCGGCGGCGGCGTTGGCGCCGAACACGGCCGATTCCATCGAGGCTGTCGCTCCCGCCATTCCCGTCGGTCCAGACGGTGCGGCCGGCCCCTGCGGAATGACGCGTCCGCTCCAGTCATCGGGCCGGGGCGGCGGCGCATCGACGTAGCGGCCGATCGTGAGCGACGGCGGTGGCAAGATGCGGCGCTTGAAATGCGCGTCGATGTAATAGCGCAGCTTCTTCGCCTTGATCGGCGGGCGGCTGCCGACCATTACCACGGCGTCGTCCGGCAGCAGTTGCATGACTTCGCCGGGTGTGAGCAACGGTCGCGCTGTCTCTTGGCGCGAGACCATCAAATGACCGAGCCAGGGCGCGAGTTGATGCCTCGCATAGTTGCATTGGGCGCGCAGTTCCGTGGCGGTGCCCAGCGTTTCCGAGATGCGTTTTGCCGTGCGCTCGTCGTTGGTCGAGAAGGTCACCCGCACATGGCAGTTGTCGAGGATCGAATGGTTCTGGCCATAGGCCTTGTCGATCTGGTTGAGCGACTGCGCGATAAGAAAGCTGCGAATGCCATAGCCCGCCATGAACGCCAGCGCGGTCTCGAAGAAATCCAGGCGACCGAGCGCGGGGAATTCGTTGAGCATCAGGAGCAGCGCGTGGCGACGGGCGATGCCGTCACTGCCGTCAAGCGACTCGGTCAGACGCCGGCCGATCTGGTTGAGGATCAAGCGCACCAGCGGTTTCGTGCGGCTGATGTCCGACGGCGGCACGACCAGGTAGAGCGAGACCGGATGATCGGCCGAGATCAAATCGGCTATGCGCCAGTCGCAGCGCGACGTGACCTCGGCCACGGTGGGATCACAGTAGAGGCCCAGGAAGGACATGGCGGTGGACAGCATGCCCGAGCGCGGATCGGTCGGATTGGACAGCAGGCAGTGCGAAAACCGCGCGCGCCAACCAGCCGTGAGCGTCCAGTTCTCGCCCTTGATGTCGTGACGACGGTCGAGCCCGGCCAGCTCAGCAAGGTGGCGATGACCAGCCCGACGCCCTTGCCCGAGCGCGTTGGCGCGAAGCTCAGGATGTGCTCCGGGCCATCGTGACGCAGATAGCGGCCGGCGAACTGACCGAGGAAGACGCCGGCGGCCCGATCGAGGCCGGCCTTGCGAATGTCGGAGGCGTTGGCCCAGCGCGCCGAGCCATAGGTCGTGACGCGCCGGGTCTGACGCGAACGCCACACGGATAAGGCGATCGCGACGAGTGCTGCGACCAGCCCGCTGCCGCCGACGATTGCACCGCCGAGATTGAAGATGCGGGGCGCATAGGCGCCGTAGGAGAACCACCAGAAGAACAATTGCCACGGCCGATAGACCGGCCATCCGAACGCATCGAACCAGGGTGCGCCCAATTCGCTCTGGTAGCCCAGTCGCGCCGCGGTCCATTGCGTAGCGACCCAAACGTCGGTGAGTGCGACACCGACGACGATGGCCGAATGTCCGACCAGGATACCGTGCTGGCTGGTGGCCTGCGCCTGCATGTCCGAGCCTCCTGCGTACTGAAAGGCGTCGTCGGGGACCCGTGCTGGAGCACGGCCGATGACGCGTGACAGATGCGAGGTTCGGTGCGGGCGTGCGCACGGGTCAAAGGCCGATGCAGCGGCGATTAAGACCGAAAAGGCAGGACGTCATGCCGAAGCGGAGACAAGCAAAACGCCGCAGGCGCGGGCGCACTGCGGCGTAGAGGATTCCTCAGAAGAGATTGATCGAAAAATACAGCGACGCGTACGATTCAGTTGCCTTTATAGCCGGGATAATGCCCGAGAAAGCGATTGTTCTGTGCCTGCGCGGCACGCAGGCACAGGGCGTCGGAGACTTTCTCACGTTCTTCGCGACATAGTCGCTCCACTTCCTTGAGGCGATCGGGATCGGCCGTCAGCGAGGCAACCGTATCCTTGGGCTCGGAAGGCCCGCAAGCGGTCAGCGAAACGATCATCCACAATGCGGCCAGATAACCGGGACGGCATTTCATAATGAGGTCTCCTTGTCGGTATCGTGAGGGGAAGCTGTCATAGGCGGTGTCACCGGATCGGTTTCCAGTGCCGCCACGCGCTCGATGAACCGGCTTACGACGTTCGTAGGATCGGCATCGCGACGAAGGACATAGGTGGTGAGCACGGCGTCGTGGTTCGCAATTGGCCGGCCCACGACGTCGGGCGCGCGGGTGCCACCGATGTGCGATGCGCCGACCAGCGCTAACGCAAAGCCGGCCGAGACGATTGCCATCACCAGGTCGAACGAGCTAACCCGCTCGGCGATAAGCGGTTCGGCATGGACCGACCGTAGCACACGCTCGATCTGCTGGTGATACCCTTCGAACAGGTGCGCGTCACACGTGACCAGCGGATAGCGCAACAGCTTGTTGAGCGGGATGCGCGCATGGGCCAGCAAGGGATGGCGCGCGGGAATGGCGACGCGCAACGGGTCGCTCCAGGCAGGCTCCACCAGAATACCGTCTCCGGTGTGATTCGATTGCGCGAAGCCGACGTCGTAGAGGTCGTCGTGCAATCCACGGATTTGCTGCGCCAGCGGCACCTCCGAGAAATGAATGGCGATCTCCGGGTCCTCCTGGCGGCACAGCGCCATCAAGGACGATAATCGAGGCGGCTTGATCCCGTCGGACAGCGCGATGCGCAACTGTCCGTCGTACCGGCGGCGGCCGCCCGGACGCTGGAGCGTGCCTGTTCAAGCGCCAGGAGCACGCGCGGCACATGGTCGAGGAACAGACGGCCGGCCCGGGTCAGTCGCGTGCTTCGTGTGGTCCGTACGAAGAGCGGCGTACCCAGATCTTCTTCGAGTTCCTTGATCGTCCGGGACAGTGGTGATTGGTCGACATGGAGGCGTTCCGCGGCGCGGCCGAAATGCAGTTCCTCAGCCACGGCGAGAAAACAACGAAGATGGCGAAGCTCCATATACACGACCCTCGTGAAAAGACAGCAACTGACCAAATTATGGGAGCATAAAAGTCGGTTATTGCTTTACCCTTTCAGAAGGCGCTTCGCGAAGTTAAAAGAGCTTGACCAGTACAACCCCGCCCAAAATCAACAAAACTCCGGCAACCCGCTGAATATTGAGCGCATGGATTGCGAATCCCATCAGTCCATAATTATCCAAGATAATTGCCGTGAGCAGTTGACCAGCCAATATCAATGCGATCGTCGTACCCAGCACCCAGTCTGGGAGCAGCAGCGGCTGCGCAGGCCACATACGTCACACCTAAAGCCCCGCCGACCCAAGTCCAAGCGGGTGTGTGAACAGCCCGAGTCAGTCCGGGAGAGCCGCTTACTACGACGACGGCTGTCAAAACTATTGCGCCAACCACGAACGATAGACACGCTGAAGAAATGGCGCTCTGCAAGTTCACGGCCATCGCAGCATTTGTTCCTGTTTGAAGAGCGAGAGCAGCTCCACCGATTATCGGAATGATCCACCACATTTAATGCCTCTAGGATATAGTCAGTGGTTAATAAGTTGATTCTGCAACCAAAGCGCCTATTGGATAGCGCTGGCAAGATCTTCCTGTTCACTACGCCGTCCTAGAATCTGCTCGAGGAGCGAATTGACAGCCCGCTGACTATGGTTTGCAATGATTTCCAACGCGCTTACAAAGAAAAGCTCACCATTCGTTATTTCGCCCACCACCCTCAAAGAATGCTGAACGGAACCATTGTTTCCAACCATTCGCTGCCCAGCATGCTCGATGCATATACCACCGTGCGAATGTCTGCTCGCAATCCCCCGCTTGAGTATATTTTGAATGAGCTGCGATTCGTTTTTTGAAATGTTGCGAGGAGTTCCAACCGCCCAAATGAGGTAGTCATAGCCGTGATTCGTTCCATCAAACATCGTCAGGGTGTGTTGCGCCTGTCTGTCGCCATATTTGACCGAAAAGTGACCTGGGACAAACTCCAACTTCTCCGCCACAAGGTAATCATGGAGCAACGCAGCGTTACTTGCTGGAAACGATACCCCGTAGGCTAGAAAGACTGGCATAAGGTCGCTAAGGACTACGTCTCGATCCGCAGGGTGCAATAATCCCCAGATTTGATCGATAAACGTGTTTGTGCTGTAAAGTACTGCCTGCCAAATCCGAGGATATTTCGAAGCCTCCAATTCATCTTGCAGGAACGACCGTATATCCGACGGCGGCGCGGGAATATGAAAAGGTTCAAGGATTTCGCTACCATTACCGGCGCATTCCTCCTGCACGACCGCAATGAGATCCGCGAGACGCAGATAGCCATCCTGCCCGGTCCGAGTTTTTAAATGTTGGACCGTCAGCAACGTGGGTAACAATCTTTTCTGCGTCCCTCTGACTGAAGGAAAGTATCCGCTTGCGCGAATGGATAGCCACTTTGCCCGTCCGGTCGGATTGAAGCAAAGCAAGCGCGGCGTCGATACCGCTCAATCTGGCACCGATGATACCCACCGACGCATCCATAGGTATTGCTTTCAGCATGTCGTCAACAGGAGGGACTTGGGAATACGGTCTCCGGAAGAGGACCGAAGGTGCGTTCACCTGCGGGTACCGTACCGCACGTGAGGAAAACATGCCCGACGCGCACGGAAAGGTTGCAGGCAGTGGAAACCATCACAGGGCAGAACAATAGCTTCAGCCTGAAGTTGAGTGACGTTGAGGCCTTTGGATGCACAATATTTGACCAAAGTCGTAAATTCGTGACGCATGAATAGTCCAAACAATGATCTTGGCGCATATCCTTCATCGTCAGGAACAAAATTTGGAAAGAGCTCCTTCCAGAGATCGGGATTGTTAGATAGCCAGCGAGAGAAAATTCCCGCACGACCAACATACGGCGAAATAAATCCTGTTTTGGTATTCAACAAACACACTTGAGAATCGTCGCAATATGCTTCGCCTGGGCCAAAAACGCCAGATTGCTCGAAACAGAATATCGAGTTGGGCAATCCGATTTCGCGTTCGAAACGTTGTGCGTAGGCGTGCAGGACAGCAAGGCTTGCAGCACCAGTTCCAATGATAGCAATGGATGATCTCATAACGATATCCTCATCAGATCGTTGATAGTCAGTGATGTTCGAGTGGCGCAGACTCGTATTGTTTGATGTCCGATGCGATGGAAAAATCCACCTCAACTGTGTCGCTATGTCATCCACCGTAATGCCGTCAGCAAGCTTAGAAAGAATAAGTGACCCGTCTATCAATTCGAAGACGCATCGCTCAGTGATGTATTTAACCGACTGTGCTCGGTGTATCTTCGCGTTGAAGGTTAGATGACCGAGCTTCCTAACAAACTTCTTCGTATTTCCTTCGGATATAATTTGCAGTTTTCCGGATCTGACGACAACCGATAATCCATTCGCCGTTAAAGTGCCGCAAAATACAAGGCGCTGGGCGGCTTGAGTTATGTTGATAAATCCACCGGCGCCTTGAAGACGATCACTAAAGCGACTCACATTTACGTTTCCGCAAGAATCAACCTCGGCACAACCGAGAAATGCGATGTCAATGCCACCGCCATCGTAGAGGTCGAACATAGATGCTTGCTCGATAACTGATAAGCGCCCAGATGAAGCACCGAACGACAAACCTCCAGCGGGCCGTCCACCGACTTGACTTGCTTCAACCGTGAGCGTTATCCCGTCGACCTTTGAAAATATCTCCGTCCACGCAATCATTGCGGGAATACCAATGCCCAAGTTCGCGTGACACCTCCCCAAAGGGAGCAACTCTCTGGCCGCTCGGTCTGCGATAAGATTTTCGGCCAGCGATCCTGTCGAGCCATCCATATAAGTTAGATCCGCGCGGGCTGGGCCAGATAAGAACGATTGCTCCATCTCACATCCGTAAGTTTGCGGATGCTCGGCCTCATCACTCAAAACGACAAAATTAACCAAGATTCCGGGAATGCGTACTTCGCTTGGCTTTCGGGTAGTATGGTCAGTGAGGCGCTTCACTTGGACAACGACTGTGCCACCGGAATTTTTGGTCGCAGTCGCTTGGGCGAGAGCATCCATATAGGATATCTCCTCGTCAAAATAGATGTTCCCGTGTTCGTCTGACGACGTTCCACGGAGCAACGCGAAGTCGATAGGCATGGCTGGGTAAAATAGAAATTCACGCTGGCCGATTTTCAATAATTCAACAATTGGCTGAGTAGTGCTTCTATCTAATACACCACCGTCATTTCTTGGATCGACAAAAGTTCCAATGCCAACGGACGTGATGAGGCCGGGGCGGCTTGCGGCAATCTCCGAGAAAAGCGAACTGATCACACCTTGCGGCCAGAAGTGAGTCGCTATCTTTCCGCTCTGCGCCATCCGTCCGAGTTCAGGACAAAGGCCCCAAAAACCTCCGATAGCTTCCGAAACCAGTCCGTCCTTTGCCAAGCGATCGAGGCCAAGCCATGTCTGTTGCCTGATCACGCTGCAAATAGAAGCCGTAGTGAAGCAGGGTGGCCGGTGGCCGGTGGCCGTATGTCGGCGGCTAATTGCGTTGGTCAAGGAGCCAGGGTGGCCACAGCTGCCGAAGCCTCCGAGCACAACGCGCTGGCCGTCTTCAACTAAATGCGCCACCTCGCATGAAGACACGATTTTCATTGGTCGCTCTTGGTCTGAACTGAGGGTTGTTTCAGTTTGACTTCGCTGGAACGGAAACAGCAGTCTATGCCTCGCACAGCCCGCAATCGCAGGTCTCACCGTGACGGACTTCGGGTCGGTGCCTGCTAATCCATTCTGTGCGTGAGATTGGCACTGGCGAACGGGTCTGAAAAGGACCAATCCTTTACAATTATTGGCGCAGGGGTTAAGGTCGGTCCTTTGCGCCGGTACCTGCGATGGTTAACTGATGGAACTCGCTATGTTTCTTCTTCGCATTGGAGGGGCGACCTCCGACACCCCTCTCCATAAACAAATCTATGAGCAGCTGGCTTTTCAAATCGAGAAGGGTGAGTTGGCAGATGGTTACCGGTTACCGTCATCGAGAACGTTAGCCAAAGAACTGGGTATTCCAGGGGACCGGTCGTTTTAGCGTACGAGGAGCTTTGTACGAAAGGTCTTTGCGTGAGCCATGTTGTTGGAAGAGGTACGACGGTTCAATGCAAGGAAGTTCGAAATGAAAACGTGCGTCAAGAACCTCTTATTGAAAGACCGTATCACGTCGAAGGAGATTTAGAGGGACTTGATCGCAGTGATGTCGATCCGAGATCAATCTCATTACTTTCGAGCATAGCCGATATTGACCATCTGCCAATTATCCACATGCGACGTGCTTTTGACCGGGTTTTACGATCGTCGAACCAGCTTCGGTCCTTTTCGGAGAGCGCTGGTGACCCCGATCTTAGGGCGGATATATGTAGGCAGCTACTCCCCGAAAGGGGTATCCACGTGACGCCAGACCAAGGTACTGATCGTACCTGGCACCCAGTATGGTTCACTATTGATAGCCATGCATCTCACTGGGCAGTCAAGACAAATACACTTCGGCGTGCCAGGATATCTGAATCTGGTAAGAAACTTTGAACGTTTTGGTTTTAGGACGGTGGAACATTCAGTTGACGGCGACGGAGTGAAATTGGATTATCGATACATGAAACCGGGCGATATCGTCTACCTCATGCCAGAGCACCATTTCCCTCAGTGCGTCACATTGAATGCTGAACGTAGGGCGCTGCTTGAACGGCATTCACGCGAGCGAAACATCTTCATCATTGAAGACGACTACGATGGTGAATTCTATTATGATCGCCGCCCGATGCCAGCTTTAAAAGCTGATTCAAGTTGGTCCCAAATCATCTATATTGGCACATTTTCAAAAACACTATTTAATAGTTTGCGTCTGGGGTATGTCGTGGCCACGCCGAAATTTATTCGTTCATTTGCAGGCCTGCATTGGGCGCTATCTCGCGGCACGAGCGGTTTAACCCAGCGCTGGGTGCACGAACTCATAGAAGCAGATGTATTGAATCGCCATGTACAAAGGATGCGGAGTGTGTACTGTCGGAAGCGGGACGCTATTGCGGAGTTCATCGCAAAGGAATTTCCACAGTGGAAATTCAGGATACTAAAGGGCGGGTTGCAATTTTTCATTGACACTGGAGATCGCCGAGTAGTCGAGAGCTTCCTAGCGCTGTGCAAAAGGCGAGCGTTGAACGTCGCGCATCCGGATCAGTATTGCAGTCATCTGAATGGAGAAAACAGGGTCGCCGACACGTTCCTGATCATCGGGTTCGGCGCATCCTCTTTGCCGAGCATTCTTTCGGCCCTTGCGGAAATCAAAGCCGATCTTTAGTTTTTAGCTTGTTAAGCGCCGGTCTGCAAGGACGACGGATCTTTGCTTGTGCGAAAGAAAGTCTCGCAGGCACGGTTTAACCACGGTCGTCAAATCGACTGGCCCCGGCGCTCCATCTCCCACGATGCCCACGTCCCGCTCATCGTTACGGCGACCTGTTGCCCCAGCCGCTGCTCGATCACGGGCTTCCACGGCACGAGACTGAAGCCCAACCCATCATCGAGCGTGGCGTAGCGTCCGCTGGCGAGCATCACACTGCGCCGATAGATACCGGTCGCGCGTTGTCCGTCTACCATCGGCCGATACGCCAAACCGGTCTCGGCCGCCATTGTCCGCGCAACCTCGCTCACCTCCCGATCCCGCAGAGTCGCGAGCAAGTTACGGACGAGCGACACGCGTGAGCCATGACGTTCGGCAAGCCCTATGCTGGCGAGAAACTCTGCCCGGTGTTCCAGCGCCTTCCTCACTTCGTCGCCGAAGCCTTGGACGCCCAATCGCTTGCCGCCATCGATCAGTTGCTGGTCCAACCACGTCGCTCCGATCGCACGCATTTGCCGCTCGATGGGGAGATGTGATTTCAGCTCGACCGCCACGCTGCCCAGCCGTCTCGCATCATAGCGTCGCCCCTGCTCGGGGAGATCGTCGGGGACCTTCCACAGGGTTCGACGATGCCGGCGCGACGCAAGACCTCCAACCTTCGCACATGGGCTGCGACGACTTCCTGCGGATCCCGATCGGGCGTCGCCTGGCCACATGCGATCGCGAGATGATGGTTGGTGCGATACAGCCCCTCGCTTGCCAACACGACGATGTTGCGATCCGTCGCGCGAACGTCGGCGGATCCCTTGACGTCCACTACCGCGCCGACCGGATAGTTGGACAGCTCGTCGCGCGCGTTGAGAACGACATAATGGCCCTTGTCGTCCACACCATCGATGATGAGGATAACCACGATCGTGCAGCGCGTCGGCCAGCCCTTTGGTGATGACGCGCCCGGTGATCGTCCGGTCCTGCTCTCCGGGCTCGAAGATGGCCAATTCGCGCGGCTGCCCCCGCATCGCACGCTGCATCGTACGGATGATGTCGCCACGCTCGCCGAGCGTACGAAGCGTCTTCTCCGCGTCGGCATGCACCGTCCAGTCGCCGAGGCGGCGTTCCTCCGCCAACCCCATGCGCTGCAGATGCTGAAGTCGGCCGACCAGCAGCAGGCGATGGCGTTGCAGGTCCGTTTCGTTGAGCCGTGCGATCGGCACGCGTCGCCTCATCCGCCACCCGTTGCAGCGTGCGATCCAGGCTCGTCCAACGCTCCTGCTCGACCTCGCGTCGCAGTGTCTGCTCGATCTCCAGCTCCGTGCGCGGCCCCAGCCATTCCGTCGCCAGTTCGGCGGCCCGATGGCGGAAGCCATCGGCAATATAGTCGCTCGAGATGATGAGGTCGCTGCCGATATCGTCACGGCTCCGCACGATGACGTGCGTGTGGGGATTGTCGGTGTTCCAGTGATCGACCGCCACCCACTCCAGCCGGGTTCCCAGATCGGCTTCCATCCGCGTCATGAGGTGACGGGTGTAGGTCCGCAGATCGTCCAGCGCGGCACCGTCCTTGGGCGCCACGATGAAGCGGAAATGATGCCGATCGTCGACGCAGCGTCCCTTGAAGCTGTCGAGATCCGCTGCATCGGTTTGCGGTCCATAGGCCCGTCCAGGATCACCGTCGCGGCCCACGCCGTCGCGCTCGACATAGCAGAGATGCTTGGCGAGGGATTGGGGGCTGGCCTGTCGATGGTTGACCAGCAAGGTCTTGATGGTGACCCGCCGCGAAAAGGGCGTCAGCGACTGGCCGGCGAAGCGAGCGGCGGTGTGGCCGCGACCGAGCCGTGAGCCTGGTCTGCGGCCCGTGGGACGCCCCTTGCCGGTGGTCAACGCGGGGCGACGCACTGCCGACTTCCCACCGGCCTTGCCGACCTGTTTGAGCACCTGGGACACATAGCTTCGACCCCGGTTCTTCGGGGCGCCGTGGCGCGCGCGGAAATCATCGTCGCGTCGATCGCTCATCATCCTGTCTCCAGAGAGTCACGGCGGGGACAGGCGTACGCGGCACGCGTGACGGCCCCGGTAGGAAGCGCTTTAGCGCTCCACGCAGCACGGTGTGGACGACCCGCAGTGCCGTCTTCCCCCATGTGCAGACAGGTTTTCGACGCGGCCCGGTGCCGCATCCTTTTGTCTTGCCTTCCGCTTTCGCCTTCTGCCTTCCGGCTCGGACTGCGTTCTGCCTTGCCGAAGGCCGCGAGCGACGGCCATCCGGCCGGTGCATGCACAGCGCGACGTCTGCACACGGGAAACGTGCGGCCAGCGCACGCCGGGTCTGCGCGACGCGACCGGCGACGGTCGGCTCGATGACACACGGTTGGCGTGCGTGAGCGCGGTGCATGATCGCTCTCATCGACGTGTCTCCAGCCAGATCGGATGCGCTATGCCGAGCACGTCGGAGACATGGACCGGGCCGAAATAACGGCTGTCGAACGACGCGGGACTGGTCGTGCCGGGCAGGAAGAGTTCGCCCGGTTCCAGCTGCCGGCATTGCCGCCAGGACGGCAGCGGACGACCCCTGCGGTCGGCGGCCAGGACAGCGGCCATCGATGCGCACGTGGTGATCGGCGATGCACACGGCCTGCGGCGCGATCGCGGCAATGCGCTTGAGCAGCCGGACATGCGCAGGCAGGTAGCCGCGCTGCGCCGCCAGTGCGGCGGTCTCGGCCTGCAGCGAGACCAGCACGATGCTGTTCACGGGCGGCACAGGCGTCGCCGAGCCAGTCCGGTGATCGAGCGGTTCTGCGATACCAGCCGACCGGCACGCTGTCCGAGGCGTTGTAGGTCAGTCGTGGTATGGGCCGCAGCGTGGCAGGCACAAAGGAGGTCCATGCGAGCGCCGCCAGACCGCTGATGGACAAGGAGCACCAGAGCGATGCGAACGCGTCGGCACGACGACGTGTTCGATGCGTAGAACGGCGTCATGGCATCGTCCTCGTGAACGGACGACGGGCGGTGAGCGCATGTCGGATATCAGCCCCTGTCCGTCGTGCAGCGAGCCCGCGATCGAAGCGATGAAGGCCTGCTCGGATGATGGCTGATGCGCGGTCGCGCCGCAGATTGGCGCCAAGAAGCAAGTCTGTCGGCCGCACATCGCCATTTCGTGTGCTTTGTACCTTCATGACGTCTTCTCCGGAAACTCGCGCTTCAGCAGATCGCGCAGTAACTCGGCGACAGTCATGCCTTGCGTGAACGCCGACACCTTGATGCGCGCGCGCAGTGCCGGCGTGATGTCGAGCGTCAGGCGTGCGGTATAGAGATCGCCTTTCTGGATGCCATTCCCGTCGCCTTGGCGGATCCAGGCTTCGGCATGCGGATCGGCCTGTGGACGCGCGCCGATGGCCCTGCGTTTGCCGTGCGCAAGGGTCATAGCGGCCACCGCAAAAGCTCGTCGGTCAGCACCGTGATTTCGCGGGCGGCCGCACTGTCGGGCGCGGTCTCATGCGCGAGCCGGCCGCCACGCTGTCGGCGAACACGATGCGCTGGCGCACTTCGGCACGCAGCGCCGGCAGTGACTGATCGGCGAGCGACAGTCGGGCCTCCCGCCCGATGATCGTTGTGCCAACGCGCCGATTGATCACGAACGCCGCGCGAAGCGACGGCCGAAACACCTGCGCTTCCCGGATCAGCGACACCATTTCGGCAGAGGCCCACAGGTCATAGGGACTGGGCTGCACGGGAATCAGGACGTGACCGGCCGCGAGCAGCGCGGAGCGCGCGAGGGCGGCGATGCGCGGCGATGCGCGGCGATGCGCGGCGATGCGCGGCGATGCGCGGCGATGCGCGGCGATGCGCGGCGATGCGCGGCGGCCCGTCGATGATGACGTGATCGGCCCACCGGGCCAGCTCCGGCGCTTCCTGATGCAAGGTTTCGCGTGCGAGCCCCATGGTGCTGAACAGACGCGGCAGGCCCTGCTGGGACCGACGCTGCGTCCAGTCCAGCGACGAACCCTGCGGGTCGGCGTCGAGCAGCACGACGTGCTGACCACGCAGCGCGAGTTCGCCCGCGATATGTGTGGCGAGCGTCGTCTTGCCGACACCCCCTTTCTGGTTGAGCAGCGCGACAATCATGGCGCAGCCCTCCCGATCGATCCAGCAAGCCGGAATGTGCAGCGATATTCGGGTCTCTGGACGCTGTTTTCGGGGTGGTGAGCCGCGTGCATTTCGAGCGTTACGGAGGTTGTCCACTGAACGCGTGCGGACCTACTATCTATCTAGATATTGAGTTAGATAAGTTAAGGGCTGCGCAAGTCTTTGTTGCGATGGAGTTTTCGGGCGTTTCGCACGCCTGATAGCACGATACTGCGTACGCCTGATAGCACGAGGCTATTCACAGCTTGTCCACAGCTTATCCCCGTGCCGTCTGAGGCACGGGCCGGAAGGTCAGCCATTCCACACCGGTGTCGGACCTCCACTCGACGCCGAGCACATAGCCAGGCAGCGACTGCCGCACGGCGAGCGCGCGCAGATCGCAGGCGAAGTCGGAGGGCTTCGCGGTGCTGCCTGACTTCTGGTAGAGATGCCGGAAGTCGAACTGCCAGCCATGGTCCTGCCGCCCGCCATGCTTGCGTACCAGACGGTAGAGCCATCGCTCGATACCGCCCGTCAGCCGGAAATAGGCCGGGTCGATGGTCAGGACCAGGGCGGCGTCGAGCACGCCGGCATAGAACCAGTCGGGCAGGATCAGCTCGATGCCCAGCGGGACGCCACGGGCGTCGGTCCGTTCCTTCCTTCCACTCGTTGATCCACGAGAAGCGGTGCAGGCGCCGTCCGGTCGTCTCGCGGATGGAGGTGGCCCGTGGTCGATTGCAGGCGATCCAACGCCGCCTTGAGGCGCTGATAGTCGCGCAGTGACGTACCACGTCCGATGAAGCGCAGGATCTCGTAGGGCGTGGCGCGTATCAGCCGCGAGGTGGGCAGGCCTGCGTCCTTCGCCTCGACGATCTGCGAGGCCGCCCAGATGAGGATGTCCGCATCCCAGATCGTCGCGATGCCGTGCTCGGCCGTTCCCTCCACGCAGATCGTGACGTTGCCGTGGCGAAAGTCGATCGGCGCCGTGCGCCGCGACTTCGCCAGCGAGAAGAACGGATAGGCCATCAGGTCCTGGCTGTCGCGCGGCGCCATGTCGCCCGGCAGCGCGCGGAACAGATCGAGTTGCTCGCGATCGCGCGACCCATGTCCGGTGCGCATGCGATCAGCGGCCATCACGATAGTCACCTGCGTGGTGTTTCGGCATATTCGGGATCGGAGGTCGCCTCGTACCTGCGCTGGTCCGCCCAGGCGTCGAGATCGGCGGCGGCGTACATGACGCGCCGGCCGAGCTTGCGGAACTTCGGACCACCGCCGATCACACGCTGCTTTTCGAGCGTGCGGGGCGACAGGCGCAGATAGGCGGCAGCTTCGTCATTGGTGAGATAGCGCGGCGGCTGCGCAGACGTATCCGAAACAGCGGCGGCGGGTCGCAAGGGTGCGGGGCGCATCGGGTCAGCCTCCATCGGTTGGCATCGCCGACCGCACGAGCGCGGCCGGATGGAGGCAGTGTCAGGAAAGCGAGGCGTTGCGCGAAGGGTCGTTCTACGGCGCAACAAAACGACCCCCTTCTTCATCGATCGGGTTGGATGAGGCAGCGATAGCCGCCGCGCATCAGCGCACGTCCACGCCGAATCAGACGGCGTACACGTGAGCGCAAGCAATCGGCCGCGACCATCTCGCGACCGAACAATCCTTCGGCGATCGCGCGCGTCGGGAAGCCGGCAAGCGTGGCGTCGAGCGCCTGCACGGTGTGCATGTCGAGCAACGCGGTGGCGGTGGGTTGCGAACGGGCGACCGCCGCCGGCGCATGACCGTCCGCCACCGCCAGCTTGTCCAGCCCGGTCGCGAGCGCCTGGTAGCGCGTGCAGGGCAAGCCGCAGGCGCGTATCGCGTAGAGATAGGCCATGCCGTCGGCGAGGCCCGGCGCGAGCGCGAGCCGCACACAGCAGCCGGGCCAGGCTGCTGTGAGCACGAGGCGCTTGCCGTCGTGCATGAGTTGCTTGTGACCGGGAACGTGCCAGAATGCGAAGGCTTCGGCGTCAGGCGGCGGGTCCGCGTCCGGATAAAGCTGTAGCACCTCGTCCGGATAAAGCTGTAGCACCTCATTAGGATCGGGGAACCAGACGGGATGCGCGTCGCGCGCATCCAGCATGGGGTCTTCGAACAGCCGGAGGCCCCAGGCATGCGCCGCCCCGGGCCGACGGTGCCGGTTGCGCCAGTCATCGCGGTAGTCGGGATGACGGCGCAGATATTCCCAGGTCAGTCCCAGGGCGTCGAGGTGCAGGATGTAGAGATAGGCAGCGCTCGGATACCACGCAGCGATGCTTCGATCGGTCATGGCGAACCTCCCGTTCAGAGGGAACGTCGCTATGGACTCCAAAGCATGGCGTCGATTGTCCGAATGCGACGGCCGCGCACCGGGGAGCCTGGGCGCGGCATCGAATAGCCTGCCGCACACGCCGTCGCGGATCATGTCGCATTCGATCGAGACGGCATGTGTTCGCGGCAACAATATGCATTCAGACTATAACGGCCTCGTTTCAGGCCGAAAAAGTCACAATGCGCGTTTGATCAGTCGGGGATCGAGCCGTCCCATTCGGCGAGTTCGGCATATTCGAAGAGTGATCGCGCGGGCTTGAAGTAGCGATCGCGCAGGACCGGCCAACGCCATGGCCCGGCGATACCTGCCAGATCTGACAGTTTGACAGTCCCCAGCATCGTTATCCCGATCCCGAGATCGATGAGTCCCCAGGCGGTATCGCCGTCGGCGGGGTCGAGTGCGGCGAGGAGCCAGATCGCGTGCGCGTCCGGCGTGAACAGTCGCACGACCGGGACCGGGTCGATATCCCGCCCGGCAGCACGAGCCTGGCCGGCAATGAGCAATCGGGCACGCTCGTCGGCGGTTATCAGGCGTGCACTCATCCTCCGCGCCTCCACAAAACCGCCGATCCCCGAATGTGTCTTGCCGCTGAGGCACGATAGCGACAAACAAAACGAATGCGTGCGTTCGTGCAAACGCACGGAGACACGAATTGCAAAAACCGGCTTTGCGGAAAACCGCAGAAGCGGAACGGTGCAAGTCATGAAAGGCGTGTGGCCTGAGCCAGGAAGCCTTCTCCGACGTGTCGAGCCGGACCTATATGAGCCTGCTGGAACGCAATCTGAAACGCCCGACGCTGCATAAGCTGAGCGAACTCTGTGAGGTGATGGATGTGCACCCGCTGACGCTGTTGACGCTGGCCTATGCCGGTGACAGCACGCGCAAGGCCGATGCGCTCCTGGCGCAGGTGCGTCGGGAGTTGGCGGCGCTTCTTGGCGGACATGGCGCGCCATAGGCGCAGCGCGCGGCGGAGAACTCCGCCGCCGAGGTGTCTCGCCGCGTCGGACGGGACACCGGGGCCGATGTCAATCGGCCTGCTGGGGGCGGCTGCGTGACCAGATCAGGTCGTGGGCGCCGTTCTCGCCTTCGATGAGGCGGGCGTAGACGGTCGAGGGGAAGCTCGGATCATCCAGTGTCACCGAGAGATAGGCCCGCTCGGCCTTGCTGACCTTGCGCCATGCCACGCCGATATCGCGTAGCCACCGGGCGAGGCGTAGGAGCGCCCCGCCAGGATGCACAACGATCAAGGAACGCATGGGTGCGACCGGCTTTTCGAAGCCGGTGGAGTGACGAAACACTCCGTGCTTTTCTGGCGTCGCAAACCGCTTGCCACCCTCCGGCGCACGTTTGCTCGCCCGAGCGTATGATCATCTGCCTTCATCGTCACTCGGCATGACATCCAGTGACGTGGTATCCCGGTCGCGGCCCCGCGCCATTCAAGGCACAAGGGGGACGCTTGAATAGTCTGTGATGAGTCAGGAGAACATTGTCCGCTACTGGCAGTCTGTCGAGCTGCTCCAACCGCAGGTTGCGCCCAAACGCACACGCCGCAACACACTGCATGACGCATTCTATTACGACACACCGGTTCGACGAGCAATCCCGCCCTGGCATCGTGCCCAGCCCCCTTGCCCGCGAAACACTCCCGCCAAAGCGGGTTTGGAGTCACACGCTCTAGGCCCATCTGTACGACAGCCGGCGCATCGCCAAACAACTTGAAGCTACTTTCGCGGCGGATCAAGGCTACCGCGAGCCGCAATTTCGCGAATCCGCTTTGTTCGCACTCAAGTTCAATATGCAAGGGCGACTCGTGGAGGACAGTTTTGTGCTCTCCAGCGAAGCGTGGTTCCTCGGCAGAATGCTGACCGGTCAGGACTGGACCACTGCTTCGAGGAAGAGCAACGCGGTTTGAACGAGCAGGTCAAGGCGATGTTTGGCGATCCTGCGTCGGGCGAGGATCTGCAGGCGCTCACGCAGTGGGTTTTGCAGACCATCGGCGTAGATGAGTTTTTCGCGGATGCAGCCGATCCGAAGTTGCGTTTCCGCTCGCAGCCGGTCCGCCCTGACAAGCCGGAGCAGGAGGATGATCCGCTGAACAGCTTCCTACTGGGTGACTTGGCGTTGGGGCCGAACGCACCGGTCAGGGTGTGACCAGCAGAGCACTGGACCAGTATCTCAAACGACACGATCCGGAAGCCCGGTTGCATGTGGACGATGATGCCGCTTCCGTTGCGCTGATCGAGCGACTGATGCCGGACGCCTATGCGGATGGCTGTTGGCCGAGTGAAAAGCATCTGGGTCTGGTGTATTCTCAACAAATCGCGGTGAACACGATTTTGACTGCGCTTGGCAAAAGCGAAGGAATGCTCGGTATAAATGGACCACCGGGCACCGGTAAAACCACGCTTTTGCGCGACTTGATTGCTGCCATTGTGACGCAACGTGCCGATGTACTGGCAGGATTACGGCGTGCTTCGGATGCCTTTTTGAAGGATGGCCGCGAAGTCGCCAACGATGGCGGAGTCGAACAAGCCGGATTCAAGCTTGATCCCGCCTTATACGGGTTCGAAATCGTGGTGGCGTCGTCGAATAATGGCGCGGTCGAAAATGTCACGCTGGAATTGCCTCAACGCAACAAAGTCGATGAAACTTGGCTTCCGGAAGGCGAATATTTTGCGGAACTGGGCGAACTGACGACAGGCAAGCCGGCTTGGGGCATGATCTTCGGCGCCTTGGGAAGCAAGACCCGGCGCACTGCATTCGTAAACCGCTATTTCTACGGACACACACCACGCAAGCGAAAAGGCAAGCCCAAGCCGGGGACGCCCGAGGCATCCGATTCCCCGGCGGCCGAAAATATCGAATCCGCGTCTTTCTCGTGGCCAACTGCCGATGAAGAAGCGTTGGAGAGCAGCGAAGGCAATCAGAACGATCAGGAATCCATCGTCGTTTCTGATGGCACGGACGATGAGGATGAAACCAGCCCGCGCGGCTTTTTGGGCTGGCTCGGCACGCAAGCCCAGGCAAATAGCGAACGAAGCCCGGAACAGCGTCAGAGGCGGTGGCGCGAGGCAGTGGCCGAATACAATGCCGCCAAACTCGCAGCCCGGCAAGCAAGCGAAGCAGCAAGCCGAATTCGGGCAGTCATGCAGGACTTCGGTCGGATTGACTATCGGACGGAAAGCGCACAGGCGACGTTACGCGCGCTCGAACAGCAACTGGCCGATCATCGCGAGCAACTTATGGGCCAGGCTGTCCAGGATACCCAGGCTGCACGTCGCGCGCTCGAAGCTCGTCTGACGGCGCTTTCGCAGCATCTCGATGTGCGGCCAGATCTTTGGAGCAATCTGTTCAGCCTCTGGCAAACGCAGCGTTGCTGGAATAAGAAACGCGCCGTGCTGGAGCAGCAGCGCACGTTGGCGCAATTCGAATTCGATCGGTTCGCGCGTGTCAATGAACAGATCGCCGCTGCTCAAAGAGAACTCGAGCGGTGGGCCGATGCCACACGCAAAGAGTTGGCACAACTGTACAGCCACCGCGATAGCCTGCGCCGCGACGCGACCGGCTTGGCCACAACCTATCAGGCGCACCATCTGCTCGTCTGGTTGCAGGACGGAGTGATCGGGCGTGGCGACGCCATCGAACTGGCGGAACCCTGGCGGATCGAAGGCTGGCGGCAGGCTCGGGCGCGTGTCTTCTTGCAAGCGCTCAAGCTCCATCAGACGTTTTTCGAGTTGGAGCCCTCCCGGTTGCGCACCAACCTGTTTCTGGTCAACGCCCTTTTGACCGGGACCCGTATCAAGGTATCTCTCGTGATGCCATCCGCTCTGCCCGGGCCTCGCTTTTCATGGTGGTTTCGGTGCTCAGCAGCACGTTCGCGTCGTTTTCGCGCTCGTTCGCCACGCTCATGACCGGCGAAATCGGCTGGCTCCTGGTGGACGAAGCAGGTCAGGCAACGCCGCAAGCGGCAGTAGGCGTGCTGTGGCGATCGCGCCGCGCGGTTTTCGTCGGCGATCCATTACAACTCAAGCCGATCATGACGGTCTCTGACGCGGTGCTGGAACATATGCGCACCCGTTACCATGTCGACACACATTGGCTTCCCAATCGCCAGTCGGTGCAGACCCTGGCTGATGAGGCAACACCATGGGGGCGATTGGCAGGCCCTGCCAGATGCAAGACGTGGGTCAGCCTGCCGCTGGTGGTGCACCGACGCTGCGACCGGCCCATGCATGCACTGGCTAATCGCATCGCCTATGATGGCGCGATGGTCTACGGCACGATCCCGCCCGTTCCGACCAAGGATATGCTTGCGCGCCTGGACACCGGTTGGATCGATGCGCCTGGTCCGTCAGAGGACAATTTGGGTGCCAGCCGAAGGCGAGGCGTTGCGGGACCTGTTGCAGATGCTGCGTGCCGACGGAGTGAAACCGGATGAGATCAGCATCATCACCCCGTTTCGCGCTGTCGTGCAGCGCCTCAAGCGAATGCTGCCTAGCCGGATGGTGCATGCACACGATACATACCATGCAGGGCAAGGAGTCGGCTGTGGTCATCCTCGTGCTGGGCGGCAGATCTGACAATGCGGGCGCACGGAACTGGGTGGTGTCCGAGCCCAACCTTTCTGAACGTGGCGGCCACGCGCGCGAAGCGGCGCTTTTACGTGATCGGCGACCGTAGCGACTGGCAGGAGCGCGCTTTGTTTTGCGATGTCATGGACCTGCTGCCGGAGCAGTTCCTTTCCGCTGACATGCGAACAAACCCATCGTCGCCGCTCGATGGGCACATGTTCTCCACGCCGTAAGACCTAAGATCGCGTGAGCTTGAGAATGCCGTCAGATCTGCGATGTCCCGATTGGCACCGGCGTTGCCGGAATCTGCGTGATGCTGCGATCAGCATTTTGGTGTCCCGCCGCGTCGGGCAGGACACTGGGGCCGATGTCAATCGGCTTGCTGGGGGCGGCTGCGCGACCAGATCAGGTCGTGGGCGCCATTCTCGCCTTCGATGAGGCGGGCGTAGACGGTCGAGGGGAAGCTCGGGTCATCGAGGGTCACCGAGAGAGATAGGCCCGCTCGGCCTTGCTGACTTTGCGCCACGCCGAGCCGATATCGTAACCACCGGAGGCCTGAAGGCGGAAGTCGGGTGCGTTCTCGCTTTCTTTGTTGTTGAGGACGAACTTGACCTTGAGGGTCAGGGTGTGCAGCGTGCCGGTGAAGCCATCGTTCTGCGCGATGAAGGTGCCGATGTTAGCCATGATGCGTTCTCCTTTCGGTTGGGACAAGGTCGCGCCGGTGCGTCCTTGTTGTGATCCGCCCGGTGGGGGACGGGCTGACTGCACCGCGTGCGGCCGAAACGCAGTGAAGGGCCTGGAGGCGCGTATCATTTGTTTCGCGAGGAAGCCGCGCAGCGGCGGGGAAATGATGCGCGCCGCAAGGTTGCAGGCATAAGCCTGAGGGGTAGCCGCGCCCCCGCCAGGATGCACAACGATCAAAGGACGCATGGGAGTGACCTGCTTTCCGAAAGGAGACATGGACAACTCGGCATGTCTCCGGGACGGCCTCGCCGATTCGCCCCCTGATGGCGGTATGCGAGATCAACCTTCAACGACGGCCGAGCGCGTGCCCCGGCGCGGATCGGGCAGCGTGCTCGATACACTGTTGTGCAAGCAGATCAGGCCCGTTTGGACCAGAAGCTTCGGCATCGGTCCTTCGAGACCGGTCAAATGAACATCGGGTAGTGTCGAGGCCTGCGCGCGGCCTGACAACTCGTTGCAGCGAGGATCAGCGTAATGCGGGACCCTATGACCTTATTCGAGGCGAGACCTGCCGACGTCCATGTCTTTTGCTCGAACTACGCCTGAGATGGGTGACAGGAAATTTGCGCTTGATAGAATGCGCGGAAGGGTAAGCTGCGCCTTACGTGGAACTCCGAAATTGAACCCAGGAGGGATTCGCGGTGATGTTTTAAGTCGTCCTTTGCATCAAAAGGGATAGCAGAACGCCAATTCTTCCAGCGGCGCGGTTTGGGCGATGGCGAACCCACGCCGACCTCCGGACTCGGCATATACGTAGAATCCCGACCTTCAAAAGGATGAGTGCCGATGGGATAGGGCGATAGCCATCGACCCATATTCCCCCTCGGGTCATGATGGTGACGGGACGGATCAATCAAGGCCCGGTTTGTCCCGCCGGTCTATGGCAAGGCCGACGTACAACTCCCGTTTGGCCTCGCCACTTTTTCGGGGCTTCGACCTTTGCCCCTGAACAGGCAGACAGGCTCACGCCGTGTTCGATATGTTCTTTTGCGCCGTCGGTGAAGGCTTGCTCGCGGGGTTTCAGCGCAACGCGAAAAAACGCGACCGCCGACGTCGATCGCAGCGAGATGATTCGGCTGACCAACAAATTTTTGGCCATAAAGATGAGACTTTCTTGCGCTCGATCATGTGAAGCCCTGGACGCCGTCGAAGGTGCTCGGAACGACGACCTACACTCCCCAATTAAAGCGGCGGAAGACAGAACCGGGACCCTCGTCCGACGAGGGAGTAGAACCATGCGCCGGCTGGTCACCGTTGTGTGCATCCTTGTGCTCGCGACAGGTCCGCTCGGCGCGACCGAGACCATCACCTATTCCTACGATGGGCTCGGGCGGCTGGTGGCGGCCAGCCATAGCGGATCGGTCAACAACGGCGTCGCCAGCAGCATCACCTATGATCCGGCCGACAACCGGACCTCCTATGCGGTTACCGGTGTCGCGACGGCCCCGGTGTTGTCGGTCGCCGACGCGTCAGCCACACGGGGTTTGCCACTTGCCTTCGTCGTGACGCGCACCGGGGTCACCGGCGTAGCGGTCGACGTCGCTTATGCGACGGCGGACGGCAGCGCCAAGGCCGATACCGACTATACGCCAACCTCCGGGACGCTCGAATTCGCGGCGGGCGAGACCTCGAAGAGCGTCAGCGTGGCGACCAGCGCTTCCTCGAACGTGAGCGACCAGACGCTCAGCCTGACGCTTTCGAACCCGAGCGGAGGCGCCAGCCTCGCCCGGGCCGGCGCAACCGGCACGATCGAGGCCAATGCGTCGCCACCCGCCAGCTTCACGATCGGCAATGCACCGGCCGTGATGGAGGGCGGCACGCTCGTGTTCCCGGTGACGAAGACGGGGACCACGAACGCCTCGGTCAGCGTCAACTATGCGACCGCCGATGGCACCGCCAAAGCCGGCTCAGATTACAACGGTACATCGGGAACGATCAACGACAATGACGTCGCCTCGATCACGCCGCTCAATCCCAGTCTCCGTTTCCAGCAGAGCACGACGAACGCCATCGCCATCGCCGTCGCGACACTGGCGACGCTCAACGGCCGTCCCGCCACGATCACGACGTTCGGCGTGCCGTCCGGCGATGGCGGCGAGGCGATCGCGGCCGATGGGCAGAGTGTGACCTACACCGCACCCGTCATCGGCTTCTCCGTGCCCTATTCGATCCGCGACAGCGGCACCGGGACCGTCACGTCTGGAACCGCAGCGCTCTCGGTGAGGGGCTTGCCCGGCGGCAGGCCACCGCCTGGCACGGTCTGCCAGTAGATAACTCGCGCATCGCGCAGGCCATATCTGTCTTGCGTCCACTATCCATCTCAAGGTGACGCGTCATGTCCCGGTCGAACTATCTTGCCACCGCCGCGCTCGTCTGGGCCTTGTGTCCGGCCATTCTCCATGCGCAGGCCTTCGTCGATGCCGATGCACACTACAAGGTGATGGCCGCCAACCAGGTCGAGGCGAAACGCGGCTTTCTCGACTATGCCGAGACCGACCTGTCGGTCGGCAGCGGCACCTTCCCTGACCGGCTCGACTTCCAGAGGCTGAGTGCGCCGTCCACCAGCATCTCGCAAAGCTCCGGCATCATTCACAAGATCAGCTGGCAGCGCCACAATTTCGAGGTGCTGGTGGCGTGCGACCGGGACTCCGGCAGCAACAAGGATGTCAATTGCGGCACCGAACTCGTCACCATCGGCAACACCGACTACCGGTTCAACTTCGTCAACGGGGCGTGGCAGAGCATTTACAACGACGGCAATCGGCTCGATCAGAGCGCCGACCAGTTCGTGTTCACCTCGCGCGACGGCGACCGCATCATCTTTCCCCGGTCAAAGAATTTCTACCAATATGCCGGCACCGCCCATCTCGCCTCGACCTGGATCTTCCCGGACGGCAATCATCTCGACTTCACCTATGAACTGGTGCGCGCGGGCAATGGCGGGTGGAACGATTGGCACCACCTCGTCAGCGTCGAAAACGCCCAGGGCTATGGCTATCGCTTCTCCTATCTGGAGCCGAGCGGCGGCCAATATAATCAGGATAACTGGACAAACGCGGATTTCCGCAAGATCACCATCTCGTCCGTGCAGGTGATCGCGCCCGGCTGTGGCGCGAGCTGCCCCAGCGTGAGCTATGGCTATCAATCATGGGGCGGCACGATCCCGGCGATGAAGCTGGCGACGGTGACCGATGCCCTTGGCGCCGTGTCGAACTTCACCTGGACGGACGGCCGCAATCTCGTGTCCGAGACGCAAAAGGGATCGAGCGCGCTCAAATTCTCCGCCACCTATGACGCCAGGGGCGGCGTCACCCAACTTGTCGATGCCGCCGGTCAGAGCTGGGGCTATGAGCGCAAGATCAACAATGCCGTGACCGACGTCTATATGACGGTCGTCACCGATCCGAAGGGCGGCAAGACCAGCTATTATTTCCCCTATGCTGGGACCATCACGCCCCAGACGATCACCGACCCGCTCGGCCATGTGACGACCTACAGCTATGATCCGGCCTCGGGCTGGCTTACCAAGGTAGCATTCCCGGAAGGTAACTCCATCGAATATGGCTATGACGGACGCGGCAACCTGACCAGGGTCACGCAGCACGCCAAAGCCAATTTCGGGGCGGCCGACATAGCGAAGGTCGCCGTCTATCCGGCGGACTGCGCCAACGCGCTCATCTGCAACAAGCCGTCGACCAGCGACTGGGCGAACAACGTCACCGACTATCAATATGACGCCGGCACCGGCCTGCTGACGGCCCGGACCGACCCCGCCGTCAATGGCGGCGTTCGTCCCCAGCAGCGCTACGCTTATGGTCAGGTCCAGGCGGCGTGGAGCGGAACCGTCTGGCGGTTGGCGACGCTTTCGGAATGCCGCACAACTGCCAGTTGCAGCGGCACGGCCGACGAGACCAAGACCAGCTGGAGCTATGCCAGCAGCCTGCTCCCGACCGCGATGACGGTTGCGGCCGGAGACAATTCGGTCTCGGCCACCACCGCCACGACCTATGATGCGCTGGGCAACCCCGCCACCTGCACCGATCCGCTCGGTCGCGTGACGACATGACCTACGACGCCAAACCCTAACTGATCGGCATGACCGGCCCGGACCCCGATGGAACCGGCCCGTTGAAGAACCGCGCGGTGCGGATCCACTATCTGACCAGCGGCCAGCCCGATACGATCAGGGTCGGCACGGCCTCCGCCGATGGCACCAGCTTCCAGGGTCTGCAGGTCGAGGCTCGGGCCTATATGACGGCGCGAACCGTCTGATCCGCCGCCGGTCCGATGGCCAGACCGACTATGCGGTCACCGACTATGGCTATGACGAGCTCGGCGCGCTACAATACGAGGTGGTGCGGATGAATCCGGCCGCCTTCGGCTCGCTGCCGGGCTCCGCCTGCACGCAGGGGACGGCAGGCAGCTTCGGTCCCGACCGGATCACCGCCTACAGCTATGACGGCGCGGGTCAGTTGACCAGGCTGACCTCCGGCTACGGCGTCAACGGCCTTCAGCGCGACGAACTGAGCTATGTCTATAACCCGAACGGGACGGTCGCCACGCTCGGCGACGCCAGGGGCAACGTCACGACCTATTATTATGACGGCCTCGACCGCCTGTCGAAGACGGTGTTCCTTTCGCCTTCCGCTGCGGGACAGGGCAATCCGAACGATTATGAGCAGCTCAGCCTCGACGCCGACGGCAATGTCACGGCGCGCCGCCTGCGCGATGGCCGGACGATCAGCTACGGCTATGACACGCTCAGCCGCCGAACCTCGATGACCTTCCCGGCGACCGGCATCAGCCAGGATTCGAACGTCAGCTATGGCTACGACCTGCAAGGCCATCTGCTCCAGGCGCAGGACGCGAATACGCGTAGGGGCCGTCTACAGCTATGATGCGCTGGGGCGTGCGGTCAGCGAGAGCGATCCATGGGGGACTTTCACGTCGCAATATGACGCGGCCGGGCAGCGGACGCGTCTGACCTGGCGCGACGGCTTCTTCGTCACCTACGACTATGACAATGCCGACGAGATGACCGCGATCCACGAGAATGGCGGCGGCGTGCTGGCGAGCTTCGGCTATGACGATTTGGGGCGGCGGACGTCGTGCAGCCTCGCCAACGGCACCAGCATGCGCTATGGCTATGACGCCATGTCGCGCCTGACGTCCCTCGATCTCAACGGTGGCACCAATGCCACGAGCGTAACGCTGGGCAACTATAACCCGGCCGGCGAGATCGGCAGCCGGTCGAATGGCAACGACGCTTATGCGTGGATGCACGCCGTGAACGTCAGCCGAAACTATGTCGCGAACGGACTGAACCAGTTCACCAAATCGGGCGACGTGGCGCTGTCTTATGACGCGCGCGGCAATCTCACCACGTCGGGCACGTCGACCTATGGCTATGACAGCAAGAACGAGTTGATCACGGCCAACGGCTTCAGCGCCTATTACGGATCCGCTCGGACGGCTCGATCAGTTGTCCGGCGATCAGGTGCAATTCGAATATGACGGGGCGCAGCCGACGACCGAACTCAACAGCGCTAGCGACACGATCCTGCGCCGCTACGTCTTCGGTCCCGGCGTGGATGAGCCGATCGTCTGGTACGAGGGATCGGGCATGACCGACAAACGCTATCTCGACCAGGACGAACGAGGTTCCATCACGCGGATCACCGATGCCGCAGGAAAGACGCTGGCCATCGACAGCTATGACGACTTCGGCATTCCGTCGTCCGGAAATTTGGGGCGCTTCCACAGTACACGGGTCAAGTGTGGCTGCCTTCCCTCGGCCTGTATTCCTTCAAGGCCCGCATCTACTCGCCGACGCTGAGGCGTTTCATGCAAACCGATCCGATCGGATATGCGGGCGGTGTGAACTGGTACAACTATGCCGAAAGCGATCCGGTGAATGGGATCGATCCAGACGGCACGAAATGCTGAAGCGCCGGTGTGATCGGACATGACAGCGAAACCCAGACTTGTGATGGCGGTGGATTGCCGACACCATCGGGTGGGCTCGGCTCGCGTTTACTACGGGCGCCTTTGGCTAGGGCTGGAGCCCGGCGAATGGTTCCCAATTTCGCTTGCCGCCTCTGCTGACCGCGCGCGCTTCTACGACGCAAACCGTTTCTCCGCAAAATGCGACCCACCGATCGAGGCGGCTGAGCCTGAGATCGTTGTAACTGCGACGCAATCGTTGCTCGCACGGCTCCTCGTCGTTCCCTACATAGATCTACCAGGCGTTCAACGACCCGCTCTGCTGCTTCGTGGCGGGCACCATGGTCGCAACGCCCACCGGCCTTAAGCCGATCGAAACCCTCAAAGTTGGTGATCTGGTCATCTCGCGGAGCGACAAAACCGGAGAAACTGCCGCAAAGTCTATAGTCGGGATTACCCCGGCCCATGAGCGGCGCATCTGGGCGGTCACGGTATCCTACAAGAGCGAGGAAGGTCACTGGAAGGATGAGCGCTACGAGACGACCAATGATCATCCTTGGCGGACAATCGATGGACACTGGGTGGCGTCAGCGTTGCTCAAGCACGGTCAGGCGCTTGCGCGCGAGAGCGGCACTGCGGCTGTGGCCTCGGTCGACGATACGGAAAAATCGAAGCCAACCTACAACCTATAACCTATAACCTACAGATTGCGGACTTCCACACCTACTTCGTCGGCAAGGCGGAGACTTTGGTCCACAACTCCTGTAACCCCTATGGAATACCTGATAGCTGAAAGTGGGAGCCCGGGAGGAAGGAAGGCCATGTTAAGTGGGTCAATCCCAATAACCCCCATGACTATGTTCGCGTGAAGCCAGATGGAACCATAACGCAGGTCCGCAACGGCATGGCTTACGACATTTTTGGCAATCGAGTTCCGCTCACCTCCCCTGAAGCGCATGGAATTTTGCCCGATCAATTCATCTTTAGGCCATAGATTATGATCGAAGTTGAGACAGTTTGGATCCCTCAAATCCTCGCATATGCCGAAATTGTGTTAGAGCGTGAATCTATTCAGGACTGCTGGGTGCATTGTAACTGCAAATCAACATCAGTGACATCGTTCGATGAGATGATTGAACAGATATTTGATGATCTCGACTCTGATAGTTTGTTGGAGACCGCTCGGAGCGACGCGAATATTTCATTAAAAATAGTTAATTCTATCGATGAGCTCCTTATTGCGATCAAGAAAGTGGATGAAGCTAAAGAAAGTGGCAGTTTGGCAAATGCCCCAGAGTCGCTTCTCGCTTCGGCCTTGTGGCGGATAGTTGCAGATCGGGCGGTCGACCTAATCAACGTTGCGGCCCTCGTCGGCTATAAGTCTATGAGATGAAGGACTTGGCTGGTTATTATTATGGACGAGATAGGCGGCAATCAGCAGTGCTCGGGAATTCACGGGATAACGACTTCGGAACGCTGATTGCTGGATTCCCAATCCCGTTACATGCTTGTCGCAACGGAGATGATGCAAGCTGCAATGTCAGGATAACCGATGACTTGATTATGTTCATGACGTCGGCAAGCTCCAAAAAAGCTTTCGTTGCAGCTTGAATACTGACAGATAGCACGAAAACAGAGGTGGCGTGGCATCGGCCGATTTTTCAATAGGGCTGACATACGTAGAATCCCGACCTTCAAAGGGATGAGGGCGAATGCCAGACGGACGGTGCCATCGGTGTAAGGCCGACGACGCGATGGCGGCGGGTAGAACGGTCACCGGCAATCTGCCCCGCCAACCTATGGCGAGGCCGGTTATCAGCCTCCGACAGGCCTTGCCACTTTGTCCATTTATTCCCACTGGCTCCTGGGCCTTGGTGCTTTGCGATGCGCGATCTGCTGGGGCGGTTGAATCGGGCGCGGCTTTAGCCGCACCCGAATTTTTTCCACACCGCCTGATGTTGTTTTCCAGCGGTCCGCTTTGTGACCGTCGCGGAAAGTAGACGAAGCCGGTTTCGTCGGTGCCGGCGCATGTGGCTTCGAAAGCACCATCCACGATCGTCTTTAAGCGCATGCGAGCTTTTTATGGGTGTCAACTTCGAACGAGCATGGAGCCAGAGCATGCGCCTGCGTCTGGTCTTCGCCTTCCATTGTTTCCGATACGTCATCGAATACCGGGTTTGCCCCGTCCGGAGCGGCGACGTCGCTGGTCTCCTCGACGGTGAATCGGGATAGGGGCAGGCCTCGCGGCCCGGCCCCTCCCACACCACCGTGCGTACGGGTCCGTACACGGCGGTTCGGATCAGTTAATTGGCGCTGGACCGACCGACGGCAGGCCCAGCGAACGGAAGCCCAGCAATGTCCCGCCTGAATGTAGCTTTGTGCCTTTGCCACGGCCTGATGCGCCGAGCGTCCTGGGCGGAAGCCATAACTGGAGTCCGAGAGCGTCGGGTCCCACTGCCTTGCGGCAATACCGCCGCGCCCATGCGCCGCGCAATCACGCCCGTGCGCTGCGACAAGTACGCCGAATTCCGATGATCGTCGTAATACTTCGGGCGCGGCAACATCACCGCAAGCCGCGCGCTTTGCCATGCCGTCAGTTTCGACGCGCTCGTCTTGTAGTAATGCTGCGCGGCGGCTTCCGCGCCATACACGCCGTTGCCCCATTCGACCGAGTTCATATAGATCTCGAAAATGCGTTCCTTGTCCATCCAGAACTCGAGCATGCCGGTGATCACGAGTTCTTCCGCCTTGCGGATATAACTTTTCTCTCGCGATAAAAACAGATTGCGCGCCAACTGCTGAGAAATGGTCGATCCGCCGAACGCAAGCTTGCCGCGCGCCTTGTTCTTTTCCCACGCCTGAAGAATCGCGTCGATTTCGAAGCCGTTGTTATTGGTGAAATTCGCATCTTCCGACGCGATGATCGCGCGCTTCAAATTACGCGAAATCTGGTCCTACGGCACCCACGTGCGCTGCAGCGTGATGCCCGGATGCGTCTTCGCGAGCGTCCACGCGTCCGAGCGCATGAAGGCGGTTTCGCCGGGATTCACGCGCGTCCAGATGCCGATCTGCACAAAAAAATAAATCTGCGTGGCGATGGCGGCAATCGCCATCACCGAGACGAAATAGAGAATCCAGCGGGCTGGCCCGAGCCGCGCTTTCCGATGCGTACGCGTGGCGCCTGAAGGCATGCCGCTTTTGCCGCTACCGATAGGCGCGGTCGTCATGTCAGGCTTTCACCGCCAAAATGTCGCGCAACTCGCGCCGCGCCGCGCCGCCATCCGGACGCACGCCGCGCCAGATAAAGAACGATTCCGCCGCCTGCTCGACCAGCATGCCCAGACCGTCCGCCGTGCGCGCGCCGAGTGCCGACGCGTGCTGCATGAAGACGGTCGGCTTCGCGCTGTACATCATGTCGTAGGCGAGCGTGCCCGCGCCGAACGCGCCGTCGTCGCAATCGGGCAAGGCGGCATCCAGACTGCCGGCGGTCGCGTTGATGACCACATCGTATTGCCCGCGCTCGACGCTCGATGCGTCTCCGCCGGCGAACTTCACGCCTTTCTCGCTCGCGGTCTGCGCAAACTGATCGACGAGCTGATGCGCCTTCGCCACCGTGCGATTGACGATGGCCAGTTCCGCGGGCGCGCGATCGAAAATCGGCAACACGACGCCGCGCGCCGCGCCGCCCGCGCCGAGCAGCAGCACGCGCGCGCCTTTCAGACTCACGCCGAGGTTCGCTTCGATGTCACGCACGAGGCCGACGCCATCGGTGTTGTCGCCGCGAATGCCGTCGGTATCGAAGGAAAGCGTGTTGACTGCGCCCGCCGCTGCCACACGTGGCAACAAGGAAGTTGCGAGCGCGTGGGCTTCGAGCTTGAACGGCACCGTCACGTTCATGCCGCGCCCGCCGGACACGATGAACGCCTTCACCGTGTCCGCGAAACCGTTGAGCGGCCCGAGAATGCGGCCGTATTCGATCGGCTCGCCGGTCTGCTCGGCGAACTTCGCGTGAATCCACGGCGATTTGCTGTGCTTGACCGGATTGCCGATCACCGCGTATTGGTCTTTTCCGCTCATTGCTTCGATTCCTGCGTGTCGCCGGTTTGCTCCGGCTGCGGCTCCGTGGACGCTTCGGCCTGCGCTTCCGCTTCGCTTTCGGCGGAGAGATCGGTCGTATCGATGACGTCTTCCTCAGCTTCGTCTTCTTCCGGCGCGTTCGCGGACGGCGCATCGATCACGTTCAGCAAACGGCACGACGTTTCCACCGTGAGTTCATCGATCGATACGACTTCGAGCATCACACGCGTGCCGCGCGCATGCACGCCGAGTCCGGGCACGTGCAGCATCAGCGGAATTTCCTCGAGCCGCACGAGATCGTCTTTGATGACCGACGCCAGCACGTGCCGCTTGTTCTCCTGCTTCAGCCAGCGCAGACACCAGAAATACTCCATGCGGCGCTGATGATCGGCGTAGGCGGAATACGTATCGTCGAAACCCTGCACGACGGCGAACAGGTCCGCGTCCTTCGGCTTGAACGGCGCGGCGAGCTTCGCGGTCATGCCGTGCTGCACGCACGCGAGCAACTGCCATTGATTCACCAGGTCGACATACCGGCGCAGCGGCGACGTGCTCCACGCATATTGCGCGACGCCCAGCCCTTCGTGCGACGCGGGCGTCGTCTGCATGCGCGTGCGCTTCGGGCCCGGCCCGCCGAATCCGCGCTGCGATCGATAAATCCCCGGCACGCCGTGATCGTTCAGAAACGCGCCCCACGACGAATTCGCGAGAATCGCCAGTTCCGCGACGATCAGATCGACCGGCGATCCGCGACGGCGCGGCGTAATGGTGATGTGCTCGCCATCGACATAAAAATTGAAGTCGTTATTGCGCTGAACTTCGCGCTTCAGCCCGTAAGTCGCGCGCGCCTGCTGACGCTTTTCGAAGAGCGCCTGCGCGAGCGGCCACAAAATGGCGATGTCTTCCTTGTGCGGATACTCGCCCGTTCCGGCGGCGAGCGTTTCCTCGGTGACGTGCTCGTCGAGATGGTTGTGACGCAGGTTGTGCTTCACGAACACGCGTTCGGCGCGCGTTTCCGTCGCGACGATATCCTGCGTCTCCCGGTTCACGATGATGTACAGCGACAGCGCCGGACGCAGTCCGCCTTCGGCCAGCGTGAATTCGTCGACGACGTTGTCGGGCAGCATCGTGATCTTGTCGCCGGGCATGTACACGGTCGATAGCCGCCCGCGCGCGATCGCATCGATCGAATCGCCCCGCGCGATGCCAAACGCCAGCGCCGCAATGTGAATCCCGATGCGCACGCGGCCATCGGCGAGATCCTGCACGGAAAACGCGTCATCGATTTCGGTCGTGGTGACGTCATCGATGGAAAACGCTTCGACATCCGCCGTCGGCAAATCTTCGGGCAACGGCGCGGGCGACACCGACGGAAAACCGATGCCGTGCGGGAAAAACTCCGACAGAAACTTCGCTTCGTGCAACTGGCGCGCGGACGCAATGCCGCCGCATTCCAGCATCAAGCGCGCTTGCGAAATGCCGCGCGCCGCCGCTGCCGCTTCGAGCGCCTTGTATTCGATGGAATTCTTGTCCGGCTTCGTCAGCAGTCCGACGGCCTTGGCCTTGAGCGCTTCAGGCAGCTTGCCCGCCTTTAGTTCTTGCTCGTAGCCCTGCTGCACGAGCGCCTGCTGACGCTTGCGTTCGAGACCGGCGAGCGCCATCTGCAATTGTTCCTGCGGCGCGCGCTGATACTGCCCGCGCCCCTTGCGGCGGAAATACACCGGCGAGCCATGCATGCGCAGCACGAGCGCCGCGCGTTCGGCCGGGCCGAACTTGTCGCCGAAGTAATCCGCGCCGAGCGTCGCGAACGGAAATTCCTCATCGGGCGCGAATTCCCACAGAAAATCGAGATCGATGTCCTGCGCGATGGCATCCGCTTCCTGCATCAATTCGCCGGCTGCGGGCTTGTCGAATTCGATCAGCACGTCTTTCGCGCGCACCTTCGCGCGACGGCCGCCCGGCAATTCGACCTGAAACACATCGCCCTGCTTGGACAGCACCGATCCGGCCTTGAAACTACCCGATTCCTCGAAGAAAACGTTCACTCAATACTCTCGTAAGACAGTGGGCCGGAACGCAAGACGTGCGTCGGCGATGGAATTTGGTTTATGCGGCAGCGGCGGGCGTCATCGCGGGCGGCGGTTCGCGTCCGCAAAACGCGAGAACGTCGTCCAGATAGTCGGCAAAATCGCTGATCGCGTGGTCGCCGCCCTGAATGAGCGTCGTATGGACGCCGGGATAATACGTGAGCATCGTGCGGTAATCGAGGACTTCGTCGCCGGTCGCGGCAATCAGAAAGTAGCGCTCGGGACGCGTGATGGCATTGACGGACAAAGCGCGCAATTCATCCAGATGACGCGGCAGCACGACAATACTTCCGCCGCCGTGCCACAGCGGCTGTTCGCCGAGATAGTGGCTCAGATCTGCGGCACGACTGCCGGATTGAGCAGCACTGCGCGCCAACCGTGCTTTTCCAACCGTGCTTTTCCGCGAGATACGTTGCATAGAAACCGCCGAGCGAACTGCCGACGAGGGTCACGTTGTCCGCGCGCGTATCGGTCGCGATGGATTCCGCCAATTCGATCGCCGCCGCGGGCGACACCGGCAATACCGGACACTGCCATTCGCTCAATCGACCGAGTTCCGCGAGACGCGCACGCATCACGCGCGCCTTGAACGATTGGGGCGAAGAGCGAAAGCCGTGCAGGTAGAGAATCACGCGGGTCCTTTCATCGTGGGTCGCGCTGACAGCGCGTCGAGCAGTTTCTGATGCACGCCGCCGAAGCCGCCGTTGCTCATCACGAGCACGTGATCGCCGGGACGCGCGGCGGCCGTGACCGCTTTCACCAGCGGATCGATTTCGTTGAACGCCTGCGCTTTTTTGCCGAGCGGCGCGAGCGCTTCGGCGAGATCCCAGCCGAACTTGTCGTGGCCTTCGCGCGCGCCGTAGCCGAACACGAGACCGGCATCTTTCAGACTGCCGGGCAATTGCGCTTTCATGGTGCCGAGCTTCATCGTGTTCGAACGCGGCTCGAGCACGGCCAGAATGCGCGAGTTTCCGCCGATGCGCGTGCGCAACCCGGCGATGGTCGTATCGATGGCGGTCGGATGATGCGCGAAGTCGTCGTAGACGGTGACGCCATCGACGCTGCCCTTCACTTCCATGCGGCGCTTGACGTTGCGGAACGCCGCCAGCGATTTCACCGCCTGCGCCGCCGGCACGCCGACCGAGCACGCCGCCGCGATCGCCGCGAGCGCGTTCATGCGGTTGTGCTCGCCTTGCACTTGCCAATCGACGATGCCTTGCCGCTCGCCTTCCCAATACACGGCAAATTTTTCATCGACGGTCGCACCCTCTTCGGCGGGCAACGCCTGCCAGCCGCCTTCGACGCCGAAGCGCTCGACGCCCGACCAGCAGCCGCGCATCAGCACGCGTTCGAGCGCGGCCTCGCGCCCGTTCGTGACGATGCGCCCGACGCCCGGCACCGTGCGCACGAGATGATGAAATTGCGTTTCGATGGCAGCGAGATCCGGGAAGATATCGGCGTGATCGAATTCGAGATTGTTGAGGACCGCCGTGCGCGGACGGTAATGCACGAACTTCGAACGCTTGTCGAAGAGCGCGGTGTCGTATTCATCGGCTTCGATGACAAAGAAGCTCGAATCCGTCAGCCGCGCCGAAATCCCGAAGTTGAGCGGCACGCCGCCAATCAGAAAACCGGGATTCAGGCCCGCGTCTTCGAGTAACCACGCGAGCATGGAGGAAGTCGTGGTCTTCCCATGCGTGCCGGCAACGGCCAACACCCATTTGCCTGCCAGCACGTGCTCACCGAGCCATTGCGGCCCGGACACATACGGCAGACCGCGATCGAGAATGGCTTCCATCAACGGATTGCCGCGCGTGACGACGTTGCCGATCACGTATAAATCCGGTTCGAGCGAGAGTTGCTCGACGCCATAACCTTCGATCAACTCGATGCCTTGCGCTTCGAGTTGCGTGCTCATGGGCGGATAGACGCCTGCGTCGCAACCGGTGACTTTGTGGCCCGCTTCGCGCGCGAGGACGGCGAGACCGCCCATGAAGGTGCCACAGATGCCGAGGATGTGGATATGCATAAACCGTTGTCGCGCCCGCGCGGGCGATGAAATGCGGAAATCGGAGAACGGCGCCGTTGGCGAACTCATGCTCGGAAGGTGCCGGAAGACTCTTATTGTAACCGAGCGCGCGGGGCCGCCCGCCGTTTCCCTGACGACCGGCAGAAAGGCCGCTCATGGTTATCTAGTATGATTCCGAGATGATTCGCAAACCACATTTCGATCCGCAGCGCGTGCGCGAGGAAATCGCGATCGCGGCTGCGCGGATGATCGCCGAAGACGGCCTCGACTACTCCACCGCCAAGCGCAAGGCCGCGCGGCAAGTAGTCGGCGAGTCGAAGATCGGCGGCGATTTTTTGCCCGATAACGATCAGATCGAAGAGGAAATTCGCGAATATCAGGCGATTTTCCAGAGCGACAGCCAGCCCGCCGTATTGCGCCGCATGCGCGAAGCCGCGCTCGACTGGATGGAAAAGCTCGCCGCGTTCGATCCGTACCTGACCGGCGCGGTCCTGAACGGCACGGCGGGCGAGCATTCGGACATCCATCTGCAATGTTTCTGCGACAACCCGAAGGAAGTCGCCATTTACTTGCTGAATGCGAACATACAGTACGACGTTTCTGAAACACGGCATTTCGCGGGGCGTGGTTATGTCGAAACGCTGAGCTTTTTGCTGCGCGAGCGCGGCGAAGAGCCAATGGGCGTGCATATTGCGCTCTATAGCACCGACGATCTGCGCGGCGCAGTTCGTGCCGACGGACGCGGCAAGCAGGCGCGCACCAATGCCGCGACGGTGTGCGCGCTGCTCGATCATCCCGATTCATCGCCGCTCGAAGCCGGCAGCTGATCTTTCTTTCTGACGCTCATGAAAAGCACACGCATTCTCGCGGCCCTGGTGGTCGCGATCGCTGCGACGGCCGGCGGGTTCTACGCGGGCCACGTCTTTACAGGCAACGATTCTGTCGCTGCTTCACAAAGCGCGCCGGCAAGTGGCAACGCCGTCGACCAACTCTGGAAAGCGGCGGCGCCCGGTGCGTCCGGCACGTCGCAACCGCTCGCCGCGTTCAAGGGCAAGCCGGTCGTCGTAAATTTCTGGGCGTCGTGGTGCGGCCTGTGCGTCAAGGAAATGCCGCAACTGTCTGCCATGCAGCGCGAGTTCGAAAAGAAAGGCATCACGTTTATCGGGCTGGGCGTCGACAGCGAGAAGAACATCAACGATTTTCTTCAGAAAGTTCACGTCGACTATCCGGTGTACGTGACCGGCTTCGGCGGCGCGGATCTTGCTCGCAGCTTCGGCAATAATGCCGGCGGCCTGCCTTTTACCGTCGTGATCGATGCAAAAGGCGCGGTTCGCTCGACGAAACTAGGAGAAGTCGACAAAGCCGAGCTTCGGAAAATTCTCAATACTCTGTAAAATTTCGCTAAGAGAAGCGCCGAGGTTAGCGTAACTAGGCAGCAAGTTACAGCCTGTTACACCTAAGTTCGGGGAACTTCTTCAAGTCGATCGGAAATCGCCGGTATTTTCTCCGCGCCGTCAAGAACTGTCTTTACTGTAAAACTAGACAAAATTCTCTAAACGGCACTAAAGTGCGCCGAATTCCGCACAACCCGAAGCGACCATGATCTCTCCCGATGCGCCGAAAGGCCACGTTGCCCAGCCTGCCGACATCCGCGAACGCGGCGCCAGCACCCCGGCAGCATACGGAGCGAACAGTATCCAGTCGTTCGGGCGCGCGCTTCAAAGCGACCATGCGGGCGCGTTCGGTGTAAACGTCATCCCGTGTGCCGATCGATTCTGCCGCCGTTTTCTCCGCACCCGCGCGCCACCTGCGCGTGCATGCCGGACGGCTGGTCGCGCCGGCTCGCGGCTGACAGTCAGAACACCCATAAGCCAATTCAAGCACCGGGCAGCCCCGGTCTCCAAGTATTGAAAGGGGATTTTTCGATGGACCTTCGTAAACTGAAAACGCTGATCGACCTCGTCTCGGAATCCGGCATTTCGGAGCTGGAAGTGACGGAAGGCGAAGGCAAGGTTCGCATCGTCAAGAATGCTGCGCCGGTTTATATGTCGGCGCCGCAGCAGTTCGCACCGCAAATGGCCGCGCAGGCTGCACCGAGCTTCAGCGGCGGTGCCGCGGATCTGGGCGCATCGTCCGCCGCTGCACCCGCGGGCGCGACGGCTGCTGCCGTGCAGGGCCACGTCGTGACCTCGCCGATGGTCGGCTCGTTCTATCGCGCGCCGTCGCCGGGCGCGGACCCGTTCGTTCAGGTCGGCGATACGGTCAAGGAAGGCCAGATGCTGTGCATCATCGAGGCGATGAAGCTCCTGAACGAAATCGAATCCGACAAGGCCGGCGTCGTGAAGGAAATCCTCGTCGACAACGGCCAGGCGGTCGAGTACGGCCAGCCGCTGTTCGTGATCGGCGACTAAAGGCGACCCGGGCCGTGCTGCTGCATTTCTCCTGCGCCGCCTGGTCCCGACTTGCCAGCGTGCCTCGCCTCGGACTTCATCCGATGAACGCGAAGCACGCCGCCGATTCGATTCCCGAGGGCCGCTCGCGCGCGCCCGTTCATGAGCCGACCCACAGCCATGTTTGAAAAAATTCTCATTGCGAACCGCGGCGAAATCGCGCTTCGCATCCAGCGCGCGTGCCGCGAGCTGGGCGTCAAGACCGTCGTCGTCTACTCGGAAGCCGACAAGGAAGCGAAGTACGTCAAGTTGGCCGACGAAGCTGTGTGTATCGGACCGGCGCCTTCAAATCTGTCCTACCTGAACATGCCGGCGCTCATCAGCGCCGCCGAAGTCACCGACGCCGAAGCCATCCACCCCGGCTACGGCTTTCTCTCCGAAAACGCGGACTTTGCTGAACGCGTCGAACAATCGGGCTTCACCTTCATCGGCCCGCGTCCCGAAACCATTCGCCTGATGAGCGACAAGGTCACCGCCAAGCAGACGATGATCAAGACCGGCGTGCCGTGCGTGCCGGGCTCGGAAGGCGCGTTGCCGGACGATCCAAAGGAGATCGTGAAGATTGCCCGCACGATCGGCTATCCGGTCATCATCAAAGCGGCGGGCGGCGGCGGCGGCCGCGGCATGCGCGTGGTGCACACGGAAGCGGCGCTCGTGAACGCGGTCAACATGACGCGTGAAGAAGCGGGCCGTGCGTTCGGCAATCCGCAGGTGTACATGGAGAAGTTCCTCGAGAACCCGCGCCACATCGAGATTCAGGTGCTGTCAGATTCGTTCCGCAACGCCATTTGGCTCGGCGAACGCGATTGCTCCATGCAGCGCCGTCACCAGAAAGTGATCGAGGAAGCGCCGGCGCCGGGTATCGCGCGGCGGCTAATCGAGCGTATCGGTGACCGTTGCGCGGACGCGTGCAAGAAGATGGGCTATCTCGGCGCGGGCACGTTCGAATTCCTGTACGAGAACAACGAATTCTACTTCATCGAAATGAACACGCGCGTGCAGGTCGAGCATCCGGTGACGGAACTCATTACGGGCGTTGATATCGTGCAGGAACAGATTCGTATCGCGGCGGGCGAAAAGCTCACGATTCGCCAGAAAGATATCCAGTTCAAGGGGCATGCGATCGAATGCCGGATCAATGCAGAAGATCCGTTCAAGTTCACGCCGTCGCCGGGACGCATCACGTCGTGGCATGCGGCGGGCGGTCCGGGCATTCGCGTCGATTCGCACGCTTACGCGAACTACTTCGTCCCGCCGAACTATGACTCGATGATCGGCAAGCTGATCGCGTACGGCGCGACGCGCGAGCAGGCGATCAACCGCATGCGCATCGCGCTGTCGGAAATGGTCGTGGAAGGCATTCAGACCAACATTCCGCTGCATCGTGAATTGATGACCGATGCGAAGTTCGTCGAAGGCGGCACGAGCATCCACTATCTCGAGAACAAGCTGGCGGCGCGTCAGGCCGCTGTCGCTGAAGACACCAACGCACGCTGAACATGAGTTACCGGGAACTGATCGCCGAACTGGACCGCGAGCACGCGGAAGCGCTGTCGGACGCGCTGCTGGAAATCGGCGCGCTGTCGGTGTCCGTCGAAAACGCCGATGCCGACACGCCTGACAAGCAGCCGCTGTTTGGCGAGCCCGGACTCGTGCCTGAGAAAAGCGCGTGGAATCGCTCGCGCGTGGTGGCGTTGCTGGCCGAAGACGCCGATCCGGCCGTGCTGCTCGCGGCCGCCGCGAATGAAATCGGTCTGAACGAATCGCTGAAGTACACGTTGCGCGAAGTCGAGGAACAGGATTGGGTGCGTCTCACGCAGTCGCAATTCGATCCGATTTCCATCGGCGAGCGCATTTGGGTCGTGCCGTCCTGGCATGACGCGCCTGATCCGGACGCACTCGTGCTCGAACTCGATCCGGGTCTGGCGTTTGGCACCGGCAGCCATCCGACCACGCGCTTGTGCATGGAATGGCTCGAACAAAATGTGACAACTGGCGAATCGGTGCTCGACTACGGCTGCGGCTCCGGTATTCTCGCGATTCTGGCGAAGAAATGCGGCGCGAATCCGGTCCTTGGCATCGACATCGACAGTCAGGCGGTAGAGTCCGCACGGCAGAACAGCGAGCGCAATCACGCGGACGTCACCTACGGTTTGCCTGATGAATACCCGGCCGGCAAATTCGATATCGTCGTCGCCAATATCTTGTCGAATCCGCTGAAATTGATGGCGTCGATGCTGGCGTCGAAGGTGAAACCGGGCGGAAAAATCGCGCTTTCGGGCGTGCTCGTGCGCCAGGCCGATGAAGTCGCGGCGGCGTATGCACGGTGGATCGACATCGCTGTCTGGCGCGAGCACGAAGGCTGGGTTTGCCTTGCCGGAACGAGGCGCTAAAATCATTAGAATAGCGCCATTCATAACGATCGGCCGTGAGGCCAATGGCACTTTCTATGGCGCTGGCAACCCGCTGCCCACACTGCGAAACCGTATTCAAGCTAGACTCGCACCTGCTCGCACCTGCTCGCACCTGCTCGCGCCGCACGACGGCCGCGTGCGTTGCGGGCATTGCCAGGAAGTCTTCGACGCCGCGCATCATCGTTTCGAGCTGCCCGGCGAAACGAGCGCGCCGGGCGAAGCACAACACGCGGCCATCATCGATGACGATGTTGCCGTCGGTCCGTTATTTTCCGCTTCGACATCCGAAGCAAGCCCGTCCGATACCGACGCCGGCCACGCCGCTGACGCCCGCGCCGCGCACGCTCGATGTCGGCAAGCCGCGCGCCCGGTTCCACCGCCGGCGGATCTGCCGCCGAAAATGACGACGCTCGTTTCCGTATCGCGCGACAAAGATGATTCCGATCGCACGGTGTATGCGGGCGCATCCACGCAAACCGAAGCCGCGAACGAAGCCGGCGAACACGCGCACGTAAAGCAGTTCGTTCGCGTCGCTCCGCCGCCCACCGACGACGCCCGCTCCGCGCAAGCGAAAGCCACCACGCCCGCGCGCCCGCTCGAACCGACGAAGCCGCCTAGCGTCGCGCCCGCCGGCGATCGCGCGGAGCCGTTCATCGGTCCGGTGCACCGCGAGCCGGAAGCGCCGGTTCGTCCCGTGCCGCCGCCGAGCCATCCGTGGAACGACGACGCCGAACCCGGCTTTAACGCGACCGCGCCCGGCGGCACGCATCCCGCGAGCGCGAACGAAGCGTTTCCGGTCACGCGTGAGTTGCGCGAACCGCGAGAACTTCGCGAACCGCGCGATCAACATAATGTGTACGCGGCGCAGGATTCCAATCGATGGCGCAAGATTCTGCACGCCGCCGGGATCGTCGTGGCCGTGCTGCTCGGCCTGCTGCTCGTGCTTCAGATCGCCTGGTGGCAGCGCGAAACGGTGATGGTCCTCATGCTGAGCACGCACTCGCTCTACGCCGACGCCTGCGATACGCTCGGCTGGAATATTTCGCCGCCGCGCGATATCGACGGATTGTAGATTGAAACGTCCGGTCTGCGTCAGGTCGACGGTCCGCACAAGCTCGAACTGAAGCTGTCGCTGCGCAACCGGCTGGATATCGCGCTGGCGTATCCGGCGCTCGAACTGACGCTGCTCGACGACAAGAACAACGTCGCCATCCGCCGAGTGCTGTGGCCGCAGGATTACGCCCGGCCGGGTACGATATTCGCCATCGGTCTGCCGCCGCAAAGCGCGCAACCGGTCGTCGTCCGACTGGACACGGGCGATGCAGTCGCCGCGAATTACCGCGTTCAGGTCTTCTATCCCTGATTGTTCGACGGCGCTTCGGGCCTGAATCATCCGGACCGAAGCGCGCTTTCCCTACGACGCACGCGCCCGATTGCGGCATCCGCGATGAGGCCGTGCGCGATTTTCCTGTCAGCCTCTGACACATCGACTGGAGCGCAACATGCGTCAAGTTACCCTCGGCGGCAATCCCATCGACGTGAACGGCACGTTTCCGGGCGTGGGCCAGCAAGCGCCCGATTTCACGCTCGTCGACGTCGATCTCGGCGATCTGAAGCTCGAGAGCTTCGCAGGCAAGCGCAAGGTGCTGAACATCGTGCCAAGTCTGGACACGCCGACTTGCGCCACTTCCACGCCCAAGTTCAATGAATCCGCTGGCAAGCTGGACAACACGGTCGTCGTCGTGATTTCGGGCGATTTGCCGTTCGCGATGAAGCGCTTCTGCGAGACCGAAGGCATCGAAAACGTGGTGTCGGCGTCGGCGTTTCGCGGCCACGAATTCGTACAGGCGTACGGCGTCGACATCACGAGCGGCCCGCTGCGCGGCCTGACCGCGCGCGCGGTCGTCGTGCTGGACGAAAGCAACAAGGTCGTGCACTCGGAACTGGTGCCGGAAATCAAGCAGGAACCGAACTACGACGCCGCGCTCGCTGCGCTGAAGTAAGTGCGCAATTTTTCTATCGGCTCCTAAACTAAAAGGACGATCGCCTTGGCTACGCTCATCTGCGGCTCGCTCGCCTACGACAACATCATGACTTTCCAGGGCCGCTTCGGTGACCACATCTTGCCGGATCAGGTGCACATGCTGAACGTCAGCTTCCTGGTCCCGACGATGCGCCGCAACTTCGGCGGATGCGCGGGCAATATCGCGTACGCGCTGAAGCTGCTCGGCGGCGACGCGAAGATCATGGCGACGCTCGGCGAAACGGATGCGCAGCTTTACATCGACCGTCTGGACACGCTCGGTTTGTCGAAGGAATACGTGCGCGTGCTGCCTGATCAGCACTCGGCGCAATGCTTTATCACCACCGACCTCGCGAACAATCAGATCACGGCGTTTCACCCCGGCGCGATGATGGACTCGCACCTGAACCACGCCGACGAAGCGAAGGGCATTTCGCTCGGCATCGTTGCGCCGGACGGGGCACAAGGTATGCGCGAGCATGCGGAAGGCTTCGCCAAAGCGGGCGTGCCGTTCGTGTTCGATCCGGGCCAGGGTCTGCCTATTCTCGAAGGTGCGGAGCTTCGTCGCATGATTGAACTTGCCACCTACGTGGCGGTCAACGATTATGAAGCCAAGTTGTTGAACAACAAGACCGGCTGGTCGATCGAAGAGATAAAAAGTTCCGTCGATGTCCTCGTGATCACGCGCGGCGAACTCGGCGCGCAGATTTATCATGCGGAAGGCGTGTTGGACGTGCCGGTTGTCAAGGCACAACAAGTCGTCGATCCGACCGGTTGCGGCGATGCGTTCCGCGGCGGTTTGCTCTACGGCATCGAAAACACGCTTGGCTGGGAGAAAACGGGGCGTCTCGCGAGCCTGATGGGCGCATTGAAGATCGAACATCAGGGACCGCAAACTTACGCGCCGACGCGCGCCGATATCGAAGAGCGTTACCAGCAGGCATTTGGCACCCGCCTGTCGTGATTGATTTGGAGCAAGAGAATGAAAACGGTAAGTCGTTTGATGCTGGCAGCCGCGCTGGCCGGCTCGGTGGCCATGACGGGCTGTGCGTATAACAGCAGTTCGCCCGATGTCTACACGGCATCGCAGGCGCAGCGCGAAGAAACGGTGCGCATGGCAACCGTCGAAAGCGTGCGTGGCGTGAAGATCAGCTCGAACAACGGTCAGCCGACCGGCCTCGGCGCGATCGGCGGCGGCGCGCTGGGCGGCGTCGCGGCGGCAAGCGCGATCGGCGGCGGCAACGGGTCGATCATCGCGGGCATCATCGGCGGTCTGGCGGGCGCGGTCACGGGCAATGCGGTCGAAAACAATGTTTCGACGAAGAACGGCCTCGAGATCACTGTGCGTCTGGACAATGGCGACATGCGCGCGATCACGCAGACGTCGAATGGCGAAGTGTTTCAGGCAGGCGAGCGCGTGCGCTTGCTATCGAGCGGCGGCGTGACGCGCGTGACGCACTGAGTCGTTCTATCGAACGAATACGCGGTGCGTCGAGCGGCGCGGGTTATCGGTGTAGAAGGAACAAGGCGCATGCTTCGAAAGAGGCATACGCTTTTTCTTTGCGCTCTGGCATTTCCATTCGTCGATACGAAAAACCCGCCGCCAGGGCAACCTGGCGGCGGGTTGAAGCCGGGTAGGCCTACCCGGTCTAAGGGCACATCGAAGTGTGCCGACGTTCTGCGAACTGCTATCGAAGCGACTTACGGGCGGCTGCCCGTCGGGAACGGCCATGCCGCTGCCGGGTTCAGCGCCGTCTTGACCGCTGCAGCCGGAGCCGGAGCAGGCGTCGAAACGGTCGTTGCCGTCGTTGCAGGAGCGGTAGTCGTCGTCTTCTTCGCAGCAGCGGCCTTCTTGGCCGGAGCTTTTTTCGCGGGGACCTTTTTCGCAGCAGGGGCAGCGGCGGCGCTTTTGGCAGGAGCCTTCTTCGCAGGCGCCTTTGCGGCCGCCTTCTTCGCTGCGGCCTTCTTCGCAGGCGCCTTCTTCGCTGCTACCTTCTTGGCGGCGACTTTCTTCGCCGGCGCTTTCTTCGCAGCAACCTTCTTTGCTGCTACTTTCTTGGCCGCGACTTTCTTCGCTGCAACCTTCTTCACAGCGACCTTCTTAGCGGCGACCTTCTTTGCCGGAGCGGCCTTCTTGGCGGTGACTTTCTTTGCTGTGGCCTTCTTGGCTGCGGGTTTTTTCTTGGCAACTGCCATGATTTTTCTCCTTCAGGTTTTCAGATGAGAGTCAGTTCAAACAACACCCTTCATCAAAACCCGCTTCCCACGTGTCGCCTTCTCGATAACGCACGCTACGAAGCGGATTATTCATCGGCGTACGCTGATCCCACCTGCTTACGCTAATGAATACGGCAAGGGCCGCCGTGCCCCAGGGCACCGCGCGCCAAATTGAGTCAGCACCGCCTATCCGCGGCGCCGGCCATCGCTTGATCGAGCCAGCGAGCTTGCCGCTGGCATTTTCCGGGGGGAAAGTTTGCCCATCCCAATAATGGGATCGCAAAACGCCTGTCTTCTGTTCGGGCCACACGGCACGTCAAGTCAGTAGGCGCACTTTGCATCAGGCGACCGTTCTCCTAAAACCTTGTTGGTCAGGCGCGCGTAAGCGACACGCAGCTGCCCGGCCATCCCATCGATTTGTCCGCAACACGTCCTGGATTTTTATTATTCCCAGGTCAGCGCGCCGCCGGTTTGATACTCAATCACGCGTGTCTCGAAGAAGTTGCGTTCCTTCTTCAAGTCGATCATTTCGCTCATCCAAGGAAACGGGTTTTCCTCGTTCGGGAAGAGCGGGTCCAGTCCGATCTGCTGGCAACGCCGGTTGCAGATGAACCGCAGGTAGCTCTTGAACATCGACGCATTCAGACCGAGCACGCCACGCGGCATGGTGTCTTCAGCGTACTTGTATTCAAGATCCACCGCCTGCTTGAAGAGCTCGCGGATCTCGGCCTTGAATTCGGCGGTCCACAGTTGCGGCTCTTCCAGCTTGATCTGGTTGATGAGGTCGATGCCGAAATTGCAGTGCATCGATTCATCGCGGAGAATGTACTGATACTGCTCCGCTGCGCCCGTCATCTTGTTCTGGCGACCCAGCGCCAGAATTTGCGTGAAGCCTACATAGAAGAACAGCCCTTCCATGATGCAGGCGAACACGATCAACGACTTCAGCAATTTCTGGTCCGCTTCCAGCGTGCCGGTGGTGAAAGCCGGATCGGTCAGCGTCTGGATGAACGGAATGAGGAACTCGTCCTTGTCGCGAATCGACTTCACTTCGTGATAAGCGTTGAAGATTTCGCTTTCATCGAGGCCGAGCGATTCGACGATGTACTGGTACGCGTGCGTGTGGATCGCCTCTTCGAACGCCTGGCGCAGCAGAAACTGGCGGCACTCCGGAGCGGTGATGTGACGATACGTGCCGAGCACGATGTTGTTCGCGGCGAGCGAGTCTGCCGTGACGAAGAAGCCAAGGTTGTGCTTGACGATGCGACGCTCGTCGTCCGAAAGACCGTTCGGGTCTTTCCACAACGCGATGTCGCGCGACATGTTCACTTCCTGCGGCATCCAGTGATTCGCGCAGCCGGCGAGGTACTTCTCCCACGCCCACTTGTACTTGAACGGGACCAACTGATTGACGTCGGTCTGGCCGTTGATGATGCGCTTGTCCGCGACATTGACGCGCGCTGCGCTCTGCGCGGCGACGGCGCCAGCCGAAGGCGTTGCGGCTGGGAGCGGAACGAAACCATCGGAGAAGATGTTCGTCGTGTTCGCCTGAGCAGTCTGATGAGCTTGCGCGATTTGCGTCGTACCTTGAGCGTTGCGCAACGCGTTCTGTTGCGAAGCGCTCGAGGGAGCTACGGCAGTGGTCTCGTCATCCCAGTTGAGCATAAATTCTCACCATCAATTTAGATCGGTTTGTACCATCTTTTCATGAGCGATAAAAGAGTTTGCTCATGAAAATTCTCGTTTTCGTGCGATTTGGTTTCGACGTTGCTACCTGCATACAACACTTGGCTCATCGCCATGTGTGTGAAGCGTGATGCGACATCTGAAGAAGCGTGTGTGAAGCGGTCCTCATCGACTGTGTTCGAAGCGATCTTGCGATGCTTCCAACGCATTGCATCAATACCCGCAGCGCCTTCTATTACAACGCTCAGCGAGCGATGCGCATGCTGTGTCGCGTGATGCTGTTTCGATATCGCTCGACTTGCTTTGATGAGTTGCTCGCTTCGTTCATCACGTGGTGCAAGTCACATGCGATGTGAAGCGATGCGAACCACACTTCGATGCATGCATGCGTGCCATCTTCACGTGTGTCCGAGCATGTGCGATGCGTGACATCGATTGTTCTTCGGTTCATCTCAAGCGCGCCTGGAAGACTTGAGAAGCGCATGGCCCAGGCTGCTTGCGCGCTTCGTGGGTGCTTCGAATTCGTTGCCGAAGTTTAGCATTTTGCCCTTCGCATTTCCACAATATCTTGTGCTTGACGTCTAGCCAAATACAACCTATAGCGCCGGCTTGCGACGATCTATCTCACGCGTTTTTTGCTCATCTGCCACGCAAGGGATTGAGCAGCGAGCGCAGGTTGTTGTGATCGATCTCGTGCATCAGCGCGCGCAACGCGCCGAGTTTGCCTTCTGGAAAACCCTCACGCGCGAACCATGCGAGATAGTGACCGGGCAGATCCGCGAGCACACGATCCTTGTACTTGCCGTACGGCATCTTCATCGTGACGAGACGTTGCAGGTCCTGCGGGTCCATCGTTTGAAACTCCTCTTTCGTGTTCCCGAACGCTCAGCGTCTGCTTCATATCGATGCCATAATCGCCGCTCTTGCCGCTCTGTGCCGATCGCGATTTTCCATGCTGCTCGCCGTCAAAGCTTTCATTGCCCCTCTCATCGTCGCGTGTGCGATGTTCATGGAAGCCGTCGACGCCAATGTCATCGTCACTGCGATTCCTGAAATGGCGCGCGCCTTCGGACGCGATCCTGTCACACTGAAGATTGCGGTCACCAGTTACGTGCTCGGACTCGGCGTGTTCATTCCCATCTGCGGATGGGTTGCCGATCGCTTCGGCGCACGCATCGTATTTCGCACCGCGATCGGCATTTTCGTCGTCGGCTCGCTGTTGTGCGCCGCGTCTACATCGCTCGGACCGTTCACGGTTGCGCGCTTCATCCAAGGCGTCGGCGGCGCGATGATGGTGCCGGTTGGGCGCATCATCATCTTCCGCTCGGTGCGTCGCATGGACTTCATTCGCGCGATGAATTATCTGTCGGTGCCTGCAATGCTCGGACCCGCCGCGGGTCCGCTGCTCGGCGGTTTCATCACGACGTATCTGCACTGGCGGCTGATCTTTTTCGTCAACGTTCCGATCGGCATCATCGGTATCTATTTGACCAACAAGTACATCGCGAATTCGCGCGAAGAGCATCCGGGGCAGCTCGACTGGTTCGGCTTCTTTCTTTCCGCCACTGCCGGCGTGTTGCTGTTGCTCGGCTTGTCGCTCGTGGGCGGCGAACTCGTGCCGCAAAGCGTCGCCTTCGCGATGTGCGCGGCGGGCGCGGCGGCCACAGTGATCTATTGTCTGCCTGCGCGGCGTGCGTTGCGGCCGCTGCTCGATCTGCGCTTCTTTCGCGTACCGACGTTTCAGGCGAGCGTGCTTGGCGGGTCGATGTTTCGCATCGGGCTAGGGGCGGTGCCGTTCTTGCTGCCGCTTGCGCTGCAAGAGGGGCTCGGGATGTCCGCGTTCAAGTCCGGCACAATTACGTGTGCATCCGCGTTCGGCGGAATGTTCATGCGATCGTTTGCATCGCGCGTGCTGCATCGGTTCGGGTTTCGGCAAACGCTCTTTTATAACGCTGCGCTTTCGGGAATTGCGATTGCCGCCTGCGGGACGTTTTTTCCCGGCACGCCGACTTGGGTCATCTGGGCTGTGGTGCTGCTCGGCGGGTTCTTTCCTGCACTGCAGTTCACGAGTCTGAACTCGCTCGCTTATGCGGAGATCGAGACGCGCGATGTCGGGCGTGCGACCAGTCTTGCCAGTTTCGTGCAGCAGGTTTCGCTTGGGCTTGGGGTGACTATCGCGGGGATTACCCTCGAGGTCTCGCAGTATCTGAACGGTCATGCTTCTGTGCGATGGTCGGACTTTTGGCCCGCGTTTCTTGTGGTTGGACTGTTTTCGTTTCTTTCTATGCCGGTGACAGCGCGGCTTGCGCGTGATGCGGGGTCTGAGATTTCTCGCGGGACGCGGGGGTGAGGTTTTGGGGTTTTGTTGTCGTGAAAAGCGCTTCTCTTGCCTCTTTTTCAGTAACCGCCTCCCCGCTGGGGAGGCGGTTAGTTACTGAAAAAGAGGCAAGAAACCAGCAGCAGCAAGCAAAAAAAATGGACCGGACATCAGAGCACTCAAAAAACCCCAGAGCACCCCAAAATGACCAGTCCGTCATCAGAGGACGAAACCCTTACTGACAGGCCTCACACTCATCAAACCCCGGATCCCCCGGACGCATCATGCAAACCGGACCATCGGCCTCGGGAGCGGCCGCCTCGACCGCAGGCGCAGCCGCATTGAACCCACCATTGCCAGCGGAAGAAGACGAAGAAGAACCACCAAACCCGCCCGCAGCACCGCCATCGCCAGAAGAGGAAGAAGGCACAGCATTGAGCGCCCCGTGCGCAACGGTAGACTTCTCGACGTGTGTCGCCGCCATCGTACGAAGGTAATAGGTCGTCTTCAGACCGCGAATCCACGCCAGCTTATAAACCTCATCGAGCTTCTTGCCCGACGCGCCCGCCATATAGATGTTCAAAGACTGCGCCTGATCGATCCACTTCTGACGACGCGACGCCGCCTCCACGAGCCACTTCGGATCCACTTCGAACGCGGTCGCGTAAATCGCGCGCAGATCAGCCGGAATACGGTCGATGCGCGACAGCGTGCCGTCGAAGTACTTCAGGTCCGACACCATCACTTCGTCCCACAGCCCGCGCGCCTTCAGATCACGCACGAGATAGTCGTTGACGACCGTGAACTCGCCCGACAGATTCGACTTCACATACAGATTCTGGAACGTCGGCTCGATACACGCCGACACGCCGATGATGTTCGAAATCGTCGCCGTCGGCGCGATCGCCACGCAGTTCGAATTGCGCATGCCGTACGTCGAAATGCGCGAGCGCAGCAACGCCCAGTCCATCGATTCCGACGAATCCACTTCGACATAACCGCCGCGCGCGTCGGCCAAGAGCTTCAGCGAATCCTGCGGAAGAATGCCGCGATCCCACAGCGAGCCGCGATACGTCGCGTAACGGCCGCGCTCTTCCGCCAGTTCCGTCGATGCGTAATACGCGTAGTAGCACACCGCTTCCATCGAACGATCCGCGAACTCGACCGCCTCCTGCGATACGTACGGCGTGCGCAGCAAGTGCAGGCAGTCCTGGAAACCCATGATGCCCATGCCGACCGGACGATGCTTCAAGTTCGAGTTACGCGCCTTCGCCACCGCGTAGTAATTGATGTCGATGACGTTGTCGAGCATGCGCATCGCCACGCTGATCGTGCGCTTGAGCTTCGCCTGATCCAGCGCGTACGTGCCGTCGGCCTGCTTAACCATGTGCGCGACGAGGTTCACCGAGCCGAGATTACACACGGCGATTTCCGTTTCGCTCGTGTTCAGCGTGATTTCCGTGCACAGATTCGACGAATGCACGACGCCGATATGCTGCTGCGGCGAACGCACGTTGCACGGATCCTTGAACGTGATCCACGGATGGCCGGTTTCGAACAGCATGCCCAGCATCTTGCGCCACAGTTGCGCGGCCGGCAGCTTCTTGAACAGCTTGATTTCGCCGCGCGCCGCTTTCTCTTCGTAAGCGATGTACGCCTTTTCGAAGTCCGCGCCGAACAGATCGTGCAGATCCGGGCACGTGGACGGCGAGAACAGCGTCCAGTCGCTGCCTTCCACCACGCGCTTCATGAACAGATCGGGAATCCAGTTCGCCGTGTTCATGTCGTGCGCGCGGCGACGGTCATCGCCGGTGTTCTTGCGCAGCTCGAGGAATTCTTCGATGTCGAGGTGCCACGACTCCAGGTACGCGCACACCGCGCCCTTGCGCTTGCCGCCCTGATTCACGGCGACGGCCGTATCGTTCACGACCTTCAGGAACGGTACCACGCCTTGCGACTTGCCGTTCGTGCCCTTGATGTGCGAGCCGAGCGCACGCACGCGCGTCCAGTCGTTGCCCAGACCGCCCGCGAACTTCGACAGTAGCGCGTTTTCCTTCAGCGCTTCGTAGATGCCGTCGAGATCGTCGGAAACGGTCGTCAGATAGCACGACGACAATTGCGAGCGATGCGTGCCCGAGTTGAACAGCGTCGGCGTCGACGACATGAAATCGAACGACGACAGCACGTTGTAGAACTCGATCGCGCGCGCTTCGCGGTCGATTTCGTTCAGCGACAGACCCATCGCGACGCGCATGAAGAATGCCTGCGGCAACTCGATGCGCGTGCCATCGACGTGCAGGAAGTAGCGGTCATACAGCGTCTGCAGGCCGAGATAGCCGAATTGCAGATCGCGGTTCGCGTCGAGCGCGGCGCCCAGACGCTTCAGATCGAACTGCTGGAGCTTGTCATCGAGCAGGCCGGCTTCGACGCCGCGCTTGATGAACTGCGGGAAGTATTCGGCATAACGCTCGCCCATTTCGGCTTGCGTGACTTCGCCTTCGAGAATTTCGCGGCGGATCGTGTGCAGCAGAATGCGCGACGTGACTTGACTGTACGCCGGATCTTTTTCGATCATCGTGCGCGCGGCAAGAATCGCCGAGTCGTAGACCTGCGACATCGGTACGCCATCGTAAAGGTTCTTCACCGTTTCCGCGACGATCGGATCGGCGGAGACGGCATCACCCAGATTTGCACAGGCCGAAACGATCAGCGCCTTCAGTGCTTCCAAATCGAGCGGACGCGTGACGCTGCTGTCCGTCACGTTGATCACGCCGCCATCGTGCGACTGCGCGCTCTGCGCATCGGTACGCTCCTGCGAACGCTGCTGCGTGCGCTTCTCGCGATACAACACGTACGCACGCGCGACGTTGTGCTCGCCGCCGCGCATCAGCGCAAGCTCGACCTGATCCTGAATGTCTTCGATATGGAACGTGCCGCCATGCGGACGGCTGCGCACCAACGCGCACACGACCGCTTGCGTCAGTTGCTCGACTTGCTCGCGAACGCGCGCCGATGCCGCGCCCTGGCCGCCGTTCACCGCGATGAACGCCTTCGTCACGGCGATGGCGATCTTCGACGGCTCGAACGACACCACGCTTCCGTTGCGACGGATGACTTTATAGTCGGCAAACGTCGTGTTCGGCGCGAGCGCTTGTGCGGCGCTCGCGCCTTGCGCACCGCCCATCGGCTGTGCGGATGCGCCTTCGAAGGAAATCGTGGCGTTCTCGGTGGTTTGCATGTGCAAAACTCCAATGTTCGATTGATGCGGATGGTCCGCGGATTTATCACTTATGCCGCGCGCGATCATGCTTCACGATGCGCACACGGTTGTTTGGCGGTAAAGCCGGGCTGTGAAGTCAGCAGGCTTGAAAACGGGAATCACGGCGCTTTCGGCCCGCACTGTTCTGGCGTCTCGTGCGGTGCCCGCGTTGGCGCGCGGTATCGGTCGACGCAATTCACGTTCACTTGCATGCGTTTTTTACGGTGCTGCCTGCTGGCGCTCAGTGTCCGCACGGCGCTCTCCTCGCAAAGAGCCACCGCTTCGTCACCGCCCCGGGCCAGCCATGCCTGATGCCGGAAAGCCGACGGCGCCGGCTCATGGGAGCGGGCGCCGCCTCAACAACACAAGATATAGTGCAAAGTACGTCTGTCCGCACCAAGTATAGTGGACATCCGCCCAGTCTCAAAAAGTTTTATTTGCTTTGAATATGCAGGCGCGGGGTTGACTTTTGCTTAGCCGAAGCACGGCGGGGCCTCCCGCGCGCTGCTGCTGCATCGCAACGAGAAAGACCTTACGCGGTGCTGCACTTGTTGCTCAGTAGACGATCATTGGGCTGAAACGGAAAAAAGGATGGCGGCAGTGCGCTGTCGTGACGCAGACGCGCCCATTCGAAATGCGGACCGGGATCGGTCTTGCGGCCGGGCGCGATATCCGAATGACCGGCGAGCGCATCGATCGGATAGCGCTTCACGATGATGCGTGTCAGTTGCGCAAGCGCGTCGTATTGCGCATCCTCGAACGGCAGACGATCGCTGCCCTCCACTTCGATGCCGATCGAAAAGTCATTGCAACGCTCGCGTCCGAAGAACGACGAAACGCCCGCGTGCCACGCGCGTTCATCGCGGGAAACGAATTGCTGGACTTCGCCGCTGCGGCGAATCACGAAATGCGCGGACACACGCGTGCCGCGCAGATGATCGAAGTACGGATGCGTGTCGTGATCGAGCGTGTTCGTGAAGAAGCGCGCGATGGAATCGGTCGTGAAATCGTCGGGCGGCAAACTGATGTTATGCACGACGATGAGCGTCGGCGCCGCGTTGCCCGGCCGCGCCTCGAAGTTCGGCGATTCGATGCGCGTCGCGTTCGTGAGCCAGCCGTGCGCATCGATGTGCGGATCGCGCTTGGGGGATGTCATCGCGCGTTGCGGCCCGTCGGGCGAGCCGCGTGACGGCGCGCGTGTTCGGCGCAGCAAAAGCGCTCGCCCGCCGCGACGATTGATTCGCTGCGTGGCGTATGCACGCCGCATTGCGCGCATCGGATGAGCGGATCGGCGAGTTGCGGCGGTGCATTGCCCGCGCTTGCGTCCGGGCCGTTGCGTGTCCGAGCCGAACCCGCGCCAGCGCTTTGCGCGTCAGCCTGCGCGCGTTCGTTCGCGCGGCGCAGCTTTTTGAGCAGCCACTGTGTCACGAAGAACAGCACGATCAGAAGAAAGAAATTTCGCATTGGATAGAAACGTTACGTTCAGACGACCGCGCGATGCAGCAGCACTTCGAACACGAACCGGCTGCCGACATACGCCAGCAACAGCGCGACGAACGATGCCAGCACCCAGCGCAGCGCCGCGCAGCCACGCCAGCCGGATATGCGTCGCGCGGTGAGCAGCGCGCCGAACATCAGCCACGAAAGAAACGCGAAGACGGTCTTGTGATCGAACTGCAGCGCGCGATTGAGCAGTTGCTCGTTGAACGCGAGGCCCGATACGAGAGTCAATGTCAGCAGCACGAAACCCGCGCCGATCAGACGGAACAGCAGTTTTTCGAGCGTGAGCAGCGGCGGCAAAGTGTCGAGCCAGCTTGCGAGCCAGCCGTTGCCGGTGTGACGCGTCGAAAGCCCGCGCATACGTTGCAGGCGGCGTTCGAGCATCAACATGAGAATGGCGTGCAGCGCGGCGATCGCAAACAATCCGTACGCGATGTTTGCGATCAGAAAGTGCAGCTTGAACATCGGCGCGGCGGAATACGACAGCACGCGCACGCCGCCGAAGACGAGCGGCATCAGCGAGGCAAGGCACGCGATCGGCAACACGAGCAGACGCAGGCCATCGAGCGGAAAGAAAAAGCTCTCGATCCAGTAGATACCCGCGCCGAGCCAGAACATCGCGGAGAGTGCGAACGCGAAGCCGAAGATCATCGCGTTCTGGGGAAAGATGGTGGTGTGCAACAACACGCCGTGCACGAGCAGCGCCACTAACAAGAGCGCGCGCCCGACGCCGCTCATGCCCGACGCCTTCGATGCGGACAGTGAAATGCCCGACGGCACGCCCGCCAGCGCCGGCTCCACGGCCGTGTGACGATGCGCGCGCCAGCCCGCTACGGCCAGTCCGCCGTAGAGAAGCGCAGTGAGGGCATACAGTACAATATCCATGTTTGAAGTTTACACTAGGGCCTTGACTAGCGACGTGTTCCCCTTGCAGCACGCAGGGCGGCGCGTTTTTCTGCGTTTAAAAGGGCCGCATTCTCTACCGTCTTCCCCATGCTCGATAACCTCACTCAACGGATGGCGCGCGTCGTCAAGACGCTGCACGGCGAGGCCCGCCTGACCGAGACCAACACGCAGGAAATGCTGCGCGAAGTGCGCCTCGCACTGCTCGAAGCCGACGTGGCGCTGCCCGTCGTGCGCGAGTTCATCGCCAAGGTGAAGGAAAAGGCGCTCGGCGAAGAAGTCTTGTCGAGCCTGTCGCCGGGTCAGGCGCTCGTCGGCGTCGTGCAGAAAGAACTGACGGCCGTGATCGGCGGCGATTACGAAGGCAAAGCCGCCGAACTGAATCTCGCGGTCACGCCGCCCGCCGTCATCCTCATGGCCGGTTTGCAGGGCGCGGGTAAAACCACGACCACCGGCAAGCTTGCCAAGCTGCTGCGCGAGAAGAGCAAGAAGAAGGTGCTTACCGTTTCCGTCGACGTGTACCGCCCCGCCGCTATCCGTCAGTTGCAGACGGTGACCGAACAGGTCAGCGCGGACTTCTTCCCGTCGGAGCCGGACCAGAAGCCCGCGGATATCGCGCGCAACGCGATCGACTGGGCGAAGCGTCATTATCACGATGTCGTGATCGTCGATACGGCTGGTCGCCTCGGCATCGACGAAGCGATGATGAAGGAAATCAGCGAGCTGCACACGCTGCTGAAGCCCGCTGAAACGCTCTTCGTCGTCGATGCCATGCTCGGTCAGGACGCCGTGAACACCGCAAAGGCGTTCAACGACGCGCTGCCGCTCACCGGCGTCGTGCTCACGAAGCTGGATGGCGATTCGCGAGGCGGCGCGGCGCTATCCGTGCGTCACGTCACCGGCAAACCGATCAAGTTCGTCGGCGTCGCGGAAAAGCTCGACGGCCTCGAAGTGTTCCATCCGGACCGCATGGCGAACCGGATTCTCGGCATGGGCGACATTCTCGCGCTCGTCGAGGAAGCGCAGCGCGGCGTCGATACCCAGGCCGCGCAAAAGCTTGCCGACAAGGTCAAAAAAGGCGGCGACTTCGATCTGAACGACTTCAAGGCGCAGTTGTCGCAAATGAAGAAGATGGGCGGTTTGTCGTCGCTGATGGATAAATTGCCCGCGCAGTTCCAGCAGGCCGCGCAAGGCGCGGACATGAACAACGCCGAAAAGCAGATGCGCCGCATGGAAGGCATCATCAATTCGATGACGCTTACCGAGCGCGCGAAGCCCGAGCTCATCAAGGCGGCGCGCAAGCGGCGCATCGCGGCGGGCGCGGGCGTTCACGTGCAGGAAGTCAATCGCATGCTGAATCAATACAAGCAGATGCGCGGCATGATGAAAAAGTTGAAGGGCGGCAATCTGCAAAAGATGATGCGCGGCATGAAGGGCATGTTGCCCGGCATGCGTTAAAGCGTTCTCACTGAACCCGCGCTTCTTCCGCACGCCGGAAAGCGCGGGTTTATCATATGGTGTTCGCCGCCGTTTTTTCCACACTAAGTTTTGTCAGTCTCTCCCCGCTTCCCCATATGAATCGCGAAGAAGCTCTCCATATTTTCAGCCACTCCGAAGAGATCGTGACGGTTGAAGAAGTCAACGCATCGATCGGCAGAATGGCCGAAGCCATCAAGGCCGCGACGAAAGACGACTTCCCGCTCGTGCTCTCGGTCATGGGAGGCGCGGCCGTGTTCACCGGCATGCTGCTGCCGCATCTGGATTTCCCGCTCGAGTTCGATTACATCCATCTGACGCGCTATCGCAATGCGATCAAGGGCGGCAGCGAGATGCAGTGGCGCGTGGCGCCGGCGGAATCGGTGAAGGATCGCATGGTGCTCGTGCTCGACGATATCCTCGACGAAGGCGAAACGATGGCCGCGATCCGCGACCGCATCATGGCGATGGGCGCGAAGACGTTCCTGTCGGCGGTGCTGTGCGAAAAGATCATCCCGAAGGCGAAGCCGCTGCGTCTTGACTTCTGCGGATTCGAAGTGCCGGACCGCTATGTATTCGGATGCGGGATGGATGCCAAAGGTTACTGGCGGAATTTGCCGACGATTCGGGCGTTGACGGAAGGTGCCTGAAGCTTGGGCTTCACCAGCAAAGAAAAGCGGCCCGCAGGCCGCTTTTTTTCATTGAAACTGATGCACGAAAGTCCGTATGCCCGTGGGAATCATCTCGACGGAAAGCGCGACGAGCACTAATCCCATCAAGCGCTCGAACGCCGTCACCACGCGCTCGCTGAGCCACTGCTGAATCTTCTCCGCGAGAATCAAAACGACTGTGCAAACGCTCATCGTCACGGTCAGCGCGCCGATTCATTCGAACATTTTCCCCGGCGCCTGCGATGTCAACAGCATCATCGTAGCCAACGCCGATGGCCCCGCCAGCGCGGGAATCGCGAGCGGCACGAAGCGGTTCGCCGCCGCGCGAATCGCCGCCCATCGCGCCGTCCGGATGCGGAAAGATCATCCGCAGCGCGATCAGAAACAGCACGATCCCGCCGCCGATGCGCAACGACAAATCCGTCAGATTCATCGCGCGCAGGAACCGGTCGCCGGCCAGCATGAACACCAGCAGAATGCCGAACGCGATCGCCACTTCCCGCAAAATCACCACGCGACGCCGCGCAATACGTTGATGAAAATCGGAATGTTGCCGCGCGGATCGGTGATCAGCGCAGAAGCAGGATCGTCGCCGACAGGAAGTTGTACTGCATTACTTCGCGAGCGCAGCCCGTACCTTGTCGATGACCGTGTTCGCCGCGTCATCGACCGGCAGCAGCGTAGCTTCGGTGTCGCGGCGCGCCTGATATTCCAGCTTGCCGTCCTTCAGCCCACGATCGCCGATCACGATGCGATGCGGCACGCCGATCAGTTCCCAATCCGCGAACATCACGCCCGGACGCTCGCCGCGATCGTCGAGAATAACGTCGATGCCCGCCGCCTGCAGCGTCGCGTACAGCTTGTCGGCCTGCTCGCGCACAGCGTCGCTGCGGTCGTAACCCATCGGGCAGATCACGACTTCGAACGGCGCGATCGATTCCGGCCAGATGATGCCCTTGTCATCAAAATTCTGTTCGATCGCCGCGCCCAGTACGCGCGTAATGCCGATGCCGTAGCAGCCCATCTGCATCGGCGCGGGCTTGCCGTTTTCGTCGAGGAAGGTCGCGTTCATCGAATCCGAATACTTCGTGCCGAGCTGGAACACGTGACCGACTTCAATGCCGCGGCAGATTTCCAGCGTGCCTTTGCCATCCGGCGACGGATCGCCCGCGACGACATTGCGGATATCCGCCACTTCCGGCTCGGGCAGATCGCGGCCCCAGTTCACGCCGGTCGTGTGGTAATCGACCTCGTTCGTGCCGACGACGAAATCGCTCATGTTCGCGACCGTGCGATCCGCGATCACGCGCACCGGCTTTTTGGTGCCGATCGGACCGAGATAGCCCAGCGGGGTACCGAACCATTCGACGATCTCGGCTTCCGTCGCGAAGCGATAACCCTTCAGTCCCGGCAGCTTGCTGACCTTGATGTCGTTCAGCGAATGATCGCCGCGCAGCATCAGGAGCCAGATGGTCGATTCCGCGCATTCGTTTTCGGTGGCGAGAATGATCGACTTGATCGTGCTTTCGAGCGGAATGTTCAGATGCTCGGCGACCGCTTCGCACTTGGCCTTGCCGGGCGTCGGCGTCTTCGTCAACGCTTGCGCAGGCACGGCGCACTCGGCGATGAGCGGCAGCGCTTCGGCCGCTTCGACGTTCGCCGCGAAGTCTGACGTCGGGCAATACGCGATATCGTCCTCGCCCGTTTCCGCGATCACGTGAAACTCGTGCGAGCCGCTGCCGCCGATCGAACCGTTGTCGGCCGTGACCGCGCGGAAATCCAGACCGATGCGCGTGAAGATGCGCACATAGGCGTCGTACATTTTCTTGTACGACTCAGCGAGACCGGGCAGGTCCTTATCGAACGAATACGCGTCCTTCATGATGAATTCGCGGCCGCGCATCACGCCGAAACGCGGGCGGATTTCGTCGCGGAACTTCGTTTGAACCTGATAGAAATTCACCGGCAACTGGCGATAGCTCTTGATGTTGCGCCGCGCGATATCCGTCACGACTTCCTCGTGCGTCGGGCCGACGACGAAATCGCGCTCGTGGCGATCTTTCACGCGCAGCAATTCCGGGCCGTATTGTTCCCAGCGGCCCGATTCCTGCCAGAGTTCGGCGGGCTGCACGGCCGGCATCAGCAATTCGAGCGCGCCCGCGCGGTTCATCTCTTCACGCACGATAGCTTCGACCTTGCGCACCGAGCGCAGACCGATCGGCATGTAATCGTAGATGCCGCCGGCAACGCGGCGGATCATGCCGGCGCGCATCATCAGTTTGTGGCTAACGATTTCGGCGTCGGCGGGAGCTTCTTTCAAGGTGCCGATGAAGAAACGGGATGCTTTCATTCAAAATTTTCCAAAAGCGGCGCGTGCCGCGATGCTGGAAACAGCACCGAAGCAGGCGAAACGGGATAAACCACGGAGATAAGGATTTTGCCGTTTAACAACTGCCGAGGCAAAAAGTCCCGAACCCGGATGCGGCAATCGCGCCCCCAATTGGGGTTCGTGCCGGTGCGCCGGGGCCAATAACTGTTTATAATCAAAGCAATTTTAAAGGATTTGAAGGTGGCTGTATGCTGGATCGTGAAGGCTTTCGCCCGAACGTCGGCATCATCCTCTTAAACGCGCGCAACGAAGTGTTTTGGGGCAAGCGCCTGCGTGAACATTCCTGGCAGTTTCCGCAAGGGGGCATCAAATATGGCGAGACCCCCGTGCAAGCGATGTATCGGGAGTTACACGAAGAAACCGGCTTGCTTCCTGAGCATGTGAAAGTTGTCGGTCGCACGCGCGACTGGCTGCGTTATGAGGTGCCGGACAAGTTCATCAAGCGCGAGGTGCGCGGACATTATCGCGGTCAGAAACAGATCTGGTTTCTGCTGCGCATGGTGGGACGTGACTGCGATATCTGTCTGCGCGCGACGGACCATCCGGAATTCGATGCATGGCGCTGGAACGAGTATTGGGTGCCGCTGGATGCGGTCATCGAGTTCAAGCGCGACGTTTATCAAATGGCTCTGACCGAGCTATCCCGCTTCTTGCGGCGTACCACTTCCCGTGGCGAACGCGGAGAGCGCGCGGCGCATGCACCGCGCTATCCACGCGTCGTCCAGACGATGACGATCGAAGCACCGGCTGTTTCCGCTGGCGGCACCGCGGTTCAGGCAGAATGCACGATCACCGAGGAAGTGCATATCATCCGTCCGCCGTGCGAATGATCGCGGCGCTGTTTGCGCGCTGTTTGGCGCTGTGTGGTTCACTTCTTCGTTCACTTTGCCACTCAACACGTTTCGGGCAGCGGCACGGCGAATTTCTCGCCGCGTCGCTTGGCTCGCGCGCATGGAATCGGGATCGCCCAATTGAAAGTCAACGTCTCACTCGCGGTAATCGCGGCATCCGCGGCAGTGCTTGCCGTGCTCGCCGGCTGCGGCAGTTCGCAGCAACCCAGCAACAAGGACGACGGCGTCTTCACGTATTTGCTCGATCACAAGGACACGTGGACCGAAAACAAGGTGGATAGTTGCCGCCGCTGCCGCAAGCGTCGAATCTGCTGCCGTTCAATGTTTCGCAGAACACGCCGCTCACGTTCGCGGTCGACAAGACATCCGTTTCCGTCGGCGATGACGGCGTCGTGTGTTACACCGTCGTCACATCGAGCCCGAGCGGCGCCCGCAACGTGAACTTACGAAGGCATTCGCTGCGATACGTACGAGTGGCGCCGTTACGCGAGCATCAACGATGACGGCACGGGTTGGGATCGCGGCAGCGCGTTCGAGTTTCGGCGCATCGAAAATGGCGAGTTGAACGCGTATCAGGCGGCGTTGTATCAGGATTATTTCTGCACGAGCAAACTGCCGGTCGGCGCGGCGAAACAGATCGTCGAGAATATTCGATACAAGCGCACGCAGCAGTCGATCAATCTGCGCTGATTTTTTAGCGCTCGTGATTGTGAAAATCGGGATAGTGGCAGGCCTCGCGGCCCGGCCCCTCCCACACCACCGTGCGTACGGGTCCGTACACGGCGGTTCGGATCAGTTAATTGGCGCTGGACCGACCGACGGCAGGCCCAGCGAACGGAAGCCTTGATAGCATATCCTTCATATACTTCACGTACTTAGAAATCTGTTCAAGAGCTTCAACAAAAGGGATGTTAATATGTAACTTTTTAAGCATGTATAGAAACTTAACAAACTGATCATCCTCTTTCTTCTTTTGCAATCTTTGGGGGAATGGCAGTTTAGGAACATAGGGAGGAATATTTTCAGAACAAATTATTCTCCCTGGTACATAGTTCTTTCTGACAAGAGTTGACTCAGCCGGATCTTCCTTCTTCTTTTCTTCTTCAGTTCTTGAATGCTCCTTGGTGACTATACTCCTATTTTTCTACTTTCCACTACTGGAGATTCTTCATCATCCTCATCTTCAACATCCGATGGCAAAGGTTGCTATTCTTTATCAACTTTCATCGGGTCTTGCTCAACTTCAACACCTTCATCTTGCTCCTTGCTTTTGGAAGTATCTCTAATTTCCTTTAATGATTTCCCACTCTTTAAGGTGATGGCTTTAAAATATAGATCTTTTCATTTAGGATTCAGTATAGTGTCAATTGGTAGACCACCTTGAGGCATAGCATTAACTTTCATTTGCAGCTCAAGAATTGCTCTCCCTCGTGCATCTATCCTTTGATCCATTCTCTTGAACACATTCTTATTATCTTTCTTCATCTCTAAGAGCACTCTCATCAATGCATTAGAGTCTACATTCTCGGACGGTTGAATCAGTGCTTGGTTTTGCATCCAATTGGAACTTGACCCTCCGGCTTGGCCTCCTTGAACTTGCCATGAGCCTTGACCTCTCTATTGTTGATTGCTTAGTCCTTGTTGATGTCCTTGAAAGCCAAATCCCGGTGGCCCTTGGTTTTCCCAATTTTGTTGCCGATTTTGGAAATTTCCACCTCCTTGATTATTCCAACCTTGATTTTCTCTTTGAAAACTACACCCCGCATTGCAAGACTCTTGTAATTGTGGCCATTGATCACTAAAATGTTGCCCCTTGCAAACACCACAACTCGACGTAGACTATTGTCCATAGCCCAATGTCTCTAGCCTCTCCCTCTTCTTTGTCATAGTTGCCAATTGCGCATCGATTCTAATGGTTGGACTAACTTCCATCAAGCCGGCTTGCCTTCTTTATTGGCTCCCTCGATCGCCAAGTGATCTACACCCATTTACGGCAATCTTGTCGATCAAGGATCTCACTTCTTCGAAGGTCTTATCTTGCACTGATCTCCGGCACTTGCATTAATCTTCAACTTAAAAATTCTAAAAATTTTGAAAAACAATTTCTTTAGTTCGATAGTATATCTTCCACGGAATAAAGGTGAGAACGTTCGATTAACGGAGTTTGATCCATCCATCGGGCCTTGCGTGAGAAACGCGCATCATCATGGGTTTGGCTAATTATGCTTAATTAGACCCTTAAGGTCAATGGGCTTAGGGTTTTATTATTTTATGGGTGACATAGGCCCTTAAGGCCAACCCAATTAGTAAAGTCCACTTTATATTTTGTAGGAGCCCAAAACATGTTAAATGGGCTTTAGATTGTGTTTTTATTTGGGCTTTAAACTTATTTTAGTATTAGTATAGATTAACCTTAATTTAAGGCATATTTGGGCCTTGTTTGCTAGGTTTAGTAGCCCAAATAGCTGCTAGGATTTTTATCTATGAATTTTGTAGCTTATTTAAGGCCTCTTGGCTGAATACGTTAAACAGAGATTATTCATTATGAAATTGTGAGCTTTATGCTTTCCTTGGGTTCTTGCGAGAACTTCTTTGGGTCTAGTCAAGTGTGTTTGATAGATTCGTTAGGCTATTAGTTGAGTTTTGTTTCTCTCAACTTTTGAGTCGTGCTTACGGTTTCTTAAATCTACCTTAGTATCGTTAGGGGTATTAGGGGTTCTTTTAAGGGGTCGGATGGACAAGAGGTTGGTTCTGTCAGGTAGCTTCAATTCGTTGGTGGATTGGGGTATTTCTTTCTGGGTCGCCTAAATGAACAGTTGATAGGATAGGTTCTCTTCCACAGGTTGGATTTGGGTCTTCCTCCACATAAATTCCAGTTCAAACATAGGGTGCTAGATCGTCCGGACCTTACTCTGGTGAAGTGTGCGGCCTTGGTGAATTCCGCGTGCCAAGATTCGCATCAAGTGGTATCAGAGCACCTTGGGTGCCTCCCTTATTGTTTGTTCATATCCTTTGTTTTCTGTTGAATTTTTGTGATTCTTCTTCTACCGTATAATCTTTTCTCTGGCTATTCCATTTCTTTTTGTTTCATATTAATTCATGTTTTTGTGATTTAAATGTGGAGAAAAAAAACAAAAATTAGTGTGAAATTGAATTCAAATTGTGCGGGAGTGATTTGAATTTAATTAATGTATATGTTCCTGCTGCATGTAGACAAGGCCCTTGCCACGGCAAGGAGGACCCTTCCCGCAGAAAAGGTGCCTAAATCAAAGCGGTTGTCGCGGCAACCCCCTGTTGCCGCGGCAACCCAGCCAAATTGCAGAGCAACGCTTTGCTCTGCAATTTTGGCTTCTTCTGCTATTAAAAAGGTTGCAGTACTACAAACATTTTTAGCCTCTTTTTGCTGATTGTAAACATTTTCTAAAGTGTAAAACACTCTTCCCATTCTACCCTAATCTCTAAACACTATATATACATAGATTTAGGGTTTGAATAAGGAAGAGGCCACTTTAGACAAAGTATGAAATAAACCCTAGTTCCTTTATTTGCATGGAATAAAATCAAGTTGTTCTAGACTAAATTGATTTCATCACTGGCTTGGTAAAAGCTTTTGATGTTTTGGAACCAAAAGGAGCTATGGATTCTTCACTTGAAGATTCCATCTTCTTCCTTTTGGAAAATCCAAACTCAAAACTTTAACCAAGGCCTTTTATTTGCATTTTTGTGAGACGCTTGGCTTGAAAACATGATTATGTGACTTTGAACTTGTTTTTGCTGTGCTGAATCCTTTTTTTGGTGGTAGCTGCATTTAGGGTTCATGATGTTGTTCATATCACATAGGGTTTAATGAGGGTTTATGAGAAAACTTGAGTTTCTGACGAGTTCTAAAGTGTGCGCACAAAAGATGTGTGTTCTATGTCAAGTTCGGTCAAATTTTAATCATTTATTTTACGCTCAACTCGTACGAAGTCTTATCGTAGCATAGTTGAGTTGTCGATCCCACGAGGAACGCGTTGCAATTACTATCTAGATTTCAAGGATATTTTCTTTAAAAGCATTTATTGTGAGACTACCAAGCGTGACAACATGGCAACTCAACAAAAGTGATGTAAATTAAGGATAGTTTGTCACATACTACCACAATCGACATCAAGCAAATAAAGAAAAGTAAAGACACACATAAGACTCAAAGTAAAAACCTAAGAAAAACCTACCTACAAGTGTTGCATTGGTCTAAGCTAGGGTCACTCTCTCTCATTCATTAGTTGAATCCTCACATACGATGCATAATTGTGGTTTCACCTTTTCTTCCCCGGGTAATTAGCAAACAATGGCGGTTGGGGTCGTCAATCCCACCGTGGTTCCAATATCACAAAGTTACCGAGGCATACAATTTAGTCACTAGGATCATAAACCAATTACACAATACGTTGCCTGCCGGATGCGGGAACTCCGCCCGTCCGGTTCGATGAGCGGGATGTGGAAACGGCGCCATGGTGAGGTTATTCGGGCACCACCAGACGAAAGGGGCGGCAACAGACAAACCGGCCCTACTACCACCGCGCCACATACCACCGCGCCACATACCACCGCGCCACATCTCGACTCTACCGACACTCATACGAACAACGAGACGATGCGTCCGATCGTCACCGCCGCATATTTGAGTTCCGGTGTGTGCTCACGAATTCGCGATTCGATCGCGTAGAACTGGGTGATCCATTGCAGCGCCTGTGCCGCGAGTCTTGGTTTACTTTGCGATTTGGCGATTTCGAAGAAGCGTCGGCGGCAATGGGCCCAGCATCCGACTTCGACGGTGTCGCCGGTTTCATAGAGCGCGGCATGTCCGCTATACGGGTCGGCCTGCAGATAGCCTTTGTACTTTTGCAGGTACCGCAGCGGATGCGAGCCCGAGCGCGATTCGGCGAATTCGAACACGACCGCCGGCGGGTGATCGACCCAGACGCCATTCTCCTCGCGTTGTCCGGTGCCGAGATAGCCCCATAATCGCGCGGTTCGTGTAGCCTTGCGACCCTTCTCGAGCAGCGGTAGCGTGGTGTTGTCCACGTGCATGCGGGGTGCCTGCAACTGATGAACGCGTAGCGGTGGCAGCAGCACTTCGAGCAACTCGGCCGCCGCGAGCTTCCATTCGCACAACGTTGCTCGAGCCCGGGCCGCAACCCGATCTTCCAGACCAGTTTCACCTGCGACCTGGACGATACGGTCACACCGAACCTGACGGGCTTGCAGGCGAGCCGTGTCGCGATCGACACCGACAACGCCAAGCTCGACCTCGACATGTCGGTCAAGAAGCTCGGCGGCGCGGTGCAGTACCGCCTACTGTCGCGCCATCCGAGGTGCGATGCCCACGAGCTGACACGCATCGGCGCACACTTCGCGGCGCTCGCGCAGGCCGTGGTCGGCGACTCCGACATGCACTGGGACACGCTCACGATCGACGCCGACACACTGCCCGCCGCGCTGTGCCCGGCCGACAGCTCGGTCACCCTGCTGAGCCTGCTCGAACCCGGCATCGCCGAGCATGCCGAGCGCGTCGCGCTCGAACACGACGGCATGGCTATCCGTTATCGCGGCATGGACGCCCAGACCGCCGCACTGGCGCAGTGGCTCGCCGGGCTCGGCATCGCGGCCGGTGCACGGGTCGGCATCTTCACCGGCAGCCATCTGCACATGGTCACCGCGATGCTCGGCATCCTGCGTGCCGGTGCCGCCTTCGTGCCGATGGACCCGGCCCAGCTCGATCGCGGCTGGAACCAGCATGTCGTGACCGACGCCGCGCTCGCGGCGGTCGTCAGCCGTGGAGAACTCGCCGATACGGCAGCCACGCTCGGGCTGCCGGTGATCGACCTCGACCGGCTCGACACTGCCGCGCCCCGACGACTGCGCCTGCGTGATCTACACCTCCGGCTCGACCGGCGTACCGAAGGGCGCCATGCTCTCGCACCGCAACCTCGTCGCGATCTCGGTCGGCATCCACAAAGCCATGCGCACCACACAGGCTTCGCGCGTCGCGCAATTCTTCGTGCCGAGCTTCGACGGCGTGCTGGCCGAGGTGCTGCCCGCGCTGATGGCCGGCAGCACGGTGGTGTTCGGCTCGCGCACGCAGCTGCTGCCGGGACCGGCGATGGTCGAGTGGCTCGCGCGCGAACGCATCACGCATCTCGCGATCGTGCCCTCGGCGTTCGGCCTGATGCCCCAGGCATCGCTGCCCGAGCTGGAAACCATCGTGATGGCCGGCGAGGCAACGCCGGCCGAGACCGCGCGCCGCTGGGCGCCCGGATGCCGGATAGTGAATTGTTATGGGCCGACCGAATGTGCGATCTGCGTGTCGATGTGCGAATACTGGGAGGAAAACGCAGATGGTGCTCGTGCCGCTCGACGGACTGCGCTTCCACGTGCTTGACGAAACGATGGCCGAGGTCCCGCTGGGCGAAGCCGGTGAACTGTACCTCGGCGGTGACAGCATCGGCCATGACTACCTCGGGCTGCCGGGCCGCACCGCGCAAACCTTCGTCGCCGATCCGTTCGGCGCGCCCGGCGCACGCCTCTACCGTACCGGCGACACCGTGCGCCGCATTGCCCACGGGCGCGTCGAATTCGTCGGCCGCGCCGATCGGCAGGTCAAGATCCGCGGCAACCGGATCGAATTGGATGCCGTGGCCGACGCGCTGAACGCGATTCCTCGCGTCCACCAGGCCGCGGCACTGGCCCGCGTCGACCAGCACGGCCAGAAGGAGCTGGTGGCCTACGTGGTGGCGAGCTGCACCAAGGCCGAGCTGCTCGCGGCGCGGCGCGCCAAGGTGTCGCCCGCGATGGTGCCATCCGGCCTCACCTTCCTCGACGCCATGCCGCTCGGCCGCACCGGCGCTCCGCGCCGCTGGTACCCGGCGCTCGCCGCGCGTGCTGACCGCCGAACACGTCGCCGCGCTCTGGTGCGAACTGCTCGAGCGCGACGCGATCGAGCACGACGAGAACTTCTTCGACGCGGGCGGCCATTCCTTGCGCGCGGCGGCCCTGCACAGCCAACTGGTCGAGGTGTTCGGCTCCGCCGTCACGTTGACCGACATCTTCGCCTACCCGACCATCGCCGCGCTCGCCGCGGCAGATCGACACGCTGCTGCCGCCCGAGGCGCTGCTCGACGAGCTGCCGGACGAACTCGATGCGCCGCCCGCGGCCGCGCCCGAGGTCGATCACGGCGCCGTCGCGATCGGCATGGTCGGCCGCTTCCCCGGCGCGCCGGACCTGCCATCGTTCTGGCGCGGGCTGCTCGACGGTTACGAGGGCGGGCGCTTCCTCAGCGAGGTGGAATGCCGCGCGATCGGCGTCGACCCGGCGCTGCTGCGCAACCCGAATTTCGTGCGGCACGTCTTGCCGCTCGAAGGGGCGCCCGATTTCGATGCCGCCTATTTCGGCCTGTCGCCGCGCGAGGCGCAGATGATGGACCCGCAGCAGCGGCTGTTCCTCGAGATGGCGCACGAGGTGCTCGAGCGCTCCGGCTACGGCAACGACGCCGCGGCGCGCCCGGTCGGCGTGTTCGCGAGCTGCAACTTCAGCCACTACCTGATGCAGAACGTGATGCCCATCCACGGCTCGGCGATCAACAACGACGGTGCCGACAAGGTCAGCTACACGGCGCCGAGCGTGGCCGGCCAGGCCGCCGCGATTCGCGACGCGATGCGTGACGCGCGCGCACGCCGGAGGCAATCGACTATGTCGAGGCGCACGGCACCGGCACACGGCTCGGCGATCCGATCGAGGTGCGCGCGCTGACCGACGCCTATACCGAGCTGGCCGTCGACGGGCCGCTGCCCGCGGGCTCGTGCGCGCTGGACTCGGTGAAGGGCAATATCGGCCACCTGGACGCCGCCGTGGGCATGGCCGGCCTGATCAAGATCGTGCTGTCGCTCGAGAACGGCACGCTGCCGCCGAGCATCAACTGCAGCACGCCGAACCCCGAAATCCGCTTCGAGCGTACGCCCTTCTCGGTGGTGGCAGACCCGCGCCTGGCCTCGCCGCGCGGATCGCCCGCGACGCGCCGGGATCAACGCGTTCGGCGTGGGCGGCACCAACGCGGATCTGATCGTCGAGGAAGCGCCGCCGGCAAGCGACGCGCGCCGGCATCCCGGCGCCGACGGCCTGCAACTGGTGGTACCACTGTCGGCCCGAACTCCGGCGGCGCTCGCGCAGCAGGCCGAGCAGCTCGCCGCGTACCTGGAACGCACGTCCGACGCGAGCGAGCGCAGCCCGGCGCCGCGCGATATCGCCTATACGATGCAGATCGGGCGCAGCGCCCACCGGCATCGCGCCTTCGCGCTGGGAAACGGCAACGGCAACCGCCGGCTGGTCGAGCAGCTGCGGCTCGCGGTGCACAACACGGCGGCGCAAAGCCGCGCCAACCGGCCGGTGGTGTTCCTGTTCCCCGGACAGGGCAGCCAGTACCTCGGCATGTGCGCCGATCTCTATCGCGCCGGCGGCGCGTTCCGCGACGCGTTCGATCGCTGCGCGGACGGCTTCGCGCGCCATCTTGATCGCGACATCCGCGATTTTGTGCTCGGCCCGGCCGACGACGCGGTGCTGCGCCGTGAATTGAACGAAACCCGCTACACCCAGCCCGCCCTGTTCGCGCTCGGTTACGCGATGGCCTGCCAGTTGCGCGAGTACGGCATGGGTGCCCAAGGCTGTGATCGGCCCACAGCCTGGGCGAACTGGTCGGCGCCTGCGTGGCGGAAATGCTCGATCTCGACGACGCGCTCGCCCTGGTCGCGCGCCGCGCGGCCGTGATGCAGCGCTAGCCGGCCGGCGCCATGTTGGCCGTCGAAGCGCCCGAATCGTGGTTGGGCTCACTGCTCGCGACGGGCTGCGAGATCGCCGCCATCAACGACGTCGAATACTTCGTGCTGGCCGGCCCCGAGGCCAGCTGCGCAAGCCTGGGACTCGCCTGCCGTCGGCTCGCCACCTCGCACGCGTTCCACAGCGCGTCGATGGAGCAGGCGATCACGCCGATCAACCTGGCCAGCCCGGCGCTAGCCAAGGGCAACGGCATCCGCTTGATCTCGAACCGCAACGGCCGCTGGTTCGACGAAACGGACCGCAGCGATGCCGGCTACTGGGGCGAGCACACGCGCCGGCCGGTGCAGTACCACTGGGGCATCGTGCCGCTGCTCTCGACCCTGCGCGCCCCGATCCTCATCGAGGTCGGCCCCGGCCGCGCGCTGACCTCGCTGCTGCTGCGGCGCACCGACCTCGAGCCGGCGCGCCTGCTCAGCAGCCTGCCTCACCCGCAGGAACGCAAGACGGACCACAAAGTCCTTCTGAAGAGTCTCGGCACGCTCTGGACCCAGGGTGTGACGATCGACTGGGCACGCCTGCACGACGGCCACGAGCCGAAGCGCACCGCGTTGCCCACCTACCCCTTCGAACGCACACGGCACTGGCTCGACCGCCCGGCGGGCGGCTCGATGTATAGCGCGCCGCGCGAGGACGCCCTGGTCTTCACGCGCGGCGACGGGCCGAACGGCGGCAGCGTGATGCGCTGCGAACTGCACGAGCGGCTCTGGTTCCTCGACGAACACCGGATCTTCGAGGGCGACGCGGTACTGCCCGGCACCGGCTGCCTCGAACTGGTACGGCAGATGACTTGCAGCGGGCCACCGATATCGCCCGCGCAATAGTCACGCGCTACGGAATGGCCGAGCAACTCGGTCCAGTGACGTTCGAACGGGATGCACATTCGTTCCTTCGCGGTACGGATGGCCCCGCGTTCGGCGAATCACAGCGCACTAAGAAGCTTTAACAGAATGACTTTTGAAGTTATCGCCAGCAGATGATGCAGCAGGCGAGCTTGAGGAAAGCTTCGTGAATGAAGGCTAGGCGCTCGAAGCGGATGCGCAGCCGCCGGAAGTCAAGAAGTGCTTCAGCCCACTCGTTGCCTCCTGGACCGCTCCTTGTGCTTCCGGCCGGAGCGAGAGTTAGCCGGGTCGAATTTGCACCGATAAGTCGAACGTGCCCTTGCAAGGCACACATAACAATCATGTCGATCGATCCCCGTCACGTCAATTCGGCGCTTTCATGACGGCCAGTTATCCAAGAAATAAGACATCGTATAAATTAAGTTAAGAGGAAATACAGGAGAACACCCGGCTTCGCGCGGTTTGGTTTACGCTTCTGTCGTTTAAGCCTTAAATAACTGTACTCTGTGTTAACATGTCTGACAACTTAACCTTCAGACACACCGCTTTCCAATCAAGATCGCAGTCGTCACAGGGAGGCATCATGCCGTCGTCCACGCCATTTCAGCCGCTGCCCAATCGCTTCAAAGCCGCACTCGAACGTCAGCAGCAAATCGGCACCTGGAGTTCGCGCGCCAGTCCGATCGTCACAGAACTGCTCGGTATCGTCGGTTTCGACTGGATTCTGATCGACACCGAGCACGCGCCGACCGATCCCATTTCGCTCATTCTGCAACTCATGTCGCTGAAAGACGGCGTGAGCGCGCCGGTCGTGCGGCCGCCGGCGAACGAGCAGGTTGCGATCAAGCGTCTGCTCGATGTCGGCGTCGTCAACTTTCTGATTCCCTTCGTCGATACTGCCGCCGACGCCGAGCGCGCCGTCACCGCGACGCATTATCCGCCGCAGGGCGTGCGCGGCGTATCGGTCGGACATCGCGGGAACAAGTTCGGCATGGTATCGAACTATTTCGATGTGGCGAACGACAATATGTGTGTCGCGGTGCAAATCGAAAGCCGCGCATCGGTCGAGAACATCAATGTCATCGCAGCCGTGCCCGGCGTCGATGCGCTGTTCGTCAGACCGTCGGATCTCGCGGCGAACTACGACTATCTGGGCGACCCGAATCATCCCGATGTGCAGGCCGCCATCAAGCACGTTTTCGAGCGTGTGCACGCGGCGGGCAAGGCGAGCGGCATTCTCGCGCCCGCGCAGACGGATGCGGAGCGCTACCTCGGCTGGGGCGCGTCGATGGTCGCCGTCTGTGCCGATCTCGGCATGCTGCGCCAAGCCGCGCAGGCATCGAAGAAACATTTCATGCAGGAGTAAGCTGCGGACGTCCACGAACCGCGCGCAGACTCTTGCAGCGAACCCGAAACTTATAAGGAGCAAAACATGGCGATAAAAGCAGGCTTCATCGGACTGGGCATCATGGGCAAGCCGATGGCGGAAAACCTCGTCAAGGGCGGCGTCGAACTGGCGGCGTTCACGCGCAGCGGCGTGCCCGACGAACTCAAGCAGGCCGGCGCGACGGCGTGTACGAGCCCGGCGGACGTCGCATCGAAGGCGGACATCATCTTTTTGATGGTGCCGGACACGCCGGACGTCGAGCGTGTGCTGTTCGGCGAGGACGGCGTTGCGGACACGCTGCGCGCCGGGCAAATCGTGGTGGACATGAGCTCCATTTCGCCGATCGCCACGCGCGAGTTCGCGGCGAAAGTGCTCGAAAAAGACGCGGATTATCTCGATGCGCCCGTGTCGGGCGGCGAAGTCGGCGCGAAAGCGGCATCGCTCACGATCATGGTCGGCGGCGCGCAGGCGACCTTCGACAAGGTCAAGCCGCTCTTCGGCCTGATGGGCAAGAACATCTCGCTGATCGGCGAGGTCGGCGCTGGACAGGTGTGCAAGGTGGCCAATCAGGTGATCGTCGCGGCAAACATCGAGGCGGTCGGCGAGGCGCTGCTGCTGGCATCGAAGGCGGGTGTCGATGCCGAAAAAGTGCGCAAGGCGCTGATGGGTGGTTTCGCGTCGTCGCGCATTCTGGAAGTGCACGGCGAGCGGATGACCAAGCGCACGTTCAATCCGGGCTTCCGGATCGAGCTGCATCAGAAGGATTTGAATCTGGCGCTGGCGACGGCGCAATCGCTCGGCGTCGCGCTGCCGAATACGGCGACCAACATGCAGTTGTTCAATTCGTGCGTCGCGCACGGCGGCAAGGCGTGGGACCACAGCGGCTTGGTGCGCGCGCTCGAAATCATGGCGAATCACGAAATCGGACAAGAAACGAAGTAAGTTTTTTTCGACGATGCGAAGGGAGCCGGCGCGAGCCAGCTTTTTTATGGCGATGTTATCGGACGTCTTAGTTCGCGCTTCGGTTCGGGTTTCTGGTTATGAACACGGTCGCGCCGAACACCCGTCAAAAGCGTAGAAGCAATAAAGGGTAAACGCGTGATTGGCTGCGGACGAAGTTAGTCATTGAATATCATCAGACAACATACCACGCTAACCAAGCTCATGACGCAAACCTATTCCGTGTTCGTCTCCAACGCAGCTGATGGCGACATCGCCGCGTTTCGCTTCGACGCCGCGACCGGCGCGCTCGAACTCGAAGCGCGTCATTGCGCGGATACGAACATTATGCCGATGGCGCGCTGTCGTCCGACGAAGCGACGCTCTACGCCGCGACGCGCGGCGAACAGCCGGGCTACTACGGTCTGGATGGCGCGAGCGGCGCGCTGACGCGCAGCAACGTGGCGCCAATCGCATCGAATCTTGCGTATCTGTCCGTCGCCGGACGCTTTCTGCTCGGCGCGTCGTACGGTGAAAATCGCGCGAGTCTCTTCGATGCCGCACGCATCGAGCAAGGCGAAGGCGAAGCGCTGCAATTCGTCGATGGCATTCAGAACGCGCACGCGGCGGTTTCATCGCGCGACGGACGTTTTGCGTATGTGACCTCGCTCGGCGCGGACATGATTCACTGCTTCGAATTGCGCGATGGCGCGCTGCACGCGTTCGATGTTATCGAAGTCGAGCGCGGTTTTGGTCCGCGTCATCTGCGCTTTTTCGCCGGACGAACGCACGCTTTACGTCGTCAGCGAATTCCGCGCGACGGCCGCGGCGGTTGCGCGCGATGCATCGACCGGCAAGCTCGGCGCGCCGAAGCGGTCCGATCGTCCCGCGCCGCTCGCGCATCTCGAAGACGGCCACATACGCCCGTCGAGTGGCCAGCCGATCGACCCGAACGTGCTCGCGAAGCTCATCTGGGCGGCGGACATGCACGTCACGCCCGATGGCCGTTTCGTCTACGTTTCCGAACGCACGACGAGCAAGCTGATCACGTATCGCGTAAAGGACGATGGCGCGCTGACCTACGCCAACGTCATCGATACCGAAACGCAGCCGCGCGGCTTCGGGATCGACGCGACGGGACGCTTTCTGATCGCGTGCGGCGAAAAAGCGATGCACATCAGCGCTTACGCCATTGATGCCGATTCCGGCGCGCTCACGCTGCTTTCGCGCTGCGAAGGCGGCAAGGGCGCGAACTGGGTCGAGATCGTCGCGCACGCTTAATTTTCAATTACTGGATCACGCTCATGTCCACGAACGTCAAGCCCAATTCCACTCCGAAAGTCACCGAAGTCACCGAACTGCGCGTCGTGCCGGTGGCTGGCCGCGACAGTATGCTGATGAATCTGTCCGGCGCGCACGGTCCGTTTTTCACGCGCAACGTCGTGATTCTGAAGGACAGCGCGGGCAATACGGGCGTGGGCGAAGTGCCGGGCGGCGAGAATATCCGCAAGACCATCGACGATGCGCGTTCGCTCGTCGTCGGGCAATCGATCGGCAATCTGCATGCGGTGCTGAATCAGGTGCGCACGAAGTTCGCCGATCGCGACGCCGGCGGCCGTGGTCTTCAAACGTTCGATCTGCGCACGACGATTCACGCAGTCACCGCGCTCGAGGCCGCGCTGCTCGATTTGCTTGGCCAGCATCTGGGCGTGCCGGTCGCGGCGTTGCTCGGCGAAGGCCAGCAGCGCGATGAAGTCGAAATGCTCGGCTATCTTTTCTATGTCGGCGATCGCAACAAGACGGATCTGCCGTATGCATCGGGCGCGAATGGCCGCGACGACTGGGAGCGCGTACGTACCGAAGTCGCGCTAACGCCGGAAGCGGTCGTCCGTTTGGCCGAGGCGGCGCAAGCGCGTTATGGCTTCAACGATTTCAAGCTGAAGGGCGGCGTGCTGGCGGGCGACGCGGAAATCGAAGCGGTGACGGCGCTGGCCGAGCGTTTTCCGGATGCGTGCGTGACGCTGGATCCGAACGGCGCGTGGTCATTGGCCGAAGCGATCCGCCCGTGCCGCGACAAGCACGATGTGCTCGCTTACGCGGAAGATCCGTGCAGGGCGGAGAACGGCTATTCGGGCCGCGAAGTGATGGCCGAGTTCCGTCGCGCGACCGGTTTGCCGACGGCGACCAACATGATCGCGACCGACTGGCGTCAGATGGGTCACGCGATCCAGCTTCAATCCGTGGATATTCCGCTTGCCGATCCGCATTTCTGGACGATGCATGGTTCGGTGCGCGTCGCGCAAATGTGTAACGACTGGGGTCTGACGTGGGGTTCACACTCGAACAATCACTTCGACATTTCGCTTGCGATGTTCACGCATGTGGCTGCGGCTGCGGCGGGCAACATTACGGCGATCGATACGCACTGGATTTGGCAGGATGGACAGCGGTTGACTGTTGATCCTTTGCAGATCGTAGGCGGCAAAGTTCGGGTCCCTTCTACGCCGGGACTGGGCGTCGAGTTGGACATGGGTGAGCTTGAGAAGGCTTATGCGCTTTATCTCGAGCATGGGCGCGGGGCGCGGAATGATGGCATTACTATGCAGTATCTGATTCCGGATTGGAAGTTTGATAATAAGAAGCCTTGTATGGTTCGGTGAGGGCTCTCTGGCGCCGAGCGGGGCTTCCTTTTTGGGGGGATGCTTCCCGCTTGGCGGGGAATGGGCTTTTTCAAGCCGCCTTTGAGCGTTAGGATTTTTTCTCTTTCTTCGTGTAATGTGCTGCTGGTTTATGTGCTTTTTATTCAGTAGCCGCCTCCCCGGCGGGGGGATCACTTTCTTTGCTGCTGCAGTCGCTATTCGACCCTACCTTGGTTTGCACTCCGATGAAATGTGCGCGCCACGCGCGCAACTACGGTCCGCTTCACGCGACGCAATCTCGCCGGTGCGTTCATGCTGGGACCGCTTGAGCGGCCTCAACACACCACCACGTTCGAGCTTTGAGCAAACGCCAAAGTCACCGCCACGAAACCTGGTGCGCCGATGGCGTTTGTGTTTGCAAAGCACAAGCGAACGTACTGCCGAATAGCGACAAAACGTTGTCGCGTGCAAGAGCGTTTCGGTGATTCACTGCCGGTTTCCTTTGATGACCTACACCGGCCGCGAAGCAGGCCGGAGTAAGCCGAAGGGGACCGTTACCGCGGTAGGCGAGAAAGCACGGATCGCATGGGTGCCAAGACCCGAATGGACTATGAGGGCACTCTCTACTGGACCCACGGAATGGAGAAAACCCACCACCGAAAATGTGCTTCGTGCGTGGTTGAAAAGCTGCTTTCTTTGATCACTTTCTTTGCAGCAGCAAAGAAAGTGATCCCCCCCCGTTACACCGCGCCCGGCGAAGGACCGGGCGAGGCGGATCGGGATGCCCGACACAAGGAGGCCGAAGCGGCGGCGGGATCGTCCGTGTTCTTCCGCACTGGGCAGCCCGGCGCGGACGGTCCCGCTCAGACCGTCGCCGCCACCAAGCCGGAGAAGGCGTCGCCCACCGCCATGCTTGCTGACCTCGATGCTGGCATCGGGCACATCTTCGCCCACGATGCAGGCGGCAAGATCCATCGATCTGGGGGCCGTGCAGAACCGGCAGGACCAGAAAGAGGCGTTCCTCAAAAGCGCAAAGCCGCCAACCCGCAATGCCGGCAATCTGCAGATGCCCGCCTCTCCCTATCAGGTGATGGCCGGGACGGTGATTGCCGCAGCATTGGTGACGGGCATCAAGTCGGACGTGCCGGGCGACGTGATCGCGACGGTGACGGAGCCGATCTACGACACGGCGACGGGGCAATATCTCCTCATCCCGCAAGACGCGCGGCTCTTCGGGAAATACAATAGTCAGGCGAGCTACGGACAGAGCCGCGTGCAGGTCGTCTGGAACCGGATCATCCTGCCCGACACGTCGTCGATCACGCTCGACAATCTCGCGGGTGCCGATCCGGCCGGCTATGCCGGGCTGGAAGATGGCGTGGACTGGCATTAGCGACGGCTCGTGGCCGGTGCGGCACTCACCAGCCTCCTGGGTGTCGGTGCCGAGCTGGCAGCGCTCGAGAACCGCAACGGCGACCGGATCATCATCACCGGTCGCGACAGCCTGCAGGACAGCGTGAACCAGGCCGGACAGGAGCTGACCCGGCGCAACCTCAATCTCCAGCCCATGCTCACCGAGCGGCCGGGGCTGCCGGTTCGGATCATCGTCGATCGCGATCTGGTGCTCCGGAACTATCAACCCTTGTTTGTCGATGAGGCACAGCGCCATGACCACCCATAAATCTCTGCGGCTTTGCCCGTTGCCGGGCACCCAGGCCATGAAGATAACCTTCCTGTCCGACGCCGCTCAAGACCAAGCTGGATCGGTATGCCGATCTTCATGCACAGACCTTATGGCGAAGCCGTCGATGCGGCGACCTTGATCCCCATATGCTCGAAGCGTTCATGGCGAGTGATCGCAAGTTCAGAAAGAAGCGCTAAGGAAATGTTTGTTGATCAAAACAGGCCAACTTTTTCCAAGGAGAGACCCTGCGAACGAGGTAGTTCGGATGAATCTTCAAATCCGAAATCGCCAGCAATTTTGGTTGCTCCGTCAGGATTGGCAATTAGCCAAAAGCATATACGGGCAACGACTCTCAGCCTGTCTCTACGAAATTATACGGACTTGCCGGGCACATCATTTCGTATAGGCGTTCAGACGCTGGCGCTCTCTCTTTCAACCCGGCGTCGGCCTGGGCCGGTCAGCATCCACCCGACCGGCCCCGAACCGTGATCAGCTGTGACACGCGCTCGCCTCTACGGCAACCGCAACCGTGGCACTGCGTCGAAGACGGGCGCGGTCAAACGTAGCGGCGCTGTTTCAACAGATAATCGCGTAGCACGATGACATGATTATGCTGCGTGTCGTGAGCGTCATAAAGAAGCAAGACGTGGCGCGCCGCACTGGCCTCGACGATCGATCGCCAGCCTTCCGGGTTCGCATTGAGTTCAGCCTTGTAGCGCTGAACGAAGGCTATCCAGTGCGTGGCATCGTCTTTGCCGTCGTGAAGCCACTTGCGCAATGCCGCGCTCGCCCAATCGACATGACGTGGCCATAGCCGGTCGACGAGAAAACATTTTGCATCGTCGCCCGGCAATGGCTCGTAGACACGCTGAACATCGATATCAAATTGGCCCATGATATGTCTCCCCCAAGCGGTGGACTGGTGCATCGCATCGTACGACTTGGCGCATTACCGTGCCAACATTGTTATCGCGGCGGATGGACACTCGCTCGCGTTCCGGAGCCGCCGCGTCGGTCCCTCACGTTTTTGCCTATGGATATTTCAGGGTGAGCGGACGCTCGGGAGCGAAAGCGCAAACGTCTGTCGAGTGCCTCCGATCCGGTTAGGCGATCTTTTCGGGAGATGTGCGCTTGCTGCCGAGACCGATCTTTTTGGCGATCATGCGACGCTGGTCCACATAGGCCTGCGCGACCATCGGATAGTTACCCGGCAACCCCCATTTGCGGCGGTACTCTTCGGGGCTCATGTCGTAGTGCGTTCGCAGATAGCGCTTGAGCATGGTCATTTTCTTTCCGTCTTCCAGGCAGATGAGATAGTCATGCTTCACCGAGGCTCTGATGGGGACTGCGGGTTCGGTGGTTGCCGTTCGATGTTCGGGCGCCGACGCTGCCCGTCTCAGCGCGAGGAACACGGTTCGGATCAAGTCGGGAAGTTCTGCGTCGGAAACGACGTGCTTGGATATATAGGCCGAGACGATTTCGGCAGTGAGTACGGCAAAGCGTCCTTCGATCATGACTATCTCCATGCACTCCCTGGAGCCGACATAGCGCGATACGGACGATGTCGATTGGGTCTGCTGAAAGGCCCGTTCCGCACGTCATCATGAGGCGTCGCGTCGCGTCGCCGAGCCGCTTTGCGACGAAGCGCTATTGATCCAAGGGCTCTTTCTTCCAACATATCTTTTACGGCACACGCCACAGCAGAGAGCGGCAGAAAGAAAGGAGTGTCTGTCATGTCGCACCTTTCGCAATTTGGAAACCCGTTCGAGATTGCTGATCGACCCACGCTAGAACCCGAAGTGAAGTACGCCATTCTGGCGTCCTGGGCCGGACATCGGATAGAGAGCGAAGATCAGCCTACGCCGCGCCTCGCAGCGCGGGTCGAGCGTGCGGTGCAGATCGACGGCAAGTTCGTGATGTCGCATGCGCTCGATCGCGGTGTCGCACCCCGACGTCAAAGAGGCGATGCATGAATGATGGTCCGTTTCGCCGCTGGGTGCAGCGCAGCGGCAGGCTTGTCCGGATCACGCTTCCGTTCGGCGACATCATGGAGATCGCATTGGCATTGCTGGGACTTTCTCCCTCCGATCTCGCCAAACTCGGATGGACGTTCGAGGACCGCAAACGACTGATCAACCATCTGCTCGCGTCTGGCAAACAAGCGCAACGCATGGCCCCCAACACTCTGGACCATCTCTTATTGGCGGTCAGGTTACCCGTGCATGACATTCATCGGCTGCAGTGCTTCGCGCAGAGATAATTGCCGAAAAGCGCGACACAGGCGGCTGTCATCGAGCGACTGGATTGGGTTTTAGAGAATGCGCTGAGCCGCCTTTAGGACAGAGCAAACGCAGGGGTGCGACACCATGCGACGCTTCCGCATCGCTAATTGTTATGTTATAATATAAGAGAGATGGTTTTTTCGCGGAACGAAATGCCTCTAACCACTCAACAGCAACAGGTCCTGACTGCGTTGCATCACGCCAACGGGCCGCTTAGCGCCTATGCACTGCTCGACCGGTTGCGCGGTTCAGGTTTCAGCGCACCGACGCAGGTCTACCGCGTCCTGGAGAAATTGCGCGATGACGGTCTCATCCATCGGCTCGCAATGCTGAACGCATGGGTGGCTTGTTCACGCGAGCCGGGCCATTGTGCTCACAACGCCAGGGCATTCGCCATCTGCGACCAGTGCGGACGCGTGGATGAGTTCAGTGCGCCCGAACTGACGCAATGCCTTGTCCCTTGTCCGATGGGCGAACAGCCACGCCTTCCGGACCGATCAGGCCACGATCGAGCTGTATGGCCAATGCGGCCTGTGCACTGGTCAAAAGCCTGACGCCGGCTTGGGTACGTCGCTTTCCAATTGATGCGTGAGATCGGGATCATGAACGCAGCTGAACATATTGCGTCGGACGGCAAGCTTCCTGTCACGGTGCTGTCCGGCTTTCTGGGAGCGGGGCAAGACGACCTTGCTCAATCACATTCTGAACAATCGCGAAAACCGGCGGGTCGCGGTCATCGTCAATGACATGAGCGAGGTCAATATCGACGCCGCGCTCGTGCGAGACGGCGGGGCTGAATACGAAAAGCTGGTCGAGATGAGCAATGGCTGCATCTGCTGCACGCTGCGCGAGGATTTGCTGATCGAGGTCAAGTGGCTCGCTCATAAGGGACGCTCGATCATCTGGTGATCGAGTCCACGGGTATCGCCGAACCGCTCCCGTGACCGAGACCTTTACCTTTGCAGGCGAGGATGGCCGTTGTCTGGGCGATGTCGCGCGCCTCGACACCATGGTGACGGTCGTCGATGCCTTCAACTTTCTGTGCGATTACGGCTCGCGCGACAGTCTGCAATCGCGCGGTGAATCGCTGTGCGAGCAGGATGCGCGCACGGTGGTCGATCTACTGATCGATCAAATCGAGTTCTGCGATGTCATCGTTCTCAACAAGATCAACCTGCTCGACGGGGCTGAGCGTGAACGATTGATGGCAATTCTCCACACGCTCAATCCGCGCGCACGGATCAAGGTCGCCGAGTTCGGCAAGGTCCCGCTGGATCGCGTGCTCGATACGGGTCTGTTCGACTTCGACCAGGCGGCGCAGGCGCCCGGCTGGCTGCAGGAGCTACGCGGTAGCCATATTCCCGAGACCGAGGAATATGGGGCAACTTCGTCTATCGGGCGCGTCGTCCATTTCATCCGCAGCGCTTCCATGCATGGGTACAAAGCGAATGGCCCGGTGTCGTGCGGTCCAAAGGGTTTTTCTGGCTGGCCAGTCACCCCACCTTGGCGGGGAGCTGGTCGCCGGCCGGCGCGGTCGCCCGCCACGGTCCGGCTGGCTATTGGTGGGCGGCCGTGCCTCCGGAGCGCTGGCCGCAGGATCCGGACTCTCGCGCGCTGATCAAGGAGAAGTGGGTCGAAGGCGTCGGCGATGCGCGTCAGGAACTGGTGCTGATCGGTATGGATATGGACGAGTCGGCGCTGCGCGCCCGCTTCGACGCCTGCCTGCTCAGCAACGCGGAGATGGCGCAGGGTCCGAAGATCTGGGCGAGCTGGGAAAACCCCTTTCCCGACTGGCCCCGGGCAGACGCGTGATCGCTCAACAGGACGCACACCATGCACGCAACGCTTCCGGATATTTCGATGACAGACATCACACCCGGCCAGATCCCATTGGACTGGGTTGGCATGCAAGGAATCGACCTGCCCTGTGGACGAGGATGGGCGGTGTCGTGACGTGCATGCGCGCGTTGACGCCCATGTCGATTTGCCGGTCGCGCACGTCAAAGGCATTCACATGTCGCGGCTCTACGCGCTGGTGGGCGGCCTAAGCGACGGTGAACCTCTATCCTCGAAGCGCCTGTCCACGCTTCTCGACGCCATGATCGACAGCCATCGCCACTGCGGCAGTCGCAGCGCGCGCGTGCGTGCGTATCACCTTCGATCTGCTGATCTGCCGCCCAGCACTGATGACGGAGGGGCTGTTTGGATGGAAGTCTTATCCTGTGTGCGTCACGGCGACGAAGGTTGGGCGCCTGTGCACGGTCGAGATCCAGGTGGGGGTGGATTATGCCTCGACCTGCCCGTGCTCGGCGGCGCTGTCACGGCAGCTGGTTGAGCAAGCGTTTCGCCAGGCCTTTGTCGAGCAGGATGCCGTGACACCCGCCCAGGTCGGCGACTGGCTGCGTGAGCCTGCCACGCTGGCCACGCCCCATAGCCAGCGTAGCCGGCCCTGGCACGTGTCGAGTCGCCGACGCATGCGCCATCGCTGGGCCTGGCCGCTCTGATCGACCGGATCGAGCAAGCCTTGGGCACACCGGTCCAGACGGCGGTCAAGCGCGCCGATGAGCAGGCCTTTGCGGCGTTGAACGGACGGAATCTCATGTTCGTCGAGGATGCGGCCCGCCGGGTCCAGAGCGCGCTCGCCGAGCATTACCTCACGCTCCCGCCCCCCCCCCCCCCGGCCGCCGCCGCGCGGTGCCGACTTGCTCGCCCGCACTCCCCCCCGGCCACACACACACCACGCACAGCCGCCCTCGTGCAGCTCAATTGGATGCAATTACACCAAAGGACCATGAGAAAGAACAAAGGAGATCTTTCGAACGAAAGGTAATGCAAAAGCTAGTAAAACATGAAGCACAATTAGACGTGATGGAAGAGTGGAATGAGCTTAGGAAGAGCTCGACATGGGATTTTATTCAAAAAGATTTAACAACTACGGAGAAGAGTCTTGGAAACCGAATTGAAGAATGTTTGAGGATTCAAGAGGAAAGGCACATTAATAGGCTTGAGGTGTACTCCAAGAAGATTGTGGAAATGTTTGAAAAGATGGAGTCTCAAACATGCAAAATCCATCAACGAGTTGAAGATTTACATAAAAGGACGGCACAAATGGTTGAAAAGAATGAGTCTCAAATGGGAAAAATCAATCAAAAATTTGAAGATCTTCAAGACAAGTTTGAGGTCTTAGAATGCCATGTGGAGGAAATTAAAACTTTGTTTTGTCATTTTGATCTTGGAAATGAAAGCGTGAAAAGGAAATGTGAGTCTAATTGTCCATTACCTTGCGCTAATGCTGAAAATGAACGGGCGATTTGTGAAGACATTGCTTCCTTGAGGAGTAGTGATGTAGCTAATGAGACCGTTCAAGCTCACTCAATTGATATTGAAGGCATTAAAGAATGTGACTACATGGCATGCTCACCGGTTGAAGAACAAAAACCATCCAATGGTGCGGAATTGGAAATAACTCAAGAGGATGTTTCATTGTTACCTAGATGTATACCTTGCTATTCATGTGAGTTAGCATGCACTCCATCTCTTCAAGTCAAGGCTTGCTTTGGAGTGTTGGCTTCTAGTTCTTTGAAGGAAAAATCACATGAAGAATCAAGTTGTGAAGAAATAGAGCATGAGGTGGACAGTGAAGTGCAAGAGAGGAAGAGCAAAAAGAAACAGCGAGTCGTTGCACAAGTTTGGATTCCAAGAGGTACATTGGGAGTCATGAAAGTCTTCAACATGACAGAAATAAATTTGGGAGAAAAATCTTGTGTACCACATAAAGCCAATAAGAGAAAAAGAAGAAGAAAACCCTCTAATCCTCAAAGTGGAGTAGGTTGATCTTGAGAAGAAGGTCAAGTCGAGCCGACGACATTAAATCCAAGCGCTTCTTGGGAGGCAACTCAAGCAATAAAATATCTTTTTAGTATCCTTTTATCTCTTTTGATTCATTTTAATTTTAGTTTTATTTGCAATTTTTCTTTCTTAGCATGCATGGCGTGTGTTGGACTGCCTTTATGTTTTGATATGCAATACTCGGTGGAGTGGGGTGAGCAATTCTAGCAATGGATTTCTGCCAGTTTCTAGTTGAGTCGGTGGAGTGCATGAATTTTATTTGATGGCTGTCTGTTTGGGTTGGCTGTAAAAGAAAAGAAAATTGATGACAAATGCTATATGCATATTTCTGTTTGATATGCATCAATTGGAGAAGTGACTGAATTTTCTTTGGTACTTACCGGCTGGGTTGTTTTGCAAAGAAAAAAAATTTTTAATGACTGTGTTGCAGTTTGTGTCGGCATATATTTTATTTGCTTGCTATAGGTGCATTTTGAAGAAAAAAAAAGAGAGAACAAAACCTTAATGAATGAGTTTCTGTTCGGATTGGCTGTTAGAAGAAAACAAAACGAAACGAAAGCTGCTTTGATTTTTCTTTGGCTTAGTTAATATCTGTCTATGCGCATCGAAGTTAGTTTTTGTTTTGTTATGCCCGAGTTGACAAGCTAACAGGAGGAAAATAGAAATAAGGTATGACCATACCTTAGATCATCCCATCAGGGACAGCGAGCAAAAGTGTCTCGCGTGAAAAGTCCGAATGTACGGGTGCAACCTTCCTCTTCTTGCTGTCACGGAATGAAAGCTTGGCAAACTGGAGGCGTCCATGTACGGCTCGCCATGTCGTTCTCGTCTTTCACATCGACGACGACGAGCATCGCGCCCTCGTCCAGATAACGCCGCGCCACCGCTTCGCCGATGCTGCTCGCGGCGCCCGTAATGATGGCCACCTTGTCTCTCAGTCTCACACCGATGTCTCCGATTTCTTCGCGTGTTGTCCAGTGAGCGAACGCTCGCGATATGAACAATTGCTCGTTTGTTGATCGAATGATCGGCATTGCGCGCGCATGTCAAGGCAGGAAAACGCGGTATCGATGCTGCGACGCGCAAACGTCTGAATGCCCGTTTTGGCTAGGCTGCGCCAAGCAACTGTTGTGCCGCGTAAGCATCGGATGTGATGCAAAAACGGCCGATACGTTATATCATTGCCGGATTGCTGATTTTGTATGCGCCACTTCGCGTGGTCGAAATGATATGACCGCATCCGTCGAAACCATGCTTGCCCGCGCCGAAGCACTCGCCGATGAACGCGGCGTCGCGCTCACGCCGCTGCGCCGCCAGGTCTACGAACTCGTGCTGAAGGCACACAAGCCGATCGGCGCCTACTACCTCATCGATGCGATGGAGCCGCAGCGCGGCGCGCGCGTTCCGCCGACGACCGTGTATCGCGCGCTGGATTTTCTGGTCGAAAACGGCTTCGTGCATCGCATCGAGTCGAAGAGCGCGTTTATCGCGTGTTGCGACGCGGGCAAGCCGCACGAAAGCCAGTTCCTCATCTGCGATGAATGCGGCGCCACGCTCGAGATTCAGGGCCGCGATGTCGCATCATCGCTGTCGGCGAGTGCGCCGGCGATCGGCTTCGAAGTGCGGCATCAGGTCGTCGAACTGAGCGGCCTGTGCAGCGACTGCCAGAAGAAGCATCGCGATCAACGTGATGCATGACTGCATCGTCAACCCGAGGAAATCGATGAAATTCGCGCACGTCCTGACCTGCTTCGCGCTCGCGCTTGGCTTTTGCAACGCCGCGTCTGCCCAGACGACGCACATTCCTGTGGTCGCCGCGGAAAACTTCTACGGCGACGTGATCCGTCAACTCGGCGGCGATCACGTGCAGGTGACGAGCATTCTGAGCAATCCGGACGAGGATCCGCATCTGTTCGAAGCGAGCCCGAAGACTGCGCGCGCGTTGCAGCACGCGGCGCTCGTCGTCTACAACGGTGCGAACTACGATCCGTGGATGGACAAGCTGCTCGGGGCATCGAAGAGCAATGACAAGCGCACGGTGATCGTCGCGGCGCAGCTCGTCGGCAAGAAGGCGGGCGACAATCCGCACCTTTGGTACGACCTCGCCACCATGCCCGCAGTGGCGAAAGCGGTGAGCGCGTATCTGGTGAGCGCGGACCCGTCGCACAAGAGCGATTACGACGCGCGTCTCGCCACTTTTCTCGATTCGATGAAACCGATCGATGCGAGCATCGCGCGGCTGAAGTCGCACTACAGCGGCGTGCCCGTGACCGCGACCGAGCCGGTGTTCGGCTATATGGCGGACGCCATCGGCTTCGAGGTGCGCAATCAGCGCTTTCAGATGGCCACGATGAACGAAACGGAGCCGAGCCCGAGCGATATCGCCGCGTTCGAGAAGGACTTGCGCGAGCGCCGCGTGCACGTGCTGATCTATAACAGCCAGGCGACCGAAGCACTCACCAAGCGCCTGCTCGCGCTCGCGAAGGATTCGCACGTGCCGAGCATCAGCGTGATGGAGACGTTGCCCGCCGGCAAGACGTATCAGCAATGGATGAGCTCGCAACTCGACGCGCTCGCCGGCGCGCTGCAAGGATGGCAACGATGAATGCTGTTGCACCTCTGGCGCTGGAAGTCGATCGCGTCACGTTGGAACTCGGCGGACGCGTCATTCTCAACGACGCGAGTTTTGCGGTGAAGAACGGTGAGTTCATCGGCGTGCTCGGACCGAACGGCGCGGGCAAAACCACGTTGATACGCGCGCTACTTGGGCTGGTGCCGGTGGCATCGGGAAAAATTCGCGTGCACGGCGAAACGGTGATGCGCGGCAATCCGTCGATCGGCTATATGCCGCAGATTCGCAGCGGCCTCGCCAACCGGCGCGTGCTCGGCCGCGATTTCGTCGCGATGGCGGCGGACGGGCATCACTGGGCCTTGCTGCATCGCAATGCTTCGGTGCGTCAGGATGTCGAGCGCGTGCTGGAACTCGTCGGCGCGACGCAGTTGGCCGCGCGGCCTCTGTCGGAGCTGTCGGGCGGCGAACGGCAGCGCTTGCTGCTCGCGCAATGTCTGCTCGGCAATCCGCATCTTCTTTTGCTCGATGAACCGTTGATCTCGCTCGATCCGCGGCATCAGACGGGCGTCGTCGAACTCGTGCGGCGCGTGCAGCGCGAGCTCAATATCACCGTGCTGTTTTCGGCGCACGAACTCAATCCGCTGCTCAATTCGCTCGATCGCGTGCTGTATCTCGGCAATGGGCGCGCGGCGCTCGGCACGGTCGATAAGGTTATTTCGAAGCCGGTGCTTTCGAAACTTTATGGCTCGCCGATTGATGTGATGCGCGTGAACGGGCGCATTTTCGTTATGTCGGGCGATGTCGAGATCGATAAGCTCGATCATGCGCATGAGGAAGGCGAAGAGCATACGCATGAACATGTTCATCATCACGGGCACAGCAAGTAGACATGTTTGAATACGACTTCATGGTCAACGCATTCGCGGCGTCGGGAATCGTCGCGGTGCTGTCGGGAATCGTTGGCTATTTTCTTGTGATGCGCGGGCAGACGTTCGCGGGACATGCATTATCGCACGTCGGGTTTACTGGCGCAACCGGTGCGGTGCTGCTCGGCGTTTCGCCGATTTGGGGGATGGTCGGGTTCACGCTCGCGGCAGGCATCGGGATGGGTGCGCTCGGGGAGCGCCTGTCCGGGCGGGATGTGGCGATTGGCGTGATTCTGTCTTTATCGCTCGGGTTTGGATTGCTGTTTCTGCACTTCTTTACTGCGTATGCGACGCAGGCTACTGCCCTGCTCTTTGGCAATGTGCTTGGGGTGAGTCACGAGACACTTCTTGTTCTTGCCGGACTTGCCGTTGTTAGTCTTGCCGCGCTTGCGTTCATCATGCGGCCTCTGCTGTTTGCTTCCTTGCAGCCAGAATTGGCCGAAGCCAAAGGCGTTTCGCTGCGGCTCGTGTCGGTGCTGTTTCTTGCCATTACCGCGCTGGCGGTCGCGGCTTGTACGCAGATCGTGGGCGTGTTGCTTGTTTTTGCTCTGATGGTCGGGCCGGCGGCTGCGGCACAGAATGTGACTTCTCGGTTGTCTTCGGGGTTGCTGCTTGCAGCAGGGTTTGCGCTTGGGCAGGCTTGGGTCGGGCTGGCGCTTGCTTATTACACGGATTGGCCTACTAGTTTTTGGATTACTGTGCTCGCGGCGGGGGTTTATGGGGTTAGTTTGGGGGTTGCTCGCGGGCGGTGAACTTTTTTGCGAAGTCGTTCGCACAGAGTCCTGCATTACGTTACTCGACTTGCTGGGTAACACGATCATTTGCAGTCGCATTATTTCGAGATAGTGAAGCATAGACAGACCTTCATCCGGATAGCATCAGCACTCCTTTACACTTGATGGGGGTGACATGTCGTTTCCGGAATGGGGGCATTCGTACAACGCATTATATGTGCCGTTGTCGCAATGGGGCTGGCAATGTGCCTTGATGCCGGTTCGCGAAGTGCAAGAAGTCGACCGCACGTGGGTGCTCTCGTTCGAAGAGCGCAAGAAGAGGCGGAAGGAACAAAAAGATCAGATCGAGCAGGATCGACAAGACTTCGAACAGCTTTTCGAGATGCGAATCGATCGGCGCGTCGCCGCCAGTTCTTCTGACTTTCGCGCCTATGTCGACTTCGTCAAGTCAAACTTCCTGGCGTCGAGACTGGATCTACCGAATGACGGTGAAAGCGTTACGCGCGTGTTGCACAATGCCGTGCGCGATGGGCATCTTGTTCCTGTGATCGATCGGTCATGGCTTGGTGGACAGCGAGTGTTGAGACACTACGCGCCTCAAATCTGGAAGCAAACAGTGAGCGGCGGCAGTTCCGGGTGCTTGGAAAAAATTTATACGACTAGAGAATTCGCTGCCCTCAGACTCGCCAATGGTGAGACCGGCGGATTCGGCCTTTTAGCACAAAACGCAAGGCTGGAGAGCACGCGTAATCTGGCAACGGATGTGGACAGTAGCAGCTTCGATTGGCTCGATGTTATCCAATCAGCGGGTGGCGCAATGTTCGGCGGCGTGGGGTCGAGCGGCGATAGCAGCAGCGGACCTGTGCTCAAGGGCTTCGGCGACGATTACACCGACGACAGTGGTCTGCTCAGCGATGCGCCGCCATTCAGATACGAACCGGACGCATTGAGCGACGATATTAGTGAAATCGCGGCGCGGGGGATCAGCGAAGCCAGTGAAGCCGAGTGCTTTGCACAATATCAGCGCGACATGGATGAATGTCGAGCTTATCGCAGCGCGATGGGCGGCGCCCGATTCATAGATGCATATAGTCAACGCGCGTTCCAGAACTACCAACAATGCAGAGGGTATTGATGGAAAATCATCTCAACAAGCGGTGCATCGTCGTCATGTGGTCCGAAGAGAAGCAGGCATTCGTATCGTATACGCTCGATGTTTCGAAAGTTCTGGCTGTTACTTCTCGATTGTTTCTGTTAGAGTTGCCCGTAGCGGACTACAAGAACGTTTTCGATGATGAGTTTGCCCGTCGATTCGGTGGCGCAACCTTGAATCTGCTCGCGCTTTCGAATCCCGATTTAAAGCCTTTTATCAAAATTACCGAGGCAGAAGACTGAGCATTTCGCTCCCCGCTCATAACAAAGGCCGTCCCAAAACTTCGGAACGGCCTTGTTTTTTGTGAGCAGTGAGCAGCAGTTAGTCACCAATCAACGCTCAACGCGCTCTCCTTCGCCTGCACCGTCGCACCAACAAAAGCATCACGATCAACACAACAACCACGCCGCCGATCAACGCATAGCCCAGCCCATCGCCTTGATTATCCCCACCCGCGCGCAACGTCTTCACGCGCGCTGCATCGACCTTGACCGCCGGATTACCGTACTTGTTCATCACGAACGTCGCGATCTGCGCGATTTGCTCATCGCTCAATTCATCAGCGAACGCTGGCATCAGGCGTTCGTCCGCGGCCGAGCGTCGAATTGTGTGTGAGTGACGGGAACGCACCGTCGCCGGTTCCGCCGCCGTTCGGCTGATGACAGTTCGCGCAATTGCCGCTGTAAAGCTGCGCGCCCGTCGTGAGCGACGGATAACCCGGCGTCGATGAACCCGTGCCGATGCCCTGATTCGTCGCGCGCAAATCGGCTTCGTATCCGCCCGATACGTTGCCCTCGTAGGCGTAGGCCGGCTTCGTATCGGCGGAATCGCGCACGGGCGGCGTCGCCTTGAGATAGGTCGCGATGGCGGCGAGATCGGCATCGTTCAGATACTGAAGGCTCGCCTGCACCGCTTCGGCCATGCCGCCCGCCATCCTCACCCCAACCCTTGGGGGTATACCGAATATACTAATAATGCTCTCTAACTCAAATTGCTCTACAGAGTTAGAATGACCCTTCTTAGATCTGTTCCCCCCCTCACCACCTAAATTTTCAAATTCTATCTCTTCCACGAAATTACTTGAACTCATAATGATAATAGGTAGAAAAAGCTCGTACCTTTTGAGTCACAAAGGAGGAACTCTCACCAAAAGCCCCAAAGCAAAAAACCAAAAATCACGGTAGGAAAGCCCCTCGACGAATCGCCAAAAATCACTCCACAGTCGAAAATCGTCAAGTTAAAGTAAGAATAGAAAAGTAAAACGCTGATAACTATAAAAGGGAAAAACTTATCGGTTAAGACCTAAAAGCACGGACCCACTTGGCACGACTTCTAAAAAACAAACTGTGTGGGCAAATTCTAAAACTGCCCAACCTCATCTGTAACAAATCAAAATTACCCTTACCACCTCTCACAGCTTAATGGATTACTGTAAGGAAATCTTTTGATCAGGGAATCTCGCAGCAACCCATCAAGCTGGGGGGCATATAATGGGGTATAAAATTACTTAACACGTGTCATCACCCTAGCAATACACGTGTCGCAGTCTCAACCAATAAAAGAACCTTCTGGAACAGCCCCGAGACATCCAGAGGACAAGTACCCGACCATAAAGCAAAAAGTAACAAAAGGCAAAAAGAAAAGACAATGACCGTTAAAAAAGTTCCGCCTAACTAGGGGCACCTGGGAGGTACCCTCCATAGGAATCTCGGCAGGATTCCTTGCCGAGCTTTCCTCAGACAACCTAACAACTGAAAACTCCCTTAACCGACATGACCAAACCCTAATTGGGGGCATCACTATAAATACGAAACGGCTAACACATACTAGAAGATCCAGAACCAGAATACCTAAAAAAACTCATACGTCTCTCTCAGCAACCCATCTTCTCCAACTTTAATCATCTTCACATCTTTAAACCTTACCTCAAGCCCAAAGATCTTACCAGGGCATCTCTCCATAGCTATATTCAGTGATCATTCTCTGACTTAAGCTTCGGAGCTGGTCCCCCGAGACCAATCTCGTGGCCAGCTAACCCTTTGCTGTGCAGGATTTATTGAAGATTGGAGAAAGAACTTGGAAGAACTTAGTCTGTTTCTTTTGTATTGCCTTCTGCTGACTGGAAAGCATCAGCACTCCGATTGGAAAGTCTTTCCTCGCTCAATGGCTGGCCTACGTGCGCCCCTGTCAACGCTTCGGTGACACCCTCGCGAGTGCCACCGCATGACTGCCAAAGCGCTTCACGCCTGTTCCCTGCCAGCGACCGCAACGCATTGGCGGCCGCCAGCACTTGCAGATCGTGGCGATCGAGTTGAGCGCGGCGCGCCAAGTCGCTCACGCTCGCGAACGGCTTCACCGCGCGTGCGTTCTCGATGCGCTCCGAAGCGCCATCGCGCATACCTTTCAGCAATGAGAGTCCGAGACGACCGACTGTGGCTCATCTGGTTGCCGTTCGAGGACCGAATCCCAACCGCTGATCGTGACATCGATAGTGCGACCTTGACGCCGTGACGCTTCGCGTCTTGGACGAGTTGCGAAGGAGAATAGAAGCCCATTGGCTGACTGTTCAACATCGCGGCCAGGAACGCGGCCGGCTCGTGACATTTCAGCCAACTGCTCGCATACACCAGCAGCGCGAAGCTCGCGGCGTGACTCTCCGAAAAGCCATACTCGCCGAAGCCTTTGATCTGTTCGAAGATGGCTTCAGCGAAGGACTGGTCGTAGCCGCGCTCCCGCATGCCATTCACGATGCGGTCATAGTATTTTTCCAAGCCGCCCTTGCGTTTCCACGCAGCCATCGCGCGGCGCAGTTGATCCGTGAAGTCAGCAGCCAAGATCGCGACCTGCATCACCTGCTCTTGGAAGATCGGCACGCCGAGCGTTCGACCGAGCGCTGTCTCTAGCGCCACGCTCGGATAGGTGACAGGCTCGATCTTCTGACGTCGCCGCAGATACGGGTGGACAGCGCCGCCATGAATCGGACCAGGACGCACGATTGCGACTTCAATCACGAGGTCGTAGAAAGTGCGTGGCTGCATGCGCGGGAGCATGCTCACCTGTGCACGAGACTCGATCTGGAAGACGCCCACCGTATCGGCCTGCGAGATCATCTCGTAGGTTGCAGAGTCCTCCGACGGGATGTCCTGCATCTCGAATCGTTCGCCGCGCTGCTCAGAGACGATATCGAGTGTGCGGCGAATCGCCGACAACATGCCGAGCGCGAGCACGTCGATTTTCAGCAGGCCCAAGGCTTCGAGATCGTCCTTGTCCCATTGGATCGCACTGCGGCATCGCCGCGTTCTCGACCGGAACGAGTCGCGTGAGTTTTCCGCGGCTGATAACGAAGCCTCCAGAGTGCTGTGACAGATGCCTGGGGAAGTTGAGTATCTGCGCTGCCAGCTTCGCCCACATCCTGATGAGCGGGTTGGCTGGATCAAGTCCGGACTCCTCGAAGCGATTCAACAGGTCCTGTGAGTGATCGAACCACTGATGGCTCTTCGCGACCTTGTCGACGATTTGCGGGTCGATGCCGAGTGCCTTGCCCGTCTCGCGTAGCGCGCCTCGCGGCCGGTGGGTCGACACTGGCGGCAGCAATCGCGGTGCGGTCGCGCCCATACTTGCGATAGATGTACTGGATGACCTCTTCGCGCCGCTGATGCTCGAAGTCGACGTCGATGTCCGGCGGCTCGCCGCGCTCTTTGCTGATGAATCGCTCGAAAAGCATGTTGCCGCGCGAGGGATCGACTTCCGTCACGCCGAGGCAATAGCAGACTGCGCTGTTCGCAGCTGACCCTCGCCCTTGACATAGGATGTGTTGACTCCGCGCGAATCGCACGATGTCATAGACCGTCAGGAAATACGCCTCATAGCGCATCTCGTCGATCAGTTGCAGCTCATACTCGATCTGCTGCTGAATGTCGTGCGGGATGCCTGCCGGAAAACGCTTGTGCGCGCCGATATAGGTCTCCTGCCGCAGATACGCCTCGTGCGTGAAGCCTTCGGGTACGAGTTCATCGGGATACTCGTAGCGCAACTCGTCCAACGAGAACGTGCAACGTTCGAGCACGTTGAGTGTTTGTCCGAGTGCATGCGCGGGGTACAGATTGGTCAAGCGTAGCCGGGAACGAAGGTGCTGCTCCGCGTTAGGCGCGAGGTCGTAGCCGCACTCGGCCACCGGCTTGCCGACGCGGATTGCTGTCATCGTGTCCTGTAGCGGTTTTCGTGAGCGTACGTGCATCACGACGTTGCCGAGCGCGACGACGGGAACGCGATGTCGCTCAGCGACGAATTCGACGCTGCCGCGATGGATGTCGTCCATCGCGCGTTGATGCAGGATCAGACCAACCCAGGCACGCGCTGGAAACGTCTCGTTGAGCCATTCGATTTGCGCCGACAGCGCATCTTCCTTCGCGGGAAAATCCGGCACGAGGATCGCCAGACAATCAGGCACGCCGCGTAGGTGCTCGTATTCCTTGTCGGGTTTCGAGAGGTCGTGCGGGGTGAGCAGATACGTCCCTTTCACTGCGCGCATGTGGCCGAGCGTGACCAGTTCGGACAGGTTGCCGTAGCCGTTGCGGTTTTGCGCGAGCATGATAAGGCCGCACGCCGGGCTTTTGTCCGCATGGACGAGCCGGAAGTAGGAGCCAATGACCAGCGGCAGCTTTTCTTCCTTCGCCTGGACGTGTGCGCGCACGACACCGGCGAGCGAACATTCGTCGGTGATCGCGAGACCTGAGTAGCCGAGTTGCGATGCACGCAACATGAGCTCTTCGCCGTGCGATGCGCCGTGCAGAAACGAAAAGTTCGTGAACGCGAAAAGCTCCGCGTAGTCGGGAAGGGTCGACGAAAATAGATCCACGACGACACCACCGATTATCCGAACAGCCCGTGAAGAAACCAGCGGACCTCTTCGGTCATCACGCTCGGTCGCTCTCGATAGATCCAGTAGCAGCTCTTATCGGTGGCCTCCGCGACGAAGTAGTCGCGTGTCACCAATTCGCCATCGTGCCAGCCTGCTTCGATGCGCTCGCCGGGCGAAACGAGTTTCAGTGGCAAACCGTAGAACGGTCGGTGGTTCTTGATCATCAGCCGCACGGGCGTGTCGAGCAGCCACGTTGGGCGTGGTAGCTCGGCGAGAGGAGGGCAGGCCTTCGTTGTGGCCTGCACCGGCACCCATTGATTGGCATATTCGGGCCGATGATCCGATGTCGGCGCGGGCTGCAGGACATTCTCGGTGCCCAGGCGCGCGACTAGCAGTTCGATCAGACGGTTGTGGTCCTCCTTCGATCCACCCGGATTGGGGAACAGCGAATCGCTGGGCGGCTCAGCTGGCTGTACTTTAGAAGCCGTGAGACGCAGGGCGATGACGGCGGCCTTGAGCTCGATGCGCCCGAGTCGCCCCTTCAGCAGCCGCACGAGATGCTCTTCGTGCCAGGTGGGTTCGGCGAGCGCGATGTCGATCACGGTCGACTCGATTGCCTGGCGGCCGCGCTCGTGTTCGAGCGTGATCGTCGCTTGCGTGAGCGCGAGCTGCTGCGCGCTCAACCAACCGCACAGTTGAACGATCAGGCACCGCGCCGAAAAAAGCACCGCTTCCGCGTGCTCGACGCGATCGGGCACTTCGGTACGCGCACTGAATGAGGGCGGCAATTCCAACCACTCGTAGAGTTCGGGCGACAGGCCGTAGGAGCGGTCAAGAGAATCCAGTAAATCCACGCCGCACTTCTTTTTGAGACCTGCGCGCGGCAGGCGTCGAATATCGTTGAGCACCCGGCATCCGAGGCCGTTGAACCACTCGGCGAACGATCGCACTTCGGGCACAACCACGAAGGGCAAATCGCCCAGATACCGTTCGAGCGAACCCATCTTAAGCACGCGCCGGCGACCGCGTTTGGCGAGCAACCATGCCCCTTGACCCGTGGGAGCAACGCTCATGCGAGCGGTGAGCCCGATTGTCCTGACCGTTTCACGGATCTGCCGGCACACCTGTCGGATGCCGCCGAAGAGCCGAAGACTGGCCGTCACATCGACGATGATGGTCTCTTTTTCCCGCACGGCGACTTGAGGCGAGAAACGAAGCAGCGCGAAGGCGACTTCACGCTGCACATCGTTTTCGCGCAGCGGATCACGATCGTACATCAGCGCGTCGGCCGTGAGCGTCGTCACGCCACCGCGTTTCATCCCCACCATCACGCCTGCCTCTCTTGCTGCCTGGTCGAGCACGATGACCTTGTCGCGCTCGAGCACCACACAGCCGTGTTCAGTCGGAGATGACCACCTCGGACGGAACACCTCCAGCGAAAGCCGGGGCAGGAAGATAGCGACGAACACGGCCATGAGGACTGAGCAGAATCGGAGACGGTTGAAGGTGGATGGACAATTGGTCGGTTCGGGTTGGACCTCGTCGCTTGATCACGTCGACGACAATGCCGCCGTCGGCGGGCCGTACACTCAGCCGGAGCGTCGCGGGCGACGAATCCTGCGCGGAGGCGAGCGGTCGAACCAGAATCAGGAGGGTCTCTGTTGCTTGTGCCGCCAGATGCAACCGCCGTAACGCTTCAGACCGAATGTGCTGTTGCCAGAAGAGCAGTGCGCCGCAACTTCGTGCGTTTAGCACGCGCTCGGCGCACCAGAGTGCGTCCGCAGTCTTCGGCGCCCGCAGCATCATGAGCTTGTCCAGCGGCACACCCAGATAGGCGAAGGCCAGGCTGTTCGGTACGTGTGGTGCCTGCAGGAGCGCGACTTGCCACTTGGCCGCCGCGATGAGTGCGGGCTTGAGCAACCGCATTTCGCCAATCCCTGGCTGCTGGACCAGCCGTTCCACCAGCGCCCCGATCGGCCAGCCGCCGCCCGGCAGTTCCGCCGACAGGGCGGCATAGCCGGTGTCGATGGTTTTGCCGTACACGCGCGCGAGTTGATTCCCGCGCCATAGGCTCGCATGGATCGACTCGATGTCGATGTGTTGTGGCAGGGCGGCCATGGCGAAAAGTGGTTTCCCGAGTACTGTATGGATGTACAGTATCGCAACTCAAAAGCCGAAACAGTGAAGTGCCCCTTTTTTGGTCGTCAGAGGAAACACAAGTGGATATGCTTGTGTGGAAGCACCCGAAGCCGGAGATCGCGGATTTCGTCTTGAAGCTGGGTGAAGCTTTCGGCGATGCGCGACCATTGACGAAGCCGTTGCACACGGTAAAGCGGGCGAGCCGACTTTGTTCGCGCGGGAAGCTGGCCGAACGGTCGGCACGCAGT
>LFMX01000045.1 GCA_001184405.1 Candidatus Burkholderia humilis
AAGATGGTTTTGCCAGAGATGGAAGGCGACGGGCGCGAGCGCCATCGGCGTGCCGGGGTGGCCGGAATTGGCCTTCTGCACGGCATCCATAGACAGCGTGCGGATGGTGTCGATCGTAAGCTGATCGAGATCTTTCGACTGGGGCGATGCTTGAGACATGAGCGACGACTCCTTTGCGAAGAGCGCGCTGTGGCGAGAAGGCGCCGCAGCGGGCAACCAGGACCATCGAGCAAGTGTAGTGCCTCGACGACGGCATTGCTCTGCGGGTGACTCAACGTTGCGCGGGGCGCGCCGCGCGTCGGCTCGAACGTGACGCGCGGAGGAATGCTTGGAGAATGCTACGAGCGTCTATGCTGACACATTCGCGCGTTCGGGGTGCAAACGCACGGCAAATGCCTGTCGGAACAGGGAATTTAGCCGCGCAGGTTCCGAACGATTATGGCGCCGGATTCGGCTGACGCTCGTGTAGCGCATCGATTTCGGCGAGGATTTCATCGGACAAATCGATGTTCACGGTGTCGATGTTTTCCTTCAGTTGCGCCATCGTCGTCGCGCCGATCAGCGTGCTCGTGGTAAAAGCGCGCGTGTTGACGAACGCGAGCGCGAGCTGCGTCGGTGTGAGGCCGTGGTGCTTGGCCAGTTCGACATACGACGTGATCGCCGCGATCGACTGCGGCTTTGCTGTAGCGCTGAAAACGCTCGAACAGCGTAATGCGCCCGCCCGCCGGCCGTGCGCCGCCTTCGTACTTGCCCGACAGCCAGCCGAACGCGAGCGGTGAATACGCCAGCAGCCCGACGCCTTCCTGGTGCGTGAACTTGGAAAGCCCGAGTTCATACGTGCAATTCACGAGGCTGTACGGATTCTGAATGCTGACGATCTTCGGCAAGCCCGCCTGTTCCGCCGCCCGCAAGAACTGCGCGACGCCCCAAGGCGTTGCATTCGATACACCCACGTGACGAATCTTCCCGGCCTTCACGAGCTTGGCCAGCGCGTCGAGCGTTTCTTCGATCGGCACCGTGTATTCATCGTCGAGATAGGGATAGTTCGAACGGCCGAAGGTCATCGTGCTGCGGTCCGGCCAGTGCAATTGATACAAATCGACGTAATCGGTTTGCAGGCGCTTCAGGCGCGAATCGATCGCTTCGTTGATGTTCTTCGCATCGAACTGATTGCCCACGCCGCGAATATGACGCGGATTGTGCGGCTGACGCGCCGGCCCGGCGATCTTCGTCGCGAGCACGATATCCTCGCGCTTCGCCGGATGCTTCGCGAGCCACGTGCCGATGTTACTGCTCAGTGCGGCCCTGCGTTTCCGGGCGCGGTGGCACGGATACATCTCGGCGGCATCGATCAGATTGACACCTTGCGCGAGGGCGTAATCGATTTGCTCGTGCGCTTCGCTTTCGGTGTTCTGCTCGCCCCAGGTCATGGTGCCCAGCCCGATCAGGCTGACATCGACACCCGAATCACCCAGTTTTCGAAACTTCATGCTCGCTTCCTCTTGTAACCGTGTTGACCTGTTGGCGTTATGTGTACATGTCGTTGGCGCGTTGTAGGACGGGCGTCCTGCACGGCGCATCGGTAACTGGAAAAATTACCATAGGCGCGCGATATCTGCTTCCGCGGCTAGAATGGCAAGCTCCTTTTTCGGAGAAACGCCCGATGTCCAGCCTCGAGAATCGCGAGAAGAAAGATTCGTCGCTGATCATCACGCTCGTTGCCGCGACGTTCTTCATGGAGAACCTCGACGGCACGATCATCGCGACCGCGCTGCCGCAGATGGCGCACTCGTTCGGCGTGCATCCGGCGAACATGAGTCTCGGCATTACGGCGTACTTGCTGACGCTCGCGGTGTTCATCCCGATTTCTGGATGGGCGGCGGATCGCTTCGGCTTGCGCACGGTGTTCGGCAGCGCCATCGCCGTATTCACGGCGGCGTCCGTGCTGTGCGCGACGACCTCGACCTTGCCCGCGTTCGCCGCAGCGCGCGTGCTGCAAGGCATCGGCGGCGCGATGATGGTGCCGGTCGGACGGCTCGCCGTGTTACGTGCGACGCCGAAGGAAGGTCTGATGCGCGCCGTCGCCATCATCACGTGGCCGGGTCTGGTCGCGCCGGTCATCGGGCCGCCACTCGGCGGGTTCATCACCACGTATTCGTCGTGGCGCTGGATTTTTTATCTGAACGTGCCGCTCGGCATCATCGGATTGATGCTGACGCTGCGCTTCATCGACAACGTGTGCGAGGATGGTCAGCGCCGCTTCGATATGCTCGGCTTCGCGCTGTGCGGCATCGCGTGCACGACGTTGCTTTACGCGATGGAACTGATCGGCCGCAGCGACGTGGACTGGCTCTTCGTCGGCGCGCTGGTCGCGGTGGGCGCGGTGGCGAGCGTCTTGTCGTACTGGCATTTGCGGCGCGCGCCGCAGCCGGTCGTCGATCTGTCGGCGCTCAAGGTGAAGACCTTTGCCGTCGCGATGGGCGGCGGCTCGCTCTTTCGGATTGCCATCAGCGCCGCGCCGTTTCTGTTACCGCTGATGTTCCAGGCCGGCTTCGGCATGAACGCGTTCGAATCCGGGCTGCTGACGCTCGTCGTGTTCGCCGGCAATCTCGCGATGAAACTCGTCACCGCGCCCGTCATGCGCATGTTCGGCTTCCGGCCAGTGCTGATCGTGAACGGCGTGCTGGCCGCGCTGTCGCTCGCCGCGATGAGCGTGCTCACGCCAACGACGCCGAAAATCGTCATCACCGTCATCTTGTTTGCGAGCGGCTTGTCGCGCTCGTTGCAGTTCACTGCGCTCAATACGCTCTCTTTCGCGGATGTGCCGAAATCGCAGATGAGCGGCGCATCGGCGTTATCGAGCACGCTCTTTCAGATGACGATGGGTATCGGCGTCGCGGCAGGCGCGATCGCGCTGCGCATCGGCCAATGGCTGCATGGGCACGATGCGCATTCGATCGCGCCGGAGGATTTCAGCGTGGCGTTTCTGATCGTGGCGATGATCGGGTTGATTGGCGTCGTCGATCTGTTCGGGCTGGCGAGGGATGCGGGCGCGGTGGTGTCGGGGCATGGGAAGGGGAAGGTGTGACGAGCGTGCGATTACCGGCTCAAGTCCCCGCCTCATCTGCCGTTAACCCCGGCATGGACACCCACAACTTCGATGCCCTCATCGCACTTGGTGAAACGGTCGCCGTGATCCGCCACGCGCGCGGCCTGAAGAATCCCGACGACCTGCCCGCCGGATCGCCCGAATGGGTCGACGCCAGCGACGCCTTCGCCGACGATTTCATCCGCGCACTCGACGCCGCGCCGCCCGTGCGCGAATGGTGGACGCCCTAAGCATCGCGTCACGCGCATGCACTCTCCCGAAACCGCTGTCCCGCGAGTCAACTTTTGCTTTTTAGGCAAACGTTTGCGCATCGCTATCAAGTCGATGCAACGCGCGCCGACATCTCCCATATCGCCATGAAAATTTCGGGAGTTGCCAGTGAAGTGGGCAATGTCATGTATCGTCACCGCGGCTGCGTTCGCCGTGACCGGCTGCGCGCAGATGCCCGCGCCGAATGCCTCGGCGCAAGCCGATAAACCGCCGGTCGCCGCCGGCGTCATCAGTTTCGACATTCCCGCCGACGCACTCGGCGCGCACGATGCGCAGTTGAGCGCCGTCCTCGCCAAAGCCGGCGCGCTCGCCGCCGCGCAAAAACAGCCGACGACGATTCTCGTCACGGCGCTCGCGCAGGACTTTCCGTATATCAATCAGGCCATCTGGAAAGGCGTGCCCGCGCGGCGCACGGTCCGGCTCAACCTCGAAAACCTGACGGCCGGCGCGCATCAGACGTACAGCGTGTCGATCAAACTGGCGCAGGGAGGCTGACCCGATGCATCGCATTTTCCTCGCCTTTACCGCAGCGCTTTTTTTTAGACCGCCGCCTTCGCCGGTTCGCTCGATGTCAGCGCGCCCGCCACCATGTAGACCTTCGCCGCTGTCGCGCCTGCCGCGCAAAAGGTGTATCCGCCGCTGCCGACGCTCGCCATGTTGCCCGCGTCCATCGGCGATGACGACGAGTCGCCCGCAGCGCGTTCCATCGCGAAAAAAAGCAAGAAGGCGCGCCACGTCGTCGCGGATTGCAAATGCAGTGCGCCGGAGCCGCGGTTGGTCGTATCGGACGATACGCGCGCTTATCTGAAAGATGTCGAAGCGCGGCTCGATGCCGCCCTCGCCCGCTAGGGAGCCCGCATGCGTATCAAAAGAATTGCGGGTCTGCTCGCTGCCTGCGCGGTGTTCGCGTCGATGTCTGCGCACGCCGCCGACGACTGCTTCGAGCAGGCCGGCGCCTATCAGGGCGTGAATCCGCTGGTGTTGCGCGCCGTCGCGTGGTGCGAATCGAAGGGCGATGCCGCCGCGATCAACCACAACACGAACGGATCGATCGATATCGGCCAGTTACAGATCAATTCGATCCATTTTCCGGATCTCGCGCGTGACGGCATTCCGCATCGCGCGCTGATCGATCCGTGCGTGAACGTGTTCGTCGCCGCGTGGCTGCTCAAGCAGAAGATGGTGAAGTACGGCAACACGTGGCAGGCGATCGGCGCGTATCACTCGGAATCGCCGAAGCATCGCGATGCCTACGCGCGCAGCATCCAGAGCATTTTCGTGAGCTGGGGCGAACTGCGTCCGGCGATGTGACACGCCCAGCATCACAAGGACATCAAAGCTGGCTCATGCCGCCATCGATGATGATCTCCGTGCCGACGATAAACCCCGACTCCTCCGCCGACAGATGCAGCACCGTCGCCGCGACTTCGCTCGACTTGCCGAAGCGCCCGAGTGGAATCTGGCTTTGCAGTTGCGCGGCGGCTTCATCGGGAAGGCCGAGCTTGACGTGCAGCGGCGTCGTGACCGGTCCCGGACTCACAACGTTCACGCGCACGCCGCGCGGCAGCAATTCCGCCGACAGCGTCTTCGCGAACGACACGAGCGCGGCCTTGCTCGCCGCATAGAGCGACGACTGCGGCATGCCGATATGCGCGTTGATCGATCCGTTCAGCACGATCGATGCGCCCGCGTTCAGCAACGGCACGAGCGCCTGAATCTGAAAGTACGGACCTTTGACGTTGATCGCGAAGGTCTCGTCCCACGCGCTTTCGGTCATATCGGTGAACGGCGCGAACGTGGCGATGCCCGCGTTGATGAACACGGCGTCGAGCGTCACATGTTGCGCGCTCAGCCGTTCGGCGAGTTCACGCGCCGCCGCGACCGTGCCCGCAACATTGCGAATAGCGATGGCGTTCGCGCCGTGCGTGGCGCGCGCCGTTTCGAGCGATGCTTCATCGCGACCCGTGATGACGACGCGCGCGCCTTCTGCCGCATAAGCCTGCACCGTCGCGAGTCCGATGCCGCTGTTGCCGCCCGTCACCAGGACAGTCTTGCCTTCGAAGCGATTCATGATGCTCTCCTTGAGAACGTTGATTAGCGTGAAGGCAGTATGGGCGGACTCGAGCGCCCTGCCGTACGACGGTTACGCCGCACTCGTTCGGTTTCATCGAACATGTTCGATGCTCGCAAACTCGGCTTGAATCGGCTTCGGCGCACACCTAGAGTTACCGAAGCCCCTCGACCGGAGACACACCATGCAAGATGCGCAAGGCATGGCGGGCGGCCCGACGCCCGAGCGGGTGCTGCAACTGGGTCTGGCGTTCTGGGGCGCGAAGGCGTTGCTGTCGGCCGTCGAACTGGGCGTGTTCACGGCGCTCGCCAACGGCGCGCAAAGCGCCGACGAATTGACCGAAGCGCTCGGGCTTCATCCGCGCAGCGCGCTCGATTTCCTCGATACGCTCGTCGCGCTGCAACTTCTCACGCGCAACGACGGCCGCTATGCGAACGCGCCCGATACCGATTTCTTCCTCGATCGTCAAAAGCCCTCGTATGTCGGCGGACTGCTCGAAATGGCGAATGCGCGGCTGTATCCGTCCTGGGGATGTCTGACAGAAGCGCTGCGCACCGGCTTGCCGCAAAACGAAGCGAAAGGCGGCGGCGATGTCTTACCCTCTACAGCGATCCCGCGCGCCTGCGCATTTTTCTGCACGCGATGAGCGGCGTCAGCATGGGCGCGGCGCAGGTGATGGCGCGACAGTTTCCGTGGCAGAACTACGGCACGTTCATCGATATCGGCACGGTGCAAGGCGCGCTGCCGGTGCAACTTGCGCGGCGGCGGTTTCGATCTACCGGTCGTCGCGCCGATTTTCGACGACTACGTAAACGCCAACGGCCTGCAAGACCGGCTGCGTTTTCATGCAGGCGACTTCTTCAAAGATCCGCTACCGAGTACCGATGTGCTCGTCATGGGCCACATTCTTCACGACTGGAACCTGCCGCAAAAGCGCGAACTGCTCGCGAAGTGTCATGCCGCGCTGCCGCCGGGCGGCTGTCTGATCGTGTACGACGCGATCATCGACGACGCGCGCCGTCACAACGCCTTTGGCCTGCTGATGAGCCTGAACATGCTGATCGAGACGACCGGCGGATTCGATTACACCGGCGCGCAATGCTGCGAATGGATGCGCGATGCCTGATTCGCGACGGCGCGAGTCGAACCGCTGGCCGGCCCGGACTCGATGGTGATCGCGACGAAGTGAACCGTCAGCGGTCGTTCGCCATGCCTTTCAGCCGGTCGTTACCGGCGTCGCGGGCGGCGTCGGCGGTGGAGAAGTTTTCTTCGGAAACCATCGCGCGTTTGACTTCGCGCGACTCGAAATTGACCAGCGCGATCACCCAGACGAAACCGCCCGCCTGCTCCGCCGTCTGCACGAACGCCTTGAGCGTGCCTTCTTTCGACGATGCCATCTTGACCTCCTTGTTCGTGAGTTCGCGCCGTCTTCGGCGACGGACAGATCGCTTGCGATTCGGACTACGGGCTCAGGCTTCGAAATCCAGCCCGCCGAGCAGCACCGCCGGCTCGGCCTGCGAGCACGTGACGAAATCGACTTCGCGCACGCCTTGCCATGCATCGAATTTCGCGCCGATCACATCGAGTATCGCACGAAACGCGCCTCCCCGCCGGGCATCAGCAGACGCTCGATTTCGTCGTCATCCCAAGTCAGCGTGACGTTCAGATCGAACGCGTAATGAAGACCGTGGTCGATCGCGTCGTTGCGCTCGGCGCGCCCGAGCAGCCGCGCGACGCACTCCGCGATGCGCGGCGTGTACTCCGCTTCGAAACGCAGTGCCTGTTGCCGGTTCACGCGCGTCTTTCGTATCGATGACGAAGCCTCGGGGCGCTCACACCGCCGGCAGATCTTCGAGCGACTTCTCGATCTGCCCGTCCTGCACGCGCACCTCGATGCCTTCATGCACGTTCGCATACGGCAACGCGCTGACTTTCGGGCCGAGAAAAGTGCGTCCGCCGAGCGTGAAAAGCGTGCGCACTTCCTTGCCGCTTTTGATGGCATCGACGACCTGATGCACTTCCACGATGGACGTGGGCGTAACCCACACGTTGGTCGATTGATCGAAGCTGCCCCAGCGCACGTTGGTCACGCGATCATTGACCCAGCGCACGCCGTCGATCGCCAAAGTAGCCATAGCTGCCTCCGCTTTCGTCGGTTCGTCTGTTTCGGGGTGGTGGATGATGCTAGCACGGTGCGCGTGTGGACGTGCTCGACGCGAGCTAGCCGAAACGTGTGTCCGTCTTTATTTCGCGATGGCGTCGCTCGCCGGGTTGTTATGCAGCATGCGATCGCCGACCGGCGCGGCGGGCGGACGCTTGACGGGCATGTCGTCGGGATTGTTGGGACGCGCGGTGTTGGCGGACGGTGAGCCGGGCATGGCCGGCGGCTTGACCATCGACGCGCCGTTGTCAGCGGACGAAGTCTGCGCGTGAGCAGCGGTGCAGACGAGTACGGTCGCCGCGAATAAGTACTTGAGCATGATATGTCTCCGCAAGGTCTAACTGAATTGACAGACGGCGCCGCTAAAAATTCTTCAGGTTTGACAAACACTTAAGCGATCAATCTGCGGCGCTGCGGTAAAATGACCGATTCGCCGTTTGAAGCTTTTTTGCATATGTCTGCCGTTTCCGAGATCGACAAGATCAGCCCCCGCCGTGTGTCCGTCGCGCCCATGATGGACTGGACCGATCGTCACTGCCGTTCGCTGCATCGGTTGGTGTCGCGTCATACGTGGCTGTACACCGAGATGGTCACGACAGGCGCGCTGCTTTATGGCGATGTCGCCAGGCATCTCGCGTTCACGCCGGCTGAAGCGCCCGTTGCGCTGCAACTCGGCGGCAGTGAGCCGGCCGATCTTGCGAAGAGCGCGAAGCTCGGCGAGCAATGGGGCTATGACGAGATCAACCTGAATTGCGGCTGCCCGTCCGAGCGCGTGCAGCACGGCGCATTCGGCGCGTGCCTGATGAAAGAGTCGCAACTCGTCGCGGATTGCGTGAAGGCCATGCGCGATGCCGTATCGATTCCGGTGACGGTGAAGCATCGCATCGGCGTGGATGCGGTCGAGGATTATGAATTCGTGCGCGATTTCGTCGGCACGGTGGTGGACGCGGGCTGCGAGGTGTTTATCGTTCACGCGCGCAACGCGATTCTCAAAGGTCTGAGCCCGAAGGAAAATCGCGAAATTCCGCTGCTGAAGTATGAATATGCGTATCGGCTGAAGCGGGATTTTCCGCAACTGGAAATCTCGATTAACGGCGGTATCAAGACGCTCGACGAAGTGGAAGAACACCTGAAGCACGTCGATGGCGTGATGCTTGGCCGCGAGGCTTATCACAATCCGTACGTGCTCGCGGGCGTCGATTCGCGCTTTTACGGCGCGGCTACGCCCGTGCCTTCGCGTGAAGAAATCGAAGCCGGACTAATCGATTATTCGCGCGCGGAACTGGCGCGCGGCACGTATCTCGGCGCGATCACGCGGCACGCGCTCGGGCTATATCGTGGCGTCGCGGGTGCGCGCGGCTGGCGTCGCGTTTTGTCGGACAGCCGCAGTCTCGCCAAAGGCGATTTGTCGATTTTCGGCGACGCCCGCGCGCATTTGCGCGATGCCATCGAAACCGCGGAAGTCTGATCGTCTATTCGGGTCGAATGAAAAAAATTGCTCGAAAGGGCTAGGCAATCGCAATCTTAGTTCGTATAATTTTAGGGATTGACTGCAGGCATCTCAAGCAAACGAGAAAAGCAGCAAAAGTAGTCAGTGGTGGCTGTAGCTCAGTTGGTAGAGTCCAGGATTGTGATTCCTGTCGTCGTGGGTTCGAGTCCCATCAGCCACCCCAAAGAATTCAGCAAAAAGCCCGGTCATTTGGCCGGGCTTTTTACTTTCTGCGCGCCGTATCGCTTCGAAAGCCGGTGCGCGCCCCTATAATGGGGCTCGTTCAAGCCAATCGGGGAAGCCCGCACGCGGTTCAGCTCATGCAAAAAGTCATTCTGCCGTTCGTTTCCGGTTTTCTCGCCGCGCTCTTTTTTCGTGAATCGACGCTGGCGCTGCTGCACGCGGCGGGCATCATCGATCCGGCCGGTTTCTCCGTCGTTCCTTTTCTTCCGCTCGGCATTCCGGGGTTCATCGCCAATGCGCTGTGGAGCGCCGTCTTCGGCGCGCTGGTGTTCGGCGGCATCGTGTTGACGGCGGCCGGCGCGTTCGTGATCGATCCGGCGCGCGGCATCTGGCCGAGCGGCAACATGCTGCCGCATCTCGCGCCGAGTTTTATCGCCAACGCAATCTGGGGCTGGGGCGCGCTCGTGTTCATGCGCGCGTTCATGCCGAGTCACGGCGAACGCGCCAACGCATAGCGACTAAAAGCGGCCCGAGCGGGCCGCATTCGCATCAGTCCTTCTGGAGCCGCAGCGGGTGCGTCGCCGGCGTCCACGCGCTTTCGAACATGCGCTCGACGTCCTTGGCGTTCACCTCTTCCGCGCGCGCGATCTGCCACGCCGGCTGATTGTCCTTATCGACGATGCGCGCCCGAATCCCTTCCACCACGTCGCCACGCTCGAAGGTCGAGCGCGTGAGATCGAGATCGCGCCGCAGCGTTTCGGCCATCGTCGAGAAACGCGCGCGATCGACCTGTTGCAGCGAGACATCGACGGAAAGCGGCGAACGCTCGCGCAACTCGGCGGCCGTGGACGCAGCCCAGTCGCTGGTGTCGCGTTCGAGCGAGGCCAAAATCGCCGCGCCGTTGCTTGTCGATCAGGGTGCGCGACTTCGCTAGCGCGCTGGCGTCGGGCATCGGGGCGAAACCTTGTACTTCGTGGTCTCGTTCTGGATGAAGCGCACGATTTCTACGGCATCCAGAAAACGCTGATGCCGCAGCGTTTCGATCAGACCGGGCAACGCGCCATCGTCGAGATAGGTGTCGGCCATGCGCGCGTAGAGCGCGTCGGCGGCGTCCATGCTCGCGCCCGTCGCCGCCAGATAGCGGCCGATCGCGCCCGGCGCGCGCGAGAAACCAGCTCACGCCCACATCCGGAAAGAGGCCGATACGCGTCTCGGGCATCGCCATCTTCGTGGACTGTGTGACGATGCGCAGCCTGCCCGTGTGATACGCGCCCTGCGAAATGCCCATGCCGCCGCCCATCACGACGCCGTTCATCACCGCGATATACGGCTTCGGAAACGTGAAGATGGCGTGATTGAGCTTGTACTCGTCGGTGAAAAAAGCGTCGATGGCGTCGCGGTTGCCATCTTTCGCCGAGTCGTACAGAAAGCGGATATTGCCGCCCACGCAAAACGCGTGCACGTGCGGGCTATAAATGACGACGGTGCGGATCAGCGGATCATGCTGCGATTCGCGCAGTGCTTCGCTGATCGCGCACAGCATGGGCGCGGTCAACGCATTCAGTGCCTTCGGACGATCGAGTGCAATAAAGCCGATGCCGTTGGCGGAGTCGATACGGATGTCTTCGGTGGTCATCGTGTTGAGGTTCGGGTCGGTTCGCTGAATCGGTTCGAGCGCGTTCCTTCGAAGTTTGGCACCGCACGCAGTCCCGCGCGTGGCGCATCGATACCATGCAGAGGCCGTGCACGTTCGCGCACAACGATCAGTATGCGCCCGCGCGCGTCCACCGCTATGCTCCCTATCGCGTTATGTGCGTCTGCGAGCGTGTCGGGGCATTGTCGGCAGCGTCGTTTTCGAAGTCAAACGTGAACTCGGAAGACGCCCGGCTCATCACGCTCAATCACGTCAGACTGTCATCTTGCCGTCATCGTCTTGGCGCGGCGTGGCCGTGTAGAACGGCTCGTCCGTTTCGCGCAGCATGACCGAAGCCAGCACGATGCATAGCGCAAGAAACATGATGCCCGCAGCTGCCCAGATGAGCCACAGTGCATTGGACTCGACGAGAGAATGAAGAAAGGATTGAAGCATGGCGACCCCGCGCGATTTTTATAATGGTTGCTCTTTTGAAGTGATGACTTTAGAGCAATTTGTGTGCCGAGCGAACCGAACCGCATCGCTCACAGCGTATTGTACAATGTTAATCTGCTCTGATGCTTTTCGGCAGGGAAACGGCTACGCAAAGAAAAAATCGCCGCTGACAGGCGGCGATTCAGGCTGAGCCGTTATTACAAAGTCCAGCGTAAGCCTTTCTGCTTCAGGCGAGCACGCGCCCCGGCGGAAAGTGGCCGCTCTTGAGCAGCACGGGCATGCCGTTGGTCACGCGCAGATGTTCACGCGCCACGGCTTCGATGCGCGGACGGCCGGCGTCGAACGCGTAAATCCAGCCGGCGCTGTCGTACGTCGGTGACATCGACGACGAGCAGCGAACTCGCCAGCGGATCGGCGTAATTGAAATCCAGATGACGGCTCATCTCGCGCACACGTTCGCACACACGATGACGCGCGGCTTCGGAAAGATGCAGATAGTCGCGCAGGACTTGCGCATCGAAACGATAATGCACGCCCCACGCGATATTGCCCGGATGGTTCGCGATGCCGCCCGTACGCCAGCTCACGAATAGCGCGGGCGTCGCTTCGAGCCTGATTTCCGCGACATCCACGCCGCTCGGAAACAGGTCAATCAGACAGTTCGCGACGTCGTACAGCACCGCGTGACGAAGATGAACGGGCCGCATCATGTCGACTTCAGTATTCGGTCGATGTACGCGCGCGCCGCTTCCTCGACATGCGCGAGTGCTTCGCCTTCGGTCCTGAAACGTTGCTCGGGACCGAGATCGACGAGCGCTTCGAAGCGGTGGACATCGTCCGGGCCGCTCGGTGCGAGACTTACCGAGCCGACGTAGATCGGCGCGGCGTTGCTGGCCGAGGCGTCTTCAGGCGTTTGCACGAGCCGAGCCGACGCGCTGACGTAATACCCTCGATACGGCCCCGTCACTCTTTCCGCCATGTCTTCACTTCCCTGTTGTCGTTTGCGATCCGCGAAAAGGCGGGTCATCGGCAGGAGCGCCCTGCTTTGCTGCCCTTTCCGTCTCGTCTCGCAAATCGCGCGCCCGCCAAACATGCATGTTTCATGCACTAACAACCGCTTACGCGTCACGTAAGGCACGTATGGGACAATGCGCATCTCGAAAATACGGACGCACCGCGAGTCCATTCCAGAAGCGCTCTCAAAGGTGAAACTCAAGATGAAGCAAGACGATCGGCGCATGCGCCGACTTTCCGCGTGCGCAGACATCGCGTGTTTTCCGGCATGGTTGCGTGCGACGACGCTCGGCGCAGCGGCCATCGCGGTGGTGAGCCTGGGCGCGTGCGCATCGTCGAACGATACATCGCTCATCAATCTGCCCGATGGCCAGACGGGCTACGCCATCAACTGCAGCCGATGCCGGTTCGAGCTGGGGAAGCTTACGTGCTCGCGGGCAAGAAGTGCGGCGCGACGGGCTACGACATCGTGTCGAAGGACAACGAGGAAGGCGGCCCGAGCGGCGGCGGCATCACCAATGTCATTTCCGCGAACGTCAAGAATCGCTCGATGATCGTGCGCTGCAAATAAACACGCAGCGCTTCAGTGCGCCGCTCATCTTCGAAAACGCGTTCAACACGACGACGCCCGCGACGATCAAACCCATGCCGAGCATGACGGGCAGATCGGGCGTCTGCTTGAAGAGAAACGTGGCAACCAGCGTAATGAGCACGATGCCCGCGCCCGACCACACGGCATAGACGATGCCGACCGGCAACGTGCGCAGCGTCAAGGACAGCAGATAAAAAGACAGCCCGTACCCACCACGACGATGGCCGTGGGCACCGCGCGCGTGAATCCGTCCGATGCCCGCGGCGCGGACGTCGCGATGGCGAGCAGCACATAAGCGGTTGAACGCATCGTCGTTATACGTTTCGTTTGAGCGCAAGCGCGCTGAAGTCCGCGCCGAGCACGGCGCACAACGCTTCGACGACGAGTTGATGATCGTCGTGCTGAGGCAATCCCGACACCGTCACTGAACCGATCACGCCCGCGTTCGCTACGCGCAGCGGAAAGCCGCCGCCATGCACCGCGTAATCGGCGCTATTCAGGCCGTATTTCGCTTCGAGCGTGCTGTTCGCCTGTTGCAGCGACAAGCCCATCGCGTACGAACTGCAACGAAAATGCTCGACCGTCTTCGCCTTGCGCTCGGCCCAGCGCGCGTTATTGGGCGTGGTGCCATCGAGCGCGACGTAGAAGAGATGTTGCCCGAAGGTACGCACATCGATGACCAGCGCCGCATCGCGCGCGAGCGCCATCTCGCGCAACTGCGTGCCGACTTGCCACGCCTGATCCGCGCCGAATTGCGGAAACACGAGCGAGCGTTCCTGATGTGCGATGGTTTGCAGATCGTGTGGAATATCCATGAACGGCGTGTCTCCTTGATGATCGTCAGCGAGAGATTCTGGCATGCGCGCGTGAAAATCAAACGCATAACTCGGCCATGAACCGGGTCAAATGCGACTTATCGATCGTGATGTATCGATACCTGCGCCGAAAAGCAAAAAGCCCGGAACGCTTGGAAACGTACCGGGCTTTTCGATGATTCTGTGACGGAAAGCTTGCTTGGTTGCGGGGGTAGGATTTGAACCTACGACCTTCGGGTTATGAGCCCGACGAGCTGCCAGACTGCTCCACCCCGCGTCCGTCTAAACAAGATATTATAGGGCATCGTTCAAACGATCGCAATAGGCTCTTCGCATTTCTTCGCATTGACTGCTTGATCGCTTCGTTCGATGCTGCGTCGAATAGTCCGTATAGCGTCGCAAATCGGGCATACGGTGCGTGGCATAATTAATAGTTCTGTTTGGGCACGGATCGAAGGCGATCATGCATTCATTGCGTCGGGGAATCGCGAGAAGAACGAGCGGGATCGCTGCGCTATGCGCTATGCTGCTGCTCTCGTTCGCGCCGCTCGCATCGCAATGTGGCTGACACATACGCGGCTCGATGCCATGCTCGCTTCGTTCTGCGCTTCCGATGCGAAGCGCGTCACGCGTGACACGCACGACGCGACGCTTCATCTGCAGGCATCGGCTATTGCGATCTCGTCACGCATGCGCCGGCGCCGCCGGTCATCGCTGATAGTGGGCTTCGGTTTGTTTCATCGGATGCGCTTGGCTTGTTATCAGCGCATTCACGTCCAACGCACCACGGCCTGCACCACGCAACGATGCGCAGCCACGCGCCCCGCCCGCCTTCGCCTGATCACGCCATCGCATCGCCATCTCATCACGCCTGCTGCTAATACGCCGCAGGCCAAGCAAGGACACACATGATGTTTCGATCATCCGCATTGCGCGTGACGCTTGCCGTCGCGCTCAGCATCGGCGTGCAGTTCGCGCACGCTCACGCCGTGCCGAAAGTTCAACAACCGGGACCGGGCGTGACCGTCAGCGTGCCGCATGAAGTCTCCATCGAATTCGGCGAAGGACTGGAGCCGAACCTTCAGCTCGATCATCGTCACGACCGATGCGGGCACACAGGTCAGCAAAGAGAAATCTTCCGTCGATGCCAACGACAAGAAGCATATGAGCGTGGCGCTGCCGCCGCTTGATCCGGGCGTCTACACGGTGCAATGGAAAGCGTTCGCGGCCAATGGACATCACACGCAAGGTCACTACAACTTCACGGTCAAGTGAGGCCATATATGAATAAGACTGTTCTCGTCATCGGCGCGCTGACTTGCGCATCGATTGCGTCGCTGGCGCAAGCCGCCCCGTTCGAAGCGCGCGATTGCTGGGTCCGCGCGATGCCGCCGAACCTGCCCTCGTCCGGCTACTTCACCGTCACGAACAATAGCGACAAACCCGCGACGCTTACCGGCGTCGACATGCCCGCCTTCGGCATGTCGATGATGCACAAGTCCGACACGAAGAACGGCACCGCGTCGATGTCGCCCGTCGATACCATCGATGTCCCCGCGCACGGCGCGCTGCAATTCGCGCCGAAGGGCTATCACCTGATGCTGGAAGAACCCGCCAAGCCGCTGCAAGTCGGCTCCACGATTCCGCTCACGCTGAGCTTCGCCGACAAGCGCACGGTGAAGGTGGATTGCGCGGTGAAGTCGGCGTCATCAACGGGAAAATAAGCGCGCGTTTTCCTCGTCAAACCAAAAAAAATGCCGGGTTCTTTCGAGACCCGGCGTTTTTTTGTGCGCTGATTCAAGGCTGCTGAACATATCCATGATCTGCTTGCGCTCGTCCGTCGTCACTTGCGGGGGTGGCGGCGCCTGCATGCCCGCCGGACCCACGCCGCCGCCCATCGTGGTGGCATCGCCCGCCATCGGGTTGGTGTTGCCCAGCCCGATGCTCGCGACGAAGCCCGCGCTCGGCGTGCGATCCGCGTAGAACAGTTCGCCATCGACGGTCGTGATGCCGTCGGGCATCGCCATCTGTTCTTGCGGAATGCCGTGCAACGCGCGCTGCATGTACTTGACCCAGATCGGCAACGCAAGCTGCGCGCCGAACTCGCGGCTGCCGAGCGTCTTCGGCTGGTCGTAGCCCATCCACGCGACCGCGACCAACTGCTTTTGATAGCCCGCGAACCAGCCGTCCTTCGCGTCGCTGGTCGTGCCGGTTTTGCCTTGCAGATCGTTGCGCTTGAGCACGTTGGTGCCCGAACCCGTGCCCTGCGTCGCGACCGTATGCAGCAGACTGTTCATGATGTACGCGTTACGCGGTTCGAGCGTCTGCGGCGCGTTCTTGTTCGCGGTTAGCGGATCGGCGCGGGAAATCGCCGTGCCGCGCGCATCGTCGACTTCGGCGATCAGATACGGATTGATGCGATACCCGCCGTTCGTGAACACCGCATACGCGCCGCTCAACTGCAACGGCGTGACGAGCCCCGCGCCGAGCGCGAGCGGCAGATACGGCGGCGTCTTGTCCTTGTCGAAGCCGAAATTCTTCGTGACGAAATCCTGCGCGTACTGTGTGCCGATGAACGACAGAATGCGGATCGACACGAGGTTCTTCGATTTCTGCAAGCCGGTGCGCATGGACATCGGACCATCGGGCTGATCGTCGTCCTTTGGCTCCCACGGATCGCCGCCGCCAGTGGCCGGAAAGTACAGCGGCGCATCGTTGATGATCGTCGCCGGTCCGAGGCCCTTGTCGAGCGCCGCCGAATAGATGAACGGCTTGAAGCTCGAGCCCGGCTGACGCCACGCCTGCGTGATGTGGTTGAACTTGTTCTTGTTGAAGTCGAAGCCGCCGACGAGCGAGCGGATCGCGCCGTCCTGCGGCATCATCGACACGAGCGCGCCCTCCACTTGCGGCAACTGCGTAATCTGCCAGTTGTCCTTGGCGTCCTTCGTCAGGCGGATGATCGAACCCGGCTTGATCGCCAGCGCCTTCGATGTATTGCTGCGCAGCCCCGCCGCCACGAAGCGCAGGCCTTCGCCCGAGATCGTGGACGTATCGCCGCCGACGAATTGCGCCGTCACTTGCTTCGCGCTGACCGCCGTCACGACCACCGACAGCAGCTCGCCGTTGTCCGGATGATCGACCAGCGCATCTTCGATGGCTTCCGCGCGGTCATCCGCATTCGGCGGCAGATTGAAGTTGTCTTCCGGCCCGCGATAACTATGACGCCGCTCGTAATCCATCACGCCCTTGCGCACGGCCTTGTACGCCGCGTCCTGATCGGCGGAATCGATGGTCGTCGTCACCGTGAGCCCGCGCGTGTACGCCTCTTCCTTGTACTGCGCGTACATCATCTGCCGCACCATTTCCGCGACGTATTCGGCATGCACGCCGTACTCCGTGCCGCCCGACTTCGTGTGAATCTCTTCCGCGATTGCCTGATCGTACTGATCGCGCGTGATGAAGTTCAGATCCATCATGCGCTTGAGAATGTACTGCTGACGCACCTTCGCCCGCTTCGGATTGACGACCGGGTTATACGCGGACGGCGCCTTCGGCAAACCGGCGAGCATCGCGGCTTCGGCAAGCGAAATGTCCTTCAGGTCTTTGCCGAAATACACGCGCGCGGCCGCCGAAAAACCGTACGCACGCTCGCCGAGATAAATCTGATTCATATACAGCTCGAGAATCTGATCCTTCGTCAGCGCGCGCTCGATCTTGTACGCGAGGAGCATCTCGTAGATTTTGCGCGTGTAGGTCTTTTCGCTCGACAGGAAGAAGTTTCGCGCCACCTGCATCGTAATGGTCGATGCACCTTGCGATACGCCGCCGTGCATCAGATCGGTAACGCCCGCGCGCAAGATGCCGACGAAATCGACGCCGCCGTGATCGTAAAAGGATAGTCCTCGATCGCGAGCACGGCCTTTTTCATCTGATCGGGAAGGTCTTGAAAGCGCACGAGACTGCGGCGCTCTTCGCCGAATTCGCCGATCAGCTTGTGATCGGCGGTAAAGACGCGCAGCGGCACCTTCGGCCGATAGTCGATGAGCGCATTCAGCGACGGCAGATTCGGCTCCATCACGACGAGCGCATAACCGACGATCAGCGCGCCGATCACCACACCCATGGCGGCGAGCCCGGCGAACCAGAGCATGAGACGCCCGAACACCGAGCGGCGCGGGCCGCGATCGTCGCGATCATTGCGTGAATGACGGCCACCGCCGCCGTTGCCGCCGTTTCCGTTGCGGCCGCCCGAATCGTTGCGTGAGTCGTTCCAGCGGGGTTCGCGATCATGTCGCGAGGAATTCGAAGAGTCGGGTCGTTTGATGATAGGTATGACGTGGATCGTTCGGCGCGCAGGATTGCGCGCTTTGCCGCGCTTACGCTTTCAAAATCAGAAAGACACAAGGGGCAGATGAGCGGGCCGGTATAGACCGAGGGTAACTGCGCATTTTAAAGAATTCGGATGCGCGACTCCAAAACGCGCTGGATTTTTTTGTAAGTAAATCATGCTGGGCGCGCTTCGCCGCCGCGCATGGCGCGAATTTACAAGCATGCGGGTTATCCACTGAAATTGTTGAGACCTTTGTGGACAACCGTATGAGAAAATAAACAACTCATTGATCGGACGCCTTTTTTTCGCGTCGCTCATGCGGTGACTCGTATCGCGTCACATGCGGTCTGCCCCGCACGCTACGTTGCACGAAACCGATATGATGGATACATCGATTGCAGATTCCCGCATCGAAGGAACCGCTCCGAGAAGTCGTGTTGTTTGAGTTTGATGAACCCGTATTGCGATTCGCAGCGTGTTTTAATTTTACAATTACATTACTATTTGCGAGCCGCTCATGACGACCAAACCCAGCGAACGCATCGTAGTTTTTGTCACTCCCGCGCAGAAACTTGCCATCGGCAAAACGGCGGACGATCTCGGCATCAGTGTAAGCGAGCTCATGCGGCGCGCCCGTGCTCAACTTCAATGCGACCGAGCGAGCAGATCAAGGCTGCGGGCATCGTCGATCGATTGCGTGCGCCCACAAGGTGCCCGATCCGCTCAGCGCCGCGCTCAAGAGCGTTGCCGCTAAAGCTGCCGCGTGCGAAGCGCGGGAAGCCGCCGCGAAAGTGACGCAAGCGGCAAGCAAGAGCGCATCGGCAGTCAAACCTCAGTCGGCCAAACAGGACGATGACGACGCGCAAGACGTGGGCGAAGATGCATCGCTGACGAATCGCGGGCGCTCCTGAACAACTGAAAGCGTTCGACAAATTCGAACAGATCATCTCCTTTCTCCACATTTGTCGTTCATGCCGCGCCGTTACACTCCTTAACGATCGCAGGGTTTGCATTAAGCCCCGGTTAAGTCGCGGCATGATCTAATTCACGGGGTAAACTCGGCGTCGAATGTCGGTCACATGACGCTTGCAATCACGCGAAATCCGCCTCACATTCGACGCGCACGCTCGCGCGCCGCGGCCTTCCATTCAAGGAGAAATACATGTCGCTTTTCGATTCTATCACGCGCACCGTCAAAGGTCTGCTCAACGATGCGGCCGACACCATGCAGGGCCCCTCGTGCGATGCGCGTCAGATCGTGCGCGGGCTCGACGACAGCATCGCGAAGGCGGAAAATTCGCTGATCGAGATCGAAGCCCAGGTCGCCACGCAGCAAAGCAAGCATGACGCCGCCGACAAGGCGAAGAAGTACGAAGACGGCGCAAAGCGCGCGCTGCAATCCGGCGATGAAGGTCTCGTCCGCGAAGTGCTTGCCGCGCAGGCGAACGCCGAAACGGAACGCGATGCACTGGCCGCCGAACTGCAAACGCTGGTGCCGTCGGTGGAGCATCTGAAGACGCAGATCGCGGATATGCGTCAGCGCCGGAACGATCTGAACTCGCGCTCGAACATTCTTCAGGCGAAGCAGCAGATCGCCACCGCGAAGGGCATGGCGGCAACGGCGCTCGGGGGTATCGGCTGAAGAAATCTTTCCGAGGACTTTCAGAAGCTCGAAGACAAGGCGCAGCTCGCGAATGCGCGCTCGGATGCGCGTCTGAATTCGGCGGATCAGAAGTCCGGTAAGGCGCTCGATGACAAGCTCGCCGCGTTGAATCGCGGGCCGTCGGTGGAAGATCGCCTCGAAGCGTTGAAGAAGCAGATGAATACGCCGGCGCAGTAAGCATTCAGCACGCGTCACGCCGGAATGATTCGTGCGGCGCATTGCGCATGAAAACGCATCGCACGAGTATCCACTATCCTAAGTTGTCACGACAGGAGACGGATGTCTTCACGCGTCCGGTCCGCATCATGAAAAAGACTCTGACGGCTCTCGCATTTGCGCTGTCGCTCGCTTTTCCGCTCGCGTTCGCCGTGCCCACGGTGCAGCAAGTGGAACAGTCGATGACATCGAGCAACTGGCAGAAAGCCGATACCCAGTTAACCGAAGTGTTGCAAGCGCATCCGAACAACGCGCACGCGCATTATCTCTACGCGCAAGTGCTGGATCGCGAAGGCCGCGCGAGCGACGCGCTCTCGCATTTGCAACAGGCCAGGTCGATCGATCCCTCGCTCAGTTTCACGGACCCGGCGCGATTTAACGAAACGCTCTCGCGCATTCAATCGCATGCGTCGACGGGAAGCGCGCGCAGCTCGAATTCGATGAGCACGGCGAATCCGTTCAATCAGGAAGCGGCCGCGCCGCAAAAGCATGGTCCGTCGATGGGCGCGTGGTTCGGTCTTGCGGTGCTGATCGGCGTGATCGCGCTGGTGCTGCGCTGGGGTCTGAAATGCGCCCGCGCACGTGACGATGGTCAGGCGAACGACAATCGGCGCGAGCAGATCAAGCGTGCGACCGAACTGCTCAACGATGTACGCACGCTCAAGCTCGACGTGCGTCTGTCGACCGCGCCGGGGCATGAAGCGCTGCTAAAGGACGTCGAAGGCGCGGAAACGCAATTGCGCGAGATGGTCGAAGCGCTATCGAATTCGAAGAATCCGGTGCCGCCCTATGCGATCGAAGATCTGGCCAATCAGGTGGCGAGTCTGAAGGCGCGCGCCGAAGGCCGTCCTGATCCGCGTGCCGCGCAACCGGGCGCGCCGGGCGAGTCGGCGTATGCGCAGGAAGCCGAACGCTTCGGACGGAATCAACCACAGCCGCCGTCGTATGGTCCGCAAGGTCCGTATCCGCCGCAGCCGGGTCAGCAAGGTCCGGTAATCATCCAGCAAGCGGCGGCGGGTTCGGTGGCGGCATGGGCGGACTTCTGACCGGCGTGCTGCTCGGCCAGTGAATGACCAGCTGGCGCAATCGCGTGATTGAGCGTGAAGTCCCGGTCGAGCGTCGCGGCGACGATAACAGCGGCCTCGACTTCGGCAACAACGGCGGCGGACTCGATTTTGGCAACGGATCGAACGACTGGAACGATGGCGGCGGCGGAGACGGCGGACTCGACCTCGGCAGCAATGACGACAACTGGCGCGATACGTAAATCGCGCATCGGACTAAAAAAGCCCCGCTCTGTGCAGCGGGGCTTTTTTAGTGCCAGCGAGTCAAGCGCTCAGCCGCCGCCGAGAAACTTGAGCAGCGCCCACAGAAATTTGAAGAATCCGACGATGAATTCCCAGATGCGCTCGAGCTGATCCCAGCTTGCGATGCGCACGATGGTTTGCAGGATCATGCGATGTAAAAAGACGAGGCGGCATGGGCCGCCTCGTCGTCAGTGCGAAAAACGCATGATATCCGGTCTTACGCCGCCTCCGTTTCCGGCGGCACTTCATCCGTCAGCGCTTCTTCCAGACGCTTGAAAATGCGTCGCGCCGTGCCGCGCGGCTGAAGCGCGAACAGCAAGAGCGAACGTCCCGTCACCTGATACACATCGCCCGAACCGAACACCGGCAGTTCTTCGCGGATGGGCGCGTTGGTATCGATGAGACAGATCCATTCGTCCGGACCCGGAATATCCGGCAAGGTGAAATCGACTACGTCGTGATACGAATTCAGCACGAGCAACAGCGTCACGTCCGATGCCAGTTTGCGGATGCCCGTCGCCTGCGCGCGTCCGTCGATGACCAGCCCGAAGCAGTGCATGTTCGGATCGTCCCATTGCTCCTGCCTGAGTTCATCCGCGCTCGGGCTGAGCCATCTGACATCGGCGACTTGCAGGTCTTCGCGGTATTCGCCCGTCAGAAAACGCTGGCGGCGCAGCACAGGAAGCGTGTGGCGCAGCGTCGTCAGCTTGCGCACGAAATCCTGTAGCGCGAGGCCGTGTTCGTCGATATCCCAGTTCACCCAACTGATCTCGTCGTCCTGACAGTACGCGTTGTTGTTGCCTTGCTGCGTGCGGCCGAATTCGTCGCCGGCGAGAATCATCGGTGTGCCTTGCGAGAACAGCAGCGTCGCGAGCATGTTGCGCTTCTGGCGCTCGCGCAGCGTGCGGATTTCCTCATCGTCGGTCGGGCCTTCCGCGCCGCAATTCCACGACTTGTTGTCCGAATGGCCGTCCTTGTTGTCTTCGCCGTTGGCCTCGTTGTGCTTCTCGTTGTAGGAAACGAGATCGTTGAGCGTGAAGCCGTCGTGCGCGGTGATGAAGTTCACGCTCGCCCACGGCCGGCGTCCGCGCTTGTTGAACTTGTCGCCCGATCCGGTCATGCGTGTCGCCAGTTCCGGCGATTCGCCCTCGTCGCCCTTCCAGTAGCCGCGCACCGTATCGCGATAACGGTCGTTCCATTCCGCCCAGCCCGGCGGAAAACCGCCGACCTGATAGCCGCCTGGACCGCAATCCCACGGTTCGGCGATCAGCTTCACGCTCGATAGAATCGGGTCCTGACGGCAACTGTCGAGGAAACCGCCGCCTTCGTCGAAACCGTATGGCTCGCGGCCGAGAATGGTCGCGAGATCGAAGCGGAAGCCGTCGACGTTCATCTCCGTCACCCAGTAACGCAGGCTGTCGGTGGCCATTTGCAGCACGCGCGGATGCGACAGATTGAGCGTGTTGCCAGTACCCGTATCGTTGATGTAATAGCGCGGCTCGTCGGGCATCAATCGGTAATACGAAGCGTTGTCGATGCCGCGGAACGACAGCGTCGGCCCGCGCTCGTTGCCTTCGGTCGTGTGGTTATAGACGACGTCGAGAATCACTTCGAGGCCGGCTTCGTGCAGACGATCGACCATCTCCTTGAATTCAGCGATGATGCCCGCGCCGCGCGCGAAAAAGCGCGGGTCGGCGGCGAAGAAACCGATCGTGTTGTAGCCCCAGTAGTTGGTGAGACCTTTATCGAGCAAATAGCTGTCGTTGACGAACGCCTGAATCGGCAACAGTTCGACCGATGTCACGCCCAGACTCTTGATGTAATCGACGATCTCCTTCTGCCCGAGACCTTCGAAGGTGCCGCGCAGGTTTTCCGGCACGGCGGGATGGCACTTCGTATAGCCGCGCACGTGCGTTTCATAGAAGATCGTGTGTTCCCACGGCACGCGAACGCGCGTGGCATGCGTCCACGTAAAGCTCTGATCGACGACCTGACACTTCTGCATGAAAGGCGCGCTGTCGCGTTCGTCGAAGGTGAGATCGTCGCCTTCCGCATTGAGCGTGTAGCCGAACACGGCCGGGTCCCACTTCAGCTCGCCGACATGCGCTTTCGCGTACGGATCGAGCAGCAGCTTGTTCGGATTGAAGCGATGCCCGTTTTCCGGCTCATACGGCCCGTGCACGCGATAACCATAGACCGCGCCCGGTTCGAGACCGTGAATGTAGACGTGCCAGACTTCATCGGTGTATTCCGGCAGTTCGATGCGTTGCGTTTCCTGCTCGCCCTTCTCGTCGAAGAGACACAGTTCCACCTTGGTCGCGTTGGCGGAGAACAATGCGAAATTGACGCCCTTTCCGTCCCAGGTCGCCCCGAGCGGAAACGGGGAGCCTTCGGCAATGCGGAGTTCGTTCGGCATGAGATGATTTGATGATAGAGGTGACGGCTTCGCGCCCGGCCATTCGATTGAACGGCGCAGCGCGCGGGATAAGCATTGCGCGGGTTGAGCGGATCAATCAGAGCAGGTTGCGTGCCTGTCCCATGCTCTGCCTCCATGACCGAAACGCTCGCGTAACGGGCGCTGGCCGTGTAAAAGATGCAGACTGTTTCTGGCGCGGCGAATGCTCGTCCGCGTGACCACGCTTCGGAGAAACCGCTTGTCAACCAATACGACTGAAGGCAACTGCGCGGCCGAGGCCAGCCGCGCGTCGGCCGCGCATTGCGCGATGCCGTTCCGTTCGAGGCCCACGGCGCATGGCAACCGGCGCCGGACCGGCCGGATCCCGTCGAGCGCGTGCTCGCGGGCAACGCTGGACGGCAAGAGCGCCTGATTCCGCTGCGCATGCAGCGCATGGCCGAATCGCCGTTTGCGTTCCTGCGCGGCTCGGCGACGGTGATGGCGTGGGATCTGGCGAAATCGCCGTCGATCGGGCACAACGTGATCATCGATGGCGACGCGCATATCAACAACTTCGGCCTCTTTCGCACGCCGCGTCAGGACGTCGTGTTCGATCTGAACGATTTCGACGAACGCTCGTCGGTCCGTGGGAATGGGATCTGAAGCGACTGACGGCGCGCATCAACGTGGCCGCGCGCGAAAACGGTGTGGATGTGAGCGGGCGCGATCACGCCGTGCGCACCGCATGCGCGGCGTATCGGACGACGATGTCGCAGCTCTGGCAAGTCAGCCCGTACGATTTATGGCAAATGCGCGGCTACGCGAGCGCCGCGCACATCGACGCGCCGATGAAACTCGACGCCGAGGAAAAGGCCACGATCGAGAAGACCGTCGAACGCGCGATGAAACGCTCGCACGCGACCATGCTCGCGAAAGTCGCGTAACCCGCGGGCAAAGGCTGGCGCTTCAAAACCGATCCGCCGATTCTCACCGCGCTCGACGCCGCCGAAAAGAATCACGTCATCGACGGGCTGAAGGCGTATTTGCAGACCATCGCGGGCGAATGGCGCATGATGCTCGAGCGCTATGACGTTGCGGATGTGGCGCATCGCGTGGTCGACGTGGTCGGCGTGGGCAGCGTCGGCACGCGCGCGTATCTCGTGCTGATGATCGGCCGCGCGCTTGCCGATCTGCTTTTCATGCAGGTGAAGGAAGGCATCGTGCCCGCCGCATCGCCGTTCGTACCGGCGCTGGACGAGCCGTATCGGCATCAGGGGAGGCGCGTCGTGCATTGGTCAGCGCCTGATGCAGACTTCCTCCGATGCCCTGCTCGGCTGGACCATCATCTCCGGCCGCGATTTCTACGTGAGCCAGATGAAGCAGATTCGCGGCTCGATTCCGGTCGACTGACTGTACGGCGCAACGTTCGATTACTACGCGTGGTGTCTCGGCCTGCTGCTCGCCCGCGCGCGCCCGCACTGGCGATGCGGCGCTCATCGCCGGATACTGCGGCAGTTCGGACAAGCACAACGCCGCCTACGCGATGTGGGCCGAACGCTACGGCGCGCAAACCGTGGCCGATCACGCGGCGTTTTGCGCGGCGATCAGCGTCGGGCGCGTCAAAACCGCCTAGAAGGCAGCATTACGGACGCTTCTTGCGCGAGCGACTATCATTGCCGTTGCGTCACGCGCAACATTCGGCACGACGCAATCGATTGGCATAGTTCTTGCTGCCCGCCCCGCTGCTGCTTTAACTCGACCATTTTTTCGGACTTTAACTTGGAGGAAACCGCGCATGAGCATGATTCAGGAATTCAAGGCCTTCGCCCTCAAGAGCAACATCATGGACCTCGCAGTCGGTGTGATCATTGGCGGCGCTTTTTCGACCATCGTCAATGATCTGATCATGCCGGTGGTCGGTCTCGCCACAGGCGGTCTGGACTTCTCGAATCTCTTTGTCCGCTTAGGACAGATACCGCCGACCTTCAAAGGCAATCCCGATTCCTATAAGGACTTGCAGACCGCTGGCGTCGCCGTGTTCGGCTACGGCTCGTTCATCACGGTGCTGATCAACTTCATCATCCTCGCTTTCATCATCTTTCTGATGGTCAAGTTCATCAACAACTTGCGCAAGCCGGCCGAGGCCGCGCCCGCCGCCACGCCGGAAGATGTGCTGCTGCGCGAAATTCGCGCGATGAATTGAAAAAATCGCCGCGGGTTTAAGTTCGTGCCTTCGGGCACCTTCGTAGTGATTTTCCTGCTTCAACCAAGCCACATTCGATGAAACCCGCGCGGCGCAGAAGGGTCAACCCTTGTGCGCCGCGTTTCTTCGTGCGCACGGCCGCTTTTTTTCTTCTGGAGGACTGTTCGTGCAGGGTTGAGCAGGACTATTATTGAGACGGAAGCTATGAGGGGATGCCAAGCGGGCCGCCAAACGGTCATCGGCACGATTCGTGCACCAACGACTTGCACCGGCAACATGCCGGTCGTGCGTCAGAGGTCTCGAATCACCGTGACCTAACCACATCGATGCGCTATAAAAGATCGATGTGCGGCACGCAAGACGGGAGTGGCCGCATGAGGACGCTACGTTTTTTGCAATTCTTTTTCAGGCGAGTTTTTATGTCCTTCCCGAAAAAGCGTAAATGCGTGAAGGCTGATGGCGACGAGTCTTTTCTCGCCGTGGTACGGCATTTCAAGCCGTTCGGCCAGCTCAACACCAAGATTGCCCGAGCCCGCGCGCAAGACGAACCCATGCTCTACGCACATGTGCTGCCGGGACTCGATGTCCTGCTCTGCAGCGTGCGCGGCGCGCAACCACCTTATCCGGCGATCGACGAACTGCACAGGCGCTGCGTCGAATCGATCACGAATGCGCTCGAGCAGCCGCTCGACGGACTGGAAAACGGCGGTTACTGGTACGAAGCCAACGGCTTCGGCTTCCTGGTCTTCGCCAGCCGCGCCCGCACTCAGATATTGAGCGAATTCGGCGCGTCCGTCTCTGCGACGCGGTGTCGCGGCGCGCGCCGGCAAGATGCGGACGATGCCGCCTCGCGTCCGCTGCGCTAGTCTTTTCCACGCTTCAATCCGATGCAACGTTCCTTGCGCTTTTGCGCAATGACGCGGATGCGCGTCATTGCGGCCTTCTCTGCTTTGCGTTCGTATCCTTTAATGGACGATGCGCATACGCTTCATGGCGCACGCCTTGCTGCAACCGACGGCGAGCGCATCGCATGGATGCATCGGCCGTTCAGCCATCACTACAAGGAGAAGCATGTCGGAACACGTCTACAAGCAGATCGAACTCACCGGCTCGTCGCCGAATTCGAGCGATGACGCCGTGCGCGTCGCGCTGGCGAAGGCTTCGAAGACGCTGCGCAACATCCACTGGTTCGAAGTGACGGAAACGCGCGGACACGTCGAGGACGGCAAGATCGCGCACTGGCAAGTGACGCTCAAGGTGGGACTACGTATCGACGATTAAGGCTTTTGCCGGTCGCATGAAAAAACCGCGCTTCGTTGCGAAACGAAGCGCGGTTTCTTTTGGAAGAGGCGGAATTTACTTCGGCAGCGAGCCGTCCACACCTTCGACATACCAGTTGATGAGTTGCAGTTCCGGATCGGTCAGCGTCTTGCCGGCCGGCACCTTCTCCGCGCCCGACTGATCCTTGATCGGATCGCTGAAGACATCCCACTTGCCGGTGTGCAGAGTTCTTCGCGCTTGGCGGCGACGGCTTGCATCGCCTTGGCCGGAATCACGCCACTGTTCAGGTCTTCAAGATCCACCGCTTTCTGCGGAATGCCGAGCCACACGGGATCGTTCTTCCACTTGCCGTCGACCACCTTCTGGATGACGTTGTTGTAGTAGACGCCCCAGTGCGCGATCACCGAACCCAGATGCGCATTCGGGCCGAACTTCTTCATGTTCGAATCCCAACCGAACGCATACACGTGCTTTTCGTTCGCGGTGTTGAGCGTCGCGTTCGAGTCCGTGTTTTGCAGGAGCACGTCCGCGCCCTGCCCGATTAGCGTTTCAGCGGCCTGCTTTTCCTTGCCCGGATCGAACCAGCTGTTGATCCAGATGACCTTCGTGTGAACCTTCGGATTCACCGAGCGCGCGCCCATCGTGTACGCGTTGATGTTGCGCACGACTTCGGGAATCGGCACCGATGCGACAAAGCCGAGCGTGTTCGTCTTCGTCACATAGCCCGCTGCGACGCCCGCGAGATACGCGCCTTGATACATGCGCACGTCATACGTGCCGAAGTTCTTCGCCTTCTTGAAGCCGGTGGTCGTCAGGAAGATGGTGTTGGGAAAGTCTTTTGCGACCTTCAGCGCGAAATCCTGATAGCCGAAGCTCGTCGCGAAAATGACCTTGTTGCCCTTGTTGGCGAGATCGCGGAACACGCGTTCCGAATCGGCGGATTCGGGCACGTTTTCGACGTGCGTGATCTTGATCTTGCTGCCGTACTGCGTTTGCGCTTCCTTGCTGCCGGCGTCGTGCGCGAAAGTCCAGCCTGCATCGCCCGGATTGCCGAGATAGACGAACGCGACGCCCGGCGCATCCGCCGCCTGTGCGCTTGCTGCGGCGACGGTCGCGGACAGCGCGAGGGTCACCGTGATCGCCTTCAGCCATGTTTTTTGCATTGTTGATTCTCCTGGTCGATGTTGTGTTTCGAAAACGAGTGCCAAACCTATCCGACCGGACGAGTTTCGTCGGTCAAAAATCTGAGCGGTACGATGTGCGGCTTTTCCGTGACGATGCTCAACTCGCCGCGAAAAACGGCTTGCCGAGCGATGCCGGCGCGTTGAGCTTGATCGTGTTCGGATTGCGCGAAATCAACACGAGCACGACGATGGTCGCAATATACGGCAGCATCGCGAGGAATGCGTCGGCACCGGCACGCCGATGGCCTGCGCGTAGAACTGCAACGCCATCACTGCGCCGAACAGAATCGCGCCGATCAGCAAGCGCCCCGGCCGCCACGTCGCGAACACGACGAGCGCGAGCGCGATCCAGCCGCGCCCCGACGTCAACTGTTCCTGCCAGATGCAGATAGACGATCGAGTAATAGCCGCCCGCGATGCCCGCCATGCCGTTGCCGAACAGCGTCGCGCCGTAGCGCACGCCGACGACCGGAAAGCCGGCCGAATGCGCCACCGACGGTGACTCGCCGACCGAACGCAGCACGAGCCCGGCGCGCGTCTTGTACATAAACCAGCCGATCACGATAAACATGAAAAATGCGAGATAGCCGAGCGGATCGAGCGAAAAAATAGCGGGGCCGAGTACGGGAATGCTTTTGAGCACCGGAATCGGCATGACGTCGATGGTCGAGCGCACCGCTGCCGACGTGTACGGCTTGCCGACATAGGCCGAAAAGCCGATGCCGAAAATCGTCAGCGAGAGGCCGGTGGCGACCTGATTGGCGAGCATCGTGATGGTGAGAAAGCCGAACAAAAGAGCCATCGCGAGACCGGCGAACACGGACGCGAGAATGCCGAGCCACGGATTGCCGGTGATCGCTGTAACGGCGTAGCCGGTGACGGCGCCCATCAGCATCATGCCTTCGACGCCGAGATTCAGAACGCCAGATTTTTCCGCGACGAGTTCGCCCGCGCCTGCGTACATCAGCGGAATGGCGGCGATCGCGGCGCTCGAGGCGCTCGAGGCGAGATTGCTGGCTTGATTGATGTCCATGATTTTTTTAGACGGCGTGATGAGCGGACGAACGGCGCTTGATGCGGTAGTTCACGAACAGATCGCAGCCGAGCAGGCAGAAGAGCAGCAAGCCCTGAAACACGCCCGCGAGCGCCTGCGGCAGTTGCAGCGAGGTCTGCACCGCTTCGCCGCCGAGATACAGAGCAGCGCCATCAGCAAACTGGCGAGCACGATGCCCACCGGATGCAGTCGCCCCACGAACACGACGATGATCGCCGTAAAGCCGTAACCCGGCGACCAGCCCGCCTGAAGCTGCCCGATCGGCCCGGCGACTTCGCCCATGCCGGCTAGTCCCGCGAGTCCGCCCGAAAGCAGCAGCGACGTCCAGACGTTTTCTTGTCGGAGAAACCGGCGTAGCGCGCGGCAAGCGGCGCAAGACCGCCGACGTTCATCCGAAAACCCGCGAAACTCTTACGCATAAAAAGCCACACGCAGGGAATGGCGATGACCGTCAGAAATACCGACGCGTTGATGCGCGTGCCTTTGAGGAAGCTCCAGTGCCAGTCACCGTAGAGACGCGGGAACAGCGCATCGTCGACGAACATCGCGGAAATCGGGAAGTTCATGCCTTCGGGATCGCGCCACGGGCCGCTGACGAGATAGATCAGCAATTGCGCCGCGACGTACGTGAGCATCAGGCTCGTCAGGATTTCGTTGGTGTTGAAGCGGCTTTTGGGGAACGCGGGAATCGCCGCCCACAGCATGCCGCCGATCACGCCGCCCGCCATCATCAGCGGCAAGGTCCACCAGCCGGAGGCATCGCCGACATGAATCGCAATGCCGCCCGCGACGATGCCGCCCAGCAGCATTTGCCTTTCCGCGCCGATATTCCACACGTTCGCGCGATACCCGACCGCGAGCCCGAGCGCGATCAGACACAGCGGCGACGCCTTCAAGAACAGCTCCGACCAGCCATTCACCGACGACAGCGGTTCGATGAAAAACGCGTGCATCGCGCGCAGCGGATCCTGCCCGACCACAGAAAAAATCAGAAAGCCTATGACGAGCGTCGCGACCGCCGCGAGCAGCGGCACGGCAAGCTGCATGACGCGCGAGGGCGTTGGGCGCGCTTCGAGTCGATACGGGAAGATCATCGTGCTTATTTTGAAAGGGAGTCGATTTCGGCTGCGGGCGCGCGCTTGCCTTCGAACAGTCCGGCCATGAAAAGGCCGACTTCTTCCGCGTTGGTTTCGCTTGTCTTGCGCACCGGCGAGAGCTTGCCGCGCGCGATCACGGCGAGCCGGTCGCAGATATCGAAGAATTCTTCCAGTTCTTCGGAAATCACCAGAATGGCGACGCCGCGCGCCGCGAGATCCAGCAATTGCTGACGGATGAAACCGGCCGCGCCGACATCGACGCCCCAGGTCAACTGCGCGACGACGCGAGCACTTTCGGCTCCTGGAAAATCTCGCGTCCGACGATGAACTTCTGCAAGTTGCCGCCCGACAGGCTTTGCGCAAGCTCGCCGCTGCCGCCGCATCGCACATCGAACGACTGGGATGCACGGTCCGCGAACGCTTTGACCGCGCCCGCCTTGATCCAGCCGCCCTTCACCATCTTTTCGCGATGCGCGGTCAGCAGGCCGTTTTCCGCGAGCGACATGGCCGGGACTGCGCCGCGTCCGAGACGCTCTTCCGGCACGAAGGCGAAGCCGAGCCGGCGGCGGCCGCCCGCCGTGAGACGCGCGGCCGCTTTGCCGCAGATGGCGACGGCATCGGCTGAAACGTGCTTGTCGCGGATTTCGCCCGATAGCGCCGCGAGCAATTCCGCCTGCCCGTTCCCCGACACGCCCGCGATGCCGAAAATCTCCCCCGCGTGCACGGCGAACGGCACGTTGTCGAGCGAGATGCCGAACGGATCGGGACTCGCCACCGACAGGTTCTTCACGGCGAGGCGGACATCGCCGGGATTGTGTTCGCGCCGCGTGTAGTCGGGCAGCGAATGGCCGACCATCAACTGCGCGAGCGACGCATGCGTTTCCTTGCGCGGATCGACATTGCCGGTGACGCGGCCGCCGCGCATCACAGTGGCGTTTTCGCAGAGCGACTGAATTTCGTCGAGCTTGTGGCTGATATAGAGAATGCTGCAGCCTTCCGATGCGAGCCTGCGCAGCACTTTGAACAGCTTCTGCACGGCTTGGTTGGTTCGTCCATGATGAGCAGACGCGGATTCTGCAACAGGCATCGCACGATTTCGACGCGTTGCCGTTCCCCGACCGAGAGGCTGTGCACATGGCGCTGCGGACGTAATCTTTCGATACTTCGCGGATGCGTCTGGAAAGCGCCTTGATATCGAATTTGTCGTCGAGCGCGATGTTCTCGCCGACCGTCAGCGTCTCGAACAGCGAAAAGTGCTGGAACACCATGCCGATGCCGAGCTTGCGCGCCGCGACCGGACTGCCGATTTCGACGGCTTCGCCCTGCCAGCGGATTTCGCCTTCGTCGGGACGCACGGCGCCGTAGATGATCTTCATCAGCGTGGATTTGCCCGCGCCGTTTTCACCGAGCACTGCGTGAATTTCGCCCGGCATGACGACCAGATTCACGCCGTCGTTGGCCTTGACGGACGGGTATTGTTTGCTGATGCCGGACAACGCCAGGCGCGGTGGCGTTGTCGACGTGTCGATGGCGTCGCCCATTGAAATCCAGAAATGCGCCTGGCCACCGAGCAGGCCGAGCTGGAAAAAATTACCGCGCAAGAGCTTGTGACATCGATGTGTCGCACAAACTCATATCGCGGGCAGAATTTACAGAATTCGAGACACTGAATCGACAACTCAAAATAGAGTGTTGGCCCCGCAAACCCATCATTTGCGGGTAACTTACACCTTGACGAAATTTTTTCGTCATATTAAAAATGATATGTAGGTCCACTGCATCGATCAGCCAGAACATATAGTGAAGATAACATGAGTCAGCAACGCGAGGCGATCGATACGTATTTATCGCGCGTCTTGCACACCTTGCTAATGGAACGCAGCGTGACCCGCGCGGCCGTCAAGCTTAATCGTCCCAACCCGCCATTAGCGCGGCGCTCAGGCGTTTGCGCGACATCACCGGCGATCCGCTGCTCGTGCGCGGCAAGTCGGGCATGGTGCCCACCGAATACGGTCTTCGTTTGCTCGAACCGACGCAGAATGCGTTGCGGGAGATCGAGCGGATCAAGGTTCAGCAGCACAATTTCGATCCTTCCACTTCGGTGCGGTGTTATCGCATCGGGTGTCCGGATTACCTCAATGTTCTGTTCGTGCCGACGGTTGTCGAGCGATTTCGGCAGGCGGCGCCGAATGCGACGCTCGAGTTTCATTCGCTCGGGCCTGCGTTCGATTACGAACTCGCGCTCGAGGACGGGAAGCTCGATATCGTCGTCGGGAACTGGCCGGAACCGCCCGAACAGTTGCACCTGTCCAATCTTTTTGTCGACAAGATCGTTTGTCTGGTCAGTAATCAGCATCCGTTTGTCAAGCGTGGCGGGCTTACGCTCGATCAGTATCTCAATGCGCCGCATCTTGCGCCTACGCCCTATTCCGTTGGCTAGCCGTGGGGCCATTGATGTGCATCTCGCGCGGGAGCGGTTGAAGCGTCATGTTGTCGTTACTTCGCCTTACTTCAATCTTGCGCCTTATGTGTTGATCAAGTCTGAGCTTGTCTTCACTATGACGCGGCTCTTTGCTGATCATTACGCTAAGTTCTTGCCTCTTGCTGTCGTGCCTGCACCTCTTGATTTTCCGCCTATGCAGTATTACCAGCTTTGGCATGAGCGGTGTCATTACTCCGATGAGGTGCGCTGGTTGCGCAGGCTTGTGGGGAGGCTACTCGGTCTTTGATCGATCAACCTTGATCTCTTTCGGTGCTTCTTTTTTTTCGGTAGCCGGGGGATTCCCGGCGCTGGAATCGTCTTCTCTTTTCTTGTGCAAGGCGCTGGTGGTTTCTTGCCTTTTATTCAGTAGCCGCCTCAAAAAACCTCAAGAAAGCATCTGAAGCTCCGCAGCCAGCGCATTGTGCCGCTCCAAAACCGCCCAAGCTCAACAGTCGTTAACCGTCAATCTCGCACCACAACCTTCCCGTCCACGACAGAAAAAGCAACCTGCGACGGCGCACAAAAAACCAGCGCAGCAACGGGATCATGCAAAGCACCGGCAAACCCGGCTTGCGAAAGATCGAACGAAACAACAAAATCAGCGGCCATGCCGGGAGCAAGCGCCCCAATATCATCGCGATTCAAAACGCGCGCTACCGATCGTGGCAATTTCCAACGCCTCACGCGCCATCATGGCATCCGGCCCGAAGCCGACGCGCTGCAGCAACAAAGCCTGACGCACTTCACCGACCATCTGCGCGCCATCGTTCGAAGCGGAACCATCGATACCCAATCCAACCGGCACACCCGCATCCCGCATAGCGCGGATCGGCGCAATACCCGACGCCAGCCGCATATTCGAGCAAGGACAATGCGCAACGCCCGTCCCAGTCCGTGCGAACAACGCAATTCCAGCAGCATCGAGCTGCACACAGTGCGCATGCCAGACATCATGTCCGACCCAGCCGAGATCCTCGGCATACTCCGCGGGCGTCATGCGGAACTTCTCCCAGCTATACGCCACGTCGTTGATGTTCTCCACCAGATGCGTATGCATCGACACACCATACTCCTGCGCGAGCAAGGCCGAATCGCGCATCAACTCGCGGCTCACCGAAAACGGCGAACACGGCGCGACAACCACGCGCAGCATCGAATAGTGCCCTTGGTCGTGATATGTCTCGATCAGTCGCTGCGAGTCGCGCAGAATCGCGTCTTCTTTTTCGACGACCGAATCCGGCGGTAAGCCGCCATCCTTTTGCCCGACACTCATGCTTCCGCGCGCCGCATGAAAACGCATGCCGATTTCCCGCGCCGCCGCGATGCTGTCATCCAACTGGCGGCCGTTCGGATAAATATAGAGATGATCGCTCGATGTCGTGCAGCCCGAGAGCAACAGTTCTGCCATCGCGGTCGTCGTCGAGACGTTGATCATCTCCGGCGTCAGATGCGCCCAAATCTTGTACAAACTCGTGAGCCAGCCGAACAGCTCGGCGTTCTGCGCGGCCGGCACGGCGCGCGTCAGGCTCTGATACATATGATGATGCGTGTTCACCAGCCCCGGAATCACCAGATGCCTGCGCATATCGAGCACTTCGTCGGCGGTTTTGGGCAACTCGTCCGTTCGGCCACAACCGCGACGATCCGGTTTCCTTCGATAAACATCCCGCCATCCGCGATTTCGCGCCGTTGTGCATCCATCGTGACGAGCATGTGGGCGTTCTTGACCAGCAAGGTGCGTTGCATCGATTTCTCTCCAAAGACGGTTGGGCGTTCACAAAACCCCGGTTACCCAGCGTCGATCGCCGTCTTCGGGATGCGGCATGTTCTGCGCGCATCGCCACTGTCGGCGGACAAAAATAAGGCGGCAATCAGCCAGCGGTGATGTCCGGCTTCACGTGCGCAATATATTCGCGATTTTTGGCACGGTTAGGATCGCGCAGAACGCCGGAATGCTGCGAAAAATGGCCCTTAAAACAAACCTTACAGATTTCTGTCATGCGTGGCGCATTATTTTTCCTATCGGGGCCGCACATCGCGTCTGGAATTTCTACAATGCTGTACACGGCGCGCATCTGAAACACTGACGGGTATGTAGCCACTGACGTGGAGCCTCGATCCGCCGCTGACGCACTGTTCGTTCAAAGTGCCGAATTTCGGATCGATGCGCAAAGCCGGATCTCGCACCACTCAAGGAAACTGCGAAATGGGCAAGCTCACCACCCACGTCCTCGACACCGCGCACGGCCGCCCGGGCGCGAACATCAAAGTCGAGCTGTTCGCGCTCAACGGCGACGCCCGCCGCGCGATCAAAACCATCCACACGAACGACGACGGCCGTGCGGATTCGCCGCTGCTCGAAGGCGCGGACTTCGAAACCGGCGAATACGAACTCGTCTTTCATGCAGGCGATTACTCAGCGATCGGCGTGAACGTGCCGGAACCGCGCTTCGTCGATCGCGTGTCGCTGCGCTTCGGCATCGCGGATTCGGGCGCGCATTATCACGTGCCGCTGCTCGTTTCGCCGTGGGCTTACAGCACGTATCGTGGAAGTTGAGCGGTAACTCAA
>LFMX01000046.1 GCA_001184405.1 Candidatus Burkholderia humilis
ACGCCAGATCAACTCCAATCAACAGAGCAAATTGTCCATGACACAGACTTCGCGGCCGTTCCTGCCCTTCGTCAAACCGGAAATCGATGAAGAGACCATTCAGGGCGTCGTCGACGTGCTGCGTTCCAGCTGGATCACGACCGGCCCGCAGAATCAGCAGTTCGAGGCGGAATTGTCGGCTTATTGCGGTGGGCGTCCGGTGCGCGCGTTCAATTCGGGCACCTGCACGATGGAAATCGCGCTGCGCATTGCGGGCGTGTGCGAAGGCGACGAAGTCATCACCACGCCGATGACCTGGGTGTCGACGGCGAACGTCATTCTGGAAGTGGGCGCGACGCCGGTTTTCGTCGATATCGATCCGGTCACGCGCAACATGGACCTGAACTTGCTCGAAAAAGCGATCACGCCGCGCACAAAAGCTCTCATGCCGGTGTATCTGGCGGGCTTGCCGGTCGATATGGATCGCCTTTGTGAAATCGCGCGCGCCCACAAGCTGCGCGTGATCGAGGACGCGGCGCAGGCGTTCGGCTCGAGCTGGCGGGGCGAACGCATCGGCGCAATCGGCGATCTGGTGTCGTTCAGCTTTCACGCGAACAAGAACATCACGTCGATCGAAGGCGGCGCGCTCGTGATGAACAACGAAGACGAAGCGGAGCTCGCGCGTAAGTACCGGCTGCAAGGCATCACGCGCACCGGCTTCGACGGCATGGATTGCGATGTCCTCGGCGGCAAGTACAACCTGACGGATGTCGCAGCGCGCGTCGGTCTGGGTTCGCTGCGCAAGACGGATGAGATCACGGCACAGCGCCGCGAACTGGCGCGCCGGTATTTCGATGCCTTCGAAGGCGGCGCGGCCGTCGCGCTCGGCGTGGGTCTGCCGCCGAAGAATTTCACCGACAGCAACTGGCATATGTTCCAGATCGCGCTGCCGCTCGATCGCCTGAAGCTCACGCGCGCCGGGTTCATGGAAGCGCTGAAGGAGCGGCAAGTCGGCAGCGGCGTGCATTATCCGGCGCTGCATCTGTTCACGTTGTATCGCGCGCGCGGCTTCAAGGAAGGCATGTTCCCGCATGCGGAGCGCTACGGCGCATCGACCGTGACGCTGCCCCTCTTCACGGGCATGACGGCGGAAGACGTCGATCACGTGGTGAAATCGATCGATGAAATCTGCGCGCAGCACGCTTAAACCGGCGAATAACCCAAGGAAACCCACAGCAACATGAGTCATACGGATTTTCCGGCGACGTCGATCGAAGCGCCCGAAGTCTCGATCATCATTCCCGTGTACAACGAGGAAGACGGTCTCGCGGCGTTGTTCGCGCGCCTGTACCCGGCGCTCGATGCGCTCGGCACGTCGTACGAAGTGATCTTCATCAACGACGGCAGCCGCGATAAATCGGCGGTGCTGCTTGCGCAGCAGTTTCACGTGCGTCCGGACACGACACGCGTGATTCTGCTCAACGGCAACTACGGCCAGCATATGGCGATTCTCGCGGGCTTCGAGCAATCGCGCGGCGATATCGTCGTCACGCTCGATGCCGATCTGCAAAATCCGCCCGAAGAAATCAGCAAGCTCGTCGAGAAGATGCACGAGGGCTACGACTACGTTGGCACGATTCGCGAGCAGCGTCAGGACAGCCTGTGGCGCAAAAAGGCGTCGCTCGCGATGAACCGCCTGCGCGAGCGCATCACCAAGATCAAAATGACGGATCAGGGCTGCATGCTGCGCGCGTACAGCCGGCACATCATCGACACGATCAATCGCTGCGGCGAAATCAACACGTTCATTCCGGCGCTCGCGTACACGTTCGCGCAGAACCCGATCGAAGTGCGCGTCGCGCATGAAGAGCGCTTCGCGGGCGAATCGAAATATTCGCTGTACAGCCTGATTCGGTTGAACTTCGATCTCGTCACCGGCTTTTCGGTGGTGCCGCTGCAATGGCTGTCGTTTATCGGCGTGATTCTGTCGGTCGGCTCGGCGGGCCTGTTCCTGCTGCTGATTCGCCGCTTCATGTTCGGCGCGGAAGTCCAGGGTGTGTTCACCCTCTTCGCCATCACGTTCTTCATGCTCGGTGTGATCATCTTCGCGCTCGGCTTGCTCGGCGAATACATCGGGCGCATCTATCAGCAGGTGCGCGCGCGTCCGCGTTATCTCGTCCAGACGATCCTCGAACAGCGCGATGGCCTGCCGATCGCGAGCAAGCCGCGTCAGGAAGCGGTGCAGCAAGTTGCCATCGTCACGCGTGAGGAAGACGGCCGATGAAGCCGCGCGCAGTCGTCTTCGCGTATCACAACGTCGGCGTACGGTGTTTGCAGGTGCTGCTCGCGCGCGGCGTGGAGGTCGCGCTCGTCGTCACGCACGAGGACAGTGCGAGCGAGAACATCTGGTTTGGCAGCGTCGCGCAGGTCGCGGCGGAGCACGGCATCGAAACAATCATGCCCGCCGATCCGAAATCGCCCGATGTCGCCGCGGCCGTCGCCAAAGCCGCGCCGGATTTCATCTTCTCGTTTTATTACCGGCACATGTTGCCGGTGTCGCTGCTCGCGCTCGCCCGGCGCGGCGCGTACAACATGCACGGCTCGCTGTTGCCGAAGTATCGCGGACGCGTACCGACCAACTGGGCGGTGATCAACGGCGAAACCGAGTCCGGCGCGACGCTGCACGAAATGCTCGCCAAGCCCGACGCGGGCGCAATCCTCGTGCAAACGCCCGTCCCCATCCTTCCCGACGATACCGCCGCGCAAGTCTTCGACAAAACCGTCGTCGTCGCCGAGCAGACGCTCTGGCGCGTGCTGCCCGCGTTGCTGGCAGGCGAAGCGCCGCATCTGCCGAACGATCTTTCCACCGGCAGTTACTACGGCGGCCGCAAGCCGGAAGACGGCCGTATCGACTGGACGCAGCCTGCACAACGCGTCTACAACCTGATTCGCGCCGTCGCGCCGCCGTATCCGGGTGCGTTTTCGGATCTCGGCACCGACCGGTTTATCGTCGCGCGGGCGCGGCTCGTGCCCGAAACGGGCGCGCCCAACGTTTCACCCGAAATGCTCGGTGAGTTGCGGAGTTTGCCCCCGGGCCTGACGGTGCGGGATAATACCATGTTTGGCGTCTGCGGCGATGGCCGCGTCATCGCTGTCCACGAATTGCGGCATCGGCAGCTCAATGCCGAGTCTCAACCCGTGGGCGAAGAGCGGACCGTCGATCCCGCCGAATTCGGCCGAATCATTCAATCTTCTCGTCATTCATGAAAAAAGTTCTGATTCTGGGTGTCAACGGCTTTATCGGCCATCATCTGTCCAAGCGCATCCTCGAAATCACCGACTGGGAAGTCTTCGGGATGGACATGCAAACCGATCGCCTGGGCGAGCTCGCGAATCACGAGCGGATGCATTTCTTCGAAGGCGACATCACCATCAACAAGGAGTGGGTCGAGTATCACATCAAGAAGTGCGATGTGATCCTGCCGCTCGTCGCCATCGCCACGCCCGCGACTTACGTGCAGCAGCCGCTGCGCGTGTTCGAACTGGATTTCGAAGCCAATCTGCCGATCGTGCGTTCGGCCGTGAAATACGGTAAGCATCTGGTGTTTCCGTCGACATCCGAAGTGTACGGCATGTGCACCGACGAGCAATTCGATCCTGAAAATTCCGTGCTGTCCTACGGTCCCGTTAATAAGCCGCGCTGGATTTACGCGTGCTCCAAGCAGTTGATGGATCGCGTGATCTGGGGTTACGGCATGGAAGGCTTGAACTTCACCCTCTTCCGTCCGTTCAACTGGATTGGCCCGGGCCTCGACTCCATCTACACGCCGAAGGAAGGTTCGTCGCGCGTGGTGACGCAGTTCTTGGGGCACATCGTCCGCGGCGAGAACATCAATCTCGTCGATGGCGGCGCGCAAAAGCGTGCGTTCACGGATATCGACGACGGCATCGGCGCGCTGATGAAGATCATCGAAAACAAGAATGGCGTCGCGACGGGCAAGATCTATAACATCGGCAATCCGAAGAACAACTTCTCGGTGCGCGAACTCGCGAACATGATGCTCAAGCTCGCAGGCGAATTCCCCGAATACGCAGACAGCGCGAAGCAGGTTCAGCTCGTTGAAACGTCGTCGGGCGCGTACTACGGCGCGGGCTATCAGGACGTGCAGAACCGCGTGCCGAAGATCGAAAACACCATGCAGGAACTCGGCTGGGCGCCGCAAGCCACGATGGACGACGCGTTGCGCAAGATCTTCGAAGCGTATCGCTCGCATGTGGGCGAGGCGCGCAAGCTGGTCGAGCAGTCGTAAGGAACGCGCGTGGCTCGCATTGTTCTCAAGATCGACGTCGATACGCTGCGCGGCACGCGTGAAGGCGTGCCGAATCTCGCGCGCATCTTCGACAAGTTCAACGCGCGCGCGACGTTTCTTTTCAGCCTCGGGCCGGATCACACCGGCGGGGCGCTGCGGCGCGTGTTCCGGCCGGGCTTTCTGAAGAAGGTGTCGCGCACGTCGGTGGTCGAGCACTACGGCATCAAGACGCTGATGTACGGCGTGCTGCTGCCGGGGCCGGATATCGGGCGCGAAGCCGTGTCCGAAATGCGCGCGATCCACGAAGCCGGCTTCGAATGCGGCATCCATACGTGGGATCACGTGTACTGGCAAGACAACGTGCGCGCGCGTGATCGCGCGTGGACGGCCGCGCAGATGCAGCAAAGTCATGCGCGTTTTGTCGATGTATTTGGTGCGCCGCCCGTCACGCACGGCGCGGCGGGCTGGCAGATGAACGGCTACGCGTTCGAGCAGATCGACGCGTGGGGCATGCAGTACGCCTCCGATGGCCGCGGCCACACACCGTACATTCCCGTGCTCGACGGACGCACGCTCAATCACGTGCAGATGCCTACGACGCTGCCGACCATCGACGAAATTCTCGGGGTGGATGGCATCGACGAAAGTAATGTGGCGGCGCATCTGCTCAAGCGCACGCAGAATAATCCGCACGATCAGGTCTTCACACTGCACGCGGAACTCGAAGGCCAGAAGCTCGCGCCCGTGTTCGAGCAGCTTCTCGAAGGCTGGCGCGCGCAGGGACACACCTTCGCCACGATGGGCGACTATCATACGACGCTGGACCGCGCGACGCTACCCACGTACCCTGTGACGTGGGGCGAGATTCCGGGCCGCGCGGGCGAACTGATCGTCCAGCCGGGCTGAATCTGCTTGCGCTGAAGTCCGTCGCGCACGCCCTTTCCGATCGACAAACACACAACAACCGGAGAAAACTTCGTGCCAGTCGCAGTCGACCAGCCCATTCCCGATTTCACCGCTCCCGCAACCGGTGGCGAATTCACGCTTTCCAGCCTGCGCGGCCAGAAAGTCGTGCTGTTCTTCTATCCGAAGGACAACACGCCCGGCTGCACGCAGGAAAGCCTGCAATTCCGCGACAACTACGAGCAGTTCAAGGCCGTCGGCGCTGAAGTGATCGGCATCTCGCGCGACAGCGTGAAATCGCACGACAACTTCAAGGCGAAGCTCGAACTGCCGTACACGCTCGTATCGGATAGCGATGAAGCCATCTGCGCGCTCTTCGATGTCATCAAAATGAAGAAGATGTATGGCAAGGAAGTGTGCGGAATCGAGCGTTCGACCTTCCTGCTCGATGAAAAAGGCGTGCTGCGCCGCGAGTTTCGCGGGATCAAGGTGCCGGGCCATGTGGAGGCCATCGTCGAGGCTGTACAAGCGATTTGAGGCACGCTATATTGGTCCGCAATGAGCGCCTGTCTCCCCCCTCCACCTCTTTCCGCATTCGCCGTCATGCGCCCTGTGGTGTGGTCGGCAGGGATCCGGACTATGTGGAGCGGGTATGGCGCGGGCGTTCTGAAAGAGCAGTCAGCCGCTGGTTCCGGTAGCCGGAACGGCGGCTTTTTTATTGGCGTCGCGCAAAAGCCACGAATCCTGGTCTCTCGTGCGATGTGACGAACGCACTTCCCAAAGGAGCAGATCGAAACTTAGGCGAACCGGCGTTTTGACAACGAAGCGCGCCGCCGGGCGCAAACTGTGGACACGTCCCGCTGCGAGGGCGGACGAGCAGGATGCGACAGGCGGTGCACGATACACGACCCGATTCCTTTCGAGGGAACACCATGCCTTTGCCTACCGCCCCGGCCAAGCTCGGCCATCTCCTTCCGGCTGAAGAGTACAAGGCCAAAGCACGGCCGTCGAAGCAGTCCAAGAAACTAACTGCGGCCCCCGAAGACGCCGCCTACGGCGCGGTTGACACCGTTGCCGCCGAGCGTCCCGCCGCGAATGCCGCGCACACGCTACGCGCAATCGCGAGCGATGTCCTGACCCAGATTCCCGCCGAAGCGCCGATGGAAGCCGCCGTGCCTCCGCCAGCGCCCGGTTCCGTACCCACGCGCGGCCGAAAATCGAAGCAGACGGCGGCGCTGCTGCAACCCGCGATGGCCAAACCAGAGCCTGTCGAATCGCGCACGGAGCGCGCCGATACGCCTGTCGCGCCTGCATCCACGAGCGCCGCGAAAGACACCGCCGCGCAGCCCAAACTCCGCCAGCGTAACGTGCAGGAAGCCGAGTTGCGCAAGCTCTTCGTGCTCGATACCAACGTGCTGATGCACGACCCGAGTTCGCTTTTCCGCTTCGAGGAACACGACGTCTATCTGCCGATGATGACGTTGGAAGAACTCGACAACCACAAGAAAGGCATGTCGGAAGTGGCGCGCAATGCGCGTCAGGTGAGCCGCACGCTCGATGCGCTCGTCGCGCACGCGGGCAAGATGACCGAAGGCATTCCGCTCGCCGCGCAAGGCAATCGCGATGCGCTCGGCCGTCTGTACTTCCAGACGACGCTCACCGACATCGAACCGGTCGAAGGTCTGCCCGTCGGCAAGGCGGACAACCAGATTCTCGGCGTCGTGCGCGCGTTGCAGAAGGAGCGGCCGGACCGTCAGGTCGTGCTGGTGTCGAAAGACATCAACATGCGGATCAAGGCGCACGCGCTCGGTCTGCCCGCCGAAGACTACTTCAACGATCAGGTTCTCGAAGACAAGGACCTGCTCTACTCCGGCGTGCGCGCGCTGCCGCAGGACTTCTGGACCAAGCACGCGAAGGGTATGGAAAGCTGGCAGGACACGAAAACCGGCACGACGTATTACCGCGTGACCGGGCCGCTGTGTTCGTCGATGCTTGTCAACGAGTTTGTCTATCTCGAGCCGCAGAACGGCGAACCGTCGTTCCATGCGGTCGTGCGCGAGCTGAACGGCAAGACCGCGTTGTTGCAAACGCTACGCGACTATGGCCATCACAAGAACAATGTGTGGGGGATCACGGCGCGCAATCGCGAGCAGAATTTCGCGCTCAATCTGTTGATGAACCCGGAAGTCGATTTCGTCACACTGCTCGGTCAAGCCGGCACCGGCAAGACGCTGATGGCGCTCGCCGCCGGTCTCGCGCAAGTGCTCGACGACAAGCGCTACAACGAGATCATCGTGACACGCGCGACGGTTCCGGTCGGCGAGGATATTGGCTTTTTGCCGGGCACCGAGGAAGAGAAGATGCAGCCGTGGATGGGCGCATTCGATGACAACCTCGAAGTCCTCCAGAAAACCGATGACGCCGCCGGCGAATGGGGCCGCGCCGCGACGCAGGAACTCATCCGTTCGCGCCTGAAGGTGAAGAGCATGAATTTCATGCGCGGGCGCACGTTCGTGGATAAGTACGTGATCATCGACGAGGCGCAGAATCTGACACCGAAGCAGATGAAAACGCTCGTCACGCGCGCGGGTCCGGGCACGAAGATCGTATGTCTGGGGAATATCGCGCAGATCGACACGCCTTATCTGACCGAAGGCAGTTCCGGTCTGACTTACGTGGTCGATCGCTTCAAGGGCTGGACGCATAGCGGCCACGTGACCTTGGCGCGCGGCGAGCGCTCGCGTCTCGCAGATTACGCTTCGGATATCCTTTAACGTGTTATTTGCTGCAGAAACGGTCCGGAAGAGCGATCTTCCGGGCCGTTTCTGTTTGCGCGCCCGTTTCACCGCGGCAACACTTACGGCCGTTTATTCAAGTAAAGCCTAAAGTGCGTTTGCCGCACGCCCGTTCGACGGGCTAGTATCGGCAAACTGCACTACTTTCGGCGAGATTTTGCTCGCCTGCTTGAAATGCGTCGATTCTGGCTGCCGCTTTTGGTTTCCGTTCTGCTTGCCGCGTGTGGAAGCGCGCCGCAGCAGGCCGCGCGCAAGCCATCGGCGACGAGCACGGCTGCGAATCGCACGTATAAGCCGCCTGCGGGCTTTCCCAATTTCGTCGATCACAGCGTCGGGCGCGAGGAAATCTCCATTCAGGCGATGGCGCTCGTCGGCGTGCCGTATCGCTGGGGCGGCAATACGCTGGATGCGGGTTTCGATTGCAGCGGACTCGTGCGCTATGTCGTCGATCGCGCGGCGTCCGTGAATCTGCCGCGCACGACTGCGGATATGAGCGGACGCGGCGAAAGTATCGAACCGGATGAAATCGCGCCCGGCGATCTGATCTTTTTCAACACGACCGGGCGCGCGCATTCGCATGTCGGGATTTACGTCGGCAAGCTGCGGTTTGTGAACGCGCCATCGACCGGCGGCACCGTGCGGCTGGATTACCTGACGAATCCGTATTGGGCGAAGCGCTTCGATGGCATTCGACGCGTTGCGCCGGAGAGAACCGCGCCGACGACGCCTTTCGATGCACCGACTTATCTCGCATCGCTTGCTTCGCCGGTGCAGAGTGCGCTGGTCGGGCGTCAAGCCGCGAATAGCGCGGATGCGTTCGAGCCGCCGCCTTCGTTGATCAGCGCGGCGCAACGTCAAGCGCAGAGCGCGGTATCGTCCGCAACGGCAGACGCCTTCGAGCCGCCGCCCTCATCGCTCAGCGCCGCCCAGCGTCAGGCTCAAACCGCCGTCGCGACGATCAACGCCGCGCCCGATCCGATCCAGGCCGCCGCCGATGCGTTCGAACCGCCGCCATCGACTTCGCGCGCCGCGCAAGCCGTAGCCGAACCCGCCGATCCGCCCGTCCGCGTGATGCGTGCCTCCACCGGCTCGCTCGCGCCCAAGTCCGCACCAAGCGACGATCCGATCGCGCGTTTTGCCACGGGAAGCAACTGACGCTCGCTCCGCCTCTCTGCTATCGTGTCCCGACACCCCGCGTATCGCGGAAAACGAACGACGCAAACAGGCTTAGGAGCGAAACCATCATGGACCTCGGTTTTGCAGGCAAGGTCGTCCTGATCACGGGCGGTAGCAAGGGCATCGGCTTTGCATGCGCGAAGGCGTTTGCGAGCGAAGGCGCCAAAGTCGCGATCGTCTCGCGCGATGCGCCAATCTCGCCCACGCACGCGAACAACTGGCCAAAGATGGCCATCACGTTCACCTCGCGCGCGCTGATCTGCATGAGGCACATAGCGCGGAAGATGTGGTCGAGGAAGCGAGCGCGGCGCTCGGACCCATCGACATTCTGATCAACAGTGCGGGCGTCGCGCGCCGCTACGATCCCGATTCGCTCGATGCTGCCGCCTACAAAGCCGCGATGGACGCGAAATATTTTTCGTATGTCTATCCGCAGCAAGTCGTGCTCATACCGGGCGCGACGCTGACCGAACGCGTCGAAGAAGCGCTTGCGCTCGAGGCGCAGCGGCTGGGCGTCACGCGCGATCAGGCGCTCGCCGACAGCCAGGCCAAGGTACCGATGATGGGGCCGCTACGCAAAACCAGAGGAAATCGCCGATGTCGCGCTCTTTCTGGCGAGCCGTCGCGCAAGTTACGTGTCGGGCGTGATCATCCCGATGGACGGAGTATCGTCGCTGATCATTTGATGGTCGCGGGCTCGCTGAACGAACGCGAGCCCGCCGAATGGCCTAGAGGAACCGGTGGCCGACCCACCAGCCCGCCGCCGCGAGCAAAGCCGACGCGGGAATCGTCAAAATCCACGCCCACACGATATTGCCCGCCACGCCCCAGCGCACCGCGCTGAACTTCTGCGTCGCGCCGACGCCGACGATTGCGCCGGTGATCGTGTGCGTCGTGGAAACCGGAATGCCGAGGAACGACGCGACGAACAGCGTTAGCGCCCCGCCCGTCTCCGCGCAGAAACCGCCGACGGGCTTGAGCTTGGTGATCTTCTGGCCCATCGTGCGCACGATTCGCCAGCCGCCGAACAGCGTGCCGAGACCCATCGACAGATAGCACAGACCGATGACCCAGATCGGCGGCGCTTCGGCCGTTGCGGATGCGTAACCTGTCGCGATCAGCAGCATCCAGATAATGCCGATGGTCTTCTGGGCATCGTTACCGCCGTGCCCGAGCGAATACAGGCCTGCGGACACGAGTTGCAAATGCCGGAAACGCTGGTCGATCTTCGACGGCGGCGTGCGGAAATACATCCACGACACGAGCAGCATGAAAAACGAGCCGAGGATGAAACCGAGAATCGGCGAGATGAAGATAAACGCGATGGTCTTGAGCAGCCCGTCCCAATTCAGCGAACCCCAACCGGATTTCGCCAGCCCCGCGCCGACCAGCCCGCCGATCAGCGCATGCGACGAACTCGACGGAATGCCGTAAATCCACGTGACGACGTTCCAGCCGATCGCGCCGCCGAGCGCGCCGAAAATGACGTAGTGGTCGACGATATTCGGGTCGATCGTTCCTTTGCCGACCGTCGCGGCCACCTTCAAATGAAAAATGAAATACGCGATGACGTTGAACGCGGCGGCAAAGGCAACCGCTTGCTGCGGTTTGAGCACGCCGGTCGAGACGACCGTGGCGATGGAATTGGCGGCGTCGTGAAACCCGTTCATGAAGTCGAACAGAAGCGCGACGATGACGAGCAGGCTGACGGTCCAGATGGCGAGTTGAATCGAATGCATCGGATGTGTTGTGTTCTGACCGGCGCGTCACGCCGGATGTCGTCGTACCTCGGCGCGCGCGTCTCGTATGATCACGCGCGCCACGGGCACGGGCGGCGTGATCAGGCGTTTTCCAGTACGATCCCTTCGATGATGTTCGCGACGTCTTCGCACTTGTCGGTGATCGTTTCCAGCAGTTCGTAGATCGCCTTGAGCTTGATGAGCGTCTTCACGTCGTCTTCCTCGCGAAAGAGCTTGGACATGGCCGAACGCAGCACGCGGTCGGCGTCCGATTCCAGACGATCGATTTCCTCGCAAATCTTCAGGATTTCGCTAGCGCGCTTCATATCCGCGAGCAATTCGACGGCCTGCTGCACGCGCACCACCGTCGCCGTGACGATATGCGCGAGCTGGCTCGCTTCGGACGTCACCGAGCGCACGTCATACAGCGAAATGGCCGTGGCGACGTCCTCCATCAGGTCGAGGATGTCGTCCATCGTGGTGATGAGCTTGTGGATTTCGTCGCGGTCGAGCGGCGTGATGAACGTCTTGTGCAACAGGTCGATGGTTTCGTGCGTCAGCTTGTCGGCACGTTTTTCGTTCGCCTGAACGTTCTGCTTGTGGACTTCCGCTTCGTCCAGGTTGTCGATCAGTAATTCGAGCTCGCGGCTTGCATCGACCATGCATTTCGCGTGCGCATTGAAAATCTCGAAGAATTTGCCCTCGGTGGGCATAAAACGACCGAACATGTAATTCCCGCTAAATGGGTCAATACGACAGACATCAAACTAACATATTGTACCTTTGCGCGGCACCGCACGCACCGCGCGAACATGCCGCGCGGCGCAGGTGCAGACAAGGCTTGACAGTTGATGCAGCGTGACGGCTTATTCGCTGCCGTAGAAGCTCTGAGCGCCGGCGAAGTTGTCAAACTTCGTGTATTGGCCGTGGAAAGTAAGGCGAACCGGGCCGATCGGACCGTTACGCTGTTTGCCGATAATGATTTCCGCCGTGCCCTTGTCCGGGCTGTCGGGGTTGTAAACTTCGTCGCGGTAAATAAAGAGAATCACGTCCGCGTCCTGTTCGATAGCGCCGGATTCCCGCAGATCGGACATGATCGGGCGCTTGCTCGGCCGCTGTTCCAGACCGCGATTCAACTGCGACAACGCAATCACCGGGACATCGAGTTCTTTCGCCAGGCTCTTCAGCGAACGCGAAATCTCTGAGATTTCCGTCGCGCGGTTTTCGCCGCCGCTGCCGGAGCCCGACATCAGCTGCAAATAATCGACGATGATCAGCCCGAGCTTGCCGCACTGACGCGACAACCGCCGCGCGCGCGAGCGCAATTCCATCGGATTCAGACCACCGGTTTCATCGATGAAAAGCTGCGCCTCGCTCATTTTCTGCACCGCGTGCGTAAGCTTCGGCCAGTCCTCGTCGGTCAGGCGGCCGGTTCGCATGCGGTGCTGGTCGAGCCGGCCGACCGAGCCGAGCATACGCATCGTCAATTGCGTGCCGGGCATTTCCATCGAGAACACTGCGACGGGCAAGCCGTACTCGACCGCGACGTATTCGCCGATGTTCATCGAAAACGCTGTTTTACCCATCGACGGGCGCCCTGCCACGATGATCAATTCGCCGCCGTGCATGCCGGACGTCATGCGGTCCAGGTCGACGAAACCGGTCGGCGTGCCGGTGACATCGCTCGGATTGGCCGTGTGATACAGCGTGTCGATGCGCTCGACCACCTGTGTCAGCAACGGTCCGATTTCGAGAAAGCCCTGCGTGCCGCGCGCGCCGTATTCGGCAATGGAAAACACGCGCGCTTCGGCTTCGTCCAGAATCTGGCGGACTTCCTTGCCTTGCGGATTGAACGCATCGGCGGAAATTTCGTCTGCGACCGACACGAGCCGCCGCAGCACGGCGCGATCGCGCACGATTTCCGCATAACGGCGAATATTGGCTGCGCTCGGCGTGTTCTGCGCCAGCGCGTTCAGATACGCAAGCCCGCCGACTTCCTCGGCCTTGCCGGAACTCGTCAGCGATTCGTAGACGGTGATCACGTCGGCCGGACGCGTGGACGCGATCAGCTTGCCGATATGCTCGTAAATGATGCGATGGTCATAGCGATAAAAATCGCTTTGCGCTATGACATCGGCGATGCGGTCCCATGCCACGTTGTCCAGCAGCAGGCCGCCGATGACCGATTGTTCGGCCTCGATCGAGTGCGGTGGGACCTTCAGCGCATCGAGTTGCGGATCTTTGGACGGAGCGTTCATGGGGTGGAATTATCGATGAAATACGTGGTGCGCTACACCCTTCAGACAAAAAAAGGAGCCGCGGAGGCTCCCTTTTTCGCGATACGAGGCGTGACGCCTCGCGCCGGCTTACGCGTGTTCGCCGAGCACCGACACCGTGACGTCGACGAGAACGTCCGTGTGCAGCGCCACTTGAACCGGATGGTCGCCGACCAGCTTGATCGGGCCTTGCGGCAGACGCACTTGCGACTTTTCGACTTCTGCGAAGCCTTGCTTCTTCAGCGCATCAGCGATGTCCGCGTTCGTCACCGAACCGAACAGACGGCCGTCGACGCCCACCTTCTGGCCGATCTGAACCGTGAAGCCGTTCAGCTTTTCGCCTTGAGCCTGAGTGGCTGCCAGCTTTTCAGCGGCGACCCTTTCGAGGTCCGCGCGGCGAACTTCGAATTCAGCGATTGCGTCCTTGGTCGCGCGGCGAGCCTTCTTGCCGGGGATCAGGAAGTTACGTGCGTAGCCGTCCTTGACCTTGACGATATCGCCGAGGTTGCCCAGGTTGACGACCTTTTCCAAAAGAATGATTTGCATTTTTGGCTTTCCTTAGTGCGTCGTCTGATTAGGCCTTGTGCAGGTCGGTGTACGGCAGGAGCGCGAGGAAACGCGCACGCTTGATTGCCGTGTCGAGCTGGCGCTGATAGTGCGCCTTCGTGCCAGTCAGACGAGCCGGCGTGATCTTGCCGTTTTCGCCGATGAAGTCCTTCAGCGTTTCCGTGTCCTTGTAGTCGATGTACTCGACACCGGCTGCCGTGAAACGGCAGAACTTCTTGCGCTTGAAGAGCGGGTTTTGTTGCTGACGACGCTTGTCGAATTTCTTACCAGTCAGGCGGGGCATGATTAGTCTTTTCCAATGTCCTGCAATTCTGTGATGTGAAACACCAAGGTTCGCGCGTTACGGCTTCGCTTCGCCAGAAAGCCCGTGAAGCGTGTTTCGACGCCCATCGGACAGCTTTCCAGTCTGCCGCTCGCTTCGCCGGCCGCTACCGCCTGCAGTGTCAGTTCGACTTTCCGGGCGATGCCCGCTTCGACGACTTCTGCCGCGTGTTGCAACGTGCAGCTTGCGATCGGGATGCCGGCGGGCGTGTACCGTACCGGTTCGCGTTCCACGACGCTTGCTGTCAGTTGCAGCCGGTTCACTTAAACCTTGGTGGCCGTGACGAATGAATTCTCTTAAGCCTGCGCTTCGGACGGCTGGCTGGCTGCCTTCTTGGCTTCTTCGCGCTGCACTTCCTTCATCATCGGCGACGGGCCGGTTTCGGCCTTCTTCATCTTGACGATGAGGTGACGCAGAACCGCGTCGTTGAACTTGAATGCGTGTTCGAGTTCTTCGAGCGTAGCCTGGTCGCATTCGATGTTCATGCAGACGTAGTGAGCCTTCGCGAGTTTCTCGATCATGTAAGCCAGTTGGCGACGGCCCCAGTCTTCGATACGGTGGATCTGGCCACCGTGCGACGTGATCGTGTTCTTGTAGCGCTCGATCATCGCGGGCACTTGCTCGCTTTGATCGGGATGCACGATAAAGACGATTTCGTAATGACGCATATTCACTCCTTGTGCGAACTTTTGGATAGAAGCCACCCGGGCGCCGGACCGGTGCGGCAAGTGAGAAGCTAAAGACTATAGCTTTTTGTATGCGCTCGTGCAATTGCAATTTCGAGCGCGTTTTCAAAGAGTTAGCGGTTCGCTCGGCAACGTCAGCCGGCCGCTCCAATATCCCGGCTGCGCGTAAATTTCCTTAAGATAATCAATGAAATAGCGCACGCGCGCCGGAATGTACCGCTGTTACGGGTAGACCGCGAGGATGTCGTAATCGGGCAATTCGAATTCGTCGAGCACGGTTTCCAGTTCGCCCGATTCCAATTGCCGCTGGATTTCCCACGTTGAGCGCCAACCGAGCCCCAGCTCTTCCGATGCCCGGCGATGCAGCAGTTCACCGTTGTTGCAATCGAGATTGCCGGTCACGCGCACCGTCACCACTTTGCCGTTGCGTCGGAAGTACCAGCCGCGATTCTGTCCGCCTTGCAGATTGAACGCGAGGCAATTGTGATTCGGCAAATCCTCGAGCGTTTTCGGCCGGCCGTGCTTTTTGAAATACGCGGGCGTGCCGCAGACCACGCGCCGGTTGCTTGCCAGCTTCACTGCGACGAAGTTCGGATCGACCGCGCCGCCGATGCGTATCGACAGGTCATAGCCTTCGCGCACCAGATCGACGACACAGTCGGTCAGATTGAACGACATCTGCAACTCGGGTTTGTCGCGCACGAACGGGGGGCGTGTGGGGCGCGACGTGCATGCGCCCGAACGCCGCCGGCGCCGACACGATCAGATGTGCCCGCCTACCGCACGCCGTCCCGCCGCGAGTTCATTCTCCGCCTGATCCCAGTCGGCGAGCAGATTCTTGCAGCGGTTGAGAAACGCCGCGCCGTCTTCGCTGATCACGAGCCGCCGCGTCGAGCGATACATCAGCTTCACGCCGATGCGTTTCTCCAGCGCATCGATACGTCGTCCGAGAATCACGGGCGACACGCCCTCCTCCAGCGCCGCCGCGAGACTGCCGGCTTCGGCCACGCGCACGAAGGTTTCGATCTGTTTGAAGCGGTCCATCTCTCGTCTCCCGCCAGTGTCCTGTCACGCGGACATTCGATACTTTTAGTTTGGAAAAAAGCGATTGCCGCTGATCTTATCAAACCTTTTTCACAGATTTAAAGTGCAACGGAACCCTGCTTCTTTGCAGACAGCGATTTCGGATAGAGACCCCAGAAGGAGACAACCATGCCCAAGATGAGAGCCGTCGACGCAGCCGTCCTCGTGCTGGAAAAAGAAGGAATCGATACCGCGTTCGGCGTGCCGGGCGCGGCCATCAACCCGTTCTACTCGGCGATGAAAAAGTCCGGCGGCATCAGCCACGTGCTGGTGCGCCACGTGGAAGGCGCACCGTATATGGCCGAAGGGTATACGCGTGCGCAACCGGGCAACATCGGCGTTTGTATCAGCACGTCGGGCTCGGCGGGCACGGACATGATTACCGGCCTCTACTCCGCCCAGGCCGATTCGATCCCCATTCTCGCGATCACCGGCCAGGCGTCGCGCGCACGTCTGTACAAGGAAGATTTCCAGGCCGTCGATATCGAATCGATCGCCAAGCCCGTCACGAAATGGGCCGTCACCGTGCGTGAGCCGGCGCTCGTGCCGCGCGTGTTCCAGCAGGCGTTCCATCTGATGCGCTCGGGCCGTCCGGGTCCGGTGCTGGTCGATTTGCCGATCGACGTGCAAATGGCCGAAATCGAATTCGACATCGACACGTACGAGCCGCTGCCGGTCTATAAACCGAAAGCGACGCGCGCGCAGATCGAAAAAGCATTGACGATGCTGAATGATGCGGACAAGCCGCTGATCGTTTCGGGCGGCGGCGTGTTGAACGCAGCGGCAGAAAACTTGCTCGTGCAGTTCGCGGAAACGCTCGGCGTGCCCGTCATTCCGACGCTGATGTCCCTTGGGGCGCGATTCCCGACGATCACCCGCTGATGGCCGGCATGTGCGGCTTGCAGACCTCGCACCGCTACGGCAACGCGACGATGCTCGCCTCCGACTTCGTGCTCGGCATCGGCAATCGCTGGGCGAATCGGCATACGGGCAGCGTCGAGGTTTACACCAAGGGCCGTAAGTTCGTGCACGTGGATATCGAGCCGACGCAGATCGGCCGCGTGTTCGGGCCGGACCTCGGCATCGTGTCGGACGCGAAAGCTGCATTCGAACTGTTCGTCGAAATGGCGAAGGAATGGAAGGCCGCGGGCAAACTGAAAGACCGCGGCGCGTGGGTCGCGGATTGCCAGCAGCGCAAGACGCACTTCGAAAACGTGCCGATGAAGCCGCAGCGCGTGTACGAAGAAATTAACCTCGCGTTCGATCGCGACACGTGTTTCGTTTCGACGATCGGTCTCTCGCAAATTGCGGGTGCGCAATTCCTGCACGTGTTCAAGGCGCGCAACTGGATCAACTGCGGTCAGGCCGGCCCGCTCGGCTGGACGATTCCCGCCGCGCTCGGCGTGCGTGCGGCCGATCCGCAACGCAAGATCGTCGCGCTGTCGGGCGACTATGACTTCCAGTTCATGATCGAAGAACTCGCGGTCAGCGCGCAATTCAAGCTGCCGTACGTGCATGTGGTCGTGAACAACTCGTATCTCGGTCTGATCCGTCAGGCGCAGCGCGGCTTCGACATGGATTACTGCGTGCAGCTCGCGTTCGACAACATCAACGCCGGAACTCGAAGGCTATGGCGTGGATCACGTCGCGGTGGCCGAGGGTCTGGGCTGCAAGGCGCTGCGCGTGTTCAAGCCGGAAGAGATTGCGCCGGCGCTGAAGGAAGCGCGTGCGCTGGCTGAGAAGCATCAGGTGCCGGTCGTCGTCGAAATGATTTTGGAGCGCGTGACCAACATTGCGATGGGCACGGAAATCGACGCGATCAACGAGTTCGAAGAGCTCGCCGAAACGAAGGCGGATGCACCGACCGCCGTGACGCCGCTCGACTGAAGCAACACGCATCGAGCGTTCCACTGACCGACCACCAGGAAAGAACAATGCCGAAATTTGCCGCGAATCTGACCATGCTGTTCAACGAAGTCCTGTTCCTCGACCGCTTCGCGGCGGCGTCGAAGGCGGGGTTCAAGGCGGTCGAATTCCTGTTCCCGTATGCGTTTTCCTTCAGTCACTGTTGAATATCGCTGATGGAAAACGATCTACAAATCGTGCTGCACAACCTGCCCGCCGGGAATTGGGAAGCGGGCGAGCGCGGCATCGCGTGCCTGCCGGATCGCGTCGCGGAGTTTCGTGAATGCGTGCCGCGCGCGATCGAATACGCGAAGGCGCTCAACGTGCCGCAACTGAACTGCCTCGTCGGGATTCCGACGGCGGGGGTATCGGCGGAACAGGTGCGCGCGACGATCGTCGAGAACCTGCGTTTCGCAGCCGACGCGCTGAAGAAGGAAGGCATTCGCCTGCTCGTCGAACCGTGCAACGCGTACGATATTCCGGGCTTCGCGCTGAACCGTTCGAAGGAAGGTCTGGATGTGATTCAGGCCGTCGGTTCCGACAATCTGTTCCTGCAGTACGACATCTATCACATGCAGCGGATGGAAGGCGAACTCGCCGCGACCATCAAGAAGAACCTGCCGAAGATCGCGCATATTCAGTTCGCCGATAACCCAGGCCGTAACGAACCGGGCACGGGCGAGATCAACTATCCGTTCCTGTTCAAGCTGCTCGACGAGATCGGCTATCAAGGCTGGATCGGCTGCGAATACAAGCCGCTTAATGGCACCGAAGCGGGTCTCGGCTGGCTTCAGTCGATCGGCAATGTGAAGCAAGCTGCAACGGCTTAACGAAAGACACAAGGAGGAGCATTCAGTATGGCAACGATCGGTTTCATCGGACTCGGCATCATGGGCGCGCACATGGCGCGCAACCTTCTGAAGGGCGGCCACACGCTCGTCGTGAACGGCAAGTTCCCGGTGCCGGACGATATCCGCGAAAAGACGCAAGTGGTCGCGAATTCGACTGCCGTCGCGAAGGCGAGCGAGATCGTCATCACGATGGTCCCCGACACGCCGGATGTTGCCGCCGTGCTGTTCGCCGATGACGGCGTGGCAAACGGTCTGGAAAAGGGCAAGCTCGTGATCGACATGAGCTCGATCAACCCGCTCGACACGCAAGAGTTCGCGAAGAAGATCAACGCGCTCGGCTGCGATTATCTCGACGCGCCCGTGTCCGGCGGCGAAGTCGGCGCACGCGATGCGACGCTCACGATCATGGTCGGCGGCCCGGAAAAGTTGTTCAACCTCGCCAAGCCCCTGTTCGATCTGATGGGCAAGAACATCTCGCATATCGGCGATAACGGCGCAGGCCAGACGTGCAAGGTCGCCAATCAGATCATCGTCGCGCTGAACATCGAAGCGGTCGCTGAAGCGTTGCTGTTCGCGGCGCGTTCGGGCGCGGACCCGGAGCGCGTGCGCAAAGCGCTGATGGGCGGCTTCGCGGCATCGCGCATTCTCGAGCTGCATGGCGAGCGCATGACCAAGCGCACGTTCAATCCGGGCTTCCGGATCGAGCTGCATCAAAAGGATTTGAACCTCGCGCTCGATGGCGCACGCAAGATGGGTCTCGCCCTGCCCCACACGGCCAGCGCGCAGCAACTCTTCAGCGTGTGCGTCGCGAACGACGGCAAGGCATGGGATCACTCGGCGATGGTGCGCGCGCTCGAGATCATGTCGAACTTCCAGGTGGCCGACGAGCCGCAGCAAAGCAAGGCGGCTGCGTAATTCGCGTCATCTGAACCGTGGGGTGTCCCGCGTATGGGCACGCGGGACACATGCCGTCCTGGGCTGAGGGCGGCAAAGTGGGGTCCGAGAGCGGCACCCGTCGGTGCGCCGGGTAAGCCTTGGTCGGTCAGACGGTTTGTCGTCGGGTGTCCGCGTCGGATTTGACAGTTGCAGACTATGGTCTTTTGTTGCCGCACAAGCAGTGCTACAACTTTCCCTTATTGAAACTCAGAACTATCTGGTTGATGGCGCGACTAAATTGCCTACACTTCGCGTCGCAGTCCAACCATCGTTAATCAAGGAGTTGAACAATGGGAATCCTCAGCTTTATCAAGGAAGCAGGCGAAAAACTCTTCGGCGCCGTGACGCCGAGCGCTCAGGCTGCACCCGCCGCAGCGCCGGTCGATGTCGCCGCACTGAATCAAAAAGCCGGCGAAGCGATCGCTACGTACATCCGTTCGCAAGGTCTGAACGCGGACAATCTCGACGTGAAGTATGACGGCGCATCCCATACCGTCACGGTGTCCGGTCAGGCTGCGGATCAGGCAACGAAGGAGAAGATTCTCGTTGCAGCGGACAATGTCCAGAATGTCGATAAGGTCGACGATCAACTCACCGTGCCGAACGCCACGCCGGAATCGCAATATCACACGGTCGTTGCAGGCGACAATCTGTGGAAGATCGCGGAGAAGTATTACGGCAACGGCGCGAAGAACGATGTCATCTTCGAAGCCAACAAGCCGATGCTGAAGAGCCCGGACAAGATCTATCCGGGTCAGGTGCTGCGCGTGCCGCCGCTGAACTGATCTTTTCTTGACGCTGGAAAAAACGCGAACCTCCAAACGGTTCGCGTTTTTGTTTTAGTACGTGTCGAACACGCGCTGCAAGTCTTCTGCGCCCGCTGCCAGCGCGAGCATCAACAGAACGCGCGCCTTGTACGGATTCAGCGTGCCCGCGCTGATCGTGCCGAGCGCATCGTCGGATGCGGCGCCGTTGCGCATCACATGCCCCGATCCCACACGCGATGCCCGCACCACCGCGACGCCCTGCTTCACCGCATCGGCGAACGCTTGCGTGATGTCCGCGTGCATCGAGCCGTTGCCCGTTCCCGCCACCACGATGCCCTTCGCGCCCGCGCTGACGAGCGCATCGACAATCACGCGCGACGCGCCCGCGTAACTCGCGATGACTTCGACCATCGCCCATTCTACGGCGATGTCAAATTCGCTCGATGTCGTATGCGGCCGCACGACCGTGCGCTGAAACTCGACGCGTCCGTCCTGCACGAAGCCGAGCGCGCCGGTTTCGGGCGAACGGAAGGCATCGACGGCATAGGTGCTGGTTTTGGTGACGTCGCGCGCGGTGTGAGTCTGATTGTTGAACACGACAAGTACGCCCTGCCCGTTCGCTTCTTTCGATGCCGCGACCGTCACCGCGTTGAGCAGATTGAGCGGGCCATCGGCGGAAAGCGCGGTCGATGGACGCATGGCGGCGGTCAGCACGACCGGCTTCGCGCTTTTCACCGTCAGATGCAGCAGATACGCGGTTTCCTCGAGCGTATCCGTGCCGTGCGTGACGACGACGCCATCGATATCGTCCTGTGCAAGCAATGCATTGATGCGCGACGCAAGCTGCGTCCACAACGCGACGGTCATGTCCTTGCTGTCGATGCTCGCCACTTGTTCCGCGTGGATTTGCGCAACCGCGCTGAGCGCAGGCACGGCGTCGAGCAGTTTGTCGACGCCGACGACGCCCGCCTTATAGCCCGCGGTTTTGGATGCATCGCCGGCCTGTCCGGCAATCGTGCCACCCGTGGCGAGCACGGCGATACGAGGAAGAGAGGAAGTATTCATGCCGGCGATTGTAAAACAGCCGGCGGGCTTTCAAACGCGATCTAAGCCACTTCCCGAAGCTGCGAAGCGATCGCTGCCTCGTTCAATTGCGGCGCGAACATCTCGATCAGCCGATACGCATACGACCGCAGGAACGTGCCCTTTCTCAAGCCCACACGCGTCGTGCTCGCTTCGAACAGATGCTGCGTATCGAGCGCGACGAGTTCGGAATCGCGCTTCGCGTCGTACGCCATCGCCGCCACGATGCCCATACCCATCCCATACCCAGTTCGACATACGTCTTGATGACGTCGGCATTGATAGCAGTCAGCACGATATCGGGAATCGCGCCGGCGTTGGCGAACGCCTGATCGATATGCGAGCGGCCCGTGAAGTCGTTGCCATACGTGACGATCGGAAACTCCGCGATCTGTTCGAGCGTGATGTTCTCGCGCCCGACGAGCGAATGATCCTTCGGCATCACTACCGTATGATGCCACGAATAGACGGAAAGGTGACGATATCCGGATAGCGGTCCAGCGCTTCGGTCGAAATGCCGATATCCGCTTCGCCGTTGATGATCATCTGCGCGATCTGCTGCGGGCTGCCCTGACGTAGCGCGAGATGCACCTTCGGAAACACTTCCGTGAACTGGCGGATGACCTTCGGCAGCGCATAACGCGCCTGCGTGTGCGTGGTCGCCACGACCAGGTGCCCGTTGTCCTGATCCGCGAACTGACGCGCGACGCGGCGCAGATTTTCCGCATCGAGCAACATGCGCTCGATCAGTTGATGCACTTCCTTGCCCGGCTCGGTCAGTCCCGTCAGATGCTTGCCGCGTCGAATGAAAATATCGACGCCGAGTTCATCCTCGAGATCCTTGATCTGTTTCGACACGCCCGATTGCGACGTGTACAGCACATTGGCAACTTCCGTCAGATTCATGTTCTGACGCACGGCTTCGCGCACGAAGCGCAGTTGCTGGAAATTCTATGTGAGCCTCTCCGTATTTCTATTTTTATAGTTCATTGGGCCGGAAACACGTGCAACGAGCGCGGCACAGCGGTGACGCCATCGCCGATATTCAATTGCAGCGCGCGCCATGTCTCGCGATCCAGCTCCGCTTCGAGCACGCCGCCCGCGTTGCCTTCGAGCTCGACGCGCACCGATCCGCCGAGCGTCACCACGCGCCGCACGCCGACCACGATGCCATCCCGATGCGCACCGTCGGCCGGATACAGCGCGATATCGTGCGGATGGACATACGCGAGCGCGCGGCCTTCGAAATGCGCTTGCGCGGTGATCGCTTTCGCGGCGCCATTGGCGCTGAAGCCGTGGGCATCGACATGACCTTGCAGACGATTGGCCGCGCCGAGGAATTCATACACGAACGATGTCTGCGGATGATCGTACACGTCCTGTGGACTGCCGACCTGCTCCACGCGCCCATGATTCATCACGACGATCCGGTCCGCCACTTCCAGTGCCTCTTCCTGGTCGTGCGTGACGAAAAGCGTCGAGATATGCAGATTGTCGTGCAGACGGCGCAGCCAGCTACGCAGTTCCTTGCGCACTTTCGCATCGAGTGCGCCGAAGGGTTCGTCGAGCAGCAGCACTTTCGGTTCGACCGCCAGCGCCCGCGCGAGCGCAATGTGCTGACGCTGTCCGCCCGACAACTCCGACGGAAAGCGCTGCGTGAGCCAGTCGAGCTGCACGAGCTTCAGCAATTCATGCACTTTCTCGCGAATCACGGCCTCCGACAGCCGTTCGCGGCGCGGCTTCACGCGCAGACCGAACGCCACGTTTTCGAACACCGTCATATAGACGGAACAGCGCGTAATGCTGAAACACGAAACGCTGAAACACGAAACCGACTTGCCGCTCACGCGCGCCGACATCGGCGACATCTTCGCCATTCAGGACGACTTGCCCTGCATCGGCGAATTCGAGGCCCGCGATTACGCGCAAAAGCGTGGTCTTGCCGCAGCCCGACGGTCCGAGCAGCGCGACGAGTTCGCCCGCCGGAAAGTCGAGCGACACGTTATCGAGCGCGGTGAAATCGCCGAAGCGTTTTTGCAGATTACGAACGATGATGCTCATGACCTTTCCTCAATTCTGTGCGATTGCTTTGGCTTCGACGGCGGCCTGCGACAAGCGGCGCTCCGCGAGCAGCTTCAGGCTGAGCGTGACGAGTGCGAGCAACGCCAAGAGCGACGCCACCGCGAACGTGGCCGAGAGGTTGTATTCGTTGTAGAGAATTTCGACGTGCAGCGGCATGGTGTCCGTCTGTCCGCGGATATGACCCGATACGACCGATACCGCGCCGAACTCACCCATCGCGCGCGCGTTACACAGAATCACGCCGTAGAGCAGACCCCAGCGCACATTCGGCAGCGTCACGCGGCGGAAAATCTGCCAGCCCGATGCGCCGAGCACGTGCGCGGCTTCCTCTTCCTCGTTGCCTTGCGACTGCATCAGCGGAATCAGTTCGCGTGCGACGAACGGGAACGTGACGAAGATCGTCGCGAGCACGATGCCGGGCACGGCGAAGATGATCTGCACATCGTGATCCGCGAGCCACGGGACGAACCAGCCTTGCGCGCCGAACATCAACACGTAGATGAGACCGGAGATGACCGGCGACACGGAAAACGGCAGATCGATCAGCGTCGTCAACAGCGCCTTGCCCTTGAACTCGAACTTCGCAATCGCCCACGATGCCGCCAGCCCGAACACCACGTTCAGCGGCACAGCAATGGCCGCCGTCAGCAGCGTGAGCTTGATCGCGGACCACGCGTCCGGGTCCTTCAGCGACTCGAAATAAAAGTCGATGCCCTTCGCGAACGCCTGCGTGAACACGGCGGCCAGCGGCACCACGAGAAAAAGCGCGAGAAACGCGAGCGCAATACCTTTCAGAGAAGCCAGCGAACCAGACGCGGCTCGGTGACGGGATTGAGTTGATGCGCATCGCGGCGCGTCGTCGTGTGAAGCGGAAGCACCTTGCTCATGCCGCTTCTCCCGCTGCTTGTACCGCGGGTGCCGCACCGGTTTTACTCGTACGCCGTTGCAAGAACCACTGCAGCGTATTGATGAGCAGCAGCATCACGAAGGATACGCACAGCATCACGACGGCGAGCGCCGTCGCGCCGGCATAGTCGTTGCTCGAGCTTCGTGATGATCAAGAGCGACGTGATTTCCGACTTCATCGGCACATTCCCGGCGATGAAAATCACCGAGCCGTACTCGCCGAGCGCCCGCGCGAACGCGAGCGCAAAGCCGGTCAAAAGTGCGGGAAAGAGCGACGGCAGGACGGACGCGGCGAAACGTCAGCCAGCGCGTCGCGCCGAGGCACGCGGCGGCCTCTTCCTGTTCGCGCTCGAAGTCCTCGAGCACCGGCTGCACCGTGCGCACGACAAACGGCAAGCCGATGAACGTCAGCGCGACCAGCACGCCCAGCGGCGTGAACGCCACCTTGATGCCGAGCGGCGCGAGATATTGCCCGATCCATCCGTTGCCCGCGTACACGGCCGCGAGCGAAATACCGGCAACCGATGTTGGCAACACAAACGGCAGATCGACGATTGCATCGACGATCCGTTTGAACGGAAACGTGTAGCGCACCAGCACTCACGCGACCAGAAAGCCGAACACGGCGTTGATGATCGCACCGCCGAGCGCCGCGCCGAACGTCAGTTTGTACGACGCCAGCACGCGCGGCGACGTGGACGGCGTTGACGAATTGCGGCCAGTGCAGCGTCGCGGTTTTCGCGAAGGTCACCGCAAGCGGAATCAGCACCACGAGGCTCAGATAGGCCAGCGTGATGCCGAGTGTCAGGCCGAAGCCGGGTAATGCGCTGGGCTTCTTGAATGTGAAGGTCGTCATCCTTTGTTGCTCCATTGCGCTGGGGTGGGCGCTGACCATCGAAAAGACGCGCGGCGTCATTCGCGCGCCGCGTCGTCGTGCAGTGTTCTCATTGCGGCTGATAGATCGAGTCGAACACGCCGCCGTCCGCGAAGTGCGTCTTCTGCGCTTTCGCCCAGCCGCCGAACGTATCGTCGATGGTGTAGAGCTTCAGCTTCGGAAACTGCTTCGAGAGATCGGCCGGCACCTTGTCCGAACGCGGACGATAAAAATTGCGTGCCGCGATCTGCTGCCCTTCATCGCTATACAGATACTTCAGATACGCCTCGGCCAGTTTGCGCGTGCCGTGCTTGTCGACGACCGTGTCCACGACCGCAACCGGCGGCGCGGCCAGAATGCTCACCGACGGCACCACGATTTCGAACTTGTCCGGACCGAATTCCTTCAGCGACAGAAACGCCTCGTTTTCCCAGGCGATCAGCACATCTCCCTGACCGCGCTGCACGAAGCTGGTCGTTGCGCTGCGCGCGCCGGAATCGAGCACGCCTGCGTTCTTATAGAGCTTCGAGACGAAATCCTTGGCGGTCTGCTCGTTGCCGCCCGGCTTGTGCTGCGCATACGCCCACGCCGCCAGATAGTTCCATCGCGCGACGCCCGAGGTCTTCGGATTCGGCGTGACGATCGATACGCCCGGCTTGGTCAGATCGTCCCAGTCCTTGATGTGCTTCGGATTGCCCTTGCGCACGAGAAACACGATCGTCGACGTGTACGGCGATGCGTTGTCCGGCAGCCGCTTCTGCCAGTCCGCGCCGACGATGCCCTTGGACGCGAGCGCATCGATGTCATAGGCGAGCGCGAGCGTGACGACGTCGGCGTGAAGGCCATCGAGCACCGCGCGCGCCTGGCCGCCCGAGCCGCCATGCGACTGCTTGAACGTAACGGTTTCGCCCGTTTCGGCCTTCCACTTTTTCGCGAACGCCTAATTGAAGTCCTGATACAGCTCGCGTGCCGGGTCGTACGACACATTCAGAAACGACGTGTCCGCGTGCGCGTGCGCTGCGCCGATCAGGCCTGCCGTCAGTGCGGCCGCCGCGAACCAGCGCCCCAATCCCGTCTTGATGCTTTGCATTCCCCGTTCTCCGTCTTATCGAATTGACGAAGTAAGTCTATCGACGGGTCTATATGAATAGAAATAATCGTTTTTCAGTTTTTTATACGTAAAGATGCTAAGGACGGATTTCGATATGCATTCGAACACGCCAGCCCGCGCTGGAGGCTGGCGGACGCGAACTTAAAGTAAAGCTTGAAAGCGCGAAATACTGTATAAAAATACAGTCACCTGTCCATCCATACAGTGCATCTCTACGTGAAGCGGGGGCTTAAGCCTTGACCAACAAGACCACCAAACTCACCGCGCGGCAGCAGCAGGTGTTCGAACTCCTCCAGCGCGCGATCGACCGCACCGGCTTTCCACCCACGCGTGCGGAGATCGCGGCCGAACTGGGCTTCAGTTCCGCCAATTCCGCGGAGGAGCATTTGCGGGCGCTGGGGCGCAAGGGCGTGATCGAACTGGCAGCGGGTTCGTCGCGCGGTATTCGTCTCCTCGGCGATGTCGCGCGTGGCAAAGACTTGCAACATCAGTTGACGCTGCCGCATCCGAGCATCATGCAGTTGTCGCTGCCGCTGGTCGGGCGCGTGGCAGCGGGTAGTCCGATCCTTGCGCAAGAGCACATCTCGCAGTATTACACGTGCGATCCGGCGTTCTTTTCGAGCAAGCCGGACTATCTGCTCAAAGTGCGCGGCCTTTCCATGCGCGACGCGGGCATTCTCGACGGCGACTTGCTGGCCGTGCAGAAGCGTACGGAAGCGAAGGACGGGCAAATCGTGGTTGCGCGTCTGGGCGATGACGTCACGGTCAAGCGCTGGAAGCGGCATCGCGATGGCGTCGAACTGATCGCGGAAAATCCGGACTACGAGAACATTTTCGTGCACTCGGGCAGCGCGGAATTGGCGCTGAAAGGCATTGCGGTCGGGCTGATCCGCGCAGGCGAATTCTGACGGTTTTTGTCTTACGCGGCGGTACGTCGAGGTTCGAATATTTCTGTGGACCGAGACAAGAAATGTCTCATTGACAGCGCAATATCACTCACGTAGTCGCCTTCAAAGCCTCAAAGCGAAGGCGTTTCAAACACAAACATGCTGATGGCCACCGCGCGCGGTGCGTCCTATCGTCTGGAGAGTCATCATGGAACGTTTCGCCCGTTTGTTGCCCTTCCGCCAGTTCGGCCGCCTGCGTCATTTGCGTGCGCTGATTTCCTGCGCCGTCACACGCGATTCGAAAACGCCTGATCTCTTCGACAACGGTGAAATGCCCGCTCTGCCATCGCGTCAGCCGGCATTTGCGCGTGTGTCACTCAATAAGCGCGTTGCATGCGCAAACGCCGTCACATGCGCCGGTGCGCGTTTATCGCGGCGAGTCGCGGGTGATCATGGTCGGCAAGATCGGCGAGGTGTCGCGCATGATCGACCAGTGCATCGCCGAGGAAAGGGCGGGCATCAGCGGCGGCATTCTTGCGTGAAATGCCGATAATCGTGCTCATGCGGCGTGAAATGTGAATCTCGGGATCGTTTCGGTGCCAGCGCGGTCAATTTCTGATTGACCACCACGCTAAAGAGGATTTGCTGCCGCATGTCGCGTACTACCCGTTCTGTTGCCGTCACGCTCGTCGTCGTTCTGTTGATCGCGGCGCTCGGCTTTGTTTATGCATCGCCTTACATTGCGCTGAATCGCGTGAAGCAGGCCGCCGATGCGCGCGATGCGCAAACCGTCAACGAATACGTCGATTTCCCCGCGCTGCGAACCAGTTTGAAGGAGCGGATCGCCGCGCTGCTGATGCGCCGGGTCGATATCCAAAAGAGCGGCAATCCGCTCGCCATCATCGGTGCGATGATCGACGCGGCGCTCGTCGGCCCGCTATTGGATTCCTACGCCACGCCCGATGGCGTCGCCGCGATTCTGAATGGCATCCCGCCGCGCGGCGATCCAGGTGAAAAGCCGCCCGCGCCACCGCAAGCGGAGACGGCGGGCACCGCGCTGGCGCCGGTTTCCGGCGTGCCGCCTGCGCAATCGGCGCCGAGACAGCCGCCGCAAACCACGGCGGGCTATCGCAGTTTCGATACGTTCGTCGTTACCTACCAGCACGGCGCGGGCGATGCACGATATTCCGCGATCTTCCGCGTAGCGGGTTGATCAACTGGAAGCTCGTCGCCATCGATCTGAACGGTTGACTTGCAGCAACGATCAAGCGCCCGCTTCCGCCTTGACCGGCTTGGCCGCATATGCCGCTTCGTCCTCCGCTTCCGCCGACTCGCCCGCCTGACACACGGCCACGAGAATGCTGCACGACACGCGATTGAGTAGCGGCGTGTTGCCCGAACCCATCCACCAGCGTGCGAGCCCGTTACGGCAGCGATGTCCGACGACGACAAGATCCACCTTCAGGCTGTCGGCCAGCGCCGCGATTTCATCGATCGGATGACCGAACGCGAAATGCCCTTGCGCCTGCAGTCCGCGCTCTCGCAGCCAGTCGACGCCCTCTTGCAAAATATCGCGCGCGGCGTCCTCGAAACGTCCGCATGCCATATCGGTTAGCAGTCCGGCACTCTGTGCAATGCTCGAGCGCATATCCACCACCGCCAGCACGTGCGTCTCGGCGTTCAGATCGAGCGCCAGGTTCGCGCCCTGACGCAGCGCCTTACGGCCTTCCCGCGAGCCGTCATAGCACAGCAGAATTTTTCGGTAGCTTGTCATGATGATCTCCCTGCCGCTTCACGCTCGCGGCTAAGCATGCGCTTAACGATCGCTGCATCGAAACAGACTCAATCGCCCCACATGTCGCTTCATGATCGTGCGTCGCCTCATGCGTGGCAACGATGGAAAACGCTAAGGAACCGCGCGCCAGCCCACGCATTAGCGTGCACCGTGCCAGAAGTCGCGAGCACTTGACGGACAAGGCTCTGACGCTTTCCGCCGTGCTTTTCCCACACGCCGATGCCCCCGCCCGCGCACAGCTTTGACACGCATTCGCCGCGCCCGGTTGCACACCAACGCCGCTCTGGTGCATTGGATTACACTACCCCGCTGTATTTCCTCGCGCAGGCCGAATGCATGACTGATCAAACATTGCAGCGCGCAGCGGACGAAACAAGCGATAAGCCCGCCGCCATCGAATTCACCGAAGTCAGGAAGCACTACGGGACCAAACGCGTCGTCGACGGTCTGTCCTTCGATGTGCGGGCCCGGCGAATGCTTCGGCCTGCTCGGTCCGAACGGTGCGGGCAAGACGACGACGCTCAAGATGCTGCTCGGCATTATGTCGCCGGATAGCGGCGTGATCCGGCTCGTCGGCGAACCGGTTCCGGCGCGCGCGCGTTTTGCGCGTCAGCGCGTGGGCGTCGTGCCGCAGTTCGACAATCTCAATCCCGACTTCACCGTGCGGGAAAACCTGCTCGTTTTCGGCCGATACTTCGGCATTGCGGGGGCACGCATGGATGCGCTCGTGCCGTCGCTGCTCGAATTCGCGCGTCTGGAAAGCAAGGCGGACGCGCGCGTCGGCGAACTGTCGGGCGGTATGAAGCGGCGCCTGACGCTCGCACGAGCGCTCGTCAACGATCCCGACGTGCTCGTCATGGACGAACCCACGACCGGTCTCGATCCGCAGGCGCGGCATATGATCTGGGAGCGTCTGCGTTCACTCTTGTCGCGCGGCAAGACCATTCTGTTGACCACACACTTCATGGAAGAAGCCGAGCGGCTTTGCGTGATCGAGGAAGGCCGCAAGGTCGCGGAAGGCCGGCCGCGCGAATTGATCGAATCCGTGATCGGGTCGGATGTGATAGAGATTTTCGGTCCCGATCCGCAGGCGCTCGCCGCCGAGCTCGAACCGTTCGCCGAGCGCATCGAAATCAGCGGCGAGACGCTTTTTTGTTACGTGGATGATCCGCAGCCGGTGCACGCGTGCGTTATCTGCATCGGCCGGCGAATCTGGAAGATGTGTTCCTGCGTCTGACCGGACGTGAAATGGTGGATTAACCGAATCAGCAGAATCAAGCGAATCAAGCGAATGAATTCCGTCGATCAAACCGGCATCAAAACGAAACGCGCACAGCGGCCCGCGCAGGACGCGCAAAGTCTCACGCCGATTTCGTGCTGCCCGCCAACGCCACGCACTGGATGTCCGTGTGGCGGCGCAATTACCTCGTGTGGAAGAAGCTCGCGATCGCATCGATGATCGGCAATCTCGCCGATCCGATGATCTATCTGTTCGGTCTGGGCCTGATGGTCGGGCATGTCGAAGGCGTGTCGTATATCGCGTTTCTGGCGGCGGGCACGACTGCGTCGAGCGTGATGATGTCGTCGTCCTTCGAAGCAATGTACTCGGGTTTTTCGCGCATGCACGTGCAGTGCACGTGGGAAGCGATCATGCACACGCCGCTCACGCTCGGCGACATCGTGCTCGGGGAAATCGTGTGGGCACCGAGCAAGTCGGTGTCGGGCGTCGCGATCATGATCGTCGCGGGCGCGCTCGGTTACGCGAGTTTTCCGTCGATGCTCATCGCGATTCCGGTGATCGTGCTGACGGGTTTGGCGTTCGCCAGCACCGCAATGGTCATCACCGCGATCGCGCCGAGTTACGACTTCTTCATGTTCTACCAAACGCTCGCGCTCACGCCGATGCTCCTGCTCTCCGGCGTGTTCTTTCCGGTGACGCAACTGCCGAACATCGCGCGGCATGTGACGCAGGTTTTGCTGCTTTACCACGCGGTCGAACTGATGCGCCCCGCCATGCTCGCGCGTCCCGTCGATGCGCTCATGCTGCACGTCGCGGTGTTGATCGCGTATGTGATCGTGCCGTTTTTGCTGTGCGTGTGGCTGTTCCGGCGTCGCATGATGAAATAAAAAACGGCGATGGTCCTTTTAAAGACCATCGCCGTTACACAAGCACATCGGAGCATTAACATCGGAGCATTACTTCACGCCGAATTCCTTATGTCCGCCGAAGCCGAAGCGCATTGCGGAAAGCATGCGTTCCGGGAACGATTCGATATCGCGCGAACGGAAACGCGTGTACAACGCTGCGGACAGAACCTGCGCCGGCACCGCTTCCTCGATCGCCGCTTCGATCGTCCAGCGCCCTTCGCCGCTATCCGCGACTTCGGTCGAATAGCGTTCGAGCGAGCCATCGGTGGCAAGCGCCTCCGCCGTCAGATCGAGCAGCCATGACGACACCACGCTGCCCCTTCGCCACACTTCCGCGATGTCCGCCAGATCGAGCGAGTAGCGTTCGTTCTCGGGCAACTCCTTCGAGTCCTTGCGCTCGAGCACATGAAAGCCTTCGGCATAGGCCTGCATCAATCCATATTCGATGCCGTTGTGCACCATCTTCACGAAGTGCCCCGAGCCGACCGGCCCGCAATGCATATAACCGTTTTCGACGCGCGCATCGCGTCCTTCGCGGCCCGGCGTGAGCGGCACGTCGCCGCGGCCCGGCGCGAGCGTCGCGAGAATCGGATCGATGCGCTTCACGACTTCATCGTCGCCGCCGATCATCATGCAGTAGCCGCGCTCCAGTCCCCAGATGCCGCCCGACGTGCCGACATCGACGTAATGGATGCCCTGCTCCTTCAGTTGCCTGGCGCGACGGATATCGTCCTTATAGAAACTGTTGCCGCCGTCGATAATCACATCGTCCTTGCCGAGAATCTTCTGCAAGTCGGAAAGCGTGTCTTCAGTGATCTTGCCTGCGGGCAACATGAGCCAGATCACGCGCGGCGTCTGCAGCTTCGCCACCAGATCGCCGAGATCCTTTGCGCCGGTCGCACCTTCGCTCGCGAGCGCTTGCGTCGCTTCGGGCGCGTGATCGTAGACGACGCACTGATGACCGCCGCGCATGAGACGGCGTCCGATGTTGCCGCCCATGCGCCCCAGTCCTACGATGCCGATCTGCATGTCAGTCACTCCTTGCCGTTGGATTTCACGCGCTCGATCTGCTTTTTCGCGGCGTCGTAGACGGCTTCCGGCGTGAAGCCGAACTTGGTCTTGAGCGCCTTCAGCGGTGCGGACGCGCCGAACGTATGCATGACGATCTGCGAACCGAAGCGGCCGACATAGCGGTCCCAGCCGAGCGTCGCGAGCCTGCTCGACGCACACACGCGCGTGCACGTCCGGCGGCAGCACCGAATCCTTGTACGCGGTGTCCTGTTTCTCGAAGATGTCCCACGACGGCATCGATACGACGCGCGCCGCGACACCTTCGCTCTTCAGCTTTTCATACGCATCGACGCACAGCGACACTTCGCTGCCGGTCGCGAGCAGCAGCACTTCGGGCTTCCTGCTGCCTTCGGTATCGGCGAGCACGTACGCGCCGCGCCGCACGCCTTCCGCCGACGCATATTTCGAGCGATCGAAGGTCGGCAGCGGCTGACGCGTCAGCACCAGACACGACGGCTCCTTGTTATGCGACAGCGCGACGCGCCCCGATTCAGCGACTTCGTTGGCATCGGCGGGACGCAGGAGCGTGAGGCCCGGCACCGCGCGCAAGGACGCGAGCTGTTCGATCGGCTGGTGCGTCGGGCCGTCCTCGCCCACGCCGATCGAATCGTGCGTGAAGACGTAGATCACCGGCACTTCCATGATCGCGGAGAGGCGAATCGGCGGCTTCATGTAGTCGCTGAAAATCAGGAACGTCGATCCGTACGGACGCATGTTCGAGAGCGCCAGCCCGTTGCACACCGCGCCCATGCCGTGCTCGCGAATGCCGAAATGCAGATTGCGGCCTTCGTAATTGTCGTGTTCGAAGCTGCCCGCGCCGTCGAACTTGAGATTCGTTTTCGTCGATGGCGACAAGTCCGCCGCACCGCCGATCAGCCACGGAATCTGCTGCGCGATGGCGTTGAGCACCTTTCCGGAGGAATCGCGCATGGCGAGACCTTTGGGATCGGCATCGAACTTAGGAATGGCGGCTTCCCAACCTTCGGGCAGCTTGTTGGCGAGCAAGGTCGCAAGCTGTTTCGCAAGTTCCGGGTCTTGCTTGCCGTATGCGTCGTAGCGCTTTTGCCACTCGGCGTGCAGCTTCTTGCCGCGCGTGCCCATGCCGTCGGCAAAATGCTGCGTGACGCCATCGGGTACATAGAACTGTTTGTCTTCCGGCCAGCCGTAGAACTTCTTCGCCAGCTTCACTTCGTCTTCGCCAAGCGCTTCGCCGTGCGCGCTCGCCGTGTCCTGCTTGTTCGGCGCGCCCCATCCGATGATGCTCTTCACCACGATCAGCGTCGGTTTGTCGGTCGTCGCCTTCGCTTTATTGATGGCGTCTTCGAGCGCGGCGGCGTTGGCGTCATCGACGTGCAGCGTGTTCCAGTTGTAGCCGTGAAAGCGCGCCTCCACGTCGTCGCTGTAGGCGAGGTCCGTGTGGTCTTCGATCGTGATGCGGTTGCTGTCATAAATCCAGATCAGATTCGATAGCTGATGCCTCGCCAGCGATGTGGCTTCGTGCGAGACGCCTTCCATCATGTCGCCGTCGCCGCAGAGCGCGTAGACGCGGTAATCGAAGATCGTGTCGCCGCCCTTGTTGAAGTGCGCTTCCTTCCAGCGGGCCGCCATCGCCATGCCGACGCTGTTGCCGAGACCTTGCCCGAGCGGTCCGGTCGTGATTTCCACGCCGGTCGTCATGCGAAATTCCGGGTGGCCGGGCGTCTTGCTATCGAGCTGACGGAAATTTTCGATGTCCTGCAAGGACACGGCGGGCTTGCCGTTTTCATCGACTTCCTTGACGTCAGCGAGATGCAGCAGCAAATACAGCAGCATCGACGCATGCCGGACCGACAGCACGAAGCGGTCGCGGTTGGGCCACAGCGGCGCGTCGGGATCGTAGCG
>LFMX01000047.1 GCA_001184405.1 Candidatus Burkholderia humilis
CGCGTTTGCTCGCCTTTTCGCATGATGTCCCTACCGTTCTCTTGTGTGACCCGTAAAATCGAACGGCCGCTCTATTATTGTGGCCGAACACTGCTGTTACAAGCAATTTTTTAGAAACGCGTTTCTAATATGATCGTTGTTGTCTGTAGGATAAATCTCAACATTGATCCAGCTTATTGTGGCTGGTTAGACAGAGATTGCAGTTAGTGACTGCCCGAGTTCCCATTTCATGGGAACCCCTCTGCTTTTCTGAGCTTTGTTTCTATTCTTGCGCAAAAGATGACGAATGACGGTGACAAGACGCAATGCGCAGCACTTTATCGTCAAAAAGATGAATAAAGAAAGTTAGTCGTACTGTCCGATAGTGATCATCTTCATCATCAAACGATAGCTGTTATAGGCGAGCGCAATTAAGTATACGCTCCGTAACGGGCCGCGATTCGTAGTGCTTTCGTCGATGGGGCGGCCTTCGTCAAACGCCTGAAGAATGGCGTCGTGCAGTCCGGCAATCTCCGGATGATTGACGAGCACCATGTTGGCCTCGTTGTTCAGCACGAGGCTAAGCGCGCATCCAGATTCGACGATCCGATCGTCGCCCAGTCTGCATCGACGACCGCGACTTTGCCGTGGAGCATCGTCTTCTCGTATTCGGCGATACGCACGCCGTGCTTGAGCAAATTGCCGTAGAGAAACGGCGTGGCGTAATCGAGCGCGACGCACTCCTTGCGTCCGATCACGAGCGACACGCGCGCTTCCATCGCGAAATCCTAGCACGGCATTTCGAGTTGTTCGCCGTTCTGATCGAAGTCATCGACGATATTGATGCCGCGGCAAAACGCATACGTGTGATCGACCAGCGCCAGCTTGCGATGCGTGCGCGATCATCCCTGCGGCCCGAATAGCAGATGCGGGTTATATACGCGATGCTCGACGCCGCTTTCCTTCCACTGCGCGAACATCGGCAGATTGCTGTCGGTGCCGATGCCGTCCGTAATCACGCGCACCGCGACGCCGCGTTCGGCGGCGCGCACGAGCGCGTCGGAAACGGCGCGGCCGGCGTCATCGTTGGCAAAAATATACGTTTCGAGCGATACCGCTTTCTGCGCGTGATCGATGCGCTCGATCAGTGCGGGAAAGAACTCCACGCCGCCTTTGAACAGGCGCACATGATTGCCCGACGGCAGCGGGCGCCGCCCGAGAACATCGCCTGGCGCAGCCGCTTGAAGCTGCGTCCGGGAAGCTGGAAGATCATCGGCTATGCGCCGCGAGGCGCTCGGGCAATTGCAGGATCGCTTCGCGGTTCGACCACGAGAAGCATCGATCGGCGGCTTCGCGAAACGGCAACCACAAGTGTGCGGTGTATTCGCGCGGCGCGAGTGTCACTTCCAGACAGTGCGGCACCAGCAAACTGAACTGGTGTTCGGTGTTGTGCATGACACCTTCCGCATAGCGATGCCGCCATTGCGGATAAATCTCGTAGTGAATGCTGTGATGCCAGTCGAGCAGCGCATGGTTCGGCACCATCGCGCCGCCGATATGAATGCCGGTTTCCTCGTGCACTTCGCGCGCGGCGGTTTCGGTAAGCGGTTCGTCGATTCGATCTTTCGAACCCGTCACCGATTGCCAAAACCCTTTGTGATCCGCCCGCTCGATAATGAGCACGTCCAGCTCCGGCGTATGAATGACGACCAGCACGGATTCGGGAATTTTCGGCGGCTTCTGCATGTCGGGGTGAACGCGCGTTTCTTTGTTGAGAATTGTCCAAAGACTGTAACGCAAAAAATGAAAAAGGCGCACTCGACGCCTTTTTCATCACATCGACAACTGAAACTGCTTACTGAACCTTCTGCTCCGGCTGACGCAGATGGATGTGCAACTCGCGCAACTGGCGCTCGTCCACTTCGCTCGGTGCTTGCGTGAGCAAGTCCTGCGCGCGCTGCGTCTTCGGGAACGCGATGGTGTCGCGAATCGAATCCGCGCCCGACATCAGCGTGACGATACGATCCAGACCAAACGCGATACCACCGTGCGGCGGCGCGCCGTACTGCAGCGCGTCGAGCAAGAAGCCGAACTTCAGACGCGCTTCTTCCGCGTCGATCTTCAGCGCCCGGAACACCTTGCTCTGCACGTCTTCCTGGAAGATACGCACCGAACCGCCGCCGATTTCCCAGCCGTTAAGCACCATGTCGTACGCCTTGGCGAGGCATCGGCCCGGGTCCGTTTCCAGATATTCCAGGTGCTCGTCCTTCGGGCTCGTGAACGGGTGATGCGCGGCGACGTAGCGGTTTTCTTCTTCGTCGTACTCGAACATCGGGAAGTCGATGACCCACAGCGGCTTCCAGCCGGTTTCCAGCAGGCCGTTTGCCTTGCCGAATTCCGAATGACCGATCTTCAGACGCAGCGCGCCGAGACTGTCGTTCACGACCTTCGCGCGATCCGCCGCGAAGAAAATGATGTTGCCGTCCTGCGCGCCGGTGCGCTCCATGACGGCAGCCAGCGCAGCATCATGCAGGTTCTTGACGATCGGGCTTTGCAGACCGTCGCGGCCCTTGGTCTTGTCGTTGACCTTGATCCACGCCAGACCCTTCGCACCGTAGATGCGCACGAATTCCGTGTACCCGTCGATATCGCCGCGCGAAAGCTCGCTGCCCTTCGGCACGCGAAGCGCCGCCACGCGGCCGTCCTTCGAGTTCGCCGGCATGCTGAACACCTTGAAATCGACGTCCTTCACCGCGTCGGTCAGATCCGCGAATTCGAGCTTCACGCGCAGGTCGGGCTTGTCCGATCCGAAGCGGCGCATCGCTTCCGAATACAGCATGACCGGGAACTTCGCGGGCAGCGTCACTTCCATCGTCTCCTTGAAGACGTGGCGGATCATCTCTTCGAACAGATCGCGAATTTCCTGCTCCGTCAGGAACGAGGTTTCGCAGTCGATCTGCGTGAATTCCGGCTGACGGTCGGCGCGCAGGTCTTCGTCGCGGAAACACTTGGTGATCTGGTAGTAACGGTCGAAGTTCGCGACCATCAAAAGCTGCTTGAACAACTGCGGCGATTGCGGCAGCGCGAAGAACTGACCGGCGTTCACGCGCGACGGCACCAAATAATCGCGCGCGCCTTCCGGCGTGCTCTTGGTCAGCATCGGCGTTTCGATGTCGATGAAGCCTTGCGCGTCGAGATACTTACGCACTTCCATCGCCACGCGATAACGCAGGCGCAGGTTCTTCTGCATCTGCGGGCGGCGCAGGTCGAGCACGCGATGCGTAAGGCGCGTGGTTTCCGACAGGTTGTCGTCGTCGAGCTGAAACGGCGGCGTTACCGACACGTTCAGCACAACGAGTTCATGACACAGCACTTCGATCTTGCCGCTCGTCAGGTTGGCGTTCACGGTGCCTTCCGGACGATTACGCACGACGCCCTTCACCTGCACGCAGAACTCGTTGCGCACGCCTTCCGCCGCCTTGAACATTTCGGCGCGGTCCGGGTCGCAGACGATCTGAACGAGGCCTTCGCGATCGCGCAGGTCGATGAAGATAACGCCACCGTGATCGCGGTTGCGATGCACCCAGCCGCACAGCGAGACGGTTTCGCCCAGACGGGCCTCGGTCACCAGACCGCAGTATTCAGATCGCATCGACATGATGTTGTGTCTTTCGTTGTTCGTTGATCAACGGCTCGCGCGCCCAGGTCTCGCTCTCGTTCGGCTGACTCTCGAGCATGCGCGCCGGCATTACATCGGCGGCTCAGTGGGGCGTCGGCCGGGAGCGACCGGCAGCGGCGCGCTCGGCGCAGGGGCAACGACCCCCATCGAGACGATGTACTTCAGTGCGGCATCGACGGTCATGTCCAGTTCGATGACTTCGTTTTTCGGCATCGTCAGAAAGAAGCCGGATGTGGGGTTCGGCGTGGTCGGCACGTACACGCTCACATGGTCTTCCTGCAGATGATTCAGCACGTCCCCGCCTGGAATGCCCGTCAGGAACCCGATGGTGTACGAGCCCTTGCGCGGATATTCGATCAGGAGCGCCTTGCGGAACGCATTGCCGCTCGACGAAAGCAACGTGTCCGACACCTGCTTCACGCTTGTATAAAGCGGACCGACGACCGGAATATGGCGCAGGATCGCGTCCCACCACTGCACCAGCTTTTGGCCGATGAAATTCTGTGTCAGCAAGCCGACGATAAAAATGAACGCGAGCGTTAGCACCGCGCCTAAGCCCGGCAGATGAAAACCGAACACGCGTTCGGGCTGCCACGATTCCGGCAGCAGCAACAGCGTCTGATCCATCGTGCCGATCACGAGCCCCAGCACCCATAGCGTGATGGCCAGCGGCACCAGCACGAGCAGGCCGGTGAGGAACACGGATTTGAGCGTAATCTTTTTCGTCGTCACGTTGGTGTCGCTATTTGCACAACCGGAAGGCCGCGGCTGTTCTCATTTGCACAGGGAGAAACGGTTCAGCGGATCGGCCGCGCTGTGCGCCCAAGGCGCGCAGTTGCATTTTCGCGGTCGTCGTTTGCCGTTTTGTTCCCTTGGCGCGATCGGACGGATCGGGCAATACGGCCTCGTTCGATGCCTTTTGCCGCGTCGAAACTCAGGCCGCGCCTGATGCCGCGGCGCTCGAACCCGCGCCGCTCGCCGGTTTCGAAGCTTCCGGCGACAACGCACTCGCCGCGCTCGCGGACTCAGCCGGCTTCGAATTCGAAGCATTGTCCGATAACCGGAAGCGGCGCTGTCAGAATTCGCCGCGCCCGCGCTGCCGTTGTTGCTGTTACCACCGCGGAAATCGGTGACATACCAGCCGGAGCCTTTCAGCTGGAAGCCGGCGGCGGTCACCTGCTTGGAAAACGTGTCTTTCCCACAGGCGGGACACTGCGTGAGCGGGGCATCGCTCAATTTTCGGAGCACGTCTTTCTCGTGGCCGCAGGACTCGCAACGGTACGCGTAAATCGGCATGGCACTGTTCCTACAATTATCTGTCGACGCTTGCAAAACCTTGAATTATAGCCGTAAACCAATTTTGACCCGCGATTTTCAGGACGCTTTTAAACCGCGAGTTCGCGCGTAAATAGGGACGCTCGCGCGCGATTTCAACCCGCCGCGCGTCAGACGCGCCGCCAGGTGAACCAGCGCTCGCGCTCTGCGAAGACGGCAATGGAGTGCTCGACCGCATGTTCATCGACGAGTTCGAAGTGCGGCGTGAGCAGCGCTTCGAGTTCATTTCGTTCGATGCCGAACGGCGGTCCCTTCGGTGTCGAACCGAGGAAAAAGAAGCCCGTGAGCACGGCGCCGGGCTTAAGCAACGCCGCCATGCGCGTGGCGTATCCGCCCAGCGATCTTTCGGCAGCGCGCACAGAAAAGCGCGTTCGTAGATCCAGTCCGGCGCGAACGGCGGTTCATAAGCGAAAAAATCCGCTTCCTCGACGATGTCCGCCCGCGTTTCGAGTTGCGCACGCGCCGCCGCAACGGCGCTCGGTGAGAATCGATCGCGCGCACGGTAAAAGCCGCACTCGGCGAGATGTAGCGCCTCGTACGCGCTGCCGCAGCCCGGATCAGTACATTCTCCGGCGCGCGCGGCTCGACGAATGTCTTGAACGCATCCAGCACGCCCGCCTGATCCCACGGCGTGAAACGCTGATCGAAACGCTCGTCCCAGAAACCGGGCGAATTCGGGTCGCGGTTTTCGAAGGTCGGATCGCTCATGATTTCCCTCGCGTTTCGACTAAAAGCGTTACTGCGCGATCGCGACGCCCGCGCCCGCCACAGCGGCCAGTCCGACGACGAGCAGCGTCACCAAGAGCCGGTTCGTGCGCTTTTGCTCCGCGAGCAACTGGCGCATGGTGTCGTCGCCGGTGCCGCGCGGTGCGTCGTGATGCTGCGCCAAAATATGATGAATCAGGCGCGGCAACTGCGGAATGGTCTTGCTCCACTGCGGCGCTTCCATCTGCAGACGTTCGTACCAGCCGCGCCAGCCGATCTGCTCGTTCATCCAGCGTTCCAGATACGGCTTGGCCGTTTTCCAGAGATCGAGTTCCGGATCGAGCGAACGGCCGAGACCTTCGACGTTGAGCATCGTCTTTTGCAGCAACACGAGTTGCGGCTGAATCTCGACGTTGAAGCGGCGCGAGGTCGAAAACAGGCGCATCAGCACCTGACCGAGCGAAATATCCTTCAGCACGCGATCGAAATATGGCTCGCAAACCGCGCGAATGGCGCTTTCCAGCTCCTCGACGCGCGTGCTCGGCGGCACCCAGCCGGATTCCAGATGCAGCGTCGCAACGCGGTGGTAATCGCGCTTGAAGAACGCGAGAAAGTTTTGCGCGAGATAGTTCTTGTCGAAGTCCGACAGCGCGCCGACGATCCCGAAATCCAGCGCGATATAACGCCCGAATGTGCGCTCGTCGAGACTCACCTGGATGTTGCCGGGATGCATATCGGCGTGGAAAAAGCCGTCGCGAAACACCTGCGTAAAGAAGATTTCGACGCCTTCGCGCGCGAGCTTCGGAATATCGACGCCCGCCGCGCGCAGCGTTTCGACCTGGTTGATCGGCACGCCGACCATGCGCTCCATCGTCAAGACGGTAGGCGCGGACAGGTCCCAATACATTTCCGGCACGAGCAGCAGATCGAGCCCCTGGAAGTTACGCCGAAGCTGGCTGCCGTTGGCGGCTTCGCGCATCAGATCGAGTTCGTCGTGCAGATATTTGTCGAACTCCGCGACGACTTCGCGCGGCTTCAGGCGCCGGCCATCCGGCCAAAGCCGTTCCGCCCAGAACGCGATATCGCGCAACAACGCAAGGTCTGAATCGATCACGGGCAGCATGTTCGGGCGCAGCACTTTCACCGCGACCGGCTTGCCCGCGTGCTCGCCGTTCTTGATCTTAGCGAAGTGAACCTGCGCAATCGATGCGCTCGCCACTGGCACGCGCTCGAACTCATCGAACAAATGGTCGATCGGCGCGCCCAGCGACTTTTCGATGATCGCCACCGCCACGTTCGAATCGAACGGTGGCACGCGGTCTTGCAGCTTGGCGAGTTCATCGGCGATATCGACGGGCAAAAGGTCGCGCCGCGTCGACAGCACCTGACCGAACTTGACGAAAATCGGCCCGAGGCTTTCCAGCGCGAGCCGCAGACGAATGCCGCGCTCGATATCGAACTTGCGCCCGAACGTCGTGATGCGCATGAGATAGCGCACGCGACAATCGTTGATGCCGCTCATCACGAGCTCATCGAGCCCGAAGCGCACCACCGTGAAAAAAATCTTGAGAAAACGCATGGTTCAGGTTCGCTTCAGCTCGTTATTCGCGCGAGTCGCGTCTGCGCTCGCCGCGCCGCCGTGGGTTCGCACTGAAGCTTCGCGAATGGGCTGTCGTTGTTCGATTCTCTCAATGCGCTTTTCCACGCGCGCGAGCGCATCGCGCGCTTTCGAAAGCTCGGCGTTGAAGGCGTCGAGTGCGCTTTTGCGCACGAGTTGCGGACGCTCATCGAGGAAAAATTCGGTGACGGTGTCCAGCAGATTGCGGCCCGTGCGCTGCGCCTGCTCATGCGCCATGCGCGCAAGCCTGCCGATCCGATGCGCGGGGGCATCGCCGATCACGCGCGACAGGTCTTCCTCCGGGTCCCAGCGCAAATGCTCGGCGAGCTTCGCCAGCGTCTGCGCGAACTCGGCGTCGCCTTCGATGCGCACGTGCTTCATCACCGCCGCCTGACCGCCTTGCAAAAACGCGGGCATGGCGTCGAGCGGCACGGCGATGGTGACATCGAATAAAGAAGCGCCGGCTTCGCTCGTCGCGGCGAACAGGCCGTCCGGCTGCACGACGAGCGCGAGCGTAACCGGCCCGCACGCGAGCTTCACGCACTTGCCCGCGTACGGTTTGACGCGCTCGAGCGCCCACGGCTCGCGCACGAGCAAGTGGTTCACGGCGGCCGCGAACGCGCCGGATGCGGTCTTCAAGGCGGGATTTGCTACGGGACGGGCGGATTCGTCTGCGTTGGTCATCGGCTGTGAGATGAAAAAACCCGCGCGAACGGTAGCTCGCGCGGGTTTCTATTCTACCGCCGCAACCGGCTGTGACACCGGCGGCGGGCGGGTGTATGGCCATTCGGCCTGATGCCGGCAGGCTTAGCTGACTTGCTGAATACCCGCCAGCAGCCAGCCTTCGTTGCCCGCCTTCTGCTTCGACAGGTTCCAGACTTCGACGAACGGCTCCGCCGCCGAACCTTCCGACTCGCGGATCAGCCCGTGGAAGCGCACGCTCGCCAGATATTCCGACGCACGATCTTCGACGCCGAGCAGATCGGCGTTGAGTTGCACGACGTCGGTCCGGTTCGGGCCGCTGCCGCGTGTATCGACATCGAGCTTTACTTCGGCGAACATTTCGGGCGTCGTGAATTCGCGGATATCATTCACGTTGCCGCGATCCCACGCGTCCTGCAGCCGCGCGAAGTAGACCTTTGCGTTACGCACGAACGCTTCGGTATCGAAACCGGCCGGAACGTTCGGATTGGCCACCGGTTGCGCCGGTGCGTCGATCACGTTCGCGCCGAAGCCGCTTTGCTGCGGCACTTGCGCCGGCGTCTGCTGATCGAGACCTGTACGCGCGTAAGGCGAACCCGCGCCCGCGCCTGCGTACGCCGGGCCGTTATTGCCCTGACGTTTGCGCATGATGAAGCGGAACAGCATCACAGCTGCGATCACGATCAGCGCGATGATGATCATATTCGCCATTGCGCCGGCGAACGCTTCGCTGAGGCCGAAGCGCGACAGCAACGCCGCGATGCCGAGACCGGCCGCCAGACCGGCGATCGGCCCGAGCCAGCGGTTACGCGCGGGTTGCGCAGCGGGCGCGGCAGACGTGCCCGGCGCGCGCTGAGCCTGAGCAGCATTGTTTTGCTGCATCGACTGAGATTGTGACGGCGGCGTGGCCTGATGTTGCTGTGTTGCCGTGGCCGACTGATGGCCCATGCTGCGGCCGCCGCCCATGCGCTTGGCTTCCGCTGTTTCCGCGAAGATTGCGCCAGCCGCAATAACGCCAGCGAGCGTCATGATTCCGACCTTCCTGAACACTGCGTTCAGGAAACCCCGGGATTGGGGTGTACGCGAATCGGACATTTCGAATCCTTTAAAGAGTGGAACACTAAAATTTGGTCCCGACGTGTAACGCTACCACTAAACCTGATAAATTGTAATATTCGACTAGGTCCAGGCCGGCTTGTTCCATCATTGTTTTTAAAGTTTCCTGGTCCGGGTGCATGCGAATCGACTCCGCCAAATAGCGATAGCTATCCGCATCTTTGGCCACTTTTTCGCCAAGCCACGGCAAAATCTTGAAACTGTAGATATCGTACGGCTTCTTCAGCGGCTCCCAGACTTTCGAGAATTCGAGAACCAGCACTTTGCCACCCGGTTTGACCACGCGCGTCATCTCGGCCAGTGCGCGATCCTTGTGCGTCATATTACGGACACCAAACGAAACAGTAATAAAATTGAAATAATTATCGGGGAACGGGATCTTCTCGGCGTCGCACAGCAGCGAGGGTGTCATCACGCCTTTGTCGATCAGACGATCGCGGCCCACGCGCAGCATCGATTCGTTGATGTCCGTGTGCCAGACCTCGCCGGTTTCACCTGCCTGCTTGGCAAACGCCATCGCCAGATCGCCCGTGCCGCCCGCGATATCCAGCACCTTGTAACCCGGCCGCACTTTGGCCTGACCGATCGTGAAGTGCTTCCAGATTCGATGCAGACCGCCGGACATCAGGTCGTTCATCAAGTCGTAATTGCTCGCGACGGAGTGAAACACGCCCGCCACTTTCTTCGCCTTGTCCTGCTCGTCGACCGTTTCGTATCCAAAGTGGGTCTTGCTCATCGCGCTCGTTCCTCGCCTGTTGTTCGTTCTATGCTGCGCAATCGCCGCGTCGGGTCTGCGGCGTTATGCCGCATGCTGTTCGTGTGTCAGTGGCAATGGCCGCCCGATGACTTCACCGGCATCGGCGCATCGCGTTCGACGCCCGCCGCTTCCAGCTTTGCGAAATACTCACGCCACAAGCCGTCCTGCTGCGTCGCCAGCCTGTGCAGGATGTCCCACGAATAAATCCCCGTGTTGTGGCCATCGGAAAAAGTCAGTTGCAGCGCGTAATGTCCAACCGGCCCGACACCGACGATCGCCACTTCGCGCTTGCCGGTCTGCAGCGTTTCCTGCCCCGGGCCGTGGCCCTGCACTTCCGCCGACGGCGAATACACGCGCAACAACTCGAATGGCACGCGATACGACTCGCCATCGCCATATTGCAGTTCGAGCACGCGGGATTTGGAATGCAGAACGACGCCGGTGGGAATTGGCGTCGCCGATGTAAGTCCGCTCATGATGATTTGTCTTATTGAAGACCGAAATGATGGCCGAACGTGGCGTTCAGCCCGGTGCGAATCTGCTCGTACATCAGCGTTGTCTGGAGGCGGCGCTTGGAGAGCAGAACCTCGGACACCGTGCGCTGGCGCGGCGCCCAGATCGGCAGCGGAAAGCGGGAATCGTTCGTGAAGCGCGGAATGACGTGCCAATGCACGTGCGGCACCTGATTGCCGAGGCTCGCCAGGTTGATCTTGTCCGGCACGAGGACGCGCCGCATCGCCCGTTCGACGATATTGACCGCGGTCATCACGCGCACGCGCTCGTCGTCCGAAAGATCGGACATTTCAGCAATGTGCGCATTCCAGATCACGCGGCACAAACCCGGCCAGTCCGGTTCATCGGCTAGGACAACGCGCATGACGTCGTCTTTCCACAACACTTCGCCGCCGTCTTCACGGCAAAACACACATTCCATCTAATACCTCTAGCGAATCAAACCTCGATTTCGCTATTACACCAGCACGCGCTCGATACCGCCATTGTTCGCGCGTTCGACGTACTGTTCCATCCAGTTCTCGCCCAGCACCCTGCGCGCGATTTCCACGACGATATAGTCCGCCTCGACATTGGCGTCCTCGTTGTAGCGCGACAGCCCTTGCAGGCACGACGGGCAGCTCGTCAGAATTTTCACGTCGGCGCCATTGGTCTGCGGACCGTTGCCGGCCTTGAGCACCGAACCCAGCTGCGCACCCGCCGCGCTCGCTTCCGCGACCAGCGGAATGCCGCGCAGCTTGGCCGCGCCCTTGCGAATTTCTTCTTCCTTACGGAAGCGCACTTGCGTCGATATATCCGGACGCGTGACCGCAAGCGTGCCCGATTCGCCGCAGCATCGATCGTTCTTTTCGATCTTGTAGCCGTCGTTTTGCGCGCCCATCAGGTCGTTGACGAGCTTGACCGGGTCCATCGTCTTGATCGGCGAATGGCAAGGATCGTGATACATGTAGCGCGTGCCGCTCACGCCATCGAGCTTGATGTTCTTTTCGAGCAAAAATTCGTGGATGTCGATGATCCTGCAGCCCGGGAAAATCTTCTCGAATTCGTAGCCCGCGAGCTGATCGTAACACGTGCCGCACGACACCACGACGGTTTTGATATCGAGATAGTTCAGCGTATTAGCCACGCGATGGAACAGTACGCGGTTATCCGTGACGATCTTCTCGGCCTTGTCGTACTGACCCGAGCCGCGCTGCGGATAACCGCAGCACAGATAACCGGGCGGCAGCACGGTTTGCACGCCCCCCTCCCACAACATGGCTTGCGTGGCGAGTCCGACTTGCGAGAACAGACGCTCCGAGCCGCAGCCGGGAAAATAGAACACGGCTTCCGAATCCACCGTCGTCGTCTTCGGATTGCGGATGATCGGGACGATCTTGTTGTCCTCGATATCCAGCAGCGCGCGCGCCGTCTTTTTCGGCAGATTGCCCGGCATCTTCTTGTTGACGAAGTGGATCACCTGCGTGACGGCCGTCGGCTTGCCGACCGTCGCGGGCGGTTTCGCCGTCTGTTTCTTGACGAACTTCTTCAACACGTCGTTGCCCAGGCGCTGCGCCTTGTAGCCGACGCCCATCATCGCGGTGCGCGCGAGGTTGATGGTTTGCGGATTCGTCGCGTTCAGGAAGAACATGCCCGCCGCGTTGCCCGCGTTGAACTTCTTCTTGCCCATCTTGCGCAGGAGGTTGCGCATGTTCATCGACACATCGCCGAAATCGATCTTCACCGGGCACGGCGTCGCGCACTTGTGGCAGACGGTGCAGTGATCGGCGACATCGTTGAATTCGTCCCAATGCTTGATCGATACACCGCGGCGCGTCTGTTCTTCGTACAGGAACGCTTCGACCAGAAGCGATGTCGCGAGAATTTTGTTGCGCGGGCTGTAGAGCAGATTCGCGCGCGGCACGTGCGTCGCGCACACCGGCTTGCACTTGCCGCAACGCAGGCAGTCTTTGATGGACTCGGAAATTGCGCCGATATCCGACTGCTGCATGATGATCGACTCGTAACCCATCAGCCCGAACGATGGCGTGTAGGCGTTGCGCAAATTGGCGCCATCAAACAGCTTGCCCGCGTTGAAGCGCCCGTTCGGATCGACGCGCTGTTTATACGCGCGGAATTCGCTGATTTCGTCTTCGGTCAGGAACTCCAGCTTCGTAATGCCGATGCCATGCTCGCCGGAAATCACGCCATCGAGCGAACGCGCCAGCTTCATGATGCGCGCGACCGCGTGATGCGCGTCCTGCAGCATCTCGTAGTTGTCGGAATTGACGGGAATGTTGGTGTGCACGTTGCCATCGCCCGCGTGCATGTGGAGCGCGACGAACACGCGTCCGCGCAACATGTGCTTATGGATGGCTTGCGCTTCGTCGAGAATCGGCTTGAATTCGCCGCCGTTGAAAATTTGGCGCAGTTCGGCGCGGATTTCCTGCTTCCACGAGATACGCACCGTACGATCCTGCGCGACATGGAACACGTTGGCGTCCGGCTGCACATCGACGCGATCCGCGAATTTTTCCGCGAGCGCTTCGTAGCCGAGATTCACCAGATAGTGCTGCGTCTCGCGCAAGGACATATCCAGATGTTCGCCGACGAAAGTCCAGCGCGCACGCACGCACTTGAGCAGATCGAGCGCTTGCTGCACGCGATCTTCGAGCAGTTCGGCGCTGGGAATTTCGTTGGCGTCGTCGGTCTTGCCGAGCGGCAGTTTGCCCGCGCGGAAGAAGGTTTCGAGCGCATCGACGAGTTGCAGCTTGTTCTTCAGCGACAACTCGATATTGATGCGCTCGATGCCGTCCGTGTACTCGCCCATGCGATTCAACGGAATCACGACGTCTTCGTTGATCTTGAACGCGTTCGTGTGTTTCGCGATGGCCGCCGTGCGCGAGCGGTCGAGCCAGAAGCGTTTGCGTGCCTCCGCGTTCACCGCCACGAAACCTTCGCCGCTCTTGCCGTTGGCTATGCGCACGACTTCGGACGTGGCGGAGGCGACGGCATCGGCGTCATCGCCGACGATATCGCCGATCAGCACCATCTTCGGAAACGCGTTGCGCTTGCTCTTCGTCGCGTAGCCGACCGCGCGCAGATAGCGCTCGTCCAGATGTTCGAGACCGGCGAGAATCGCGCCGCCCTGCTTCGACGTTTCGAACAGATAATCCTTGATTTCGACGATGCTCGGAATCGCGTCGCGCGCTCGACCGAAAAATTCGAGGCAGACAGTGCGCGTGTGCGCGGGCATCTTGTGCAGAATCCAGCGCGCGGACGTGATCAGCCCGTCGCAGCCTTCTTTCTGCACGCCGGGCAGACCGGCGAGGAATTTATCGGTGACGTCCTTGCCGAGCCCTTCCTTGCGGAACACGCGGCCTTTGATATCGAGATTTTCCGTGCGAATGAGCTTCTCGCCCGGCGGACGATTGCCATCGAACCAGTCGAGACGGAAACGCGCCACTTCGACGTCGTGAATCTTCTCGCAGTTGTGATCCAGACGCGTGATTTCGAGCCAATTGCCTTCTGGATCGACCATGCGCCACCACGCGAGATTGTCGAGCGCCGTGCCCCACAAGACCGCTTTCTTGCCGCCCGCGTTCATCGCGACATTGCCGCCGACGCACGATGCATCGAGCGATGTCGGATCGACCGCGAACACGAAGCCCGTCTGTTCCGCCGCTTCCGTGACGCGCCGCGTGACCACGCCCGCGCCGGAGAAAATGGTCGCGACTTTGTGATCGACGCCTGGCAAGTCCGTCATTTCGACCGGACCGAGTTGCTCCAGCTTTTCCGTGTTGATGACCGCCGAGAACGGCGTGAGCGGAATCGCGCCGCCCGTGTAGCCGGTGCCGCCGCCGCGCGGAATCACGGTCAAACCCAGTTCGAAACACGCCTTGATTAGCCCGGCGATTTCCGCTTCCATATCCGGCGTGAGCACGACGAACGGATATTCGACGCGCCAGTCGGTCGCGTCCGTGACGTGCGCGACGCGCGACAAACCGTCGAACTTGATGTTGTCCTTCGCCGTCTGCCTGCCCAGCGTGCGCGATGCCCGGCGGCGCAGATCGGCCATCCGGCCGAATTCGGCGGCGAATTCATCGACTGCAACGCGCGCCGCCGACAGCAGCAATTGCACGCGCGCCGCGCGTTCGTTGCTGCCAGCTTCGTCGCTGTGCGCGGTCAAATCCGCGCTGCGGCGCTTTTCGATTTCCGTGAGCCGATGGTTCAGCGCCTCGACCAGGAGCGCGCGGCGCTTCGGGTTGTCGAGCAGATCGTCCTGCAAATACGGATTGCGGCGCACGACCCAGATATCGCCGAGCACTTCATACAGCATGCGCGCCGAGCGGCCGGTGCGGCGTTCGTTGCGCAGTTCGTCGAGTACGGCCCAGGCTTCGTTGCCGAGCAGCCGCATGACGATTTCGCGATCGGAAAACGACGTGTAGTTGTAGGGAATTTCGCGCAGACGGGGCTCGGTATCGAGCGCGACGGCGGCATGGGCGCCGTTCGGATCGAAGGCTTGGGGTGCGTTCATAATCGACGATTCGGTGTGCCAGCGAGCGCTTCAAGGAAAGCGAAAATGCCGGCGATGCGCGTGGGGGCGCAGATTTTTCGAGTGAAGCTGTCTTGGCGAAGGCCGCCGGGTCGCCACGGCGCAAAAGTTGGGCGATACGCAGTCACGGCGCCTTCGATGTGCCCGGGATCAACGCCACGATCGCGCGTGGCGCGCATGCCGTTCCGACGCCGGATGCGACTCGCGGGGGACATGCACCAGAAAATCGATCCGAAGCTGCCGATGCATCTACCGATCCTGATTGCTGATTCGTAAAAGGAAATTCTAACCCATCGCGCTGCCGCGCGCTTGCCGCCGCTAGCAGTCAGAAGGGGCATTTGCGTGCCATTTTTCGACGTCGTTTGGCGCTTTTACGCACTTTTATACATCCGGCCGGTCGGTCTATCCGCGTCACGCGATCCGGAAAAGCGCGCCTTTGACGGTATCATTGACATCTTTCGCTCCTATCCTAATAAGTAGCGCAGCCGGTCTGCGTGACGACTCTCCGCATGAACCATCCCGACTATCTGAAAAAAGTGCTGACCGCGCGCGTTTATGACGTCGCACGGGAAAGCGAACTCGAGCACGCGCGCAATTTGTCGGCACGCCTGCACAATTCGGTCTATTTGAAGCGCGAGGACAACCAGCTGGTTTTCTCGTTCAAGATTCGCGGCGCGTACAACCGCATGGCGAATCTGTCGCCCGACGAACTCGCGCGCGGCGTGATTACGGCTTCCGCCGGCAATCACGCGCAAGGCGTGGCGCTGTCGGCGGCGCGTCTCGGTTGCCGCGCGGTCATTGCCGTGCCGACGACCACGCCGCAAGTGAAGATCGATGCGATTCGCGCCCACGGCGGCCCGACAGTCGAGGTGGTGCTGGCAGGCGAATCGTACAGCGACGCTTACGCGCGCGCGGTCGAATTGCAGCAAGAGCGTGGCCTGACCTTCGTGCATCCGTTCGACGATCCGGACGTCATCGCCGGACAAGGCACGGTCGCGATGGAAATTCTGCGTCAGCATCAAGGCCCTATCCACGCGATCTTCTGCCCGATCGGCGGCGGCGGACTGGCGGCGGGCGTCGCGGCGTACATCAAGGGGGTGCGCCCGGAGATCAAGGTGATCGGCGTGCAGACCGAGGATTCCTGCGCGATGGCGAAATCCATCAAGGCGGGCGAGCGCGTCACGTTGCCGGAAGTCGGCCTGTTCTCGGACGGCACGGCGGTGAAACTCGTCGGCGAAGAGACGTTTCGCCTATGCCGCGAATTGCTCGACGACGTCATCACCGTCGATACGGACGCCCTTTGTGCCGCCATCAAAGACGTGTTTCAGGACACGCGTTCGGTGCTCGAACCGGCGGGTTCGCTCGCCGTTGCGGGCGCGAAGTTGTACGCGGAGCGCGAAGGCATCGAAGGGAAAACGCTGATCCCGGTGACGTCGGGCGCGAACATGAATTTCGACCGCATGCGTTTCGTGGCCGAACGCGCGGAAGTCGGCGAGGCGCGCGAAGCCGTGTTCGCCGTGACGATTCCGGAAGAGCGCGGCAGTTTCAAGCGCTTTTGCGAACTCGTCGGAACACGCAGCGTGACGGAGTTCAACTACCGTATCGCCGATGAAAAAGCCGCGCATATTTTCGTCGGCGTGCAGATCAAGTCGCGCAAGGAAACGGCGCAGATGATGTCGGCGTTCATCGAGCACGGTTTCGCAACGGTAGATTTGTCGCACGACGAACTTTCGAAGCAGCACATCCGTTACATGGTCGGCGGCCACTCGCCGCTCGCGAAGGACGAGCGTTTGCTGCGCTTCGAATTTCCGGAGCGTCCGGGCGCGCTGATGAAATTCCTCTCGTCGATGGCGCCAGACTGGAATATCAGCCTGTTCCACTATCGGAATCAGGGCGCGGATACCAGCTCGATTCTCGTCGGCATTCAGGTGCCGCAGGCAGACAACGCGGAGTTCGAGCGCTTTCTCGCGATGCTCGGTTATCCGTGGTGGGACGAGCAGGCCAATCCGGTCTACAAGCTGTTTCTGGCCTAAGTTGTAAATAAGGCACGCAAAACGTCATGCCGAAGTTCACGCTCGAAGACAAACTCGTCGTGGCGATTTCATCGCGCGCGCTGTTCGATTTCGAGGAAGAGAACCGCGTCTTCGAGACCGGCGATCTCGCGCAATACGAAGCGCTGCAACGCTCGCGGCTGGAAACGCCCGCGAAACCTGGCGTGGCGTTCGGCCTGATCCGCAAGCTGCTCGCGCTCAATGCGCAGGAACAGCGCGTGGAAGTGGTGATTCTGTCGCGCAGCGATCCGATCAGCGGTCTGCGCGCGTTTCATTCGTGCCGCGAACACGGTCTTGCGATCGAGCGCGGCGTGTTCACGCGCGGGCGTTCGCCGTTTGCGTATCTGAAGCCGTTGCGGGCGTCGCTGTTTTTATCGGCGAATCCGAACGATGTTCGCAATGCCCTCGCCGCCGGTTTTCCCGCCGCGCGCGTGCTGCCCGAAACGCTGGGCGCGGCGAGCCGGTACGCGGACGAAATCCGCATCGCGTTCGACGGCGACGCCGTGCTTTTCTCCGATGAAGCCGAACGCATCTTTCAAACCGACGGTCTGACGGCTTTCGTCGATCATGAAACCAGCAAGCGCGGCTCGCCGCTTCCGGGCGGCCCGTTGAAACCGCTGCTCGCCGCGCTGAACAAGCTGCAACGCATCGCGGACGATCACGACGATCAACCGATGCACATCCGCACCGCGCTCGTCACCGCGCGCTCCGCTCCCACGCACGAGCGCGCGATCCGGACGCTGATGGGGTGGGACATCGATATCGACGAAGCGATGTTCTTGGGCGGACTCGACAAGGGCGAATTCCTGCGCGAATTCGAGCCCGACTTTTTCTTCGACGATCAAATTCGCCACTGTGAATCCGCCCGCGGCATCAGTCCGGTCGGGCACGTTCTCAGCGGCATTGCGAACGCATCATGACACCCGACCAATCTCCGCTCGGCAAGCCGACTCATTACAGCGAACAATACGACGCCACGCTGCTTTTTCCGATCGACCGCAAACGCGGCCGTGACGATATCGGCGTGCCCGCGCGTCTGCCGTTTTTCGGCACCGATATCTGGAATGCTTACGAGTTGTCGTGGCTGAACGTGCGCGGCAAGCCGCAAATCGCGGTCGCGACGTTCTTCGTGCCGGCGGATTCGCCGAATATCGTGGAATCGAAGTCGTTCAAACTGTATCTCGGCTCGTTCGCGCAAACCCGTTTCGATTCCATCGATGACGTGCGCGCCGCCATCAAGCGCGATGTATCCGCTATTTGCGGCGCGACGGTTTCCGTGCAGCTCGCCGCACCCGCGGATTTTGCGAAGTTGCAGATGGAAGAGTTCGACGGGTTATCGCTGGATCGTCTCGATCTGGATTGCGATGTGTTTTCGCCGGATGCTTCCTTGTTGAAAGCGTCGCACGATGAAGCGCCGACTGACGAAACCTTGTTCTCGAACTTGCTTAAATCGAATTGCCCGGTGACGGGCCAACCGGATTGGGGCAGCGTGCAGATTCGCTACTACGGCGGACAGATCGATCACGCGGGATTGCTGCGGTATATCGTGTCGTTCCGCGAGCATACGGGCTTTCATGAGCAATGCGTCGAGCGCATTTTCATGGACATCATGCGCGAGTGCAAACCGGAACGGCTTGCGGTTTATGCGCGTTATACGCGGCGCGGCGGGCTGGATATCAATCCGTTCAGAACGAACTTCAATTTGCCGATGCCGGATAACGCGCGGTTGGCGCGGCAGTAAGTACGCTTGGAGCCACGCAGCATCGCGTGGCTCCAGGCATTCATTCTGAAATCACTGCTGAACGACGCGCATGGACTTCGGCCGCGAGAAGTCCAGATCTTCACCGCTCCACGCTCTCGCCTTTTTCAACTCGTAGTTCTGCACGAAGCCAGGGAACGTCGCCACGCGGTTATACGAAAGGTTGTCCCAGTCCGAAAGCATGACCGCGAGTCCCGGCGGCGCTTCGACCTGCATTTCGTTCGCGTAGATCCACGCGGGCAGCGCGTTGCCCGACCGCTGTCCCGCAGGCAAGCAGTATTTCGCGGCGCTCGTCATGCTGACGATACAGGCTACCGGTGTCGTATCGGACACGACGGCCATAGAACGCGGTTGCGAAAAATTGAGCGTGTCCCCGCTCCACGCCCTCACGCCCTTCAGCCCGGCGTTCTCTACCGTTCCGATGAACGTCGCGATCCGGTTGTAGGAGAGATTGTCCCAGTCCGAAAGTTTGACGGCGGTTCCCGGCGCGGCATCGACGTAGACATCTTGCGCGTAGATCCACGAGGGCAGTGAATAGCCCGACGATCCACCTACAGGCAGGCAATACCTCGCACCGGTCTTGACGCTGACGATGCAGCCTTGTGGCTTTTCGTTCGACAGAAAGCGCGCGTCCGGATAGACCGACTTGATCCAGCTCGCCCATTTCGAAACGCGCGCGGCGGTCGTGACATACGAGGAACCGCCGTTGGTGGTCCCGATGATGATCGCCTTGCCATCGCGGATTTGCCACAGCGCCGAGCCACTGTCGCCCGGTGCCACGCGCGCCCAACTCGGCGAAGGTCCGACCGGCTGATATGCCGCGCCGATACCGTAGTCCAATTCGAAGACGCGATCGATCCGGCTGCGGCCATACAACCGCCGCTCGCCCGTCTGAGACCAGAAACCGTTGTCTTGCATGCCCACGCCCCAGGCTCCATAGCCGACGTAGATGACATCCCGGCCCGTTTCATTCAGTGCGTCATTCAGAATGGGCTGCTCGAGTGGCCGGCCTGCGGCGTCCAGCGGAGCCGTTCGTGAAGGCAGCTTCAGAATGGCGATGTCGGTCGACGCGCCGCCCATACCTTGCGGTGTGTTGACGCGCTGGGTCGGCACGTAAGCAGTGCCCTGACCCGATGCGATCACCCGACCGCCCGGCAGATTGAATGTCCTGTTGACCGCAGTCTGAGGCGCGGTATAGCCGGCGCAGTGCGCGGCGGTCAGTATGTAGCTCCAGCCATCCTTGTCGCCGAGCCACGTAGCGGAGCACCCGCCGATATCACCGACGCCGGTCCACGGCGCCTGATAGCTGAGCGAGCGCAACGCGTCGTTCTTCGTTTTGATGCTGTTCGCGACGTCCGAAACATCGCCGCCGTAATACTTAAAAGTCGCCTCGTCGATATACATCGCGTGCGCCGATGAGCACATCGCCAGTGCGACGAGCCCCGAACTCAAGAATTTCTTCATCTTCCTTGGTCTTAATTTTGATGCGCATTTCATATTCATTTCGGTTTTATTGAAAACTAAACCGTCAAACAAATGCGGAATGCGATGGGTGTTTAAACTGGATATCACAGCGATGGCCACCCTTACATTTGGCCGAATGTCACCGGGGAAGCGAAGAATACCGCTGGAGCGCTATGCGTTCTCCCGTTTAATTGTCAAATTACGGAAGAAAGCAATGATCGACGTCAAAAATGACCGAAATTCTTCAAGAAATGATAATGTGTTCCGCCTGAAATGCGCGGAATACGCGTCAGAAGGCTCAAGCCTTCTTATACGCCACGCAATCCACCTCGACCTTGCAGTCGATCACCATCGACGGCATCACGCACGCGCGCGCCGGCGGATTCGCGCCGAAATACTCCTTGAACACCCGAAATACTCCTTGAACACCTTATTGAACGATGCGAAATCGCGCGGATCATCCAGCCACACGCCGCAGCGCACAACGTGTTCCGTGCCGTAACACGCTTCCTGCAAAATCGCGAGCACGTTTTGAATCGCTTTATGCGATTGCTCGACGATGCCGCCGTTGATCACTTCGCCGTTTTCCATCGGCGTTTGGCCCGATACGAAAAGCCAGCCATCCGCTTCGACCGCGCGTACGAACGGCATATGCGCGCTGCCTTGTCCCTTGCTACCTTCCACGCCATAACGCTTCATCTTCCAACTCCTTTTCCAAAAGCAAATAAGTTTTAAAACGCGCCCTGAGCATCGAGTTTCGATGCCGACCCGCGCGCCACGAAACGTCCCGCGCGCGCCGGTCACGGCCTGCTCGCGATACGTCAACACGCCATTCACCCACACCGCGTCGATGCCATCCGCCGCCTGCTGCGGCTGCGCGAAGGTCGCGGTATCGCGGACACGTTCGGGATCGAATACGACGAGATCCGCGTGGAAGCCCACCTTCACCTCGCCGCGCTCGCTCAGACTGAAGCGGCGCGCGGTCAGACTCGTCATCTTGCGCACGGCTTCTTCGAGCGTCAGCACGCCTTCATCGCGCGCATAGTGGCCGAGCATGCGCGGAAACGCGCCCCACAAACGCGGATGCGGCAGCGGATCGTTCGGTAAACCATCGGAGCCGACCATCGTCGCGGGATGCGACAGAATGCGCCGCACATCGTTTTCCGACGTGTTGTGATAACCGCGCCCGCCGGTTGCAAACGCTTCGCCGCTTCCTGTTGCGTCACGCTCCATTCATCGCGACTTCGCGGATCAGCTTGCCCGCCATTTCCGGATGCGGCGTCGACCAGGTAATCGTGATGTCGATATCGCCCGTCACCTGCTTCAAATCCAGCGTCGATGAACTGCGGTTGTACGGATAACAATCGCAACCGATCGGCTGACCTTCGCACGTGGTTTCGATCGACTTCAGCACTTCCACGCTGCGTCCCCAGTTCGACGGCCCCGCGCATTTCAGATGCGAAATCACCACCGGCACGCGCGCATGTCGCCCGACGCGATACGCCTCGTCCATCGCGTCGAGAATGGCGTCGAACTCGGTACGCATGTGCGTCGTGTAAAGCGTGTCGGCTTTGGCGAGCGGCTCGGCGAGCGCCTGCACTTCTTCCGGCGGCGCGTTGAACGCCGATCCATACGCCAGTCCGCTCGATAAACCCAGCGTGCCGTTGTCCAGCGCCTCTTCGAGTTGCGCGCGCATGCCCGCGACTTCATCGTCCGATGCAGCGCGATCCAGCCGGTCCATATGATTGTTGCGCAGCGCCGTATGCCCGATCAGCGCGCCGACATTTACCGACGGACGCGCGACGTTGACGGCATCGATATAGGCGGCGAAGGTCGGATATTTGAACGCGGCGGCGTCGCCGAGCAGGTTCATCGGATCGGGCGGATCGCCTTTGAGCGTGACCGGCGACGCGCTGATTCCGCAATTGCCGACGATCACCGTCGTCACGCCTTGCGTGATCTTCGGCATCATCTGCGGCGAGCGGATGACGTGCGTATCGTCGTGCGTGTGGACATCGATGAAACCGGGCGCGAGCACTTTGCCGCGCGCATCGAACGTCTCGTCCGCTTGCCAGTCCGATAACGCGCCGGGTGCCTCGATTGCCACGATGCGCCCGTCGCGCACTGCAACGTCACGCTCGATGGCGGTGCCCGTGCCGTCGATCACACGCGCGCCGACGATCAGCGTGTCGCATTTTTCCATGTCAGTCTCCCAAAGGTTGACGCTCGCCGCCGCCACGATGCGCATCGAGCGCATGCTTCATGCGGCGCAGCAGTTCGCGGCTCGTATCGGCTTGTTTGACGGCCAGTTCGGTGACGAGCAGATCGAGCGCCATTATCATCGCGTAGCGCGACGACGACGGTTTGTAGATGAAATCCGTTTCGATGGCGATGATTGGAACCGGCCAGTCCGCCAGCGCACCCAGCGGCAAGGCGGGCGCGGTCAGCGCGATCACGCGCGCCGTATTGCTTCGCGAGCCGGCAGCTTTCGACCATTTCCGGCGTCTGTCCCGTCACCGACAGCGCGACGACGACATGCTCTTTCGATAACGTCGCCGCCACCATCCGCTGCAACAAGCCGTCCTGATACGACGCCACCGGACGCCCGAGCCGCACGAGCCAAAAGCGCATTTCGTCGGCGAGCGCGGTCGATCCGCCGCCCATGCCGAAGACGTAAATCATGCGCGCGTGCGCGAGCGCATCGGCGGCTTCGGCGATCTGCGCGGCGCGCAACGCGCCTTGGTTCTGCGCGAGCGTCGTCTGCACTTCATCGAAGATGCGCGCGGCGAAGGAATCCGGCACCGCGTCAGGTTCGCGTGTGAGAAAACGCTGGCCGACCGCCGCCGCTTGAGCGAGCCGCAGCTTCAGTTCGTGCACATCGTGACAGCCGACCGCTTTCGCGAATCGTGTCACCGTGGCCACGTTCACCGACGCCTTCTCTGCCAGCGCCCCGATGCTCGCGCGCGATGCGCCCGTGAGGTCGTCCAGGATCAGCGCGGCGACCTTGCGCTCGGCGCCGCGCAACTCGGGCGCACCCTCCGCGATGCGTGCGACGATATCGAAACTGAGCGCGTCAGCGTGACCGTTCATGGTTTACCAGAGTCTTTTGTTACTAAATAACAATTCCTGTTCGGATGGGACTTTGGTTACCATAGCAGCGTCAATTCCCGGCATCGGGCGATATTGATTCAAACGAACGATGGAGGGGTATCAGATGAAAGTTACAAACTATCAGGGCGCCACGATCGACCCGTTCGGCAAGAGTCTCGGCATGGTGCCGGGCACGGGCATCCAGTTGAATGACTCGGCGCGTCTGCAATGGAACCTGCTCGAAGAGGACGTGAGCCTGCCGGCCGCGGTGCTGTATTTGGACTGCATCGAACACAATTTGAAGTGGATGCAGGCGTTCGTCGAGCAATACGGTGTGAAGCTCGCGCCGCACGGCAAAACGACGATGGCGCCGCAACTGTTCCGCCGCCAGCTCGAAACCGGCGTGTGGGGTATCACGCTCGCGATGGCGCATCAGGTGCGCGCGGCATATCGCGGCGGCGTGCATCGCGTGCTGATGGCCAATCAGCTCGTCGGCAAACGCAACATGGGCATGATTTCCGAGTTGCTGACCGCGATCCGAACTTCGAGTTTTTCTGTCTGGTCGATTCCGCCGATGGCGTCGATCAACTCGGCGCGTTTTTCAGCGATGTGAAGAAAAAGCTGAACGTGCTGATCGAACTCGGCGTGCCGGGCGGGCGCACCGGCGTGCGTGATGATGCGCAGCGCGAAGCCGTGCTCGCGGCCATCGCGCGCTGGAAAGGCACGATCGAACTCGCGGGCATCGAACTGTACGAAGGCGTGCTGCAGGACGAAACGAAGGTGCGCGAGTTCCTCAAAAGCGCCGTCGATACGACGCGCGCCTTGATCGCGCAAGGCAAGATCACGCGCCAGCCGGCCATTCTGTCGGGCGCGGGCTCGGCCGGTACGACGTCGTCGCGGACGAATTCGCCAAGGCCAACAGCCGCGAAATCGAAGTCGTGCTGCGTCCGGGCTGCTATCTGACGCACGATGTCGGGCATCTACAAGAAAGCGCAGAACGGAATTTTCGCGCGTAATCTGATCGTGCAGAAGATGGGGCAAGGACTCAAGCCCGCGCTGCAATTGTGGGCCTACGTGCAGTCGATTCCCGAAGCCGACCGCGCGATCATCGGTTTGGGCAAGCGCGATTCCGCATTCGATGCCCCGGCATGCCGGAGCCGGCGAAGCACTATCGTCCGGGCAGCGATGCGCCGAGCGATGTGTCATCGGACGAAGGCTGGGAGATTTTCGGCCTGATGGATCAGCACGCCTATTTGCGCATCAAGCCGGGCGACGATCTGAAAGTGGGCGACATGATCGCGTTCGATATTTCGCACCCGTGCCTGACGTTCGACAAGTGGCGACAGGTGCTCGTCGTGGATCCGAAGTATCGCGTAACCGAAGTGATCGAGACGTTCTTTTAAGCTTTGTTGTCTTCGAGCGCGGCCGCCACTTGGCCGATGCGCGCCTCGAACATATGCAGCGCGCTCGACAGCGCTTCGATGGCGTCATCGGGCAACGAGGCCATCGTATCATTCAGAAACGCGTTGCGGCGCGGCAGGCCTTGTTCGGCGGCCGCGCGTCCTTGCGGCGTCAGCGCGACGTTCGATACGCGGTTATCCCGCACATCCACGCTACGCACAATCCAGCCAAGCGCTTCGAGCGTCTTCAACTGACGCGTGAGCGCGCCCGGATCGACCTTCAGACGCTCGACCAGCAATTTCTGCGACGACACGCCCGCCTGTTCGTGCAGCGCGAGCAGAATGCGCCAGCGCGGCATCGGCTGGCCGACGGCGGTTTCGAATGCCGACATAAACGCGCGATAGGTTCGTCCGAACTGTTGCATCACGGCGATACGGTCCTGTTCATTCATGCTTCGCTTTCCTCTTTCATTCTTTATTCGGCCATGATCACCGGCTCTTGCGGTCCTTTCAGGCGCACCGGCGGCACGCGCCGCGACTGCCAGAACGAAATCACCGCGATCACCGCCGCCACCGCCAGACCGATGTGAATCGCCGCGACGAGCGCCTCGCGCGCCGCTTCGAGCAGCGCTGCGCCGTTGTGCCCCGCCGCCGCGAGTTGCGCGAGCAGAATCTGCTGGCCGTCGCGATCGATGAGAATCTGCGGATCGGAGAGATCGCTCATCCAGCGCATCGCGTGGTCTTTTTCCAGCGCGATACTTACACCGCTCGTGTACAGATGACTCACGAGCGTGCCAGTCAGCGCGGTGCCGATCATCCCGCCGATCATGCGCAGCGATTGCAGCAGCGCGGTGGCGATGCCGAGGTGCGTGCCCCCCGCCGTCTGCTGCGTGAACACGGTGAGATTCGGCATCACGAAACCGAGGCCGAGCCCACCGATCAGCATGATCACGAGCAGCACCGGACGCGGCATGTTATGCGTCGCCACGACGATTCCAAGACACGACATCGCGAGAAACGCAAAGCCGACGTACAACATCAGATTCGCGTTCTTCAGCCGCGTCACGATGCTCCCGATCGTGATAAACACGACGAGCGGCGTGATCATCAACCCGCATCTTTCGGCGACATGCCGAACCCGCCCTGGAACAGGCGCGGCGCGTAGAACAGCAGCGAGAACATCGTGAAGCCGCCGAGAATCGCCAGCGTAAAGAGCGCGGCGAGCGCCTTGTTGCGAAACATGTCGATGGGCAAAATCGCGTAATCGCGGCGCTTTTCCCACTTCCACAACGCGGTTCCTGCAATGGCTGCAAGCGCAAGCAATCCGCCGGACTCGACGGTCAACCCGTGCTTCGGCAATAGCTCGACGAACATCTGCAACGCGCCGAGCGCCACCGCGATCAACGCCGCGCCCGGCCAATCGAGCCGCATCTTGCCTTCATGCGCGACATGACGCAAATGCGGCAGGAATCGCCACACAAAGAACAGCGACACGATGCCGACCGGCAAGTTCACATAGAAGCACGAGCGCTAGCCGTAATACTGCGTGAGAAAGCCGCCGAGCGTCGGCCTGACCGCGTTCGCGATCCCGAACGCCGAGCTCATCAGCACTTGCCAGCGCAGTCTCACGACCGAATCCGGAAACAGATCGGCGATGCACGCGAACGCGGTGCCGACCAGCATTCCGCCGCCGATGCCTTGCAGCCCGCGCGCGAGCACGAGAAACATCATGCTGTTGGCGAGCCCGCACAGCATGGACGCCACCGTGAACACGACGATCGACGCAATCACGAACGGCTTGCGCTCGTAATAATCGCCGAGGCGCCCGAAAATCGGCACGGTAATGACCGAAGTGAGCAGATACGACGTGGCGACCCACGCGTACAAATCGAAACCCTTGAGTTCGGCGACGATGGTCGGCAGCGCGGTGCCGACGACGGTTTGATCGAGCGCGACGAGCATCGTGACGAACGAGACGCCCAGCATCGCCATGAGGAATTCGCGGAAAGACAAAACCTGTCCGCTGGAGTGATGCGCGGCTGTGTGAAGGGCCATTTTTTGTAGACGCAATGATTAACTGGTCAACGGAAGAGAATCATAGCACGGCGTTGCGCTCTAAATTGCTGGGACTGTCATTCACACTCTGATTCGGAAATCGCTCAATGGAACCGACGCCGATCATCACCTCGCCGCTCACCAACGAAGATTTCGCCGCGTTGACGCGCGAAAAAGAAGAACTCGAAAGCCCGTCGCTGACGATGAAACTCGCGAGCGTCGTCGGCGCGCCGATCGAGAAACTCATGAACCGGCTGCCCGGGGTGGAGCAGGAAAAAGTCGACGAAGCGACGTAGCTCGCACTCAAGAAGAAGTGTCTGCAAGTCGCGCTGCGCACGCTCGGCAAAAGCGCACCATCCGAGATTCACTGCTCGCGCCGCCGCCCGATAAACCCAGCAATCTGATGCACAAGCTCGCCGTCGCCACGACTGGCGCGGCGGGCGGGGCGTTCGGCCTGTTCGCGCTGCCGGTCGAGTTGCCCGTCACGACGACGCTGATGTTCCGCTCCATCTGCGATATCGCGCGCAGGGAGGGCAAGGACGTGCATCGCGTGGAAACGCAGTTGCAATGCATGTGGTGCTCGGCATGGGCGGCACCAGCAAAAACGACGATGCGGCCGACCTCGGCTATTTCATCGTGCGCGGCGCGCTGGCGCAGTCGGTGTCACGCGCAACGAGCGAAATCGCGGCGAAGGGCTTGAGCAGCCACGGATCGACGGCGCTGCTCAAATTCGTGCAGACCATCGCGTCGCGCTTTTCCGTGCAGGTCAGCGAACAGGTCGCGGCCAAGTCGATTCCGGCGATCGGCGCGGTGCTCGGCGCAATGGTCAACACGGTGTTCATCGACCATTTTCAGCAGATGGCGCACGGCCACTTCACCGTGCGGCGGCTGGAGCGCAAATACGGATCGGCGATGGTCGAGCGCGCGTATCAGACGATCGAGGTCATGTGGTGACGGTTTCGATAAAGCGCGCCGCCTGATCGAGCGCGCGCCGCGCTTCGGGCATGAACGGCGTCCAGATCTGGAAGATGTGCGGCACGTTGCGCCAGATTTGCAGATCGACACGGTCACGCCCGCGGCGCGCGCTTTGTCGGCGACGCAGGTGGAATCGTCGAGCAGGACTTCCGTATCGCCGACTTGAATCAGCAGCGGCGGCAGGCCGTCGAAGTCGCCGAATAATGGCGATGCGTGCGGATGTTTCGGATGCGCGTCAGCGTTGTTACGGAGATAAAGCGCGGCGACCTTGGGGAACACCGATGCGTGGAACATCGGATCGCGGCCTTCGTTCGATTGCATCGATGCGCCGCTGCACGTCAGATCCGTCCAGGGCGAAAACAGAATCGCGCCGGCGGGCAGCGGATCGTGCGCATCGCGCAGGGCGAGAAGCGTCGCGAGCGCGAGCCCGCCGCCCCGGCCGAATCGCCGCCAATGACGATCGTTGTTGGCGCGGTTCCAGCCGCCAGCAACGCGCGATACGCGGCCACGGCGTCCTCCACCGCCGCCGGAAAGCGCTGCTCCGGCGCGAGCCGATAGTCCAGCGACAACACGCTCGCCTGCGCGCGCTTCGCAAGCCCGAACGTGATCGCACGATGCGACTGCGGCGAACAAAAGTAATAACCGCCGCCATGAAAATAGAGGATCGTGGCGCGCGGCGGTGTCGAAGGCCGCAGCCATTCACCGCGAACATCCGTTTGCTGCGTTTCGAGCCGCCAGCCTTTGGGCGGTTTCGGCAGCCACGTTCGGCGCGACGCATAAGCCCGCGAGCGCGCGACATCGATTCCCGGCTTCGCGGTTTCCGGCCGCATGCTCCGGCGCGCAACCGCGCTTTGCCAGCTCATTCAGTTCGACGGCATCACCTGACCGCGAATTTCGCCGGTCGGATTCTCTGGCGTGTGGATGTTGAAGTACCACTGTCCGGCCATGAGATCGGTCACTTGCTGATCGGTGAGCGTCACCTGGCCTTTCATCGGACTGGCGAGCGCTTTCTTGTCGACGGGAATCTGCACTTTCGCGTTCTGGCCGACGGGCGCGGGGCCGTGGAAATGGGCCATCGTCGGCGGGCCGAAGAGATCGGCGTAGGTCGCGGTCCAGGTTAGGACTTTGGTGTCGGTATCGAAGGAGGCATAGAGCACGCCGTGGCCTTTGCTGACGCGTGGTGGCACTTCGCTCGAAGGCTGCAGATTCGCTTTCAGCGCGACCGTATCAGCGAAAGCCGCCGCCGATGCGGACAGTGCGAGCATCAGAATGGACATCCAGCGGACATGTGGTCTGCATGTCGAGATCATCGTTGTTCTCCTGTGTCGCGGACAGGACGCTTCTGATTCGCTCGATGCGAAGCGTTGGCCGCAACGCCGATGGTAGTGCATTCGGATGATCGCTGCTTCCGTCACGTATTCTGAGAAATGCAAAAAGGGCGCCTCGCGGCGCCCTTTTCTTGCTTGCTAGCTACTGCGTAAAACGCAGTCCGCTTTAGAAGCGGTGACGGATACCCGTGCTCACGGCAACCTGACGGCTGCTCGACGATGCACCGAATGCGCCGTTGCTGTTAGCAATTGCTGCGTTCGGAGTCAGTGCGTCGCCGCTTGCCGAACCGATTTGCGCTATGGTTTCGACGTGGAAATCGGTGCGCTTCGACAGCGCGTAGTCAACTTGCAGGCCAAACTGGTGGAACTTCGTCTTTTCCGACGGCTGGCTGAACTCGGTGACACGGCCGGTCGTGTACGTGTATGCCGCGCCGAGAGCCAGCGCCGGCGTAACTGCATAGCGGGCGTTCACTTCGAAGTTGTTGAACACATTCGAATAGCCAGCGATGTCGTTGTTGTCCAGACGGGTCTGGGTCCATACTGCGCCGAACATTGCGGCATCCAGCGAATAGCTTGCGCCAGCACCAAACGTGCGCTGACGGTCATGATTAGAACCCGTACCGAACTCGCGTGCGAATTGCGAATCGGTAATTGCGCCGCCCGTGTTCGACACAACACCATTGCCTTGCATGTACGCTGCGCCGACCTTGATCGGGCCGTTAGCCAGCACCAACGCTGTAAGCGCGGTTGTTTGCAAATGCGCCTGCCTGGTTCGAGAAGCCATACAGGCCGCCGAACGTGAAGCCAGCGTAGTTCGCGCTTTGGAACTTGATTGAGTTGGCAACGCTGTAGTCGCTGTTCAGGTTGTCGTTGCCGGCAACGTGACCGAAGTACGTACCGCCCCAGGTGCCAGCTGCGCTCAGCGGGCCGAGGTAGTCGACGACGGAGTCGTACTGACGATCCAACGTAACCGTACCGGCTTGCGACGACAGACCAACGTAAGCCTGGCGACCGAACATCTTGCCGCTTTCGCCCATTTGGCCGTTGTTCACGCTAAAACCGTTTTTCAACGTGAAGATTGTCTTCAGACCGCCGCCCAGATCTTCCGAATCGCGCAGGCCCCAACGGCTTTCTTGCAGGTTGCCGCTCGTCAGGCCGACGAACGAGCTCTTTTGCTGGCCCACTGCGTTGCCGGTAGCAACGTTATTGACATAGGTCAGGCCGGCATCAACGATACCGTACAGCGTGACGCTGCTTTGCGCGCTTGCAGCCGTCGCGAACGATGTGGCCAAAGTAGCCACTGCCGCTACGATAAGATTCTTTTTCATGTGAATTCCTTTGTGTGAGTCGCTTGACTCGAAAATTTGCTTCAGGCGGCGTCACGGCACATCTGGGACATCATGCCCCTCGGAATGCCTCGCACCGATATTCGGCAGGACAAAGTTTATGGCTCGCCTTTTTTCCACGACCACCAAAGGAAGCACAAAAATCTTTTCCAAAAACTCGAAAGACCGAATTTCGATACGAGTTAACGCTTAAGCCACTTGCACTTACGCATGACGCGTTTTTGTCTTGAAATAAAGCGTATTTATTCGAGTTGCAACCATGCGACAGTTGTCCGAGCGCGACACGGCTCGAGCCTCGGAGTCGTCCGATTCCCCTCCGATGACCCATCAATTACGATCGTGCACGCGTGACAATACTTTGCATATCTGATTGATCGATCGAGCGTTACGGGAAACGAGTAAGCGATCGAGAAGCCATCTGTCCATGAATCAACTGCAAGCGATGCGCGTCTTCTTGAAGGTCGCGGAAACCGAATCTTTTGGTCGCGCGGCTGCGGCGCTCGATATCTCGAATGCTGTCGTCACGCGCTACGTTTCATTGCTCGAAACGCACCTGAACACGCGGTTGCTGAATCGCACCACGCGCAGCGTATCGCTAACCGAAGCCGGCCGAACTTATGCGGACGGCTGTCGCGCGGTTATCGAACAAGTGGAGGCTGTGGAGGCATCTGCGGCGAGCAGCGCAGTCGATCCGTCGGGCACGCTCAAGCTGGTCGCATCGGCGTCGTTCTCTTTGCTCGAACTCACGCCGATGCTGCGCGCGTTTCAGGATCAGTATCCGAGCGTCAAAGTCCATCTCACCTTGCTGCACCGGCTTGTCGATCTCGTCCATGAAGGTTTCGATGTGGGCATCGTTGTGCCGCATATGGTCAATAGCGGAACGCTTATCAACCGGCCCTTGTTCAAAGTCGCGTCCGTGTTGGTCGCGTCGCCGGACTATCTTTCGCAACGCGGCATGCCGGCTCGGCCCGCTGCGCTCGCCAAACATGCGTTTCTCGCGCCTTCTGCGGACATACACGGTTCGATGTGGTCGTTCGTTTCCGCGTCGGGCGTGCAGGACGACTTGACTCTCGATCCCACTTACATCGTCAATAGCTGGCCGATGCTGCGTCAGGCCGCGCTGCTCGGCATGGGCATCGCGGTGCTGCCGGAGAATTACGCAACGCACGACATCGAGTCTGGCGCGCTCGTGAGGCTGCTGCCGAACTATTCCGTCAAGAATGCGGATAAGGAAGTGTCGATCGTCTATCCAGGGCGCCGGCATGTATCCGCGAAGACGCGATCGTTTGTCGATTTTGCGCTGGCTTATTTTCGCGACCGCGTGCCAGTTGAGACGACGCTTGGCGGTGCATCGGAATAGCACGCAAAAGCGCGACGCCTGAACGTCACGCCTTTCAAACTCAAGTCAAACTCAAACGATCGCCGCGCCCTGCGCCTCGATACGCTCCAGTAATTATTTGCATCGCGCGATAAGCGCAAGTTCGTCCTCCCGGCGCTCAGCCTGCGACATCGACTGCAAATTCCGCCTGAACTTTTCGAGCGCGTCTACCATCGATCGATACTGCAACACGCTCGCCGCCCCCATCACACGATGATGCCACTCGCGTAAATGCTCGACCGTCCCGCGATCGAGCAATGGCTGTAACGCGGCGAGATCATCGCGGAACGATGAAACGAACGCATCCAGCAGCGCCTTCACCGTCGCTTCGTTGCCCCAGAGTTGCGCCATTGCGCCGAGGTCGAGATCGTCCTCGTTCTCGCTTTCGGGATCGATTGGCAAGCGCGCCTGAGCTTCCGGCTCCGACGCCGAGCTTTCCGTCATCCACCAGCGATGCAGATGCTCGCGCAAGGAGGCAAGGCGCGTCGGCTTGACAAGACATTCGTCCATGCCGGCGTCGCGGCACTTTCTAAGTTCCTCGGGCGCCGTGCTCGCGGTAATGCCGAGAATCGGCAGACGGCGCGATGTTCCCTGCTCGCCCGATCGCACGTGTTTCGCGAGTTCATAGCCCGTCATGTTGCATGTGGCAGTCCGTGATGAGAAAACCGTAACGCGTGTTCTGCAAGGCGGAGAGCGCCTCGACGCCGTCGTGCACGACGGCGCACATGAAGCCGAGCAGCGAAAGCTGATGACGAGTCGATTCCTGATTGACCGGATGATCTTCCGCCACGAGCACGAGCTTGCCGCTTTGCAGCGCGGCTTGGCGATCGGGCGCGGCCATCCGCGTTTCAGGACCGAGCGCCGCGCGCGATGCGATCTGCGGCATGCCGGTCAGCGCCACGACACACGCGGCGCCGAATTCGCGCCAGGAGATCGGATTGACGCTCACGCGAATGTCGTCTTCGAGAATTCGATAGCCCGTCGGCTTGGGTTTCTCGGTCACGTGAATCACGCGTGAACCGAGCGGAAGAATGTCCTGACGCGTATCGCTCAGGAAAACGAGTGCGACGCCCTCGAACGTTTTCGGCCAATGCAGCGCCGGTTCGGACGGTGCCATGCGCTGCAGATCAAGCCCCAGTGCGTGGCCGAAATCGGCCAGCGCCACGGCCACGCGTTCATCGTCGATCGCGACAATGCCGCGCTTGCCGCGCAATCGCTCGATCTGATATTGCGGCGTTTCGACCGGCATGGCGAGGCGCAGCATCATCGACGTGCCGACGCCGAGTTCGCTTTGCAGCGTGAGCGTGCCGCCCATGAGCTCGACGAGACGATTGCAGATGGTCAGCCCAAGCCCGGTCCCGCCGAAGCGGCGTGTGGTGAATGTTTCAGCCTGCACGAACGGCTCGAACAGGCTCGCCTGCGCCTCAGGCGCAATGCCGATGCCGGTATCGTACACGCACCATTCGATGACCTGCTCCGTCTCGTTCTGTTCGGCCACGCGCACGTCCAGCGCCACGTCGCCCTTGGCCGTGAACTTGATGGCGTTGCTCATCAGGTTGAAGAGAATCTGTCTGAGGCGAACGCTGTCGCCGCGCACGATCGCCGCCACTTCCGGCGCGACGTCCACGCGAACCCGCAGACCTTTTTCGTGCGCTCGGCCCGCGAGTAAGCCGATGGCGTTGTCCACCAGTTCGCGCAGATCGATCGGCGTGCTTTCGATCGACAAACGGTCCGCCTCGATTTTCGAGTAATCGAGCAGGTCGTCGAGAATCTGCAGCAGCGCGCTCGCCGAATCCTGAATCATGCCGAGCATTTGCGACTGATCCGGATTGAGCGGCGTATTTTCGAACACTTCGACGAGGCCGAGCACGCCGTTCATCGGCGTGCGGATTTCGTGGCTCATCATGGCGAGAAAATCGTCTTTTGCCCGCGATGCCGCCTCCGCCGTGTCGCGCGCGGGCAAGCTCCTCGGCGCGCTAGATCAGCGCACTGTCAGCAACAAAGCGATAAAGGTCTGCATCGCTTGAAAGATCCAGCTTCCTCATGGCCGCACACTTCTGCGCGCTAATGGTCTTCACGCTGCGCCCGAGCGCCCTTGCGATCTCGGTCACGTTCGCACTGCGCGCATAATGTTCCATGACTTCAAGTTCGCGGGTGGTGAGACGCTGGCGGATAAAACGTGCGTGTCCTTCGGCGTTGGCCGCGGAGAGTTCGTGGCGTATGGCGGGTCCGAGATAAGTTTCGTTCGCTATGGCCGAAATGATGGCGACATAAACGAGATCGAGCCGGTCCTCTTTGCTCAGGAAAGC
>LFMX01000048.1 GCA_001184405.1 Candidatus Burkholderia humilis
TAAAACACATCGCGCCCGTCCCCCAATCATCGAAGTGACGATGTGCGCATAACGAATCGGTAGTGGAGGAGTACATGGAAGGCTTTGTCACCGACTGGCTCAATCTCGTATTGCGCTGTCTGCATGTCATCGTGGCGATCGCGTGGATCGGCGAATCGTTCTACTTTGTTGCGCTCGATAACAGCCTGAAACCGCCCACGGATCCGAACGCGCGCCGTCGCGGCGTGTTCGGCGATTTCTGGCGTTTGCGGGCCGCGCGGTGTATCTGATCACCGGCGCGATGATCGCGACGATCATGTAGGCGAATGTGTTCTCCGTCATCATTCTGGGCCAGCGCAAGATGGTCGCGTCGATGTTGAAGGGCGAAACGCCGAACGCGATCTACGGCAAGCGCGGCAAGCAACGCTCGGTGCACAACACGTATTTCACGCTACCGGTGGTGTTCGCGATGCTCTCGAACCACTGCGCGATGACCTACACGCACAAGTTCAACTGGCTGATTCTCGTGCTCATCATGTTGGCCGGCACGCTGATCCGTCAGTTCTTCGTGATGCGCCATCGCGGTCAGGTGCTGTGGTATATGCCGGTCGCAGGTCTGGTGCTGGTGCTCGGCGCATTTGCCTGGACAATGCCTGCACCGACCGTCGCTGTGGCGCAGGCCGCGGGCGCACCGGCCGTCAAGGTCGCCGATATTCAGCCGATCATCCAGCAGCGTTGCGCGACCTGCCACTCCTCGCATCCGACAATGATGGGCAGCGCACCCGCCGGCGTCTTGCTCCTCGATACGCCCGCCGAGATCAAGCAGAACGCGCAGCGTGTGCATCAGCAGGCGGTGACGCTCAAGGCGATGCCGCTCGGCAATGTCACGCAGATGACGGACGCGGAACGGCAGAAGGTGGCGGCGTGGTTCAATGGTGGCGCGGTAGAGTAAGGCAGGAAAGGCGTCCGCTACGCCACAGCTTCGCAAGCGCAACGATCGAATCGTGCGCCCGACGCAAACGATCGATGGCAAGAGTCCCGCCCGATGGTCGGGACTTTCGCACTGGACACTCGATTCCGGCGAACAGCTCCCAAAACGACCGCAAGAAATCTTAAAAATACGAGAGTTATCCTATTTGCTAGGGGGCGGGCTCGGCATAACCTTTCGACCCACTCATAGTACAAGGTGATGACCATGATGCACCGCTTACCCCTTGCAACGCCTTTCCGCGAGACAAACCAGGCGTATTTGGAGCAGGTCTTCCACCACCGATCAGATCGAGCAGATTATCGCGTTGGGTGAATCCAGACCGATGCAGGAAGCTGCCCTGGAGCAGTCTCAAATATAGATAACGCAATCCGCCGTACCGACGTCGCGTGGATTCGGCCCGGCGAGCAATCGAAATGGCTCTATGAAGTTCTTGGGCGTGTCACGGCGGAAATCAACGCTCGCTGTTTCGGGTTCGACTTGACGGAGTTCGTGGACTCGCTGCAATACACCGTCTATCAGGGCTCAACGGAGACACCCGGCCACTACGGGTGGCACGTCGACATGTTTAATGGAACCGCTGCGCCCCGCAAGCTGACGCTCGTCGTTACGCTTTCCGATCCGGACGAGTACGAGGGCGGAGACCTCGAAATTATGCATAGTGGCACCCACATCACGCAGGCGAGCAAGGCGCGCGGAACGGTGCACGCATTTCCGGGATGGAAGCTGCATCGCGTTACACCCGTGACGAAAGGCACACGCCGCACGCTCGTCGCCTGGATCGCAGGACCTGAATTTCGTGAAGCCCTGCTGCGGCCTCGCTTCATGACGCGGCTTAAGACGCCTTGAAATACGCCTTCAATTCGCGCAGGAACGTGTCGATTCCCTCGCGCGACACATCGCGATGCGCGCGAATCGCGATGCGTACAGCATCTGCACGAGAATACCGCGCTCCTTCAGAAACGCTTCGACTGGCGCGCAATGCGCTGGCGGAATCTTCGCGAACACCATGTTCGTCGCCTGCGATTGCACTTCGATTTCATCGATCTGCGCAAGCCCGGCCGCCAGCTGCGCCGCGTTCTCGTGATCCTGCGCGAGTGCATCGACATGATGATCCAGCGGCATGTAGACACGCCGCCGCGAGCACGCCCGATTGCCGCATGCCGCCACCGAGCACCTTGCGCCAGCGCCCCGCCACGTCGATCAGCGCCTTCGAACCGACGAGCACCGAACCGACCGGTGCGTCCAGCCCCTTCGAAAAGCAGATCGAAACGGAATCGAACGGCGTGCACAACGCATCGACCGGTTGATCCGATGCCACCGCCGCGTTGAACACGCGCGCGCCGTCCAGATGCGTCGCCAGTTGGCGATCGCGCGCGAGCTGCGTCGCTTGAGTCACGTACGATGCCGGCAGCACCTTCTCGCCGATCGTGTTCTCCAGCGCCAGCAAACGCGTGCGCGCGAAGTGATTGTCGATCGGCTTGATCGCGGCGGCGATCTTCTCGAGCGGCAGCGATCCGTCGGCCACGTTTTCGATCGGCTGCGGCTGGATGCTGCCGAGCACGGCCGCGCCACCGCCTTTATTTGTACGTGTGGCCTGTTGCCCGACGATGTATTCATCGCCGCGCGCGCAATGCGCCATCAAGGCCGCAAGATTGCTTTGCGTGCCGCTCGGGAAAAAGAGGCCCGCTTCCTTGCCGGTGCGTTCGGCGAGTGTGGCTTGCAGGCGGATCACGGTGGGATCGTCGCCCCAGACGTCGTCGCCGACTTCGGCGGCTGTCATGGCGGCGAGCATGGCGTGGCTTGGACAGGTGACGGTATCGCTGCGCAGATCGATCATCGTTCGTTGAGTCGTCGAGGGAAGAACTTGACATCTTAACGCCATAAAAAAGGACCGGCCAAAGCGCGCCGGTCCTTCTCACATGCCGCAAAAAGCGCGCTTACCGCAGCGCGTCTTCCGTCAGCCACAACGTTTCCGTCAAATCCTGCTCGTTGAGGTTCTTCCCTTCCCCGCCGCGATCCACGATGACGAAATCGCTCACCTTGCCCAACGCGAGCAGCGGATGATGCCACACGCCCTTCGCGTAATTCACGCCTTGCCAGCTCTTCGTGACGAACGCGCGAATCTTCGATTCGTCGAGATTGCCCGCCGGCGCGACGACGACCAGATACGGCCGGTCATCGAGCGGAATGAAAGCCTGCGAGCCGAGCGGATGCCGTTCCATCATCTTGAATTCGTACGGCAACGTGCGCGGCTGGCCGCGAAACAGATTGACGAGCGTATGACCGCCCTCGGTCGTCACATCGACGTTGCAGAGATCGTGAAAGCGCATCGTCGTGCCGAGGTTGATGGGGATCTGCTTGGCGCCATCGAGTTCGATGACATCGCCATAAGGCTTGAACGCAGCGCGCGTCAACGGTTCGATAGCGAGTTTTTTCATTATGCGAGCGTCCCGAAGAGACGAAGGCGCGACACGCCGCCGTCGGGATAAATATTGAAGCGCACGTGCGTCACGGGACCGAGTGCTTCGAGTTCGGATTCGAAGAAGTGCTGCTTGTCCATTTGCAGCTTCTGTTCGCCGAGCAGAACCGGCCAGAACATCGCCTGCGTCACGAGCGAGCTGTCCGTGCCGCCCGTCACGCGCGCAGCCTGCAGCGAGCAGCGGTCCGGGTAATTGCCCTTGAAGTGCTCGGTATCCACTTCCACTTTCTTGATGATGCCCGGCTGCGCCTGCGCGACGATACACCAGTCATTGCCCGGCTCGCGACGGCGGCGCGTTTCCCAGCCATCGCCCATGTTCACGCCGCGGCCCGGCATCAAAAGCGTCGACGCCAAGCCGAAGTGCTGGTTGTTCGTGCCGACCAGATACGCGCCGTTTTCTATCGCGCCGAGATCGACGAGCGTGTTCTTGTCGGCGTTGGTCCAGTCGAGCTGCAGCTGGCCATACACACGCGAACGTGCGATCCCGCCATCCGGATAAACATTCACGCGCAAATGCGTGAACGGCTGCGCGGCGGTGACATCGAGATAGTGATGGCTATTTGCCTTGCAGCGTCGTCGACGGGACGATTTCCGTCCATTGCGTCGATTGATTCGGCGCGCCTTCGACCACATGCGCGCCTTCGATCGATGCCGCCGGCGGGAAATTGCCCATGAAATGGCTCGTATCGACATCAATGCCCTTGATCACGCCCGGACGCGCCAGCTTGACGACGCACCCGTAACCCGTCGAGCGCTTGCGGCGCGTTTCCCAGCCGTCCATCCACTTGCCGTGATCGTTGAACTTGCCGGGAATGAACACCGCCGGGATTCAGCGTGCGTTCCTTCGGCGCGAAGAAGAACGCGTCTTTCAGATACGAGAAGAAGTGATCGCCCGTATTGAAACCTTGCGGCGTGGCGAAGTGCATGTCGTTGGTATCGAGCGTGTACGGGACGATCAGATGCGGCTTCTTCTCGCCGCCCGTCACTTCGACTTCGGTCCAGAACGGCAGATCGTCGCCGTAGTAATCCGAGTCGTACAGAAAACCGCCGTATTCCGCGACCAGCCGATGCGTATTCGGACTGTCGCGTCCGGTGTACCAGCCAAGCGGCCGCACGCCGGTCACGCGCTCGATAGCCTCCATACCCAAACGCATATGTTCGGCTTCACGCTCCGGCCTCATGTCCTGATAGTGAATCCAGCGATAGCCGTGACATGCAATCTCGTGCCCCAATTCGACGAACGCCTTTGCGAGTTCCGGATGACGCTCCACGCCATGCCGACGCCGAAAATGGCCAGCGGCATGTCGCGTTTCTCGAACTCGCGCAAAATGCGCCACACGCCCGCGCGCGATCCGTATTCGTAGATCGATTCCATGCTCATGTGACGCGACGGATAGGCCGCCGCGCCGACGATTTCCGACAAAAACTGCTCGGAGCCCGGATCGCCGTGCAGCACGCAGTTTTCGCCGCCTTCTTCGTGATTGAGCACGATTGCACGGCGATGCGTGCGCGTCCCGGCCAGTTGGCCTGGACCGGATTGCGGCCGTAGCCGATCAGGTCGCGTGGATAGTTCGGATCGAGTGACATGGCTTGGCTGTAGAAAGTTGGCGTGGAAAAAACGGGATTGTTGACGATTCAGTGTAGCCAAAAGACCCGGACGCGCCCATACATCAGGGCAGATAATCCGAGTCACGTCATCGGTATGTGTCCCGGTCGGTTTTCTATCAGCGCGGGCTGAAATCGGCTAGCACGCCGTCGTATCGTTTCGCGAGCGGGCGTGCATAATCGCCGCGTTCGATGTGTGCAGCCGCAGCGCCACCAGCGTTTCCGCCCATTTGACCGCCGCCGTCACGCCTTTCACTACGGGCGCGCCGATCGCGTCTTCCACTTCGCGGCAGAACTCCGCCATGCCCGCGCAACCGAGCACGATGGCGTCCGAGCCGTCTTCGTCGAGCGCGCGCCGGCATTCGTCGATGATCGTCTGACGCGCGGGCAAGCCGGGCACGTCGAGCTCGAGCACGGGAACGTCGGTGGCACGGACGTTCTTGCAGAAGCGCGACATGCCGTATCGCTCGGCCAGATGCCACGCCATGCCGACGGTGCGCTGCAGCGTCACCACCGAAAATCCCGGCGCGATGACGCTCGCCGCATGCATCGCCGCGTCCGCGATGCCGATCACCGGGACCGCGCACCAGTTCGCGCGCGGCGTACAGGGCCAGATCGCCGAAACAGGCGATCACGTAGCCATCGACGCCCTGCTTTTCGCCCGCTTCCACTTCGGCCAGCAAACCGAGCGACGCCAGCGCTTCGTCGTAATAGCCTTCGATGGAAGGTGGCCCCATCGTCGGGCTGACCGCGATGATTTCCGTGCCGGGCGGGGTGACTTCCCGGGCGCAGCGGGCCATCGAATCGGTCATGCGTTGCGTCGTATTCGGGTTGATCAGTTTGATGCGCATTGCTGTTCTCCAGACTGCTTTGGACGGTTCTCTCAGGTTCTGACTATTTTTTAGACTTCGCGCTTGCGATCGGCGAGAAAGTAATAGAACACCGCGCCCAGTCCCGCACCGATGAACCACGAGAAGTTCGCGGCGCCTTCGAGCGACGGCAGCATCACGCAGAGAATCGCGATCACGGCAGCCGGCAGCAGCGCCATCACGGCACGCCAATTCACGCCCTTCGAGTACCAGTACTTGCCGGTTTCCGACACGGTGTAGAGATCATCGACGATGAGCTTGCCGCGCTTGACCAGATAGAAGTCGAGAATCAGCACGCCATACAACGGTCCGATAAAGCTGCCGAGAATATCGAGCGTGTAGTGAATCACGGCCGGGTTGTTGAACAGGTTCCACGGCGTGATGAAAATCGATGCCACCGCCGCCAGCATGCCGCCCATGCGCCACGAGATCAGCTTCGGCACGATGTTCGAGAAGTCGAAGGCCGGCGACACGAAGTTCGCCACGTATGATATCGATAGTCGCGATGGTGAACGTCAGCGCGCTGAGAATCACCGCCGTCGGATGATCGATACGGCCGACCGTTTCCACCGGATCGGTGATCAGTTGACCGAACACCGGCAAGGTCGCCGCCGTCGTGATGACCGTCACCAGTCACCAGCGAGAACGCCAGGAAGTTGACCGGCAGACCCCAGAAATTGCCGCGCTTCACGCTGCGGAAGCTCTTGCCGTAGCGCGAGAAGTCGCCGAAGTTGAGCATCGGACCGGAGAAATAGGACACGACGAGCGAGATCGCGGTGATCATCACCGGAATCACGTCCATGCCGTGATACTTCACGCCGCCCAGATTGATACCGATATTCTTGATGCCCGCGCGCCACACCATATAACCGGCGAGCATGAACATCACGACATACACGGCCGGACCGGCGAAGTTGATGAACTTCTTGATCATCTCCATGCCGTGCCAGAACACCACGGCCTGCAGCACCCACAGCAGCATGAGCTCGCCCAGCCGAGCGCCGACAAGCCGACGAAGCCGTACTTGTGGACATCGGCGTAAGGCAGGAGGCTCGGGAAGAACTTGAGCACAACGATCACCAGCGCGCTCGACGCCAGGAACGTCTGAATGCCGTACCACGCCACCGCAATCAATCCGCGAATCACGGCGGGAATATTCGCGCCCAACACGCCGAACGTCGCGCGGCACGCGACGGGATACGGCATGCCCGCCACCTGACTCGGCTTGGCGATCATATTGCACAGCAGATTCACAAAGCTGATACCAATCAACAGCGAAATCAGCACCTGCCAGCTCGTCAGACCGAGCGCGAACAGACTGCCCGCGAACACGTATCCGCCGACGCTGCGCACATCGGACATCCAGAACGCGAAGATGTTGTACGCGCCCCACGTCTGATTCTTGAGCGGCGCGAGATCCTCGTTGTAGAGGCGATCGCTGTAGCCGGGCGGCAGACTGGAATCGTGTCCTGACGATTCATCGTATTGAGGCAGGGCTGAGCTGCCGGAAGCACTGAACTGGGCCATGACGTCTCCTTCGATGGACGGCTTGCGTAATGAAAGACCTGCAAACGCTTGGGATGACAAGCTTTGATCGGATGCCTTTTCGCTTTCGTTTTCTGAAAAGCGCGGCATTCTTCGGATTTGCGCTACGCCTGCGGCTTATTGGGAAGAGCGTGAGAAGCACAGGCTCTGCACGCCCGCCGCGCGGCGGTTTTCATTGCTCGCTCGATCGAGCGTCTCGTTCGGTGCGTGCACGCTGCGGTTTTTGCGCGTGCGTCTATTCACGCGCCCTTGCAACGGGCGCGGTCTCCAAAATACTTAGTTATGCTTTCTTCCATCGATGGCAGGCGTCGCGCCTGCGCATTCTTGATCTACGCGTCGAGCACTTTCTCGCGCTCGGCCGGTCTTGCGAAAACTTCCTTCAGATCGACCGCGCCGCGGGCGGGCCGCTCCAGCATCTTCAATTCGACATCGCGCAGATGTTGCGCCATCAGATCGGCGGCTTTGACTGCGTCGCCGGCATCGAGCGCGGCGAGAATGTGCTCGTGATCCTCGAACGAGCACGAACTCTTGCCGAGCGATTCATACAGCGCCGAAATCAGCGTCGAACGTACGACGAGTCCGGACAGGCATTCGCACAACACGGTATTGCCTGTCAACGACGCGAGTTCGGTGTGAAACTCGCCGGAAAGCCGAATCCACGACGAAAAATCATGGTTTTCGAACGCGCGGCGTTCACGGCCGATGGTGGCGCTAATCGACTTCAACCGGCGCACGCCGTGTCCCTGCGCAATCCGCTCCACCACCGCCAGTTCGATGATGCGACGCATCTCGAACACTTCATGCACTTCCTGCAGCGACGGGCTCGCGACGAACGCACCGCGATTCGGCTCCAAATCGACCAGCCGTTCGTTGGCCAATTGCGTGAGCGCCTGCCGAACCGTGCCGCGCTTCACCGCGAAGACTTCGCACAATTGCGCTTCGGTCAGCTTCGCGCCCGGCGCGAGACGATGTTCGAGGATCGCGGCGCGGATGTTCTCGGCAATCGACTCGGCATTCGCCCCGCCTATATTGTCGGCGACAGCGTTCGATGCAGCACTCGGATTGGATTCGGACATGATGTGCTCGCTTGCATGTTGAGCATCTTAGAATCGATATAAAGATTGTCAACAATTCATTTTAAAAATTGGTGTTGCTTGCGCGTTTTCTCGAAGCGTTGCTCGGCTGCATTTCAATGATGGCAAGGCTTAACGCTAGTTTCCTCATTTTCTGTCAGCATTGACGCCACTTTTTTGTCGACAATCTTTCGCGTTAAAATGGTGCACTGCATGTTTGTTGATGGAGCATAAAAAAACCGTTAGTTGCGATAGCAACGCCAAAATGAGGCGCTCGAATGCGCGCGCCCTGCCCGGCAAATCAAGCCAGATGCGGGTAATCAGTCATTTGCAGCGTAAAACCGCGTTCGGTCGCATTCAGGTGTGCCGATGCGCCAAAAGGCAGCGTCAGCAGATCGTCCACATGCCCGAATTGCAGACCCGTCACGATAGGAATGCCGGTCACGTTTCTGATCTGCTCGATCATCGTGTCGAGCGAATAGCCGTTGTCGTAATCCGCGAGACGCCCGCCGGAGAACTCGCCCATCACGATCGCGCGCTGCCGTCCGAGCACGCCCGCCTGATGCAGCTGATACAGCATCCGTTCGATGCGAAACGGATGCTCGTTCACATCTTCGATGAAGAGAATCCCGCCCTCTACAGGCGGCAAATAAGGCGTGCCGACGAGCGACGTCAGAATCGCCAGATTGCCGCCCCACAGCATGCCGCTCGCCTCCACGCACTCGCGCTGTGGCGCCTGGCTCGTCACGGTCAGCGTCGAATGCGTGATCGCCTGCCAGAAGTGCTGCATCGTGAACTTGCTCAGTTCTTCAGCGCCGAAATTGCCGGCGAACATCGGACCGCCGAAGCTCTTGATGCCCGCTTGCGCGAAAAGCGCGCACTGAATCGCGGTGAAATCGCTGTGTCCGACGATGGCGATTGGCTGATCGCGCAGACGCGCTTGCAAACCGTGATAGTCCAGCCCGTGCAGAATGCGCGATGCGCCATAGCCGCCGCGCACGACAAGCACAATATCCGGCAACGCGCGCGACAGATCGGCCAGACGGTTGAGATCGGCGGCACGTTCGGCATCAGTTCCGCCGAAGCGCTGAAAGCGCCGGCGCGTCGTCTCGACACTTTCCAGCCGATGCCCCTCGTTGCGCAGCCTGCGTAGCCCTCGCTCGACCGCCGCCGGGTCGTGTGGATAACCAGAGGGCGCGACGAGATCGATGGTGCGTGCTTTCACGTTTTTTAAGTCGTTTTGTTGTGGGATTCGGCTTCGCGAGCCCGGCGCGCGTCGCGTTCTTCGCGCGCGAGACGCCGGCGTTCGGCGAAAAAATTCTTGAACGCGTGCCCGCATTCCTCGGCCAGCACACCGCCCGTCACCTTAGTGTGATGATTGAGTGTTTCGTTCGCGAAGACATTGACGACACTGCCGCACACGCCGGTTTTCGGATCCGCCGCACCGTAGATCACGCGAGCGATGCGCGCGTGCATGATCGCGCCCGCGCACATCAGGCACGGCTCGAGCGTCACATAAAGTTCGCAGCCGGGCAGCCGATAGTTCTCGAGCTTATGCGCGGCCGCACGCAACGCGGCCATTTCGGCGTGTGCGGATGGATCGTGGCCGCGAATCGGATGATTGAAACCGGTGGCGATGACTTCATCGCCGAGCACGATCACGGCGCCGACCGGCACTTCGCCTGCGCGGCGCGCTTGATCGGCGGCGGCTTGCGCAAGCGCCATGAAGTGGCGGTCGCGCTCGCTGGCGGGATCGGCAATGAGAGAAGTGGGAGAAACGGCACTGGTGGTCGGCTCGTCGGGCATCAAGGCTGCCTCGATTCTGCCTCGCGCGATTGCGCGCGCTCGGAAAGCCGTTCGGCGATCGAATCGCTGCGCGGCGGCTGTTGCGTGCCGCACGAGTATCGCAGGCGGATCGCCATGTCGAGCGCGAGCATTTTTACCTGAATCTAGCAGCGCGCGGCCGGGTCCGTGACCTTGTCCAGCTCGTCCTGAAGCCCGCGCAATGCGCGCAACTGCTCGACGGCCGGCGGGACGAAACCCGCGTTCTTGAGTATGCGATTGGCGACGCGGACTTCCTCGGAAACGAGGAGATCGTCATCGAATTCGAGCGGGTGGCCTGCACCCGGCAGATCTTTGAACTCTCCGCGCGAGGCGGCTTCATTGATCCGCTGTTCGACTAAAGCATCTAGCAATTTCATCGGGGATTACGACCCGTCTTCGCCCGCAAGTGAAGCGGTCTGACACGATTTCCGTTGGTTAGCCTGAAGTCGGAGAACACCGGATTCACACGCCCGTCACGTTGATCGGCTAACTCGACACTCTTGGTGCGTATTCTAACAGCGGCTGGCGCACCGTCTGGCCGATGCACCCGGATGCTCGCTGCAACACATGGTATACCGTTTATGTGCGTCGTTTCCACCACAATGTTGCCTTGCGACATACAAATAGACTTGACCGTTGCAAGAATACCGTGCGGCTTCCCCGTCGTCCTTGCGCCTGTAACTTCGGTCGCGGCGCGCAGGCGGCGCGTGTAATCGTTCTCTACGTTTCGATTGCGCACGGAATTGATATCGAGTTGCTCGACGATTTCGCCCTCTTTCATCACCGCGACGCGCTGACACAGAAATCCCACGACTGCGAGATTGTGGCTGACGAGGATCATCGTCAGCTTGCGTTCGGCGTGCAGACGCCGCAGCAGATTGAGGATTTCGGCCTGCACGGAAACATCGAGCGCGGAAGTCGGTTCATCGAGCAGCAAGACACGCGGTTCGACGATCAATGCCCGCGCGATCGACACGCGTTGCCGCTGCCCGCCCGACAACTGATGCGGATACCGAAACCTAAACGCCGGACCAAGCCCGACTTCGGCGAGCGCATCGAGAATGCGCCGGTCCTGATTGCCGATGCCGTTGATCGCAAGCAATGGGATGGACGCTCCCACCCGATGACGGCATCAATGTGCCAGAGTGGAAGTGTCATCGACCACTCAAACCGGAAGGGGCGTCATCATGCAGATTACGACGATTGGCATCGACCTGGCAAAAAACGTATTTCAGGTTCACGGGGCGAACGAGCGCGGGAAGGCAGTTTTGCGTAAGCAGTTGCGGCGCGAGCAAGTGATGGCGTTCTTCGCCAATCTGCCGGCTTGCTTGATCGGGATGGAAGCCTGCGGCAGCGCACACCACTGGGCTCGCAAGTTGCAGGCGCTCGGCCATACCGTCCGGTTGATGGCACCGCAGTTTGTGAAACCTTATGTGAAAAGCAATAAGAACGACGCGGCCGACGCGCAAGCGATCTGCGAGGCTGTGACGCGGCCGACGATGCGGTTCGTGCCGATCAAGAACATCGAACACGCTTCCTTCAGACCCCGCCTCGCGACGACGCCCTTGCGTTTCACTAGCCCTTCACCACCATCAGGTTGGACAGGGGACTCGCACCCCCCCCCAAGCTGTTGCGCATGCTCAGCGCACAAAAAAAGCTCGAGCGTTTGCGGCCCGGGCTTAATCCACCAAAGAGGAGGTGGAGGAGACGGGAACGAGTATAGGCACGACCATGCTGCGAAGCAAGAAGACTTGCATGGTGAAATTTCATTTCATTATTCGAAATTGGAATAAGGGGGCATCATTCGTTTTAAATCAGCTAGTTAAACACGTCAGCAGTAGATAGAGCACGTATTCGAATCTCGCTAGTTGGAAATTTCGCCCATGCGTCTCCATGTCGATACCGATAGTCAACCGGTAGATGCGCGAACGCCGCGACCCGATGCCCGCCGTTCTGCCGCTACAATGACTTCCTCTGTAATAACGTGTCATCGGCTGGAGCCTCAGCATGGAATGCAAAGTTAGCTGGATGGGACAGGACGGCATGGTCTTCGCCGCCGAAACCGGAAGCGGCCACCTCGTCAATATGGATGGCGCGCCGGAAGGCGGCGGCCGCAATCTCGCGCCGCGTCCGATGGAAATGGTGCTGCTCGGCACCGGCGGCTGCACGGCGTACGACGTCGTGATGATCCTGAAAAAGAGCCGTCAGGAAATCGTCAATTGTTCGGTCACGCTGAAGGCGGATCGCGCGAGCGAAGATCCGAAGGTATTCACGAAGATCCACTTCCACTTCACGGTGACGGGCAAGAACCTGAATTCGGCGACGGTCGAGCGCGCGATCAACCTGTCGCACGACAAATACTGCTCGGCGGCGATCATGCTGGCGAAATCGGCGGAACTGACGCATTCGTTCGATATCGTCGAAGTCTGATCCACGATTCGAGCGTGCGAAGCAAAAAGAGCCGGCGTCGCAAGACGCCGGCTCTTTCCTTTTGAACGATGACAAAGCAGGCCGATAAGCCGGATTCTGTGCACGCACCGGCCGAAACCGGCGCGCGTGGCAATCATTCCTCTAGGCGCGCCATTGCTGACGCGCTCGAGCTTCCTACCCGCAGACGAACGGGGGCACCGTCCTGCATCCGAGGATGCGCGCCTGCCTATTTGGAATTGCTCTCTGGGTGGAGGTTACCGTGCCGGAGCGTCTCGCGACGTCCGCGGTGCGCTCTTACCGCACCGTTTCACCCTTACCTGATCTCCGGACTTGCGCCCGAAGCCATCGGCGGTTTGCTTTCTGTTGCCCTGTTCCGCGTGTCGTCACGGATGGCCGTTAGCCATCACCCTGCCCTGTGGAGTCCGGACTTTCCTCGCCCTCTTCGATCGAAACCGTCGAGGCCGCGATTGCCTGGCCTGCTTTGCGGCATCGATTTTAACATTGGCGGGAAGGGAAATTCCGCTCACAGCTTGCGGCGCGGGTTTTTGTGCGGCGGGCGGTGTGTATCGTCGGCGAAAGCGCGTTTAGCGGGCGCGGCGGCCGGCGCGGAAAACTGCGGTGTCATCGTAAAAATCGGGGGATGCGTTCGCGCTCCACCAGCCCGGCACGCCGAGCACTGGCAGCGGCGAGAACGTGCGGCTATCGGGCGTTTCGGCCAGTATGCGCGCCGAAACCCGTTCGTCAAGCATCGCGCGGCGGGCGGTGTCATCGCGCGAAAAATAGTCGATGGGAACGTCCACGATCAACGCGTGCGCCGAAAATGCGCGCCTCGCAGCGCGTGTTCCATGCGGCGCGCGCATCGATGAAAAGCGCGCGCTATTCGAAACGGCGCAGCGCATCCGAAACGGCGCAGCGCATCGGCGAGCGCGGGATCGGCGCAGGCGAACAGCACCGCGTTTTCATCGAAGAGCGTGAGGGCGTCACGCATGCCGCCGCGCGTCGGACCGATACCGAGCGCATCGATCTGCGCAGTCTGACGCGCGTTCAGCGCAGCCTTGATGCGCGGCTGCGCGAACCACATCAAGCCGTTGAAAAAGTCGTGAAGATTGTGGCGCGTCGGCACGCAGCCGGTTTGCGCGATATGGCCTTCGTACGACGCGCCGTCCGGCAAATCGTCCTGCGCGATGAAGGCGAGCGGCGCGCCGCGGCCGGTCGTGTGGGCGGCGGCGGGAGCGTCATCGTTCAATGTGCGCAGATAGGCGGCGTAGCGGTCGAGCTGAACTGCGCGTGGGCGTGAGGTTCTGCGGAGGTGTTCATGCCGCGATTCTACGATTGCGTGCGCGCGACCGAGCCGTCTTTGCATCGTGAAAAGTCTTCGTCAACGCGTACGACGAGAGGCGCACACACGATCAGGCTCGCCGCCCAAAAGCAGGTTTCGATCGCACGCCGATCGGCCGCGCAACGCACGCGCGCAGCCGAAAAACCGCCGCGCGCTTACCCTGCAAACTTCCACCCGATGCTCTCCCCGCCGCGCAACGGCACGATCTGCGTATCGCCGGCGGTGAATTCAGCCGGCAATGTCCACGACGCGCGTTCCAGCGTCACCTTCTCCTGACTGCGCGGCAAACCGTAGAAATCCGCGCCGTTGAAGCTCGCGAACGCTTCGAGTTTGTCGAGCGCGCCGGCCTTATCGAACGCTTCGGTGTACAACTCCAGCGCATGCAGCGCCGTGTAGCATCCCGCGCAGCCGCACGCGTGCTCCTTCAGCCCCTTCGGATGCGGCGCGCTGTCGGTGCCGAGGAAGAATTGCGCGTTGCCGGACGTGGCCGCCTCGACCAGTGCCTGTCGATGCGTCTCCTGCTTCAACACCGGCAAGCAGAAATAATGCGGCCGGATTCCACCGACGAGCATCGCGTTGCGGTTGAACAGCAGATGATGTGCGGTGATCGTCGCGCCGAGCGTGCCATCGGGACCGCTCGCATCGCGCACATATTCGGCGGCATCTTTCGTCGTGATGTGCTCGAACACGACCTTCAGCGCCGGAAAATCGCGGCGCAGCGGCGTCATCACGCGATCGATAAAGACCTTTTCGCGATTGAATACGTCGATATCGCTGTCCGTCACTTCGCCGTGCGTCAACAGCGGCATGCCGACTTCCTGCATGGCTTCGAGCGTCTTGGTGCATTTGCCGAGCAGATCGGTCACGCCCGCGTCGGAATTGGTCGTCGCGCCCGCCGGATACAGCTTCACGCCATGCACGAAACCGCTTTCCTTGGCGCGACGGATTTCGTCGGGCGACGTGTTATCGGTGAGATAGAGCGTCAGCAGCGGCTCGAAGCGTGCGCCTGCGGGCAAGGTGGCCAGAATGCGCTCGCGATACGCCGCCGCCATCTCCGTGGTCGTCACCGGCGGCTTGAGATTCGGCATGATGATCGCGCGGCCGAACTGGCGCGCCGTGTGCGGCAGGACGGCCGCGAGCATGGCGCCGTCGCGCACGTGCAGGTGCCAGTCGTCGGGACGCGCGAGGGTGAGCGAATTGAGCGATGAAGATTGAGCGGACATGGCGCGAGATGACGGGGAGAATTTTGGAATGGGCGAGCACATCATCTTCGCGTAAAGCTGCGCCGAGACAGGAAAAAATCGCCGTGGAAATTCCACAACGCGCGCGAGAATGCGCGGCGGCGCGATTTTTTCGAGTTGACCTCGGTGATATGCTTGTCGGACGTATTGTAACAACCCAGCCAAAAGGCCTAAGTCGCCTCGAATCAGCATCATGTGCCAGCTTCTCGGAATGAATTGCGCTGAACCGACCGACGTGACGTTTTCGTTCACCGGTTTCGCGGTGCGCTGCGGTGTCACGGATCATCATGGCGACGGCTGGAGCATCGCGTTTTTCGAGGACAAGGCGTGCCGCCTGTTCATCGATCATCAATCGTCGGCCAGTTCGCTGCTCGCGGATATGGTCAAGCGCTATCCGATCAAGTCCAAGAACACGATCGCGCATATCCGCAAGGCGACGCAGGGGCACATCCTGCTGGAGAACTGCCATCCGTTCATGCGCGAGCTGTGGGGCCGTCACTGGATTTTCGCGCACAACGGCGATCTGAAAGGCCACGCGCCGGAACTCACGGGCGTCTATCAGTGGGTCGGCACGACGGACAGCGAACTCGCGTTCTGCGCGCTGCTGCAAGGTTTGCGCAAGGCGTTTCCGTGCGCGCAGCCGCCGCTCGACGAATTGTTCGAAGCGCTCGCCGCGCTCACGGGCGAGATCACGCAATACGGCGTGTTCAATTTCCTGATGTCGAACGGGCAGGCGCTGTTTTCGCATTGCTCAACGCATCTGTACCCGGTCCGTAGCTGGCCGTTCTCGACGGCGCATCTGATCGACGCGGACATGTCGATCGATTTCGCCAAGTACACGACGCCCGAAGATCGCGTCGCGGTGATCGCCACGTCGCCGCTGACGGACAACGAAATCTGGACGCGCTTCGCGCCCGGCGATCTCGCGATGTTCCAGTGCGGCGCGCTCGCGCGGACGGTGAATATTCCGGTGCCGCCGGAAGTCGCGAAGAAAGCGGCCGAGCCGCTCGCCAAGGCGTGTGTCGGGTCGGCGCTGAAGATCGAAGCGATTCAGACGGCGGTGGCCGTGGAAAGCGAACTGGGCATCGAGTAACGCGCGTCGTTTTGCAAAGCGCGCCGTTCAAACACTTAATTTGACGATCTGGCATTCGCCGTGCCGCAAGCATTTGCGCATCATTTACGTTTCGCCTCGTTTCGAATTTTCCCGGCAAAACGCAAATGAATTCAGCGATCGTCATCATTCCGAGCACCGGTATCGCGGAGCTCGAGCACGGCATCCAATCGATACTCGAGCAGACCGTACCCACTGACGTGCTCGTCGTATTCGATGGCCCTTCCTTCGGCCGCCCGCTGCGGCTTCCCGATGACCCGAGCGTGCGCACGCTCGTCCTGCCGTTCAACACCGGAGCAAACCGCACCGCGCAGCTGCCGCCCGAGCAGCGCGGTCACTGGTTCGGCGCGGGCGTAATGTGCGCGGCGAGCTATCTCGTCAACAACGACTACGTGATGTTCCTCGACCAGGACAACTGGCTGCGCGACGATCATGTGGCGTCGTGCATCGACGCAATCGAATCGCGGCCGGACGCGCCCTTTCAGATGTCATTCGCGCTGCGCGATGTGTATCGCAAGGACGGCAGCTTCGTGTGCCGCGACGACAGCCAGAACCTCGATCTGCATCCCGGCGCACTCGGCCAGTTCATCGACACGAGCTGTTATTTCTTTCGCACCGACTTTCTGATGAAGACCGCGCATTTCTGGCTTTCGGGCTGGGGCGGCGACCGGCTTTTCCTGCGGAAAATCCTTGAGAATTACGGCGGCTCTTGTCTGGCCGGTACGGGCCGATACACCGTCCACTACCGGCTCGGCGGCAACACCGACTCGGTCACGGAAGCGATCTTTCTCGAAGGCAACGAAATGATGAGAGCGAGCCGCAAACCCTGGTCGATCGAATAAGCCAATAAAAAAGCGGCGCTTCCGATGACAGAAGCGCCGCTTTTCTTCGTGCAATCGAAAACGTCAGTGCAGGATCTTCGCCAGAAAATCCTTCGCGCGATCCGACTTCGGATTCGCAAAGAACGCTTCCTTCTGGTCATCTTCCACGATCAACCCGCGATCCATAAAGATCACGCGGTTCGCCATTTTTTTCGCGAAGCCCATTTCGTGCGTCACGCACATCATGGTCATGCCTTCCTGCGCGAGTTCGACCATCACGTCGAGCACTTCGTTGATCATTTCCGGATCGAGCGCGGACGTGGGTTCGTCGAAGAGAGAGCATCGCGATCGGGTCCATCGACAATGCGCGCGCGATCGCCACGCGCTGCTGCTGACCGCCTGACAACTGGCCCGGAAACTTGTCCGCATGCGCACGCAAACCGACGCGATCCAGCAGCTTCAAACCCTTTTGCGTGGCTTCATCGTTCGAGCGGCCGAGCACCTTGATCTGCGCGAGCGTCAGATTTTGCGTGATCGTCAAATGCGGAAACAGCTCGAAATGCTGGAACACCATGCCGACCTTCGAGCGCAGCTTCGACAGGTTCGTCTTCTTGTCCGTCAGCGATTGACCGTTGATCGAAATCTCGCCCTTCTGAAACGGCTCGAGTCCGTTGACCGTTTTAATGAGCGTCGATTTACCCGAACCCGACGGGCCGCACACCACGACGACCTTGCCCTTCTTCACTTCGGTCGTGCAGTCCGTCAGCACCTGAAACTGGCCGTACCACTTGGAAACATTTTTGATAGAGATCATCTTGCGACCTTTTTCTGAAGACTTTTGACGAGGGCCGACGCCACCACGCAAATCACGAAATAGCATGCGCCCGCGAACAGGACCATTTCGACGGTCGTACCGTCGCGATCGCCGATCTTCGTCGCCGTGCGGAAGAAGTCCGCAAGACTGATGACGTACACGAGCGACGTATCCTGAAACAGCACGATGGCCTGCGTGAGCAGAAGCGGCACCATCGCGCGGAACGCCTGCGGCAACACGGCGAGTTTCATCGCCTGCGGATAGGCCATGCCGAGCGCGAACGCCGCGTTCACCTGACCGCGCGGCACCGCCTGAATGCCCGCGCGAATGATTTCCGAATAGTACGCGGCCTCGAACAGCGAGAACGCGACCATTGCCGACGCGAGGCGAATGTCGATATCGGCCGACAAACCGAGCACGTTCTGCAGGAGTTGCGGCATGATCAGGAAGAACCACAGCAGCACCATCACGAGCGGAATCGAGCGGAACAGCGTGACGTAGCCGCTCGCGAACCACTGCAGCACCTTCACGCCCGAGAGACGGAACAGCGCGAGAATCGTTCCCCACACGATACCCACGACGATCGCGAGCAAGGTGATCTGCAACGTGATGATGGCGCCGGTCCACAGCGTCGGCAGCGCGCCTGGAATACCGCTCCTGTTGAAATGATGCATTACTTGCCTCCAATGTAGCCGGGCAGCCGCGTCTTCGCTTCGATCCAGCGCATCAGCGTCATGACGATGAGGTTGATGAGCATGTAAGCGAGCGTCACCGCGATGAACGACTCATACGTCTGCGCCGTGTAGTCGACGAGCTGACGCGCCTGAGCGGACAGATCGAGCAAACCGATGGTCGACGCCACCGCCGAGTTCTTGAACACGTTGAGGAATTCCGACGTGAGCGGCGGCACGATGATGCGGTACGCGACCGGCATCAGCACATAACAACGGTAGGTCTGCCATTGCGTGAAGCCCATCGCGAGGCCCGCGTTGCGCTGTCCGCGCGGCAGCGCGTTGATGCCCGAGCGCACCTGTTCGCACACGCGCGCGCCGGTGAACAGCCCGAGACAGATGATCGATGACGTATAGAACTGCGCCGCAGGCGGCAGTTGCTTGAACCAGTTGCCCCATTCGACGGGCAGCAATTCCGGTATCACGAGATACCAGATGAAGAACTGCACGATCAGCGGAATATTGCGGAAGATCGCGACATAAACGGTGCCGATGCCCGCCAATGTGCGATTCGGGACCGTACGCAAGATGCCGAACAACGAGCCGACCACGAGCGCGATCACCCAGGCCGCGAGCGACACGGTAATCGTCACCCAGAAGCCGGAGATCAGCCAGCCGAGATAGGTGATGGGCTCGCCGGTCGAAACCGGACTCAGCAGGATGCCCCAGTTCCAGTGGTAAGACATGGACTCACTCCAAAAAGAAACGGAAGAAGCAAGCTTCTTCCGTTTCGTTCGTTCGATGCGCAAACCGGTTAGTCGATTGCCTTGTTATTCGGGCTCTTGAAGAGCACCTTCATGTCATCACTTTCCGGGAAGTTGAGGTTGAGGCCCTTCGGGGGAATCGGGCTTTCGAACCACTTCTTGTAGATCGCATCGGCTTCACCCGACGTTTCGACCTTCGCGATCGCATCGTCCACGACCTTCTTGAACTCCGGATCGTTCTTGCGGATCATGTAGCCGTACGCTTCATGCGATTGCGGCGTGCCGACGATCACGAAATCGTTCGGATTGTTCGACTTGGCGCGCTCGCCGGCGAGCAGTGCATCGTCCACCATGAACGCGACCGCGCGGCCGGTCGAAAGCGTCATGAAGGAATCGCCGTGATCCTTCGCGCTGATGGTGTTCATGCCCATGTTCTTGTCCTGATTCATCTTGCGAAGCAGGCGCTCGGACGTGGTGCCGGCCGTCGTCACGAGGTCTTGCCCTTCAGGTCCGCCCAGTCCTTCACGCCCGAATTCTTCTTGGTCATGAGGCGCGTGCCGATCACAAAGATCGTGTTCGAGAAGGAGACTTGCTGCTGGCGTTCCGCGTTGTTCGTGGTCGAGCCGCACTCGATATCCACCGTGCCGTTCTGCACGAGCGGAATACGGTTTTGCGAGGTGATCGGCGTGAGCTTCACCTTCAGGCCCGGCATGTTGAGCTTCGTCTTGACCGCTTCGACGACCTTCAGCGCGAATTCATGCGAGTAACCGACGACATTTTGCTTGTCGTCGTAATACGAAAACGGAATTGAGGATTCACGATGACCCAGCAAGATCACGCCCGTGTCCTTGATCTTCTTCAGCGTGCCCGCGCGTTTTGAGCAAAAGCACCCGACGTTGCGAAAATGCCAAGCGCGGCGAGCAGCAGCGCAGCCTTCTTAACCTTTATTTGTTCGATTTCCTATGGCGAAAAGCCGGGCAAGTGTAGCAGGGTAATTATTCTGAAAGAATGATTGTTAACCCACGCCGTCTTATTTTCGATACGGCTCGGTGCAACCGGGTGTCACCGGTTCGCAAAGCGCGCATGTTAAACGAAGTTGCGTCGTGCGCGCATAGGCGGTGTCATCTATTTTTCATGCGGGTCAAATAGAAAGCGGGTGGTATTTCCGAAGAAACACCGCCCGCTTCGATTCAGCGGACGCAAACGTCAGCCGAACGCGCCCGAGACAGGTCGAACACGACGATCACGGATACAGCCCGCGCATCTCACGCGCTTGCAAAATCCGCGAGCACGCGACGATAAACGCCGCCGTACGCACCGACACCTGATGCTCGCTCGCCACTTGCCACACGCCCGCGAACGCTTCGCGCATCACGCGCTCCAGACGCTGGTTGATTTCGTCTTCCGTCCAGAAGAAGCTCGAGAAATCCTGCACCCATTCGAAGTACGACACCGTCACGCCGCCCGTATTCGCGATCACGTCCGGAATGACGAGGATGCCCTTGTCGGTCAGGATGTCGTCCGCCGCGGTCGTGGTCGGGCCGTTCGCGCCTTCCACGACGATCTTCGTCTTGATCTTCGATGCGTTCTTCTCGGTGATCTGGTTTTCCAGCGCCGCCGGAATGAGGATGTCGCTTTCGATCATCCAGAACTCGTCGGCCTGCACCGGATCGCCGCCCTTGAAGCCGCCCACGCCACCGTTCTTCGCGACGTGTTCGAGCAGCGCAACGGTGTCGAGACCCTTCGAGTTATGAATAGTGCCGGTGTGATCCTGCACGGCGATGACCTTCGCGTACGCTTCCTGGAACAGCTTCGCCGCGATACCGCCTACATTGCCGAAGCCCTGCACGGCAATACGCGCGCCTTCGATTTCCAGCCCGATGCCCCGTGCCGCTTCCGTGCCCGTGACAAACACGCCGCGCCCCGTCGCTTCCTTGCGGCCGAGCGAGCCGCCGAGCGAAATCGGTTTGCCGGTCACGACGCCGGTCGCCGTCTGGCCCTGGTTCATGGAGTAGGTGTCCATCATCCACGCCATGATCTGCTCGTTCGTGTTCACGTCCGGTGCGGGAATATCCGTATTCGGCCCGATGATGATGCCGATTTCGCTCGTATAACGACGCGTCAAGCGCTCGAGTTCGCCGCACGACAGCTTGCGCGGATCGACGCGAATACCGCCTTTCGCGCCGCCGTACGGCACGTTGACGGCCGCGTTCTTCACCGACATCCATGCGGACAGCGCCATGACTTCCGATAGCGTCACGTCCTGGTGATAACGCACGCCGCCCTTGCCCGGACCGCGCGACGTGTTGTGCTGCACGCGATAGCCTTCGAAGTGCGCGACCGTGCCGTTATCGAGTTCGATCGGGCAATCGACGACGAGAATGCGCTTCGGACGCTTGAGGGTTTCGAGCCAGCGGGAGAGTGAACCGAGATAGGGAGCGACGCGATCGACCTGCCGCAGATAGTTGCTCCAGGGACCGAGATCATCGGCGTTGAGATAGGACGGAACGGCGTGGTCGTACTTCGGAGAAAACATTGATGTCCCAGCGTTGTGTGGAATGCGTTCATTGTCGAAAAAGCGCGATTCCAAATCCAATGCCGTTTCCTCATTCCGTCATGCGTTTCTTGCATTACGTCTGTAAGCCTTAAGCGGCGCGCGTTTGCGCCGATGCTTTTAACAATTCTTCATCGACCGCTTCCCATAGCGCGCGCATGACGGCTTGACGCGGCTCGCCGCTTTGCGCGGCGAGCTTGTCCCGATAGAGGCGAATTTCCATTGTCAGCGTGAACTGACCCGCAGGTGTGCCGCGCGTTCCCCGGTCGAGCCGGATGAGCTTGCCTTCGTCCACCGCATCTTCGACCGCGCTGTACGGCAGGAACGCGACGCCGTGGCCTGCGAGCGTCATCGCTTTGAGTCCTTCGGCCATGTCGGTTTCGTACACCTTGTCGAGATACAAGCGCGCCGGCGATGTCGCGATGATCACCTCCGTCATGCGTCCGAGATACGCATTAGGCGTGTACGACAGATACGGCACGGGCGATTCCGCCGTCGCGGGCAGCGTGAAGCGCGCGCGTCCGCCCTTCGTCACGGCGGAAAACGGGCTGATGGGTTCGGTGCCGAGCGTCAGCATGTCGTAGCGCACGGGATCGAGCGCGACCGGATGGCTCGGATGGTGATAACCCATCACGAGATCGCAGCCGCCTTCGACCAGCGACAACACCGCGTCGTGGACATTGAGCGCGCGCAGACGCGTGCGGATACGCCCGAGCCGCGCTTCGATATGCTCGAGCCAGCGCGGGAAGTACGTCAGCGACAAGGTGTGCGGCACCGCGAATTCGATCGTCGCCGCCTCGACGCCCGCCTGTCCGCGCAACTGCGTGCGCGCTTCGTGGAACTGCGACAGCATCGCGAGCGCCTGCTCGTAGAAGACGTTGCCCGCTTGCGTGAGACGCGTCGGATACACCGACCGGTCGATCAGTTCCGTGCCGAGCCACGCTTCGAGCGCCTGGATGCGCCGCGAAAACGCGGGCTGCGTGATGTGTCGAAGCTCAGCCGAGCGGCTAAAGCTACGCGTCTCCGCGAGCGAAACGAAGTCTTCGAGCCATTTGAGTTCCATGTCGGGCGGGGCGTGATATCGGCTAAGCGAGCATTTTATCGGTGCGGCTACATCGTGAACCGCATTGCAGCACCGCGCACCAATCACAAGCGGCCCGCATGGACGCAGTGCCGGTGTCGTCGCGGCGAATCGAGCATTGAGACTTTGCGAAAGTCTGCGTCGGTGCTGGCTGCGAGCGGTATCGGAGAAAAGAAGCATTCGATTGGCATAGTGCTTACAATTTTCCGGGCCGACGCGAGCGCCTCCGACAAGCTCGCGCATCACCGGGAATCCGCAATGTCCAATCTGATCGCATCGCTCAAGAGCGGCAACTGGCGCTCGCTGCTCGCCTGCTTCCTCTACTTCGGATACCGGCTTCACCGTGTGGGTACTGTACGGGCCGCTCGCGCCGTTCATCAGCCGCGACGTGACGATGGCCGCCGCGCAGCAGGGCTTTCTCGTCGCGGTGCCGGTGCTCGCCGTCACTATCCTGCGCGTGACGCTCGGCAATCTGTATCAATCGACCGATGGCCGCCGCGTCGCGCTGATGGGCGTCGTGCTGTCGTCGATTCCATGCATCGTGTTGCCGCTCACGTCCGGCGTGCCGTCGTATCCGATACTGCTAGTGCTCGGCGTGTTCCTCGGCATGGGCGGCGCGAGCTTCGCCGTCGCGTTGCCGATGGCCGGCAGCAACTATCCGCCGAAGGTGCAGGGTCTGGTGCTCGGGCTGGTTGCGGCGGGCAATATCGGTGCGGTGCTCGACGGCTTCCTCTTCCCACATCTCGCCGATGCGTTCGGCTGGCAGATTTCCACCGCCGCCGCGTTGCCGCTGCTCGCGATCACGGCGATTGCGCTCTACGTGTGGGCATCGGATGCAGGCGAAAAAACCGGCAGCACGATGCGTGCGCTCTCCACGTTTGGCGTGACGCTCGCGAGCCTGATCGTGCTCGTGCTGGCCGTGCACGGCGGCGTGTTCGGCGCGGGCAGAACGGGCGTCTTGCTGTTGCCGGTGCTCGGCACGCTGATCGCGATTGCGGTGTTGCCCAAGCGGTATCGCTCGGTTCTGGTCGAGCGCGATACGTGGGTCATCATGCTGATCTACAGCATCACGTTTGGCGGCTTTGTCGGCATGTCGTCGTATGTGACGCTGCTTTTGACCTCGCTTTATCAGATGCTGAAGCTCGAAGCCGGTCTCTTTATGTCGCTGCTCGCGTTTCTCGGCGCGATCGTGCGACCGTTCGGCGGTGTCGCCGATCGCGTGACGGGCGTGCGTGCGTTGCTCGTGCTGCTCGCGGTGGGCGATTTCGCCTTCGCGATCTGGATGCAGCCGGTCGCGGGCGGTCTCGCGATTCTCATCTGCCTGTATATCGCGTTCGGGCTTGGCAATGGTTCGACGTTCCAGCTCGTGCCGCATCGCTGGAAGGGCAAGACGGGGCTGCTGTCGGGAATCGTCGGCGCGGCGGGCGGGATCGGCGGTTTTTATCTGCCGGTGATCATGGGTATCGCGAAGGAAAGTACGGGCAGTTATCAGATGGGTTTTGCGACCTTTGGCGTACTCGCGACGTGCGCGTTCGGTGCGCTTGTTTCTGCTGCGCGGTCAGTGGATGCGGTGGTCGTCGACATCGGCGCAAGCGCGGGATGGCGTGGCCATCAACGGCGCGCATGCGATGGAGTAAGCGCTTCTTATAGGGCGGCTTCTCGGAAGCAATGAGCCGCCCTATTCACCCACTGTCGTCGTGTCCCGTTCCTCTGTCCGCTGCTGCTGCAACGCCCACATCTGCGCAAAGAGACCACCCGCACGCAGCAATTCCGAGTGCGTGCCGCGCTCCACGATCTGCCCATGATCCATCACGATGATCAGCGTCGTCCTTTCCCGCGCGATGGAATCCAGCTCACACTGAATCGCGCGTTCGGATTTGGAATCGAGCGCGGACGTGGCTTCATCGAAGATGAGGATGGGCGGATTCTTTAACAGCGTCCGCGCGATCGTCACGCGCTGCTTCTCGCCGCCTGACAACTTCAGCCCGCACTCGCCGACTGGCGTGTCGTAACCGGCGGGTAGCGCTTCGATGAAATCGTGAATATGCGCCACGCGCGCCGCCGCGATCACTTCGTCGCGCGTGGCCGAAGGACGGCCATATGCAATGTTGTAGTAGATCGAATCGTTGAACAGTACCGTATCCTGCGGCACGATGCCGATCGCCGCGCGCAGCGAATCCTGCGTAACATCGCGAATATCCTGTCCGTCGATCAGGATGCGCCCGTCCTTCGCGCGATCGAGATCGTAGAAGCGGAACAACAGCCGTCCCAGTGTCGATTTGCCGGAGCCGCTATGTCCGACCACGGCCGTCGTCGTGCCCGTGGGAATCGTGAAATCGACGTGATGCAGAATGGGCCGCGCTGCCTCATACGCGAAGCTCACGTTCTCGAATCGCACCGCGCCGCCCGTCACGGCAAGCGCCGGCGCGTTCGGTGCATCAGGCACTTCGCGGCCGGCGGCAAGCAGCGTGAACATGCGGTCCATGTCCGTCAGCGCCTGCTTCAGTTCGCGATACACCACGCCCAGAAAATTCAGCGGTATATAAAGCTGAAGCATGAACGTGTTGATGAGCACGAGATCACCGAGCGTGAGACGCCCCGCCATCACGCCTTGCGTCGCGCGCCACAAAATGAACACCAGCCCCGTGCCGATAATCGTCTGCTGCCCGAAGTTCAGCATCGACAAGGAACGTTGCGAGCGGATCGCCGCCGCGCGATAGCGTTGCAGATTCTCGTCGTAACGTCGCGTTTCCCACTCTTCGTTGCCGAAGTACTTCACCGTTTCGTAGTTGAGCAAGGAGTCGATCGCGCGCGAATTCGCCTTCGAATCGAGATTGTTCATCGTGCGGCGAAAATGCGTGCGCCATTCCGTCACCTTCACGGTGAACACGATATACGTCACCAGCGCGATGCCCGTGACGATCGCGTAATACGCCTCGTATTTCGTGACGAAGAACGCCATCACGAGACCGACTTCGACAAGCGTCGGCAAGATGCTGTAGAGCGAATACGACACGAGTTGCTGAATGCCGCGCGTGCCGCATTCGATATCGCGCGACATGCCGCCTGTTTGCCGCTCCAGATGAAAGCGAATGCAGATGGCGAAACACTCTGAGCGCGAGTTGCCGCACCGCGCTTTCCGTCACCTTCGAGAACAAAAGCTCGCGCAGTTCGGTGAACATCGACGTGGACAGCCACACGCCCGCGTACGCGATCACGAGCAAACCGATGCCGCCGATCAGCACCGCGCCCGGCGCATGCTGCGCGCGGCTCACGGCGGTGAGATGCTGCACGGACGACAAGCCATCGACGATATGTTTCATCACGATTGGCACGCCGAGGTTGGCGACCTTCGCGCCGATCAGGCACACGAGCGCGAACGCAACGCGCCATTTGTACGTGGTGAGATAAGGCAGCAGCGAGCGGATCGTCTGCCGGTCGTTGCGCGAGCTCTGAGCGGGCAGCCCGGGCTCGTGGGTGGAGGAACGGCGCATTTAGTATCGTTCAAAAACGTCGCGCGCACGAAGGGCGCGGCGTTGAATAGGGACTCGTCGATTCAGGGCGCACGTCGGCCGCGTGCTTTCCCGTACAATTTGCTGCAAGCCCGCGCGCTTTTGCCGTGCGCCAAGGCTTGACGATCAATAAATAGGCATTGTCGCAGAAGGTTCAAGGCCCCGCTCATGCAGGCCTTTCTCTCGCCGATGCACACTGGAACGCTTCCCATGCCCGAATCCAATCTTCCCCAGAAACCGGTTGCGCTGCGCGTGGTGCCGCAACCTTTGGATGCCAACGTCCACGGCGATATCTTCGGCGGCTGGATCATGGCGCAAGTCGATATCGCCGGTTCCATTCCCGCGAGCCGCCGCGCGAACGGCCGCGTCGCGACCGTCGCGGTGAACTCGTTCCTGTTCAAGCATCCGGTGTTCGTCGGCGATTTGCTGAGCTTTTATATGGATATCGTGAAGACGGGCAATACGTCTGTGACGGTGTCCATCGAAGTGTGGGCGCAGCGCATGAGTCTCGCCGAAGAAGTCGTGAAGGTGACAGAAGCGACGCTCACGTATGTCGCGACCGATCACGATCGCCGTCCGCGCGTGCTGCCGCGCATCGATTAAGCGCGCGTTTTAGTTCGGCAGCACGCCTTGCCGCAAGAGGCCGGGAATGGCTTCTTGCGGCATCGGGCGGGAGAAGAAGTAGCCCTGCATTTCATCGCAATCGCGTTCGCGTAGAAACTCGTGCTGCACGGACGTTTCCACGCCTTCCGCGATCACCTGCAACTCCAGCGAATGCGCCAGCGCGATAATCGCCGACGTAATCGTTTCATCGTCATCCGACGAACCGATGTCCGCCACGAACGAGCGATTGATCTTCAGCCGATGCACCGGAAAGCGCTTCAAATACGACAAGCTGGAATAGCCAGTGTCGAAGTCATCAATCGCAATGCCGATGCCGAGTGACGACAATTCTTCGAGCATCGACACCGCTTCTTCGGCGTTGCGCATGATCGCGCTTTCGGTGAGTTCGAGATAGCGCGGCGCGAGCCCGGTTTCATCGAGCACGGACGTGACGAGATTGGCGATATCGCGCTGCTGAAAATGCCGCGCCGACAAATTCACCGACGCGCGCGCGGGCGGCAAGCCCGCATCCTGCCACGCCTTGTTCTGACGGCACGCCTCGCGCAACACCCATTCCGACAGCGGCCCGATCAACCCGCTTTCCTCCGCCACTGGAATGAACGATGCAGGCGGTACGAGCCCTTGCTGCGGATAGTGCAGCAGAAACTTGCCGTCACGCAGCGCACGCCGCAAACGCCGTTCGAGATTCATGCGCGCGCCGACTGTCGCGTTCATCTCCGACTGATAAAACTGATAGTTGTCGGCCCATGTCCTTCGCGCGATACATCGCGAGATCGGCCTTTTTCATGACGGTTTCGGCATCGTCGCCGTCTTGCGGAAAGAGGCTCGCGCCCATGCTGCAACCGACGTACAACTCCGTATCGTCGATCATGACCGGCTCGGAAATCGCCGTGCGCGTCCGCTCCATCCACGCGATCAGGCCGGCTTCGTCCGTGAGATCCGGCAACACGACGACAAACTCGTCGCCGCCGGGACGCGCGACCGTATCGATGGAACGCGCCGAGCGCGCGAGCCGCTCCGCGATCACCGCAAGCAACCGGTCGCCGATGCTGTGGCCCAAGCTATCGTTGACGTTCTTGAAGCCATCGAGATCCATGAACACGACGGCGATCTTCGTGTCGCGCCGCCGCGCCGTTTCGATCGCATGCTGCAATCGGTCGCGCAGCAGATTGCGGTTCGGCAGACGCGTGAGCGTGTCGTAATTGGCCTGATATTCGAGCTGTTCCTGATAGTTCATCAGGTCCGTCACGTCGTTGACGATGCCGATGTGATGCGTCGTATGCCCATGCGCGTTCGGCACGGGCGCCACGAACAACTGATTCCAGAACAGCGCGCCGTCCTTGCGATAGTTCCGCACCACGACGCTCGCTTCCTGATTCGCGGACAGCGCGCGCTTGATCGCAACGAGCCCTTCCTGATGACCGTCCGCGCCGTGCAGAAAACGGCAATCGCGCCCGATCACTTCGGCGGGTTCGTAACCGGTAATGCGCTTGAACGCCGGATTCGCGTATTCGACACGTTCGCGCCGTTCACCACGCCGGTAATCAGAATGGCGTTGACGCTGGCATCGAGCGCGCGGCTTTGCAGATGCAGCGCGAGTTTGGTGCGCTTCTTGTCCGTGACATCGTGATAAGAACCGAGCACGCCGATGGTCTCGCCTTCGCCTTCGCCATCGCCATCGAGCAGCGGCATCTTGCTCGTCACGACCGTGCACAACGAATCGCCCATCACGACATCGCGCTCGTAGTGCATCTTCGGCACGGTGGTGATCATGAGAAGTCATCGGCGTGATGCAGATGGCCGGGCGTCATCGACATGAACTCAGATTCGCTGTAGCCGAAGTGCGCGATGGCCGCCGGATTCACCGCGACGAAGCGCATGGTCTCGCGATCGACGATCCACATCGGCACCGGATGCGCCTCGAACATGCCGCGAAAGCATTCGTTGCTGTTGTGCCTTGCCCGCGGGATGCCGAGCTTTTCGCGCGAGGTGCGCTCGTGGCTCGCGAAGAGCCAGATGAGCACGGCGCTTCCGGCGAGCATCGTGAAGACGAGCAGCAGCATGGCGTTGCTCGACGCCTGCGCGGAGCGATCGAGCGCGATGGTCGTCGCCGTGTCGATGCGCGCGCGTAACGCGGACAGTTCTTCATCGACCGCTTGCTGGTCTTCGCCGAGCTGGACGAACGAGGTATCGGCCCAGGTGCGCGATTCGCTGGGCGCGGCGTTGTGCGCGCGCTCGAGCGCTTCGGTCGAATCGTGACGCATGACGGCTGCGCGCACAACGAGCGCATCGAACGAGCCGGTCATGCCCGGCTCCATCGAAATTTGCGCACGCAGGCCACTTTCGAGCGCGTCGAGATGCGCCTCGCGGGCGTCGTGGCTCGCGACGGTTTCGGCGGCGCCGGTGGCTTCGAAGCGGCTTAGCTGTGTGAGCGATTCGGCCAGCGCGCTGCGATACGCGGAGAGATCGCGCAGGAGGCTCATCGAGCGCAGCGTGGCGTCGTCGCTGTCGCGCAAACCGCCGATGCGCTCGCACGCGACGAACGCATTCGCGCCGAGTGCGGCGAGCACCACGGCGATATTGACGAGCAAACGCCTGGAGAAAAAACGAGTCATGCGACGGCTTATCCCACGCAAGGGCGCGAAGTGGGTCGAGTTCCACTTCGCGATCAATGGATAAGGCCGATATCGGCCGTACATGTGCCGTCTTTAGGGCTTGCCGTCAAGTAAACTGATGAAAGCGCACGCTTAACGTTTGCGACCGTGTTTATTCGGTCAGGCCGAACTCTTTCATCGCTGGCAAGAAGTCGTGATTGACCTTGTCCGTGTTGCGCGAGAGTTTCGCGAGCGCATAGCGCTGGAAGCGATCGAGCTTCGCCCAACTCGACAGACTCGGCGCGCTCACACCGCACAGGCTGCTTTGGCGGATGACGGTTTCGGGCACGGTATCGGCATGCGCCCAGACCGGATCGCGATCGATCTTGACCTGCTCCGGCGCGACGTTGGCGTGCGTTTTCATCATCTCTTCGAGCGTCAGGTCGAAGTTCTTCTCGAGTTCGGCTTCATCTTCGATCGGAAAACGCGCGAGCAGCGCGCGGTCTTCGTAAGGCAGCATCTGCCACTGATCGAGCGTGATGTGCTGGCCGAAGCGGTTCAGATTGAAGCGCACGGCAAGCGGGATAAAGCGTAGATTGTCCGAGGATTCGACCTCGAAACCGAAGAGACGAGCGGCGTCGTAAAGTCCCATGGCGGAAAGCCTCTTTGGATGAAGGGTGTGCAATGCGCGCTTAAGTTATTGTAGAAGTCTTGTGGGCCTGTTCTCGGGTCCAACGACAATCAAGAGCACGTTAGTACAGCAAGTGACGTTCCCAGACTTTACTTGAAGTCGCGCGGATTGGATGGCGGTAAGGAGCACATAAGTGAATCAACTTGAAACAGACGATCAGCCGGGTTTCGTCGAGCGGCAGGTGCGCCTGGTTCGGTCGGGCGTCGCTTCCGTCGTCGCGGATAACGTCGGACAGGAATGGCCGGTTGCGCTCGTTTATAACGGCATTTCGCATGCGGTCATGATGTGCGCGCCTCGCGATCTCGAAGCGTTTGCGGTCGGGTTTTCGTTGACCGAGGGGATCGTGGAGCGCGGGGCGGATATTCATGATATCGAGGTCTATTTCCATGATGGCCCCGGGGTTGGCGTACCGCATGCGGAAGTGCATCTGCAGGTCGTACAGCAGGCGTTTCTGAGTTTGAAGGACAAGCGGAGGGCTTTGGCTGGGCGCACGGGGTGTGGGGTGTGCGGGGTCGAGAGTATCGAATTGCTCGATTTGGCGCTGGAGGTTGTGCCGGATACGGGGTTTCTCGCTTCGCTAGCTGAGGATGCGATTGAGCGGGCCTCTCGTGGATTGTCTTCGCATCAAGGGTTGGCGCGGCTGACCGGTGGTTTGCATGCTGCGGCCTTTTGTGATGCTTCTGGCGCTGTGCTCTATGCGTTTGAAGATGTCGGACGGCATAACGCGCTCGATAAACTTATCGGGCAGCTTGTTTTGCAGCGCGTGGATATGACGCAGGGGTTTGTGTTTCTTTCCAGCCGCCCGAGTTATGAGCTTGTGCGCAAGTCAGCGCGGGTCAGAATTCCGATGGTCGTGACTATTTCTGCGCCTACTTCGCTGGCTATTTCTACCGCGCAGCAGGCGGGGGTTAGGCTTGTTTGCTTTGCTCGGGAGAATGGGTTTGTCGAGTATTTGGGCTCTGAGTAAACGTTTCTTGTCTTTTATTCAGTAGCCCCTTCCCCGAAAGAAAGATGAATCAAAAGAAAGCCTCATCAAACTCCATCATCGGCTTAGCACCAGCGCGCGCCGCGCGAATAGTGGAGGCAGTCTCAGGCAGCAACTTGGCAAAGTAAAACCGAGCAGTAGCCAGCTTGGCACGATAAAACGCATCATCCGAAGAAGAAGCGCGATCGAGCGCCACCCGCGCCATCTGAGCCCAAAAATAAGAAAACACAAGATGCCCAACCGTACGCAAGTACGGCACCGCCGCGGCCCCAACTTCATCGGGATTCTGCATCGCCTTCATCCCGATCTCCATCGTGAGTTTCTGCACCTTCTCGCCGATATCCGCGAGCGGATTAATGAACTCCTGCATCTCCGGCTTGACGCCTTCCGCTTCGACGAACTCAGCAACGAGCTTGCCGAAGTGCTTTAACTTCTCACCCATATCGCCGAGAATCTTGCGCCCGAACAAATTCGGAGATAAAGCCGTGCCCGCCGTAAATCTGCATCGCCATGTTGGTGCCCTCGAACGCGTTATCGGTCAGAAAGGCTTTGATCACAGGCGTCAGCAGCGCGACAAAATCCGCCGCCTCGCGACGCGTCGCTTCATCGGCGTGGGAAAGCTCTTTGTCGATATTCAACGCCGCCCAGTACGCGAACGCGCGCCCGGCTTCGGCATACGCCTTCTGCGTGAGCAACATGCGACGCACATCCGGATGCACGATGATCGGATCCGCCGCCTTCTCCGGCGCTTTCGGACCAGTCAGCGAACGCATCTGCAAACGCTCTTTCGCGTACACGAGCGAGTTCTGATACGCGACTTCCGTCAGCCCCAGACCCTGCATGCCGACGCCCAGCCGCGCCGCGTTCATCATCACGAATATGGCGTTCAAGCCCTTGTTCGACTCGCCGACGAGCCAGCCCTTCGCGCCATCGAGATTCATCACGCAGGTCACGTTGCCGTGAATGCCCATCTTGTGCTCGATCGATCCGCACTTGATGCCATTGCGCGCGCCAATTGCGCCATTCGCGTCCGGCACGTACTTCGGGCACGATGAAAAGCGAAATGCCCTTGGTGCCTATCGGCGCGCCCGGCAAACGCGCGAGCACCAGATGGATGATGTTCTCGGCCATATCGTGCTCGCCGCTCGAGATGAAGATCTTCGTGCCGGTGAGCGCGTAGGAACCATCGGAATTAGGTTCGGCCTTCGTGCGCAGGATGCCGAGATCGGTGCCACAATGCGATTCGGTCGGGCACATCGTGCCGGTCCACACGCCTTCCACGAGTTTGGGCAGATACGTCGCTTTCTGCTCAGGCGTGCCGTGCGCGCGCAGACATTCATACGCGCCATGCGACAAGCCCGGATACATCGTCCAGGCCTGATTCGCGGAGTTGAGCATTTCGTAGAGCGCGTTGTTCACGAACGCGGGCAGGCCCTGTCCGCCGAACTCGGGATCGCAACCGAGCGCGGCCCAGCCCGCCTCGACATATTGCCGATACGCTTCCTTGAAGCCCGCAGGCGTCGTCACGACGCCATCGCCAGAATACGTGCAGCCTTCGCGGTTACCGCTCTGGTTGAGCGGGAACACGACCTCGGTGCAGAACTTGCCGGCTTCTTCGAGCACCTGATTGATGGTGTCGGCGTCGAGATCCGCATGCTGCGGCATGTTCTTCAGTTCGGCTTCGACGTTGAGCAGCTCGTGTAGCACGAACTGCATGTCGCGAATCGGGGCGGCGTACTGTCCCATTGAGTCTTCTCCAGTTCTTCAGGCTGCCGCGCGCCGCCGATTCGATCGACGGCGCTAACGGCTATCGGTTTGATGCGATGTCAACGTCGCCGCCGGACTCGGGTTCGGGCTCGCCTCTCCGTTGACAGGCGACGTGCCCCACGATTCCGACGACTGATACGAAACGATCGTCTTCTCCAGCGCGTCCCGCGTCAGTTGCACCGCTTCCGGCAGATGCAGGAAACGCGCGTCGTGATGCAGGCCGAGCGTAAAGCTGTACAGCTCGAAGAGCATCAGCGCGGGGTCCGTATCCGGCTTCAGATGCCCTTCGTCCTTCGACTGGCGAATCGCGCGTAACAGCGCCTCGCGCCACATGCTCACGCTATGCACGAGCTGCTCGCGCACCGCGCTTGCCGCGCGGTCGTCGTACTCCACCGCGCCGCTGATGTAAATGCAGCCTGTCGTTACTTCCTGGATGCGCTTCTCCATCCAGCGATTCATCATGGCGCGCAATCGCGGCAAACCGCGCGACTCGCGCAAACTCGGAAAGAACACTTCGTCTTCGAACCGGCGGTGGTATTCGCGCACCACTTCGACCTGCAGATCCTCTCGCGATCCGAAGTGCGCAAACACGCCACTTTTGCTCATCTGCATCCGCTCGGCCAACAGGCCGATCGTCAGCCCTTCCAGCCCATCGCGACTCGCCAGTTCCAGCGCTGCGTCGAGAATCGCGGCC
>LFMX01000049.1 GCA_001184405.1 Candidatus Burkholderia humilis
CCCAATCCAGCCACCCGCTGCGCCCTATGGCAGACGTCCAGAAAACCGTATTGATCCGCTATTCAGCGGAAGAAATGTTCGACCTCGTCACCGATGTCGCCGATTACCCCAATTTCCTGCCGTGGTGCGGCGGCGTCGAGATTGGCCGTCAGGACGAGAACGGCATGGAAGCGAAGATCGACATCAGCTTCAAGGGTATCAAGCAGCATTTCGCGACGCGTAACACACAGAAGCGGCCGACATCCATCGATATGGAGTTTCTGAGCGGCCCTTTCAAGAAGTTCACCGGTTTCTGGCTCTTCACGCCGCTGCGCGCGGACGCGTGCAAGATCGAGTTCGCGCTGCACTACGAGTTCTCCAACGTGATTCTGGAGAAGCTCATCGGGCCGGTGTTCAGTCATATCGCGAACACGTTCGTCGATTCTTTCGTGAAGCGCGCCGATCAGCGCTACGGCAAGAAATGACGCTGCGTATCGATATCGTCTACGGCTTGCCCGAGGGCGCGAGCTTCGTCGCGCACGCCGACTTGCACGACGGCGCGACCGTGCGCGAGGCAATCGAAGCGAGCGGTGTGCTCGCACATCATCCGGAAATCAATCTCACGACGCAGAAAGTCGGCGTGTTCGGCAAGCTGAAACCGCTCGATACGCCGCTCGCGGACTTCGATTGTGTGGAGATTTATCGTCCGCTGAAGGTCGATCCGAAGACCGCGCGCCTGCGACGTGTGGAGAAGACGCGCAAGGCGGGATCGATCGAAAGGCGCAAATGGCAGTCGAAGGATTCGCGCGGTCCGACGCCGGAGCGCGCCGGATAAACGTTCAGTGCGCGGGCGCTTCCTGCGCGTCCGACAAAGGCTCGACCGCGTGCTGTCGCACCGACCAGATCACGCCGGCGAGCAGCAGCACGATCGCCATCACTTCGGGCACGCGCGGCAGGCGTGCATCATAGATGAACGCGTAAAGCAGGGCGAAGAGCGTTTCGAACGCGATCATCTGCCCGGAAAGCGTCAGCGGCAGACGTTTCGATGCCGCATTCCACAGCATGTTGCCGAGCCACGATCCCGCCGTCGCCAGCGCGATGCTCATGATCCAGAACAAATGCCAACGCGCGGCCGGCACGCTCGCCTGAACGGTGCCGGCCGGCAGCATCCACACGACGGCGCCGATCATCAAGCCGAGCACGCCTGTCACCACGCCCCACAGCACGGACCATTCGTTGCCGTCGAAGTGATCATTTGCCTGCAGATAACTGGCGTTGACGACCGCATACCATGTCCACGACACCAGCGCGCCGACCGCGCACGCGAGACCGGCGAGCCGCGTCAGGATGCTCGTGGCGGCGGCGGAATCGTCGTGCGTGAGGACATCGCGGAAAACATCAAGATTGATGCACACGATGCCCGCGAGAATCATCAGAAGCGGCCCGGCGAGCCGCCGCAGTTCGATCGCGCCATGATCGTGCCGTCCGGCGAACGTCACCGTGACGGGCAAAATTCCGACGATCAGCGAAGTCGGCGCGACGCCGATCAACTGCACGGCGCGCGCGAGCAGCATGTAGTAGAGCAGGTTGCCTACCAACGCGAGCTTCACGAGCGCGACGAGATCGGCGCGCGTGAGCCTCGCGGTGAGCCGCCGCGCGAACGGCAGCGACACGATGCCGTACATCAGATACCGTCCGACGCTCAGCATCAACGGCGAAAAATCGGGCAGCAAACGCGACGCGAGAAAGATGAAACCCCAGATCGCGCCCGCCGACATTCCGTACATCACACCCCGCTGCATTGCCCGTTTCCCCGACTTTTTCCGATGACGGCCGCGAGATTAGCACGCGCTCCCGGGCTCTCGTCTTGTTCAAACCTGCACGGCAACGCGACAAAGCGCGGGTTCGAAATTTGCAACTGAATTTGGTGCCAATCGGGCTAAGCTGCTGTTCGGACAGTGAAAACCCGGACAACTATTAGTATAATCTAGTATAATCTGCTTTTGCGCCCATAGGATTTGCCATGCGTCTGATCCAGAAAGCACTCACGTTCGATGATGTGCTCCTCGTGCCCGCCTTCTCCAGCGTTCTCCCGCGCGACACCAGCCTGAAATCCCAGCTGACTCGCAACATCTCCCTGAATATACCGCTCGTGTCCGCCGCGATGGACACGGTCACCGAAGGCCGTCTGGCTATCGCGATGGCGCAAATGGGCGGTATCGGCATCGTCCACAAGAATCTCACCGCGAAGGAACAGGCCCGCGAAGTCGCCAAGGTCAAGCGCTTCGAGTCCGGCGTCGTGCGCGATCCGATCACGGTTCCGCCGACCATGCGCGTACGCGATGTCATCGCGCTCACGCAGCAGCACGGCATTTCGGGCTTTCCGGTCGTCGAAGGGCCGCAATTGATCGGTATCGTCACCAACCGTGACTTGCGCTTCGAAGAGCGTCTGGACGAGCCGGTGCGCAACATCATGACGCCGCGCGAGCGTCTCGTGACGGTCAAGGAAGGCACGTCGCTCGCCGAGGCGAAGGCGCTGATGCACAGCCATCGTCTGGAACGGGTGCTCGTCGTAAACGATGCGTTCGAGCTGCGCGGTCTGATGACCGTGAAGGACATCACCAAGCAGACGGAAAATCCAGACGCGTGTAAGGACGAAGACGGCAAGCTGCGCGTGGGCGCGGCAGTGGGCGTCGGCGCGGACAACGAAGAGCGCGTCGATTTGCTGGCGGCGGCGGGCGTCGACGTGATCGTCGTGGATACCGCGCACGGCCATAGCCAGGGCATGCTGGAACGCGTGCGCTGGGTGAAGCAGAACTATCCGCGCGTGCAAGTGATCGGCGGCAATATCGCGACGGCGGCGGCGGCCAAGGCGCTCGTCGAGTACGACGCGGACGCGGTGAAGGTCGGTATCGGCCCAGGTTCCATTTGCACGACGCGGATCGTCGCGGGCGTCGGCGTGCCGCAGATCACGGCCATCGCGAATGTGTCGGAAGCGCTGCGCGGTACGGGCGTGCCGGTGATCGCGGACGGCGGCGTGCGTTTTTCTGGCGATGTCTCCAAGGCGCTGGCAGCCGGCGCGAATGTCGTCATGATGGGTTCGATGCTCGCGGGCACGGAAGAATCGCCGGGCGACGTGTTCCTGTATCAGGGCCGCCAGTACAAGTCGTATCGCGGCATGGGTTCGGTCGGCGCTATGAAAGACGGCGCGGCGGATCGCTATTTCCAGGACAACTCGGCGAACATCGACAAGCTCGTGCCGGAAGGCATTGAAGGGCGCGTGGCGTACAAGGGTTCGGTCAACGCCATCCTGTTCCAGATCGTCGGCGGCGTGCGCGCGAGCATGGGTTATTGCGGTTGCCGCACCATCGACGAAATGCATGAAAAGGCGGAATTCGTGCAGATCACGGCAGCGGGCATGCGCGAATCGCATGTTCATGACGTGCAGATCACGAAGGAAGCGCCGAACTACCACGTCAATTAAATCCGTTCGTCACTTTCGCGGATCGATCATGAAAGCGTTGCTGCAGGTCGTGCTTATCGTCAATGCCCTGATTTTTCTGGCGTTCGGACTGCTGTTCGTGCTGACACGCCGTGGGTCGGGCTGTACGGCGCGCTGCAACTCGATTCGATCCGCGTGCAGCCCGCGTCCGTCGGGCAGTTGTTCGGCATCACGCTGTTCGGGCTGTCGTGGCTTTCGTTTCACGCGGCGATCGACGGCGCGCTGACGGCGCGGGCCGCGCGGGTTTCCGGTCACGTCGGGTGGATTTCCGGTGTGGTCGTACTGGTCTGGCTGCTCGGACTGCGCACGCCTTCGGTCGATAGCGTCGGGCAAATGGGCGCGGCGATCGTCGGCATCGTGTTGATGGTGCTCGGGCTTGGTAGCGTGCGGCTTTCGTCGGCGGTGCGCAAGCGCGAGCGGGCGAAGGCGGCGGGCGTGGTATCGGCGGAACGGGTGGAAAAGCGCGCCGCGAAAAAGCGTGAAGAAGCGGCCACGACCGTCGAGCCCGTCGATGTCGGTATTCGTCCCGCCGCGCGCGCACCCGAAGCCACCGCCATCGATCCCGTCACCGGCCGTGCGGTCGGTTCGGCCGGATTGAACGCAGCGCGTGAGTGCATCGACGGCGGCGTGGTCGATCCCGTGACTGGCCGCACACTCGATCCCGTGTCAGGCCGCGAGATCGATCCGTTGACGGGTCGAGCCATTCCCGATCCCGCCAGCGGATCGCTGCGATGATGACGCTGCGCGCGAACGGCACGCCACTCAGCCGAACCGCGCGCGCAAGCAGGAAAGCACAAACACGGTCGGCCTTCGCGCCGGCCGTCGATTTATTGGCGCTCGGGCTTCGCATCAACGCAAAAGCCCGGCAGCACACAACTTATTCGTTCACTTAGCCTTTGGCCGCAGCCATGTACGACAAAATCCTGATTCTCGATTTCGGCTCCCAAGTCACCCAACTGATCGCCCGGCGCGTGCGCGAATCGCACGTTTATTCGGAGATCCATCCGTATGACGTCGACGAGACGTTCATCCGGGATTTCGCACCGAAGGGCATCATCCTGTCGGGCGGGCCGAATTCTGTTACCGAGGCGGGTTCGCCGCGCGCGCCGCAAATTGTGTTCGATCTGGGCGTGCCGGTGCTCGGCATCTGCTACGGCATGCAGACGATGGCCGAACAGCTCGGCGGCAAGGTCGAACTAGGCAAGGTGCGCGAATTCGGTTATGCAGAAGTGCAGGCGCTGAATCACACGGGCTTTCTGGAAGGCATTGAGGATTTCAGGAACGCGCAAAGCGCGTCGATGCTCAAGGTCTGGATGAGCCACGGCGACAAGGTCGTGGACATGCCCGCCGGTTTCAAGCTGATGGCCTCGACGCCGTCGTGCGCGATCGCTGCAATGGCCGACGACGATCGCCGTTTCTACGGTCTGCAATGGCATCCGGAAGTCACGCACACGGTGCAGGGCCGCGCGATGCTCGATCGCTTCGTGCTCGAACTGTGCGGCGCGAAGGCGGATTGGGATATGGGCCATTACATCGATGAAGCCGTCGAGAAGATTCGCGCGCAGGTCGGCAATGAGCACGTCATTCTTGGGCTTTCGGGTGGCGTGGATTCGTCGGTGGCGGCGGCGCTGTTGCATCGCGCGATCGGGGATCAACTGACGTGCGTGTTCGTCGATCACGGTCTGTTGCGTCAGGACGAAGCGGCGCAGGTCATGTCGACGTTCGCGGATCACCTCGGCGTGAAGGTGATCCACGTCGATGCCAGCGAAGCCTTCATGGGCAAGCTCGCCGGCGTGACCGATCCGGAAGCGAAGCGCAAGATCATCGGCGCGGAGTTCGTCGAAGTGTTCCACGCGGAAAGCGACAAGCTGACCGACGCGTGCTGGCTCGCGCAGGGCACGATTTACCCGGACGTGATCGAATCGGCGGGCAAGGGCAAGAAGGACGCGCATACGATCAAGAGCCATCACAACGTCGGTGGCTTGCCGGAGACGCTGAATCTGAAACTGCTCGAGCCGCTGCGCGAACTGTTCAAGGACGAAGTGCGTGAGCTCGGCGTGAAGCTGGGTTTGCCGGCTTCGATGGTGTATCGCCATTCGTTCCCGGGTCCGGGTCTCGGCGTGCGGATTCTTGGCGAAGTGAAGCGTGAGTTTGCCGATCTGTTGCGCAAAGCGGACGCGATTTTCATCGAAACGCTGCGCAATACCATCGACAAGGAAACGGGCAAGTCGTGGTACGACCTGACGAGCCAGGCGTTTGCGGTGTTTCTGCCGGTGAAGAGCGTTGGCGTGATGGGCGATGGGCGCACTTACGAGTATGTCGTCGCATTGCGCGCGGTGCAGACGCTGGACTTCATGACGGCGCATTGGGCGCATCTGCCGCATGAATTGCTCGGGCATGTGAGCAATCGGATCATCAATGAAGTGCGTGGGATCAATCGCGTGGTGTATGACATTTCGGGTAAGCCGCCTGCGACGATTGAGTGGGAATAGAAAATTCAATGTGGCTGGGCGTTGAGCGATTGCGAGCGAGTTCATCGCTCACTTCTAGGATGCGATCACTTTCACATCTTGATTCGGCTCGTGCATATATATTGTGTTGGGTGGAAAGATCGGTTTGTTGAACTCCGGACCAGTTTTGTCAACGAAGAACAATTTGAGGCGGCCCGTGCTGTCGAACGAGGAAGCGCATGGCATTGATTGAAGGGTTTCGTGTTCAAAATTATCGCGCCCTGCGCGATGTTACTTTGGGAAAGCTCTCAACCGACCAACAGGAAGATCCGTTGACTCCATTTACAGTAGTCATCGGGAAAAACGGAGTCGGGAAAAGCACTTTGTTTGACGCCTTTGGATTTGTAGCTGACTACCTGAATACCGACGTCGAGACAGCGTGCGACGCAAAGCAACGCGGTGGCTTTGAGCGCATGCGATCTCTTGGTACGAACGACTCCGTTCAATTCGAAATTTACTACCGCGAAGCCCAGGCGAGCGTCCGATCACCTATGAACTCGCGAGCAACTTAGACGAAAGCGGTCGCCCGTTCGTTAAGTCAGAAGTCCTTAAACAGCGCCGTAAAGGACAAAAACATGGCCGCCTATATCCTTTCCTGCGTCTGGATCACGGCGTGGGTAAAGTGTGGGCAGGCGAAGAAGCCGTCGAAGCACAGGAGGCTGAAGAGGACCGAGCTCAAGAAGCGGTCGAATTAACCGATCTCCGCCAACTCGGTATTGCGACTCTTGGTACTCTGAAGGCACATCCTAGAATTAAGAGATTTCGCGATTTTTTAAAAGGTTGGTATCTGTCCTATTTCCATCCCGATGTGGCTCGTTCTATTCCAACGGCCGGCACACAGAGGCATTTGAACGAGCACGGAGACAACATCGGGAACGTAGTTCAGTATATGGAGCGCGAGCACAAGGATCGCTTTCAAGCGATTCTGAATCGAATCGTGGCGAAAATACCCGGCGTAATGAGCATCAGGACTGCGGTGACAGAAGATAAACGCGTACTACTGCAGTTTAATGATGGAGCTTTTGCTGATCCTTTCTATGCAGGACAAATGTCGGATGGAACGCTGAAAATTTTCGCTTATCTTCTATTAATGGAAGATCCTGACCCACCGCCATTCATCTGTATAGAGGAACCGGAGAATGGGCTTTACCATCGCCTGCTTGATTCGCTCGCCAGCGAATTTCGAAGCCATGCTACAGGAAAGAAAAACGCTCCTCAGATATTCGTTACCACGCATCAACCTTATTTTGTAGACGCCTTATCGCCTAAAGAAGTCTGGCTTCTAGAGAAGGGAGGGGATGGGTATTCAAAGGTCAGGCGCGCATCCGATATCGAACTTGTGCGCAATCTGGTTGACGAAGGATTACCTCTTGGGGGACTTTGGTACAGCAACTATCTGGATGCGAGGTAAGGATGCACCTTGAGGTCTTGGTTGAAGATATTTCGGGTGCCAACCTCATTGAGGCGGTACTTCCCAAAATGATTGGAGAGTATGGAGTTGCCCATACTTGGCGTGTTCACCCGTATAGAGGGATAGGTCGATTGCCCGCTGGACTTTCTTCGAAGGCCGATCCTGCTAAGCGCGCTTTTCTAGATCAACTGCCCCGGTTGCTCTGTGGCTACGGAAAAACGCCGGGAATCGATGCCGTTGAGTTTTGCGGTACCAACAAGGCAATAGATTGCGGCGGCCCGTTCGCCGCCGGAGTCTGCTCCAGCGAACAGATAGTTGCGACGACCAATGGCCACCCCGCGCAGCGCTCGTTCGACGGGTAGATTGTCGATTTCGAGCTGGCCATCATCGCAATAGCGTGTGAGCGCTTTCCACCGGTTCAACGCATAGAGAATCGCCCGGCTTGTATCCGATTTACGCGAAAGAGTTTCCAGCGTCGCTGTAAGCAGCCACGCGTGGAATTGATCGAGTAGAGGTCGCGCGAGCTTCTGGCGATGCGCCCGACGTTCGTCGGGTGGTTTGCCGCGGATCGTCTCCTCGATCCTGTATAGCGCCGATATGTTCGAGTGCTTCGGTGTTTCACGTGTTGGGGCGCGCTACGTGCAATTCATAGAACTATCTCCGGGCATGCGCCCAGCAGGCTGCCTCCGTGACGCGTCCGGTTTCGTAGATAGCCTGGTAGTCGCCGTACGCGTCAGCTTGCAGCGTACCGTTGAACGACTCGAGATGCTGCTGCGGATGGATACCCTTGCGATCCGGTGTATAGGAGAACCACACCGCCGGCGGCGCGATGTCGGCCGACGCACGATCATCGCGCACGTACACCCACAAGCGACCGGTCTTCGTCTTGCCGTTGCCTAGCGCAAGCACTGGAACTGGCGTATCGTCCGCATGCAGTTTCGTCGTCGCCATCACGTGACGACGCAGTGTCTCAACGAGCGGCTGAAGCAGCGTCGCCGCATGACCGACCCACTTCGCAAGCAGCGAGCGATCAAGCTCGACACCTTCTCGTACGTACATGACCGACTGCCGGTACAGCGGTATGTGGTCTGCGAACTTCGAGATCAGCACGTGTGCCAGCAGCCCTGGGCCGGCGATGCCACGTTCGATGGGACGGCTCGGTGCAGGTGCCTGGGAGATATAGTCGCAACACACACAGGCAAACTTCGGGCGCACATGACGGATGACCCGGAAGCTGGCCGGTACGTATTCAAGTTGTTCGGCGACATCTTCGCTGAGCGACTTCATCAGGCCACCACACTGCGTGCACTTCCCGGCGGACTCGGGCAGGTGCGTTTGAATCTCGCACGGCAGATGATCGGGCAGCGGCTTGCGTGTTGTCTGTTCCACAGCCGTACGCGGCGTCTTCGGGATTTCAACCGGGGCCGCGCCTTCGTCAGCCTCGAGCTCTTCGAGACGCAGCTCGAGTTGCTCGATCCGATGGTCCAGCTTCTCCGACTTGCGACCGAACTGCATACGGCGCAGCTTGGCAATGAGCAGCTTCAGGTGTTCGACTTCCACCGCGCGTGAAGCCAACATGGCTTGTTGCGAATCGACAGTTTCCTGCAGTTTGAGTACTTGCGCGTCGCGCTCGCGCAGCGCTGCTTCCTGGCTGAGCAGCATCGCCTTCAGCGTTTCGACATCGTCGGAAAGTGGGTTCGCGCCCGTCATGTAGGCAGTTTACGCGCCAGCATCGACGTTTACAACGCTGAGGTCGGTCATGCCGTTCTCGTCGGTTGCCGATCGCGGTAGGGACGTTCCTTTCGGAACGCCCCCCACACAGATCCGGACGTGCCCAATTAGGGCATCCGGCTCCTACCGTCGGTGTTTGACGAGGAAACGTTGTTCTGGCCATGGATGCAGGCGGTTTCTGTTCGTCAGGTCGTGGCCTTTGCTACACGCTTCCTTCAGACCCCGCCTCGCGACGACGCCCTTGCGTTTCACTAGCCCTTCACCACCATCAGGTTGGACAGGGGACTCGCACCCCCCCCCCAAGCTGTTGCGCATGCTCAGCGCACAAAAAAAACGGCCGCTGCGATGAGCATGCCTTTGCAAACGGCGTGATGATGACGTTGCGCGCGCCCTTCGCCTTGAGCATTTCAGCGGCGCGGCGGGCGTCGTCGGGCGTGTTGATCGGCACGCTCGAGAGCATCGCGGCTTCTAATTGCTCACATTGTCGGTCATCGAACTCGATTCCTTGTCAGAGTGCGCGCGCTCTGGCGTGCCCGACATGGGTCTCCGGCACCACGGCCGTCGATTCACGCCGTACGAGGCGCGGCGGTACCACGCGGCGGCGCGTCGTGTCGGTGAGTTTGCCGGTGATGCGCTCGATTAGCGTTTGCGCGGCCATTTCGCTGAGCGCGCGCACCGATTGTCCCACGGTCGAGAGCGCCGGATACGTATAGCGCGACAATTCCACGTCATCGAAACCGATGATCGAGCAATCCGTCGGCACGTTGATACGCCGTTCCGCCGCCGCCCGTAGCGCGCCGATGCCCATCATGTCGTTGCACGCGAAGATCGCGGTCGGCTTCATGCCGTCGAACAGTTGCGATGCCGCCGCGTAACCGCCCGTCGCGGAAAATCGCTTTGAACAATGGCGCTCGGCTCGATTTCGATACCGCGTTAGGCCATCGCGCGGATAAAACCGTGCAGGCGCATGGCGGGACACGGCGGTCGCAACCGGACCGGTGATGCAGCCGATTTGCGAATGCCCGAGTTGCAGCAAATGACGCGTGGCGCGATATGCGTCCTTTTCGTGGTCGATCTGCACGAGATCGGCCGACACGTCTTCGATATTGCGATCGACGATCACGAGTGGCTCGCGCGCGCCGGCGAGGCTTTGCACCAGCACCGAATCTTCGCCCGCCGAAGCGATCACCAGTCCGTCGATGCGCTTTTCCTGCAGCACACGCAGATAGTTGCGCTGCTTGGCTGGATCGTCATCGGAATTGCAGAAGAACACGCAATAGCCGTTCTTCGCGCAGCCGTCCTCGACGCCGCGCGCCAGTTCCGCGAAATACGGGTTGGTCGCGTTCGGCACCAGCAGGCCGATGGTCGCGGTGGACTTTGCCTTCAGCGATCGCGCGACCGCCGAGGGCACGTAGTCCAGCTCTCGGATCGCCCGTTCGACCTTCGCCCTGACATCGGCCTCGAATTGTTCACTACATGGGATACCGTCGTGAACGACACCCCGGCAATGGCTGCCACGTCTTTGATCGTCGCCATACATCGTCTCGCTAGCTTTGGTCCAACTACTCTCTTATGGATGGTGAGGCGTCCGGCGCGCGCGGCCATTCCGTGCGCTTCTCTACTGCTTCCCCGTATAAGCGCGCGGTTCACGCCGCGCGCGTCGATCGTTTGCTTTTCAATCCGATCCCCCCATCTCTCTTCGCTTCTTCTACCGCTTTTTTTACGCTCCGCCCCGTTGCGAAACGTTACCGCCAACGTTCAACTTGCAATGTTCACGTCATCACGCTGTGTTGCCCGATACGTGGTCAGCCGCGCTTACGCCGGCTGCGGTAGGTGTCCAGCACCACCGCCACGACGATCACCGCGCCCGTGATAATGCGCTTGGTCGGCTCGTTCGCCCCGATTTGCGCGAGCCCTGCGGCGAGCACCGAGATGATTAACACGCCGAAAAACGTGCTGATCACCGAATCGTGCTTGCCCATCAGACTCGTTCCGCCGATGACGACCGCCGCGATCACCTGCAATTCCACGCCGTTGCCCGCATTCGGATCGGCGGCTTCCAGACGCGAAATCTGGAACAGCGCCGCGAGCTCGGACAACGCGCCCATCAGCGCGAACACGATCACCTTGTAGGGCCGCGGATTGATGCCCGCGAGTCTGACAGCTTCCTCGTTCGTGCCGATACCTACCAGATATCGGCCGAAAATCGTCCGAGTCAAGACCAGGTGCGCAATAATCATTACGGCGACAGCTATCAAGAACGCGGGCGAAATGCCGAAGGCGATCGGATTCGACAAAAAATCAAACGCATCGCCGATATACGCCGTGCGCGAATTGGTCATCTGGTACGCCAGCCTGCGCGCCGCTTCCAGCACGCCCAGCGACACGATGAACGACGGAATGCGCCACGCGACCGTGACAAGCCCCGTCAGCGTGGCCGGTCAAGGCCGCCGCCGCGACGCCCAACAGCGCCGCCGGAAACGCCGGCCAGTGCCACTTCAGCGCCGCCACGCTCACCACTGACGCCCACAGCGCCAGCACCGATCCCACCGACAGATCGATGCTCGCGATGATCAGCACGAAGGTCATGCCCACCGACATCACCACGAGATCGGAATCTGGTTCGCGATCGTGCTGAACGTGTCGTAGATCAGAAAGTGCGTGCTCAGCACCGAGAACAGTGCGATCATCGCGGCGAGCGCTCCCGCCAGACCGAGGTAGTTCGAAAACCCGAGCCGCGTGCCGACGCCCTTCGTGTTCTTCGGCGCATCGGCGGGCAGATTCGTCGGAGTCGTCATTCCATGCTCCCTGTTTCTGGCGCTTTCGCGTCGGGTTCGAGCGGTTCGTGCAGCATCGCTTCGCGTTTGGCGTAGCCGGCGAACGCGGTGGCGAGCAGCGCGTCCTGCGTCCACGTCGCGCGCTCGAACAGGCCGGTCATGCGTCCCGCCGACATCACGCCGATGCGGTCGCAGATCAGCATCAGTTCACGCAGATCGCTCGATACGACCACGAGCGCGCGGCCTTCGCGCGCCAATGCGCCCATCAAACCGTAAATGTTGAACTTTGCGCCAACATTGATGCCGCGCGTGGGTTCGTCGAAAAGCAGCACGCTGCAATCGCGGGCGAGTCAGCGCCCGATCACCACTTTCTGCTGATTGCCGCCCGACAGTTCGGCGACCGCCTGCGCCGGGCCGGACGTGCGAATGCGCATCGCGTCGATCTGTGTTTGCGCGAGCGCGGCTTCGCGCCGAGCATCGACGATGCCGTTTTTCGCCACCGCGCCGACATTGCCGAGCGAAACGTTCGCGGTGATCGGCAGACTGAGCAGCGTGCCCTCGCCCTTGCGATCTTCCGTGATCAGCGCAATGCCGTTTTTCACCGCATTCGACGGCGACTGCACGCTGATTGTTCGCAGCGCGCCGCCTTTTTGCGCGATGGACAACGTGCCGCCGTCCGCGCGATCCGTGCCGTAAATCAGTCGCATGAGTTCCGTGCGGCCCGCGCCGATCAGCCCACTCACGCCGAAAATCTCGCCCGCGCGGACCTCGAACGACACGTCGCGCACGACGCTGCCGCGCGTCATGCCGTCCACTTTCAGCGCGATGCCGCCCATCTTTCGCTCGCCCAGATCGATGCGCTCGCCAATCTCGTGCCCGACCATCAGCGTGCCGAGCTGGTCGCTGGAAAGCGCGTCCATCGGGCCGGCGTGCACGAGGCGGCCGTTGCGCAACACGGCCACGCGCTTTGCGATCCGCCGCAATTCCTCCAGCCGATGCGAGATGTAGACGAGCGCCACGCCGCGCGCTTTGAGCCGCGCAATCTGCTCGAACAGCAGATCGACTTCGCGCGCGGTCAGCATGGCCGTGGGTTCGTCGAGAATCAGCACGCGGTAATCGCCGATCAGATTGCGCGCGATTTCCACCATCTGCTGATGCCCGATGCCGAGATTGCCGACGAGCGTATCGGGATCGATCGCATCCAGCCCGACTTGCGCCATCGCGTGACGCGCGTCATCGGCAAGACGCTTGCGGTCGATCCAACCGAGCGCCTTCTTCGCGCAAGCGGTTCAGAAATAGGTTTTCCGCGACGGACAAGGTCGGCACAGATTGAGCTCCTGCATGACCATGCGCACGCCGAGATTTTCGGCTTCCGTGCGGCTTTTCGGCGCGTACGGGCGGTCCGCGAGCGTCATCGTGCCAGTGGTCGGATCGACGAGACCGCCGATGATTTTCGACAAGGTGCTCTTGCCCGCGCCGTTTTCGCCGGTCAAAGCGAGCACCTCGCCCGGCGCGAGGCCGAGCGTGACATCGGCAAGCACTGGTTCGACATAGGTCTTGCCTGCGCCGGACACCGTCAGAACCGGTGCGCCGGGGGCTTTCGTTCGATTCGGCTTTCTTGGGTGCTCAAGGCTTGGCGTGCATCCTCGCGGTGAACGTTCTCAGGCGCGCGCGGCGGTTCTCTTAAAGCCGCGCTCGTCCGTGTTTTATCGGCAAAACGGCCGCGAACTTGAGAACGGGCGTTCGCGACCGGGTTCTACACGCTTCTTAACGCAGCGCGCTGGACTTATTTGACGACACCCGCCTTCGTCACGAGATCGACCGGCGTTTTCACGACCGTCGACAGGTCCGATTGCTTCTTGTGCTCCTTGATGCCCTTCAACGCCACGTCGATGCCGAACACGGCCTGCTTCGCCGCGTACTGGTCGGCGGTGGCGAACACGCGGCCATCGTTCAACATCGGCTTGATCGCGCTGATGTTGTCGAAGCCGACGACCTGCACCTTGCCCGCCGCACGCACGCACGGCCGAGACCGCGCCGATCGCCATGTTGTCGTTGTCGCACAAGAGCGTCTTCACGTTCGGATTGGCGTTCAGAATCTGCAATGCCACCGCGTTGCCCTTGTCGATTTCCCATTCGCCCGACTGCAGCGCGACGACCTTCATGCCCGCCGCGTCCATCGCGTCCTTGAAGCCGGCGCTGCGCATCTGCGAATTGGTCGTGGTCGTCACGCCTTCGATGATCGCCACTTCGTCGCCCTTCGTGAGTCGCTTGGCGAGATAGTCGCCGACCTTGCGCGCGCCCTTCTTGTTGTCCGGGCCGACGAACGGCACGTTCAGATCCTTCGACTTGAGCACGTCGGGATCGAGCCGGTTATCGATATTCACGACGATGATCCCCGCGTCCGCCGCCTTCTTGATGACCGGCACGAGCGCTTTGGAATCCGCGGGCGCAATGACGAGCGCATCGACTTTCGACACGATCATCTGCTCGACGATACGGATTTGCGCGGCGGTATCGGTTTCGTCCTTGATGCCGTTGGTGATCAGGTCGAACTGCCCGGTGTTGTGCTTCTGGTAATCCTTCGCGCCGTTTTCCATCGTCAGGAAGAACTCGTTGGCGAGCGACTTCATGACGAGCACGACCTTCGGCTTGCCTGCGCTTTGCGCAAAAACCGGCGACGACGCGAACGGCAGCGCGGTCGTGGCGGCCAGCGCGACGGCGGCGCACAGAACACGGCGGCGAATGGTCTTATTCATGCGGATCTCCTCCAGGACTTTGATTTGAGTTGTCTGGCGAATGCTCGCTTTCGTTTCGTTTTGCGCGTCGTCGAGCGCAATGCCGCGAGCATGAGCGTGAGGGACGCGAGCGTCGCAGGAACGTTCGCCTGAACGTTTTTATGCGCGTTTGAACGTTTGCTCGCCGTCGATTCTCGTAGTGATGACGCCCGCGGTCAATCGGGCTAACGTAGGACGCAGGTTTGAACGATGCGCGCGAAAGCCGGCAGGACGCCGGCCGCGCATGCTGCGGGTGTAGAACGACAGCGGTACGGCAGCGGTCTACAAGTCTTCGACCGATTCCCCTTCCACCTTCTTGTCGATGATGTCGCGCCCATAGTCGATGCCCGCGCGTACCGCATCGATGGGGCTTTCGAACGGCGCCTGATCGGGCACGCCGAACATCACCGAGCGGCCGCTTTCGCCGGCGGCACTGCGCGAAATCGTCACCATGATGTCGAAGTGGCGCGGGCTGTCGTCGGGCTCGTCGCGATTGTTCGCGCGCCGCAACGCCTGCACTTTGATGTCCTAACCTTTGTAGTGGTCGGACAGCGGTGTGGACGTGAGGCGGCTCCTGATCGTTGTTGATCCAGCATCGAAAGGAACATGCAAGGCTCGTTCCCATAGCGTAAAGCGGTTCGGCGACGTGCGCATGGAATTACGCGCCGCGTCTCCCGATTTCACCCTATCCCACACTAGATTCAAATTCGGTTTGCCATAATGCGCGGGCGATGCCTCTCGTTTCGCGCGCGTGGTTTCGCTTCTCGAACATTCGAGCATCGGCACTCGCCATTCAACAACAACTTTTTATCGATTCATCAGGGAGCGATCCATGTCCATTCGAACCACCGCCCTCTTGTGCGCGACGAGCGCCGCACTCACCTTCGCGTTCGGCACGAGCCCGGTCTTCGCCGCCAACAGCCAGCAATCGAAGATGACCGATTGCAACAAGCAGGCCGGCGACAAGAAAGGCGACGATCGCAAGGAGTTCATGAAGAGCTGTTTGTCGGCGGCGCCCGCAGCGGCCTCCGCACCGGTGACGCAGCAGCAGAAAATGACCCGCCTGCAACGGCCAGGCGGGCGACAAGAAAGGCGACGATCGCAAGGCGTTCATGAAGAGCTGCCTCAGCAACAAGGGCTAAGGCACTTCGCTTTGCTTTAGTCGACGCACGCCGCGCCACGCGCGCGGCGCGTCTTTCTTATTTACCAGCCGTTCTCGCCGTTATTGCACTGCACCCAAGCAAGTGATTCGCACCGTCGTCTTTTTCTCATAAGATGGCGCGAAGGCGGCCTTCCCTATGAATACAGGACACACGCTATCGGCCGCTGCGCTGGTCCCGGATTGCTCGCGTTTGCGCTTCGCCGCGCATGGAGGCAACGGATGGCATGGAGACACAAAAACCGCTGGTTCAGGCGGTGGCTCGTCACGATCACTTTCTGGCTCGTGCCGGTGATGATCGTCGCGATCAACGAAATGCGCGACGAGATGGCCTACAACACGGTCGATCTGGAAAAGTCGCTGTCCACCTGGGAACTCACCGACGCCCAGCGCGCAGCGGGCGCGCAAGCACGCTGTCACGGTTCGCCTGATGACGCCCGCGCCGCCGGCTGCCCCGCCGAAATCCTCGCCGCCAACGCAAAGAAGCATCAGGAAGCGATCGATGAATACGCGCATCGCAAGGCGACGCTCGCCGATTATCTTTGGCACGCGTTTGTTGGCTACTGGGTCGTGCCGGCGGCCTTTCTGCTCGTGCTCGGCATGCTGATCGGCGGAATCCGCCGGGCACTTCGCCGTCCGCCGCATGAGAACACGTCCGCCCATCCTCACACCGAAGTAAAAACGACGACTCATTCCTGAATGCGGGCCGGGTACGGTCGTTGCTATATGGTGTGGCGGCTTTCACGCAACATTTGGCTGTCGCGCAGCGAAATAACTGCTGGCCAAAAGGACGCGAATCGGACGAAAACGCCGTGTAATTTCGACCGGCGCGTTCTGTCAGACAAGCAACTGGCGCTGCGTGGCGGATGAACAAAAGTTTGTGTTACCAACCGTGCGAAAGACTGATTCGGGGTCGGGATTTGAGTAAGCTGGGCGGTCAACGTTACCGGTTCAGCATCGCTCGAATCTCGTAGAAGCACGCCCGGCAAGGCTTTCAGGCAATGGCCGAGGTTCGCATTTCAGGTTGCTGTGCTATAACTTGGCGTGCCTCACCTCCCGCTCTATGGGGTTTCCTAATTCCACGATGGAGAACAATGATGCAAAGACGAAACTTCATGCTTAAGTCGACGGCTGTGCTGGCGCTCGGAGGCCTCGCGCTCGCTGGTTGTACGACCAATTCCAATACGGGCGCGCAGCAGAACGCCGGCAAGGCCGATGAGGCCCGCTCCATCGATGCCGACGTCGACAGCACCATTCAGCGTCTGTACGCCTCTGTGCCCGGCTCGCGCGAACTGGTCGCGAAATCGCGCGGCGTGCTGGTGTTCCCGTCCGTCATTCAGGCCGGCTTCATCGTTGGCGCGCAATACGGCAAGGGCTTGCTGCGCGTGGGTGGCGGCACGGTCGGCTACTACAGCACGACGTCCGGCTCGTTCGGTCTGCAGGCCGGCGCGCAATCGAAGGCGCTGATCTTCCTGTTCATGACGCAGGACGTGCTCGACAAATTCCGTAATTCGGATGGCTGGTCGGCCGGCGCGGATGCATCCGTGGCGCTGGTCAAAATGGGCGCGAACGGCGCGGTCGATACGACCACGGCCACCAAGCCGGTCGAAGTCTTCGTGCTGACCAACGCTGGCCTGATGGCCGACGTCTCGCTCCAGGGCACGAAGGTCAACAAGCTGAAGCTGTAAGTCTTTCGTTCCCTCATTGGGCAAAGCAAAACCGCCGTGTCAGTCACCTGACACGGCGGTTTTTTATGTCGTGCTTGGCGAGCTTACGTCGCCGCGCGATCGATCACCTTGACGCGCGCACGCTTTTGCGCCCGCACGACGGCCTGATACGCGTCGAGATACTGCCCGCCATCCGATGCGACGTGAAGCGTTCCTCGAAACGCCGGCGCACGCCTTCGCGCGACAGCGTATGCAGGCGATTCACCGCCGCCACCGCGCCGATTTTATCCTCGACGATAAAGCCCGACACGCCCTCGTCCACCACTTCAGGCGCCGCGCCGCGATTGAAGGCGATCACTGGCGTTCCGTAGGCCATCGCTTCGATCATGACGAGACCGAACGGCTCCGGCTAGTCGATCGGGAACACGAACGCATGCGCGCTGGAAAGGAACTCGGCCTTCTGGCTATCGTTGATTTCGCCGACGAAATCGACATACGGCAGCGCGAGCAAGGGCGCGATTTCGCGCTCGAAGTACTCGTGGTCGGCGGCATCGACCTTGGCGGTGATCTTGATCGACAAGCCGCAACGCCCGGTGATGCGAATGGCCGTATCGACGCGTTTTTCCGGCGAAATACGGCCCAGAAACGCCAGATATTTTTGCTCCACCGGCTGCGGCGTGTACATGTTTTCCGGCAAGCCGTGATACACCGTCGATACCCATTTGGCCTGCGGCAGCGGATGCCGTTGTGCATCGGAAATGGAGATGACGGGCGCGGTGTTGAAGGTATCGAAAACGGGCTGCTGCTCGGGCAGATCGAGGCGGCCGTGCATGGTCGTCAGAAACGGCGTGTCCTGCCGCTTGAATAGCGAGAACGAGTAAATGTGGAAATGCAGGATGTCGAACTCCTCCACGCGGCGGCGCACGAGCTCCATCAACAGCATATGCGGCGCGATGCGATCGCGACGCCGGATCGAGCCGCAACGCGCGCAGCCAGACCAGTTCGAGATTCGCCGTGGTCGGGAATCTCCGGTGGCGAAAAGCGTGACTTCGTGGCCGAGTTCGACCAGCGCCTCGGTCAGATAAGACACGACGCACTCCGTGCCACCATACAGCTTCGGCGGCACCGATTCGGTCAGCGGAGCAATCTGGGCAATTCTCATCGTTCTCGTCTCCATCCGAATTTCGACGTGCGGCAGTCGAGTATGACAGCGGCCTGTAAGCCGGACTTTGGAGGTTTGCCCTTACGCGTTTTCCTTTCTTGCAGCGCAGGCGAAACCCAGTCCGAAAGCCGCGCATCCCGATTGTGCGTTGGAACGATTATCCACCGCAAAACAGCCAGTTACGGCGGTTTCTTGCACTTTCATCGCTCTGTTACAGCGTCGAAACAATCGTTTCGGACGGCGGTTACGACTTCGAGCGTGCTTGCGCTCCGCCTCGCAGATCGGTCAGAAAACGGTCACGCCACGCGCCCAGATCGAACTTGCGCAGCGCCGCCATGTTGGTTTCGTAGCGCTGTTTGCGCTCGGCGAGCGGCATGGCGAGCGCGCGGCCGATGGCATCGGCGGTGCCGACGATATTGTGCGGATTCACCATCACCGCGCCCGTCATTTCGCCCGCCGCGCCCGCGAATTGCGACAGCACGAGCACGCCGGGATCGTCCGGATTCTGCGCGGCGACATATTCCTTCGCGACGAGATTCATGCCATCGCGCAGCGGCGTGACAAGCCCGATCTGCGTTCGCGGAACAGCGACATCAGCTTCCAGCGGTCATAGCGCTGGTTGAGATAGCGGATCGGCGTGTAGTCGAGACCAGAGTAACGTCCGTTGTGCGCCCCGCTTCGTATTCCAAATTCTGGCGAATCTGCTGATATGTCTCGACATCGGCCCGCGTCGGCGGCGCGATCTGCACGAGCGTGACATTGCCGCGCCACTCCGGCGATTTCTCCAGAAACTCCTCGAGCGCGCGAAAGCGCCTCGACGAGGCCCTTCGAGTAATCGAGCCGGTCCACGCTCATGATGAGCTTGCGTTCTTCGAGACTCTGCTTCAGATCCATCACATCCTGACGCGCTTCGCCGCGCTCGGCCTGCTCCGCGATCTCATCCGGAAACACGCCGATCCGATACACACCCGTGCGCAGCGTGCGCCCGAACGCCTCGACCTGATTGCCCGATACCGTGCCGTGCGCGTGGCGGCGGATGTAATCGTGGAAAGCGAGTTCATCGCTTTCGGTCTGGAAGCCGACGACGTCGTAGCAGCACAGCGACTTCACCAGTTCCTCGTGCGGCGGAATGTTCAACAGAATCTGCGGCGACGGAAACGGGATGTGCAGAAAGAATCCGGTGCGATTCGTAATGCCCGCCGAACGTAGCGATTCGGCAAACGGAATCAGATGATAGTCATGCACCCAGATGATGTCGTCCGGCTCCAGCAGCTTGATGAGCTTGTGCGCGAGCCACGCATTCACGTGCCGATACCCCGCGTATTCCTCGCGATCGTACACAGCGAGATCGTTGCGATAGTGAAAGACCGGCCACAGTTCCGCGTTGGAAAAGCCGAGGTAATACTGGTCGTAATCCTTCTTCGATAAACCGACGGTCGCGAACGTCACCGCGCCGTTCTGCTCCAGCTTCGGTCCCTGGTTCGCGACGCTTTCGATCACGACATCGCCACTCCATCCGAACCAGACGCCGCCGGTTTCCTTCAGCGCGCCGAATATGCCGACAGCGAGGCCGCCTGCGGAGCCTTTGGTTTCGGTCGGCGTGGCGACCCGGTTGGATACGACGATCAGACGGCTCATTCCTGCTCCTTACGTATTTTCGAGACTGACTTGATTTTCGATCAAAAAGCGGCGATGCGTGGTTTGCAGCGTCAAGACCGGCCCTTCTCAGCGGACGATGCCGCCGTCGATGCCGCCGCATTCGTGCGCGGATCCAGCCCGGTGCGCTCGCCACGGCTGGCGACGGGATCGGCGACGGGATCGGCGACGGGATCGGCGGCGGTATCGACGGTGCTGGCGGTCGGCAGCGTACCGCTGGTCCGTTCGAGCGGCGGCGCGAGATCGATATGCTGCTGATCGCTCGACAAATCTGCCCGCGCGCGTGGCAGATAATGCGGATACGCCGCCTGCACGAAATTCCACCAGCCCTTCGCGCACACGGCATCGCAAATCCCAGTTGAGCGCCGAATCGAACGAACTGACGAGCACGCGAAGCTGCACGATGCGGTCGGTGGCGTCGGTGACTTGCAGCACCTGCACGCGGCCATCCCATTCCGGCGCATGCGCGAGAATGCGCTTCAGTTCCTCGCGCAGCGGCTTGATCGGCATGCGGTAATCGACATAAAGAAACACCGTGCCGATGATCTGCGAGCTATTACGCGTCCAGTTCGTAAACGGATTTTCGATGAACCATTACAGCGGCACGATCAGCCGCCGCTGGTCCCAAATGCGGATCGACACATACGTGCCGGTGATTTCCTCGACACGTCCCCATTCGCCCTGAATGACGACGACATTGTCGAGACGGATCGGCTGCGACAGCGCGATCTGCAAACCCGCGATCAGGTTTCCGAGCACCGGCCGCGCCGCGATACCGGCAACGAGTCCCGCCACCCCCGCCGACGCCAGCAAACTCGCGCCGATCTGACGCACGCTCGGAAACGCCATCAGCGCCGCGCCGAACCCGATGATGAAGATCACCACCATCACCAATCGTGCGAGCACCCGCGCCTGCGTATGAATGCGCCGCGCGTTGAGATTGTCTTCGGCGTCGAGCGGATGCGCCTGCACGATCGCCTCGCCGACCGCGCCCGCCGAACGAATGGCGAGAAACGTCATCGATGCGATCAGCGCGACGGTTTCCATGTCGCGCAACACGCCGATGAACGGCAGCGCATCGGGCGCTTCGAAGATCACGAAGGATCGCAAGGATGATGAGCAGGATGAGCGCGGGGGTATCAATATACCGCAGCACGACGCTCATCAGCGGATAAGGCCGCGCGATACGCACGAGGATGCGCGCGCCGACGCGATGCACGCCAATGGCAACGATGATCGCAATGGCAGCCACGCCGAGCGCGCCGAGCCAGGTGCCGAGCGGCCGTTCGGCTAACTCGATGAAGCGGTCGAAAGAGGATGGCATGAGCATCGCGGAATCGGCCTCGTCAAAGGGGGATACGGCGGTCGCACTGCACGTCGGGTCGTGCGGATTTCATGCGATCCCTGAGGCAAGCGCAATGCCTGCCCCAAAGACAGCGGCCGGGCGAACCCGGCCGCGTTCAACGTGCAATCAGTAGCGGTCCGCCTTGCAGGGGAACGCCTTGCCGAGGCCGAGCGAGATCATGGTCGTCGCGTTGAAAGCGGCCTTGTCCGGGTTGTTGGCGATGTACTTGCGCACCGCTTCGGTCAGTTGTTGCGGCTTCACATCGGCCGGCAGGCAGAAATACTGGCCGACTTGCGGCCCGGTCGTGCCGCCGATCGCTTCGATCGTGTTGTACACGCCGACCGCCGCGCCTTCGATATACGCGGCGCACGCCGTGCGCGAGTTGGGGTCCGTTTTGGTGCAGAGCTTGTTCAAATCGTAGCCGGTGAAGGCGAACGCGCAAACCGGCGTCGCGAGTGCACAGGCGAGGACGAGTTCCTGCAGCATGATCTTCCTTTTATGTTGAGCGGCGGATAAGTGGGACGATGCGGACGCGCCCGAGTGCGCCCGCTTCCGGCTGAAAAGCCAAGGGGTCTTATTTTGCACCGTTTGTACCATTCGTTCTATTCGAACCGCTCGTGTTTGTGTTGCCCGTCATGGCGTTCAGGCGCGCCTTCAGACCTTCGGCGACATCCTTCTCGTTGTACTTGGCGGCGAAATCCGCCGCCGTCATGCCGATCTGATTCTTGATGCGCAAGTTCGCGCCCTCGTCGAGCAGCAGCTTGCACATCGACAGATGCCCGCCACGCGCAGCCATCATCAGCGGCGTGGTGCCGTTGGGCGAACCGGCATCGATATAGGCCGAATGGTCGAGCAGGATTTTCACGATGTCGTCATGCCCGTTGGTCGCCGCGTAGTGCAGCGGCGTCCAGCCTTTCTTGTTCACTTCGGCATCCTTCGCGATCAGCAGATTCACGAAGGTCGCATCGCCGTTGAGCGCGGCGAGCATCATAGCGTTTTCGCCGACGGGATCGAGCTTTTCCAGATCGATGTTCGGGTTATCGGCAAGCAACTGGCCCACCTTGTCCGACTTCTCGCGCGCCGCGATGATGAGAATCGGCGTGCCGGTGTTATCGACCGTGTTCGGGTCCGCGCCCTGCGTGAGCGCCTTCTTGACCGCGTTCACATCGTCGAACTTGACGGCCTTGATCAGCGAGTCCACGGATGCCGCCCACACCGGTTGCGCGAAAGCACACTCGGCGAGCAAGGCGGCCGCGAAAAATCCGCGAACGGAGGAGCGGGAGAAAAGCGTCGAATGAGTGTTCATAGTTCACCTTCTTATTTCATGAATTCGGCTTAAACCGGCCGCGGTATCTTGAACAGCCGGAAGAAGTTGTCAGTCGTCGCCTGTGCGAGCGCTTCGTCCGTCACGTCGCGCAACTGCGCGATAAACCGTCCGACATAGCTCACGTAAGCAGGTTCATTCGGCTTGCCGCGATACGGCACCGGCGCGAGATAAGGCGAATCCGTTTCGATCAGCAAACGCTCGAGCGGCACGCGCCGCGCGACATCCTGCACGTCCGTCGCCTTCTTGAACGTGACGATGCCCGACAGCGAAATATGAAAGTTCTGCGCAAGCGCGGCTTTGGCGACATCCCACGTTTCGGTGAAGCAATGCATCACGCCGCCCGGCACGTCCGCGCGTTCTTCCTTCATGATGCGCAACGTGTCATCCGCCGACGAACGCGTGTGGATGATCAGCGGCTTGCCCGTCTGGTGCGCCGCGCGGATATGCGTGCGAAAGCGCTCGCGCTGCCATTCCATATCTTCGATGCTGCGGCCTTCGAGCCGGTAATAATCCAGCCCGGTTTCGCCGATCGCGCAGACTTTCGGATGCTTTGCCAGTTCGACGAGCTCGGCGACACTCGGCTCCTTCGCCTCCTCGTGATCGGGATGCACGCCGACCGACGCGAAAACGTTGTCGTGCTGCTCGGCAATCGCGAGCACGGACGGCAGCGTTTCCAGATCGACGGACACGCACAGCGCGTGCGTGACATCGAGCTCGCGCATGTTCGCGAGCACGTCGGGCATGCGGTCCGCGAGCCCTTCGAAGTTGATATGACAGTGTGAATCGACAAACATCGAAAACTCCTTACGCTGCGGCCGCCGCGATGTGCGGCGCATTGAGCCGCAATCCGACGATGACCAGATCGCGCTCGACGCCATCGAGCACCGCGACGCGCGGCAGCGTGCCCCACGTCTCGAAACCGAAGCCCGCGAAGAGGCACATGCTCGGCTCGTTATGGCCGAAGATGAAGCCGAGCACGGTATCGACGTTCAGCGACGGCGCTTTATCGAGCACTTCACGCAGCAGTTGCTTGCCGAGCCCTCTGCCGCGCGCGCGTTCGTCCAGGTAGATGCTCACTTCAACCGTGCGCGCATAAGCCGGACGGCCATAGAAATCCGAAAAGCTCAGCCACGCGATCACATCGCCGCCCTCTTCCACGACCCACAGCGGACGCGTGTCGGGTCCGTGCGCCTGAAACCACGTCAAACGGCTTTCGACCGTGACCGGATCGAGGTCGGCCGTCACCTGACGCGAGGCAATCGTCGAATTGTAGATGGCGACGATGGCAGGCAAGTCGTCGAACGTGGCGTCGCGGTAGTTGAGGCTCATAAAGTCTTCGAAGTTCTACGTTGGCGTGTGATGTCAGGCGGCGAAAATGCCGCGATAAGCGATGAACAGTTCCTCGAACACGAGCCGTGCGTTCAGCGGATGATTTTCCACCGCGCGCTGACGCGTGACCGTCTTCATATACGCGGCGAGCGCGGCCGGATTGGCGGCTTGCGCGCATCGGCTCAATGCTTTCGATGCGCCCGGAAAATAGCGCGGACGGCCTGCGGTACGCTGCGCGAGGACATCGTAGAGCCAGCGTTGCAGCCAGCTGAGCACCAGCGGTACCAGCAGCTTCTGCAGATTTTCGCCGCACGCGAAGGCATCGCAGTTAGGGCCGGCGGCGAGTTGCGCCAGCGTGAAATCGCGCAGCGCGCGGTTTTCGTCGTGCGACAGCGCGAGTGCGTTCAGCGGCGCGCCGCCAGCTTCAGCCAAAAGCGCCGCGGCGTCGTTCACGCCTTGGGCTTCGAGCCATGCGCGGGCATCGGCGGGATTCGGGACGCTCATCGGCCACTGGCGGCATCGGCTGATGATGGTCGGCAGCAAACGGTCGATGTGCGCCGACACCATCAGAAACACGACGCCCGGCGGCGGTTCTTCCAGCGTTTTCAGCAACGCGTTCGCTGCCGCGACATTGAGCGCTTCCGCCGGATACAGCAGCACCACACGCATGCCGCCGCGATGCGACCCGAGCGCGCAAAAGTCCAGCAGCGCGCGCACCTGTTCGATCTTGATTTCCTTGCTCGGCGCGCGCGTTTTCTTGCCTTCGTCGCCATCGGCTTTGTCGGCGGAGGCATCGGACGATGCATCGCCCGCCACGGCGAGACCCGCGAGCGCTTCGGGCAGCACGACGCGGTAATCCGGATGATTGCCCTGCGAGAACCACAGACACGCCGGACACTTGCCGCACGGCTCGCCATTCGCGTGCGGCGTTTCGCACAGCAAACCCTGCGCGAGATGCTGCGCAAACTGAAATTTGCCGATGCCCGATTCGCCGTGTAGCAACAGCGCGTGCGGCCAGTGCGCGCGCAGTTGCTGGAGACGCTGCCAGTCATCGGTTTGCCAGGGATAATAGATCATCTCAATGTCCGTCTGCCGTTACAGCGCCGCGACCACATCTTCGAGCCGCTTGCGGATTTCATCGATCGAACGGGTCGAATCGACGATAAAAAACCGCTCCGGCGATTCCGCCGCGCGCCGCAAATATTCCGCCCGCGTGCGCTCGAAAAACGCTTCCGATTCGCTTTCGAACTTGTCCGGCGCACGTGCGGACGAGCGGCGTTCGCTGGCGGTATCGGTCGGGATGTTGAACAGCACGGTCAGATCCGGCTGGAAGCCGCCCTGCACCCAGCGTTCCAGCGCTTCGAGCTTGTCGAGCGGCAGGCCGCGACCGCCGCCCTGATACGCGAACGTCGCGTCCGTGAAACGGTCCGACAGCACCCAGTCGCCGCGCGCGAGCGCCGGTTCGATCACTTGCGCCAGATGCTCGCGCCGCGCGGCGAACATCAGCAGCGCTTCGGTTTCGAGGTCCATCGGCTGATTCAGCAAGATGCCGCGCAAGGTTTCGCCGAGCGCGGTGCCGCCGGGTTCGCGCGTCATGACGACTTCGGGATCGTGCGCGGCCAGCTTCGCCGCGAGTTGCTGGCGAAACCAGTCGAGATGCGTGGTTTTACCCGCGCCATCGATGCCTTCGAACGTGATGAACTTGCCCCGCGCCATTCATTGACCCCGGATGTATTTGTCGACGGCCTTGTTGTGGTCGCCCAGATTGTCGGAAAAGATGCTGTTGCCGTTGCCGCGCGACACGAAATACAGCGCGCCGCTGGCGGCGGGATTGAGCGTGGCGGTCAGTGCGGCGACGCCCGGCAGCGCGATCGGCGTCGGTGGCAAACCCATGCGCGTGTAGGTATTGTACGGAGTGTCCGTCTGCAGGTCATTTTTCTTCAGATGACCGCCGTAAGCTGGCCCGAGACCGTAGATCACGGTCGGGTCTGTCTGCAACGGCATGCCGATGCGCAACCGGTTCGCGAACACCGCTGCCACCAGCGGCCGATCCTGCGCGCGCCCCGTTTCCTTTTCGACGATCGACGCCATGATCAGCGCGTCATAAGGCGTCTTGTAAGGCAGATTCGGCGCGCGTGTGGCCCAGGCTTGGTCGAGACGCAGATGCATCAGTTTGTACGCGCGTTTGTAGACGGCGAGATCACTTGTGCCTTTATCGAAGAGATACGTGTCCGGGAAAAACAGCCCTTCAGCGGACGTTTTATCGATTTCCGCCGCGCCAATGGCTTTGAGCAAATCGATGTCCATCATGCCAACGGTGTCGTGCGTGAGCGCCGGATTGCCGTCCAGTTCGGCGCGCATTTTCTGCAGCGTCCAGCCTTCGATGACGGTCGCGACATACTCGTTGACATCGCCGCGCGCGATCTTTTCCAGCACTTCATACGGCGTCACGCCCGTTTTGAACGCGTAATTGCCCGATTTGAGCTGCGAGGACAGGCCGAGCACGCGCGTCATCAGCACGAATAATTCCGGCGCAACGGGCACACCGCCGCGATTCAGCTGAGTCGTGACGCTGCGCAGGCTGCTATGAGGCTTGATGGTGACGTCGAGTTCGGGCGTGGCGAGCGCGACCGGCCGATTGGCCCACCAATACACGCCGCGGGCGACAGCCGCCGCCAGCATCGCGACGAGCACCGCCGCCACGATGCATTTCTTAAGAAGGGACATGAAAACACGCTAGGAATAAGACCAATATAATAACTTGCCCAGCCAAGCCCCGGTCAGAATGACCGAGACCGCATTGTCGAGATTGGCATAGGATTGACCGCTTCCCACACCATGAATTCCCAGATGACTTCTCTCGCCGCCGTCGCCGATTCCGATTTCGAAGCCGTGAAGACCGCTGGCGTATTCGTTCCCCTCACGCAATTCGGCGTGATCGATGTCAAAGGCGAAGACGCCGCCGCGTTTCTGCACAGCCAGATCACCAACGATGTCCAGCATCTCGACGCGTCCACCGCGCGTCTTGCGGGCTATTGCTCGCCCAAGGGCCGCCTGCTTGGCTCGTTTCTGATGTGGCGCTCGGCGGACTCGGTTCGTCTGCTGATCGCGCAGGACGTGCAGGCCACCGTGCAAAAGCGCCTGTCGATGTTCGTGCTGCGCTCCAAAGCGAAACTCTCCGACGCCACGTCGGAACTCGCCGCCGTCGGTTTCGTAGGCGATGTGCGCGCGTCGCTGTCCGGCATTTTCGATGCGCTGCCCGACGGCGTGCACGTGAAAGTCGACGGTCCGCACGGCGTGCTGATCCGCGTACCGGATGCGTTCAAGCGCGCGCGTTTTCTGTGGATCGGTCCGAAAGTCGATGTCGAGGCGCAGTTCGGCAAGCTCGAAGAAAAGCTCAGGCGCCCGCCCGCCGAATTGTGGGATGCGCTCGACATTCACGCAGGCGAGCCGCGCATCACGCATGCGACGGTCGAGCAGTTCGTGCCCCAAATGGTCAATTTCGATGTGCTCGGTGCGGTCAATTTCAAGAAAGGCTGCTATCCGGGACAGGAAATCGTGGCACGCAGTCAGTATCGCGGCACGATCAAGCGCCGTACCGCGCTCGCGCACGGCGAAGCCGCGACGCCCGGCGCGGAACTGTTTCATTCCGCCGATCCGGGTCAGCCGTGCGGCATGGTGATCAACGCGGCGCCTGCTGAAGGCGGCGGCATCGATTGTCTGGTGGAAATCAAGCTGGCTGCGCTCGATAACGGCGCGGTGCACGTCGGCGCCGCCGATGGCCCGGCGCTCGAGTTTCTGCCGCTGCCCTACGCGTTCCCGTCCGACGACGCCTGATCGATCGATATGTGTCTGATCGTTTTCGATTGGCAGCCGGACAAAGCGAAGCTTCTTACGCTGTCCGCCAACCGCGACGAATTCTTCCGCTGCGACGCCGAACCGATGCACTGGTGGACCGATGCGCCCGGCGTGCTCGCGGGCCGCGATCTGACCGGCGGCGGCACATGGCTCGGCGTGAGCCGCGACGGCCGGTTCGCCGCGCTGACGAACTATCGCGCGCCAAGCGAAATGCGCGCTGATGCGCCCACGCGCGGCACGCTGGTCAGCGCGTTTCTGTCGGGCGAACGCATCGCGCCGATGGATTATCTGCGTCGCGTGGCGGAGGAAGGTCATCGGTACAACGGCTTCAATCTGCTGGCGGGCGATTTCACGCAGCGCGAACTCGGCTGGTACGGCAATCGCGCGGACATGCCGCCCGCTTTGCTCGATGCCGGTGTGCATGGTCTCTCGAACAGCCTCTTGAATATGTCGTGGCCGAAGCTCGTCGCCCAGCGCGACGCCTTGTGCGATCTCATTCACGTCGATGAAAAACCGCCGCTCGATGTGCTGATCGACACCTTGCGCGATCCGCGTATCGCGAATGACGACGCGTTGCCTTCGACGGGCATTTCGATCGAGCGCGAGCGCGTGCTGTTGGCGGCATTTATCGAAACGCCGGAATACGGCACGCGCAGCACCACGGCGTTGCGTGTGTTTTGTGACGGCGATCGCCTGTCGCTGGAGATCAAGGAAAGAAGCGATGACGACGGATCGCATCGCATCGTATGGCCGGGTGCGTTCGAGCGGGCGTTTTCGTTCGAAATCTAGCGCGCACTGCGCTTGTGCGTCAGCAGCAAATGCACGGAACACGCGACGATCAGAACAGCGGCGGCATCGACGGCAATCAGGATGTGCGCGGCGTACTTCGGCGCGTCGCTTCGAATAAGCCGGTAATGCGCGAGATTGAACACAAGCAATAAAACGAAGAGCGCAATCGCTGCCGCAATCAGAAAAACATGAAGTGTTCGATGCCTGGCCGACACGAAATACCGGTTTGATGAGAACGGGAAACGCATCCTATCAGCGGGCGTGACATACGGTCGTATCGGCGAACGCGTTTTTCGACATTCATCAAGAAACGCGGCTCACCCTTCGAAAGCCTTGCGCAACGCGTTCACCGCGTCCGCGTGTGCTGCCGCCACTTCCGGCACGTAACCGCCCATCTTGAAGAACTCGTGAATCATGCTTTCGTAGCGCGCAAGCGTCACGGCGACGCCCGCCGTGCGCAGTTTTTCCGTGTACGCGATGTCTTCGTCGTAAAGCGGATCGAACTCGGCCGCCGCGATCCACGCCGGCGCAACGCCGCCGTAATCCGGCTGACCGGCGGCGGCGTCGAGCGGCGCGAAACGCCAGTCGTCGCGATCGTTTTCATCGCGCAGATATTGTTCGAAGAACCATTGAATCGTGTCGCTCAACAGCAAATAGCCTTCGGCCAGTTCCGCATGCGATGCGCTCTTTTGCCACGCGCTCACGCCCGGATAAATCAGCATCTGCAATTTGATGGCGATGTCCGCGTCACGCGCGAGCACCGCGCACACGGTCGCGAGCGTGCCGTCCGCGCTATCGCCGCCGATCGCGATACGCGCGCCGGATCGATGCCGAACGTGGATGCCTCGCGCACGAGCCACTGAAGCGCGTCGAAGGCATCGTTCACGGCGACGGGAAACTTGTGCTCGGGCGCGAGCCGGTAATCGACCGATACGACCGCGCACGACGCATCACGCGCGAACTTGCGGCACAGCGCGTCGTGCGTTTGCGGACTGCCCACGGTGAAACCGCCGCCATGAAAAAACAGCAGTGCGCCGGTCGGCTGCGCCCAGCTTGGCTCGATCGGCTGATAAACGCGCACACTGATTTCCGCGTGATCGCGCGTCGGAATGCGCATATCGTCGACGCTGAACACTGCGGTGGCGCGATATCGAGGATCGGCGCGCTCATCGCGTACGCGGCGCGCGCCTGCTGAGGCGTGAGTTCGTGGTACGGCTTGCGGTTCGCGCGCTCGACCATCTCGAGAATTTGCGCGATTTTGGGATTGAGCGGCATCGGCGTTTTGCTTAACCGCGCTTCAAAGACAGCGGATCGCGCGGGCTGCGCAGTTGCGCGATATCGTCCAGCCGCATCTGCACGGACGGCATGATGTTCGGATGCGTGATCACGTAAAACCGTTCATCGCGGATGGCGTCGAATGCGCGTTCGGCCACGTCGCGCGCCGACAGTTTTCCGCTTTCCACCGCGCGCGTCAGTTGCCGCGCCGCGAGCTTTTGCGATGCCGTGTACGGCGCGTTTCATTGGCGAGCGTGGCGGGCCGCGAACGCTCGGCATCGGCGATACCGGTCGGTACGAACGCCGGGCACAGCAGCGATACGCCGATCGATGCGCCCGCGAGCCGCAGATCGTGCACCAGCGTTTCCGTGATCGCCACGACCGCGTGCTTTGACGCGTTGTAGCGCCCATCGCGGGCGCGGCGAGCAGATCGGCCACCGACGCCGTATTGACGATATGCGCGGGCTCGTTTTGCTCGAGCATGATCGGCATGATTGCGCGCAGACCGTTCGCGACGCCCATTATGTTGACGCCGAACACCCATTGCCAGTCGTTCGCGCTGTTCTCCCATACGAAGCCGCCCGCACCGACGCCCGCGTTATTGAAGAGCAGATGCATGCCGCCGAAGGCATCGAGCGTGGCTGTTGCAAGCGGCGCATCGACTTGGCTCGCGTCCGAAACATCGGTCGGCACGCCGATCACGTGCGCGCCTTCCGAGCGCAAGGCGTTGACGGTTGCATCGAGCTCGGTGGCATCGACATCCGCGAGCACGAGTTTCATGCCGAGCGATGCGCCCTGCAACGCGAATTCATGGCCGAAGCCGCTCGCCGCGCCCGTGATGACGGCGACCTTGCCTTCGAAACGATCCACCTTGCTCCTTGACGATTAAATGAGGTTGACCAGTTGCTTGCCGAAGTTCTTGCCGCGCAGCAGGCCAAGAAACGCTTCGGGCGCGTTGTCGAGCTCTTCGGCGATGGTCTCGTGATATTCTAGCTTTTTGGTAGCGACGCGTTCGCCGAGTTCTTTCAGCGCCTGCGGCCACACATCCATGTGTTCGGTGACGATAAAGCCCTGCAACTTCAGCCACTGCGTGAGCAAGAGCGTGGGCGCTTTCATCGGCAGCGGATTGCCGTCGTAGCCCGAAATCATGCCGCACAGCGCGATGCGCCCATGCCCGTTCATGCGAGGCAGCACGGCATCGAGCACATCGCCGTCGACATTCTCGAAGTATCCGTCGATGCCGTTCGGTGTGGCTGCTTTCAGATCGTCGTGCAGCTTGCCGGCTTTATAGTCGACGCACGCATCGAAGCCGAGCGTCTCGACGACATAGCGGCACTTCTCCTCGCCGCCCGCGATGCAACATCCCGCCGCCTTCGCCAGTTGCCCGACCACGCTGCCGACCGCACCGCTCGCCGCGCTGACCGCGATCGTTTCGCCCGCTTTCGGCTCAATAATGCGGTTCAGCCCGTACCACGCCGTGACGCCCGGCATGCCGACGGGACCGAGATACGCGGACATCGCGGCACATGCGTGGTATCGACCTTATAGAGCCCTTGACCGTCCGATGTGCCGAACTCTTGCCTCCTGCCAGCTGTACATGCCAACGACCGTATCGTCGACCTTGAACGATGCATTGCGCGACTCGATCACTTCACCGACCGTGCCCCCGATCATCACCTCGTTGAGCGGCTGCGGCGCGGCGTAGGATTTGGCATCGCTCATGCGGCCGCGCATGTACGGATCGAGCGAAAGAAAGTGATTGCGCACGCGCACTTCGCCCTCTTTGAGCGGCGCGAGCGGTGTTTCGACGAGCTTGAAATTCGCTGTCGATGCCTCGCTTTGCGGACGGGAAACGAGCAGCACCTGACGGTTCATCTGTGCATCTGCCATTGCGGTTCTCCTGCGAAAGTGTTCAGGCGTCGCTCGGTCCGGGCGTGGCCTGTGGATCGGAGCGCATCTTTTGCCTGACGATGTCGCGTCCGACCGCGAGACGCTTCATGTATTTGAATGTGCCGAGCGCCTTCGCGACGAAGTGGCCTTCGCTATCGCGGATTTCGCCTTCGCAATACGCCATCGTCGTCGAGCGATGCAGCACGCGTCCGAAGCCGCGCAACTCGCCGCGCCCCGGCTGCATGAAGTTCACTTTCATCTCGACCGTGACCACGCCGATGCCATCGCCCGCGACGCTTTTCGCGGCCATCGCAAGCACGGTATCGAGCAGGGTCATGGTCACGCCGCCATGCGCGATGCCCCATGTATTCAGATGCGCATGCTGCAGCGGCATGAGCAGTTCGGCTTCGCCATCGACGGTCTTGATGAGCTGAACGCCGAGCGTGTCGATGAACGGACTTTCGATCGTGAGTGTCATTGCGTCACACTTCGTAGTCGACGTACTGCCGCGCTTTGCGGATCGCCGCGACGAAATCCTTCAGCGCCTGATGCTTCGGATGCACCTGATAGGCGTCGAGCGCGGCTTTATCGTCGAAATCGGAGACGAGCACCACGTCGTACGTGCAGTCGAAACCGAGCTGCGCCGTGCCCACTTCGAAGTGCCCTTGCCCTTTCACGATGCTGCGGCACGTCTCCAGCTTCGCCTTCAGTTTCTGCGCATTCTCCTCGCGCGTGGCGCCCTCCGCGTGTTCCTTGAGCTTCCACATGACGATGTGACGTAGCACAGCGACTTTTCCTGTTCGATGAAGCTGGAAGTGTAACAAAAATCGCCGTGCATCGCGTTCGGCTGTTCTGTCACACGATTTCGAACAAGCCCGCCGCGCCGCTTGCCTTCGATCAGCGTGTGCCCCGTCAGCCGCGCGCCCGACACGCCATACGGATGCCCGATCGCGATTGCGCCGCCGTTCACGTTAAGTTTGTCATCGGGAATGCCCAGCTTGTCGCGGCAATAGAGCACCTGCACGGCGAAGGCTTCGTTCAGTTCCCACAAACCGATGTCATCGACGGACAAGCTCGCGCGCTTCAACAGCTTCGGCACCGCGAACACCGGACCGATGCCCATTTTATCCGGCTCGCAACCGGCCACCGGGAAGCCGCGAAAAATGCCGAGCGGTTGCAGGTTTTCCTTTTCGGCGAGCTTCGCGTTCATGACGACGCACGCGGACGCGCCATCGGAAAACTGACTGGCGTTGCCCGCCGTAATGACGCCGCCGGGCCGCGCCGTGCGAATGTTGGCGACGCCTTCGAGCGTGGTGTCGGCGCGAATGCCTTCGTCCTTGTCGAGCGTGACTTCCTGCGTGTAGAGCCGACCCGTCGCCTTATCCGCGATGCCCGCGAGCACGGTGATCGGCACGATTTCATCGTCGAACTTACCCGCCGCCTGCGCCGCCGCCGCGCGTTGCTGCGAGCACACGCCGTATTCGTCCTGACGCGCCTTCGAAATCTCGTAGCGCTTCGCGACGTTTTCCGCGGTTTGCAGCATCGACCAATAGATCTCGGGCTTGTGCCGATTGAGCCAGCCTTCGGTCAGCATGTGGCGGTTCATCTCGTTCTGCACGCAGGAAATCGATTCGACGCCGCCCGCGACGAATACATTGCCTTCGCCTGTCATCACGCGCTGCGCCGCGAGCGCGATGGTTTGCAGCCCCGACGAGCAGAAGCGGTTCACCGTCATGCCCGGCACGCTCACCGGCAAGTCCGTGCGCAACGCAATCTGCCGCGCGATATTCGCGCCCGTCGCGCCTTCCGGATTCGCGCATCCCATGATGACGTCCTCGATGTGCGACGGATCGATGCCCGCGACGCTCGACGACAGCTTGCGT
>LFMX01000050.1 GCA_001184405.1 Candidatus Burkholderia humilis
GGCGTTCGAGCGTCACGACGGCGAAATCGCGCAATTGCAGACGCGTTTCGAAGATAACCAGCTTGCGTTCGAATCACTCGATGAACAACTGACCGCGGCGCGCCACGAACTGCGCGAACTCGAACGCGCCGCCAGCGATGCGAACTTCGCCGCGCGTGGCCTCACCGCGAAGATCGAAGAGTACGAGCGCAATATCGATACGGCGCACGAGCAGAGCGAACGCATCGCGGGCGCGCTGGAAGATGCGCGCGCGGAGCTCGAAGGCATCAACGAGCAGACGGCGCATACGGGCTTGCAGGACGCGCTCGAACTGCGTGCGGCGCGCGAGGAGACGCTGCATGCGGCGCGCGTCGAACTGGACGATCTGACCACGCGTCTGCGTCAAAGCGACGAGCAGCGGCTGATGGTCGAACGCTCGTTGCAGCCGCTGCGCGACAAGATCAACGAATTGCAGTTGAAGGAACAGGCCGCGCGTATCAGCGGCGAACAGTTCGTCGAACAGTTGCAGACAGCGGGCGTCGATGAAGCCGAATTGCAGGCGAAGCTCACGCCGGACATGAAGCCATCGTATCTGCAAGGCGAAGTTACGCGCCTGAACAACGCAATCAACGCGCTCGGTCCGGTCAACATGGCCGCGCTCGAAGAACTCGTGGCGGCGACCGAACGCAAGCATTTCCTCGATGCCCAATCCGCCGATCTGAACGACGCCATCACCACGCTGGAAGACGCGATCTCGAAGATCGATCAGGAAACGCGAGCGCTCCTGCAAGGCACGTTCGACGAGGTGAACCGTCACTTCGGCGAACTTTTCCCGCGTCTTTTCGGCGGCGGTCAGGCGAAGCTCATCATGACCGGCGACGAAATTCTCGATGCCGGCGTGCAGGTCATGGCGCAGCCGCCCGGCAAGAAGAATTCGACCATTCATCTGCTGTCCGGCGGCGAAAAGGCGCTGACCGCGACCGCGCTCGTGTTCGCGATGTTCCAGTTGAATCCGGCGCCGTTCTGTCTGCTGGACGAAGTGGATGCGCCGCTCGATGACGCCAACACGGAACGCTTTGCCAACCTCGTGCGCGCGATGTCGGCAAAGACACAGTTCCTGTTCATCTCGCACAACAAGATCGCGATGGAAATGGCGCAGCAACTCATCGGCGTGACGATGCAGGAGCAAGGCGTGTCGCGCATCGTCGCGGTGGATATGGAAGCGGCGGCGGGCTTTGCGCAGAATGGCTGACGCAGGCGAGTTGAAGTAAGAAGGGCAGTGCAGGCGCGGAGTGGCGCGCATCGGCCAGGCGGCGGCATCGCAGGAAGCGAAGCCGGAATGCGACGATGCGCGCGGCGCCTCTCAACCCAAAAGAACGATGGAGCGTGCATGGACGAGTTGACACTCGGTTTGATCGGAGCAGGAGCCGTGGTGGTCAGCGGCGTGGTGGTGTACAACGCGTGGCAGAGCGCGAAGGTGCGTCGCAAGATGCCGCGCCCGATGCCGGATAACGCCGCCGATGCGCTCGCACGTCAGGACAACGACGACGAACAGCAGCCGTTCATCGAGCCGGTGCGTCAGCCGCGTCCGGCTGGCGGCGGCGAAGAAGAGCAGGAATCGCGTGAATCGCGCGTGGAGCCGAGCTTCGGCGCGGCGAGTGCATCGGCGATCGTGCCGCCGGTCGCGCCCGCGGACACCGCGCTCGATATTCAGGCCGAAGCGATATCCGCGAACGGCGTGGAAGCAGAACCCGAACGCACCGATGACGAAGAACGCAGCGAGCCGGTCATGCCCGCCGCGACGACCATTTCCTCCGCGCCGCCCGCTGCGGTGGATCGGCGTATCGACTGTGTGGTGCCAATTCGCCTCGGCGCGCCGGTGCCGGGCGATCGCGTGATTCCGCTCGCGCAAAAGCTGCGTCGCGCGGGCACGAAGCCGGTGACGATCGAAGGCAAGCCCGAAGGCGACAGCGCGTGGGAATTGCTCAAAAGCGGCGTGCGCTATGAAGAACTGCGCGCGGCCGCGCAACTGGCCAATCGCAGCGGCCCGCTGAACGAACTGGAGTTTTCGGAGTTCGTGACGGGCGTTCAGCGTCTGGCCGATGCCATCGACGGTCTGCCCGAATTCCCCGACATGATGGAAACGGTCGGCATGGCGCGCGAACTCGATGGTTTTGCCGCGCAATGCGACGCGCAATTGTCGATCAACATTCTGTCCGACGGCGCGCCGTGGTCGGCGAATTACGTGCAGGCGGTGGCATCGCAGGATGGCTTGCTGCTCTCGCGTAACGGCACGCGTTTCGTCAAGCTCGACGCGAAGCAGAATCGCGTGTTCATGCTCCAGTTCGGCGATACCAATTTTCTGCGCGACGACCTGACGTACAAGGGCGGCCAGATGATCACGCTGGTGCTCGACGTACCCGTCGCCGACGAAGACATTCTGCCGTTCCGCCTCATGTGCGATTATGCGAAGTCGTTGTCCGATCGGATAGGCGCGCGCGTCGTCGACGATCAGCGCCGTCCGCTGCCGGAATCCGCGCTGCTCGCCATCGAGAAACAGTTGATGACGCTTTACGCGAAACTGGAACAGGCGGGCATGCCGGCCGGATCGCCCGCGACGCGCCGGCTTTTCAGCCAGTAAGCATCGCGCGGCGGCATCGCGTTGCTGGATTGAAGATTGCGCCCCGTTCGGGGCGCTTTTTTGTTCCGTCTGCGCTCGCGTGCCTAGGCCGTTCGGCCGACGCCACGATTTACCGATCTTCTGAGACAATCGAATGATCGATGTTCGGATTGTCACCATCGATTTACCCATTCATTCGAAGCCGCATGTCCGCAAAAACGAAAGCCGAATCCGCTGCCAAAAAGCATTCCGAAGCCGCCGTTCCTAGCGCCGATCGTCCGGCCGAACGCGCGGCGTGGCTGCGCTCGGAACTGGAACGTGCGAATTACGCGTATTACGTACTCGATCAGCCCGATTTGCCCGACGCCGAATACGACACGCTGTTCAAGGAATTGCAGGGCATCGAGACCGATCATCCGGACCTCATCACGCCAGATTCGTCGACGCAACGCGTGGGCGGCGAAGTCGCTGCCGGCTTCACGCCGGTCGTTCACGATGTGCCGATGCTCTCGCTCAACAACGGCTTCGCGGACGAAGATATCGCCGCGTTCAACAAGCGCGTGTCGGATGCGCTGGGCGTGGCGCCGGTCGAATACGCGTGCGAACTGAAATTCGACGGTCTCGCCATTTCCCTTCGTTACGACGATGGCAAATTCGTGCAGGCGTCCACGCGCGGCGACGGCGCGACCGGCGAGGATGTGACGGCCAACGTGCGCACCATCCGTTCGATTCCGCTGACGCTCAAGGGCAAGAACGTGCCGAAACGTCTCGATGTACGCGGCGAAGTGCTGATGTTCAAGCGCGATTTCGAGCGCCTGAACGCGCGCCAGCGCGAAGCGGAACAGCGCGAATTCGTCAATCCGCGCAACGCGGCGGCGGGCGGTCTGCGCCAGCTCGATCCGAAGATGACGGCGCAGCGTTCGCTGTCGTTCTTCGCGTACGGCATCGGCGTGCTCGAAGGCGCGGAAATGCCCGCGACGCATGCGGGTCTGCTCGACTGGTACAAAGGGATGGGCCTGCCGGTAAACGTGGAGCGCGCGGTCGTCGAAGGTGCGGAGGGGTTGCTCGGCTTTTTCCGAAAGATCGGCGAGAAGCGCGACACGCTGCCGTACGACATCGACGGCGTGGTTTATAAGGTCGACAAGCGCGAGGAACAGGACAAGCTCGGGTTCGTGTCGCGCACGCCGAGGTTTGCGCTCGCGCACAAGTTTCCGGCACAGGAAGCGCTGACGCAGTTGTTCGCCATCGACGTGCAGGTCGGGCGCACGGGCGCAATCACGCCGGTCGCGCGGCTCTCGCCGGTGTTCGTCGGCGGCGCGACCGTCACGAACGCCACGCTGCACAACGAGGACGAAGTGCGGCGCAAGGACATTCGTATCGGCGATACGGTGATCGTGCGGCGCGCCGGCGACGTGATTCCCGAAGTGGTCGGCGCCATGCTCGACCGCCGTCCGGACGATGCTCGCGAGTTCGTCATGCCGACCGAATGCCCGGTGTGCGGCTCGAAGATCAAGCGTCTGCCAGACGAAGCTATCGCGCGATGCACGGGGGGCCTTTTCTGTCCCGCGCAGCGCAAGCAGGCGCTGTGGCACTTCGCACAGCGGCACGCGCTGGATATCGACGGGCTGGGCGAGAAGATCATCGATCAATTGGTCGAGCAGAATCTCGTACGCACGCCTGCCGATCTCTTCAATCTCGGTTTTTCGACGCTCGCCGCACTCGACCGTTTCGCCGACAAATCGGCGCAGAATCTGATCGATTCGCTCGAAAAAGCCAGCAAGACGACACTCGCGCGCTTTATTTACGCGCTCGGCATCCGGCACGTGGGTGAATCGACGGCGAAGGATCTCGCCAAACATTTCGGCTCGCTGGATCCGATCATGGCGGCGTCCGTCGAAGAATTGCTCGAAGTCAATGATGTCGGCCCGATCGTTGCCGAGGCCATTCATAACTTCTTCAGCGAAGAACACAACCAGCACGTGATCGAGCAGTTGCGCGTGAAGGTGTCGTGGCCGGAAGGCCCGCCCGCGCCGAAAGCGCCGCAGGGCGTCCTGGCCGGAAAGACCGTCGTGCTGACGGGAACGCTGCCCTCGCTCTCGCGCGAGGACGCGAAGGAAATGCTCGAGGCGGCTGGGGCGAAGGTGGCCGGTTCGGTATCGAAGAAGACCGACTACGTCGTGGCAGGCGGGGAGGCGGGCAGCAAGCTCGCCAAGGCGGAGGAACTCGGGGTTCCCGTTCTCGACGAAGACGGCATGAGGAAGCTATTGGAAGGAGTGACTCCATGATTCGTGAAATCCTGAAGATGGGCGATCCGCGCTTGCTGCGCATCGCCGTGCCGGTCGAGCATTTCGACACGCCGGAACTGCACACGCTCGTGCAGGACATGTTCGACACGATGCGCGACGCCAACGGCGCGGGATTGGCCGCGCCGCAGATCGGCGTCGATCTGCAGGTGGTGATTTTCGGTTTCGGGCATAACGAGCGTTATCCCGATGCGCCTGCGGTGCCGGAGACCGTGTTGATCAATCCGATCATCACGCCCAACGGGCACGACATGGAGGAGGGCTGGGAAGGCTGCTTGTCCGTGCCGGGCTTGCGCGGCGCGGTACAGCGGTTCTCGATGATCCGCTATCAGGGCTTCGATCAGTACGGCAACGCCATCGAGCGGCTCACGGAAGGCTTTCACGCGCGCGTCGTGCAGCACGAGTGCGATCATCTGATCGGAAAGCTTTATCCGATGCGGATTACGAACTTTTCGAAGTTCGGCTTTACGGAAGTGCTGTTTCCGGGGCTGGACCCGGCGCGCGACGACTGATCTCATCGCGCGTAACAGGAAAAAAGCCGCTCTGACCGAGCGGCTTTTTTCCTGTTACGTGAATGTCTTGGGATTCCCGCTGATGTCCGGCTGACGGAACAGCGCGACGTGTTCGGGATTTGTCGACGCCTGCAATCGTCCGTTCGGCAGCCGCGCGATAACCATTTCACCGATGCCCGGACTCATCACGACCACTTCGTCGCGCAACGCGAGCAGCGCTTCGAGCCGTCGTCGGCCGCTGACGATTTCGAGACCGGTGCCAGTCTCACGCACGATGATTTCAACTGACATGGCGATTCTCCTGATGCCGTTCGATGCCTGGCCGTTCGTTCGTGCCGCATTCTTTACGATTCGCGCGCACATCTGACTAACGGTTCGATGGCTCATTTTCTTTAGCCAAAAAATGGCCAAAATAAATGGCGCGATCAGAACGGCGATCGCGCCGGATTTTCAGCGGAAGCGTCGCATCGGCGCGACGCGATGGGCACTCAGAACATCTCGTCCGGATCCAGATAGCGCCACTGGCCTTGCGGCAGCGCGTCGAGCACGACGTGTCCCATGCGAATTCGTTTCAGGCCAACGACTTCCAGCCCGACCAGTTCGCACATGCGTCGAATTTGACGTTTCTTGCCTTCGCGCAGCACGAAGCGTAGTTGCTCGGCGTTTTGCCAGCTGACTTGCGCGGTTTTGAGCGGCACGCCGTCGAGTTCGAGACCGCGACGTAGCAGCGCGAGCTTTTCGGCGGGAAAATGCTTGTCGACATCGACGGTATGTTCGCCGAGCTTCACGCGCACGAGGTACTCCTTGTCGACTTCCGAGTGTCCGCCGATCAGTTGCTTGGCGATCCGGCCGTCCTGCGTCAGCACGAGCAGACCGGTGGAATCGATGTCCAGGCGTCCAGCGTGCGCGAGCGTGCGCAGATGGTTCGGCTGGAAGCGGATGCCCGTGCGGTCTTCTTCCCAGCGATTGGCCGGGTTAATCAGCGTGACGGCCGGCTCGTAGCCGTCTTCCGCCTGTCCCGACACGTAGCCGACCGGCTTGTGCAGGAGGATCGTGACCTGTTGCGACTGCGCGGAGCGCGCGGCGGGCAGGATGTCGATGTCCGCTTTCGGATCGATGCGCGTGCCGAGCGTATCGACCACTTCGCCATTGACCAGCACCCAGCCTTTTTCGATCCATTCATCGGTTTCGCGACGCGAGCAAAGGCCGAGTTCGGACATTACTTTCGAGAGGCGTACGAGGCCGTCTTTGTGGTGATGTGGTTTGTGGGCGGATTCGGTGTGGGCCGGGCGTTTAGTTTCGGATGGGCGCGGGGCGTGGTCGTCACGCGCAGTCGTGCGCTTTTCGAAGGTTTTTCGATCGGTGCGTTCGTTGGAGGACGCGCGTGCATCGTCGGCGCGCGGCTTGAACGGACGGCGTTCGCCGCCACGCTCGTCACGTTCGCCAAAACCGCCGCGCGATTCTTTACCACACGGTTTAAACGTACGCCGCTCGCCACCGCGATCGCCGAATGCACCGCGCGTATCATCGCCACGCGGTTTGAACAGGCGACGTTCATCACCCTCACCACGCGGCGAAGACGATCGACGCTCGAATCCACCGCGATCGCCAAACCCGCCGCGCGATTCCTCACGCGGCTTAAAAGAACGCCGCTCACCATCGCCCGCACGCGATTGCTCATCGCGCGACTTGAACCCCGAAGGCGAGCCCGTACCCGGCCGCTTCCCCGCATCGGCCGCACGCTCGCGCACTTGCGGTCGCACCGGCTTACGTCCGGTAGAAGTGCCGGAACGGACCGGCGAGCGCGTCTCGGAAGTCGGACGCGGATGTTTGGCTGTCAGTTTGACGCGCATAAAGTCTCAAGCTGCGATCGCGCGCAGCAGTTCGGTTTCGACCTGGATCTGGGTGCGGTTGGACGACAAACTTCTGCCATCGAGCAGAAACACGTCCTCGACGCGTTCGCCGAGCGTGTTGATGCGCGCCGCCTGCACCCCGATCCGGTGTTGCGCGAGCACGCGCGCGATCGAATAAAGAAGGCCCTGCCGGTCGTTCGCGGACACGGACAGGATGTAGTACTGGCCACGCTCGTCAGGACGCAAGTCCATACGCGGCGTGACCGGGAACGTGCGCACGAGGCGCGACACGCGGCCCTTCGACGGCTCCGGCAAAATGCCGTCCTCCGTCAGCAGCGCGGCCAGCTGCTGTTCGACGAGATTGGCGATATCGCGATAACTCCCGTCGTGATCCGGATGCGACACGAGGAAGTTGTCGAGCGCGTAGCCATGACGCGTCGTGGTCACGCGTGCATCGAGCACGGAAAGACCGTTTTTATCGAAATACGCGCAGATACCGGCGAACAGATCGGGCCGGCCCTTCACATACACCAGTACCTGCAACGCCGCGCCGATCGGCGAGGGCCGCGCGTGCACGATCGGCTCCTCGCTCTCCACATGCCGATATAACACGCGCGTCTGCCACGCAATATCGGCGGGATCGTGACGCAGAAAATAACCGACATCGAGCTGATCCCACAAGCGCTTTTGTGCGCCTTCGGGCACCGTTTCGAGCCGCAGCAGCGCAAGCGCCGCTTCCTGACGCGACTTCAGTTCCGATGTCGTGTCCGGTTGTGCGCCGCCGAGCACATTGAGCGTCGCGCGAAAGAGGTCTTCCAGCAGTTTGCCTTTCCAGTTGTTCCAGACTTTCGGGCTTGTGCCGCGAATATCCGCGACCGTCAGCAGATACAGCGCGGTCAGACGCTGCTCGGTCTTCACGACGGACGCAAATTGCTTGATGACATCGAGATCGCTCGTGTCCTGCTTTTGCGCGACGTGCGACATCGTCAAATGCTGCTGCACCAGCCACACGACCAGTTCGCTATCTCCCGCGCCGATGTCATGTTCGCGGCAGAAGCGCCGCGCGTCGGCCATGCCGAGCATCGAGTGATCGCCGCCGCGTCCTTTGGCGATATCGTGAAACAGCGCGGCCACGTAAAGCACCCAGGGCCGCTCGAAGTTGCCGATCAACTGGCTGCAGAACGGATACTCATGCGCGTACTCGGCAATGGCGAAGCGCCGCAGATTGCGCAGCACCATCAGGATGTGCTGATCGACCGTGTAGACGTGGTACAGATCGTGCTGCATCTGTCCGACGATGCGCCGGAAATTCAGCAGATAGCGCCCGAGCACGCTTGTCTGGTTCATCAAACGGAACGCGTGCGTGATGCCTTCGGGCTGCTTCAGAATTTCCATGAAGAGCCGGCGGTTTTCCGGATCGCGCCGCCAGTGGCGATCCATCAGATCGCGCGCGTTGTAGATCGCGCGCAGCGTACGCGCCGAAAATCCCTTGATGCCGCGCGTCTGCTCGTACAGCAAAAACGCTTCGAGGATGGCGTGCGGTTCGCGCTCGAACACATCGTCATGCGCGATTTCCAGCATGCCTTGCTTCTCGACAAAGCGTCCGTTGATGACACGCGTGATGTCGCTCGTCGACGGAAAAAGCTGCGCTTCGACGTTCTGGATCAGAATGGTCGCGAGTTGTGTGACGGCTTTCGCGGCCCAGTAATAGCGGCGCATAAGCTGCTCGCTCGCTCGCTTGGCAGCGGTCGCTTCGAAGCCGAAGCTTTCCGCGACCGGCGTCTGCATATCGAAAACGAGAATGTCCTGCCGGCGCTTCGCGATCACGTGGAGCCGCGCGCGCAGCGCCTTTAGAAAGCCTTCGTTGCGGCGCAGTTCGCGCGCTTCACGCTCGGTGATGAGGCCACGCGCATCGAGTTCGCGCCAGCTGCTGCCGAAACCCGCCGCGCGCGAAATCCACAGAATGAGTTGCAGATCGCGCAACCCGCCAGGACTTTCCTTGACGTTCGGCTCGAGGCTGTACGGCGTGTCCTGAAACTTCGCGTGCCGCTGACGCATTTCCAGCACTTTCGCCTGGAAAAACGCGCGCGGATCGAGCGTCTCGCGGTAGCGCGCGGAAAATCGCTCGAAGACGCGCGTATCGCCGTAAATGCGCCGCGATTCGAGCAGCGATGTCTGCACGGTGATGTCGTTGCTCGCCTCGCCGATGCACTGCTCGACCGAACGCACGCTGCTGCCGATATCGAACCCGAGATCCCATCCTATGCCGATAAAGCGCTCGATGCGCCCGTTCAAGTCGGCGTCGTCGCCGGCGGGATCCGGCAGCAGCACGAGAATATCGACATCGGAAAAGGGCGCAAGCTCGCCGCGTCCGTATCCGCCGACCGCCACGAGCGCGGAATCGGCGGGCATGTCGCACGCGGCCCATGCGCCCTTCAAGGCGTCGTCGGTGGCGCGGGCGAGCGCGTGCATTAGCGGCTCGACGTTCGGTGTCGTCTGAAACCGGTTGATGAGCGCCGGCTTCGCAGCCTTCAGGGCGGCGCGCAGCGTTTCACAGGGCGTGGCGACGGCGGCGGTGACGCTCATGGATAGTCTGGAAGGAGAGAGGTGCGCCCGCCGTGCAGCGGGCGAAACGGAAAACGTGAAATCAGGCCGTGGCCGCGATCAGTTGCGACGGCGCCTGCGTGCCCGCCGAGACGGTCAGCACTTCATAGCCGGTCGGCGTGACAAGCACGGTGTGCTCCCATTGCGCCGACAGACTGCGGTCGCGCGTCTTGACGGTCCACTGGTCCGGCATCGTGCGGGTTTCGCGGCGGCCGGCATTGATCATCGGCTCGACGGTGAAGATCATGCCCGCCTGCAATTCCATGCCGGTACCCGCGCGCCCGTAATGCAGCACTTGCGGCTCTTCATGAAAAACCTGTCCGATGCCGTGTCCGCAATACTCGCGCACGACGCTGTAACCTTGCGCCTCGGCATGCTTCTGAATGGCCGCGCCGATATCGCCGAGATGCGCGCCCGGACGCACCAGATCGATGCCGAGCCACATGCAGTCGAACGTCGTCTGCACGAGGCGCTTGGCCAGAATCGACCCTTCACCGACGATAAACATGCGGCTCGTATCGCCGAAATAGCCATTCTTGATTACGGTGATGTCGATATTCAGCGCGTCGCCGTTCTTCAACACTTTTTCCCCGGGAATGCCGTGGCAGATCACGTCGTTGACGGAGATGCAGGTAGCTTTCGGATAGGGCGGATAGCCGGGCGGCTGATAATTGAGCGGTGCGGGAACGGTGCCTTGTTCCTTCACCATGAATTCGTGACACAGACGATCGAGTTCCTCGGTCGTCACGCCGGACGAGATATGCGGTGTGATGAAATCGAGAACTTCGCTGGCGAGCCGGCAGGCGATGCGCATCTGCGCGATATCGTGATCGTTTTTCAGCGTAATTGACATGTTCTGGCTCGAAAATGCGGTAAGGCACGGATTGACGCGGTAATCCGGTATTATTGCACCATCATCTATAAGGGGCCGCAGCGTGATTCACGGCGCATCCGGCCAGTGCGGTCCTCGAACGCGGCTCTTTCGGTCGACTTGAGCGGTGTAATCCTCGCATGCTATCCTTATAGGTTAAGTCTTGATCCGAATTGAAGTCGGAGCAAGGCTTGGTAGAAAGCGGTAGGTCTCTACCGTTCAAGTCAAAGAAACTCAAGCCGGCAGCACCCAGGGTGTCTTGCGCATCGCATATAAAAAGCGAAAAGCGACGAAGCGCGGGATGCGGCAGCCGGTTTAAGACCCAACCCTCGCGGAGAAATTTATGGCAGTCACGATGCGTCAAATGCTGGAAGTCGGTGTCCACTTCGGTCACCAAACGCGCTTCTGGAATCCCAAGATGGCCCCGTACATCTTCGGTCATCGCAACAAGATTCACATCATCAACCTCGAAAAGACGCTGCCGCTCTACAACGACGCGCTGAAGTACGTGCGCCAGTTGGCAGCGAACCGCGGCACCATTCTTTTCGTGGGCACGAAGCGCCAGTTGCGTGACACCATCGCTCAAGAAGCAGCGCGCGCCGGCATGCCGTTCGTCAACGCACGCTGGCTCGGCGGCATGCTGACCAACTTCAAGACGCTGAAGGTTTCGATCAAGCGCCTGAAGGACATGGAAGCAGCCGTTGAATCGGGCGAAACCGAGCGCATGAGCAAGAAGGAAGCGCTCCTGTTCGAACGTGAAATCGCCAAGCTGCAAAAGTCGATCGGCGGCGTGAAGGACATGGGCGGCATTCCGGACGCGATCTTCGTGATCGACGTCGGCTACCACAAGATTGCTGTGACCGAAGCGAAGAAGCTCGGCATTCCGGTCATCGCCGTGGTCGACACGAACCACTCGCCGGAAGGCATCGACTATGTGATCCCGGGTAACGACGACGCATCGAAGGCTGTGTCGCTGTACGCCCAGGGCGTTGCGGACGCAATCCTCGAAGGCCGCGCCAACGCGGTGAACAACGTTGTCCAGGCTGTGCGTAACGGCGAAGGCGACGAGTTCGTCGAGGTCAACGCAGAGGCGTAATCGAGCCTGTGGCCGACAAAAAAGGGGCTTTGAGAAAGGCAAGGCCCTTTTTTTAGTCGACACAAAGCAGCGCGATCGTTGAAACCAATTTCTGCCGCGGGCGCTCAAAGTCGGCGGCATGTATCAAACAGACTCAAGGAGCGAATGATGGCGGCAATTACCGCAAGCATGGTGGCAGAACTGCGCGCGAAGACCGATGCGCCGATGATGGAATGCAAGAAGGCGCTGACGGAAGCCGACGGCGACATGGCGCGCGCCGAAGAGCTCCTGCGCGTGAAGCTCGGCAACAAGGCGAGCAAGGCGGCATCGCGCGTGACGGCTGAAGGCATCGTCACGGCACACGTCGAAGGCGGCGTGGGCGCGCTCGTCGAACTGAACTGCGAAACCGACTTCGTCGCGAAAAACGACGACTTCCTGGCTTTCGGCAAGACGATTGCTGAACTGGTCGCGAAGAACAATCCGGCTGACGTCGCTGCATTGTCGGCGCTGCCGCTGGAAAGCTCGACGGTCGATGCAGTGCGTCTCGCGCTGGTCGGCAAGATCGGCGAAAACCTGTCGATCCGCCGTTTCGTGCGTTTCGACTCGGTTAACAAGGTTGCTGCGTACCTGCACGGCACGCGCATTGGCGTGCTGGTCGCGTTCACGGGCGCGGACGAGCAAATCGGCAAGGACGTCGCCATGCACGTCGCTGCAATGAAGCCGGTTTCGCTGTCGTCGGACGACGTGCCGGCCGAGCTGATCGCGAAGGAACGCAGCATTGCCGAGCAGAAGGCGGCTGAGTCCGGCAAGCCGGCTGAAATCGTCGCGAAGATGGTCGACGGTTCGGTCCAGAAGTACCTGAAGGAAGTGTCGCTGCTGAACCAGCCGTTCGTAAAGAACGACAAGCAGACGATCGACCAATACCTGAAGGCGTCCAACACGTCGGTGCAGATGTTCGCGCTGTTCGTGGTCGGCGAAGGCATCGAAAAGCGTGTGGACGACTTCGCGGCTGAAGTGGCGGCGCAACAAGTCGCGGCGGCCAAGCAAAGCTAAGCCGGCTTGATGACGCCTGCGCAGTCAGGCGTCGAGCAGGACCGATGTACCTCGCGGCGGGCGCGTCCCGCTGCCGACTTACACGCGATCCGGTTTGCACGATGCAGCGGGCGCGGCAATATAGGGTTAACCCTGGTCTGTCGCGCCCGTCGCCCGATCCGGTTTGCTTGCAGTAAATAATGATTCACCCCTACAGTTCTACGTTGTTGCAACCCTCCTTGGCGCGATCGGAACCTCATATGCCCACAGCCTACAAACGCGTACTCCTCAAACTCTCCGGCGAAGCCCTCATGGGCGACGATGCCTTCGGCATCAATCGCGCAACAATCGAAAGGATGGTGGCGGACATCGCTGAAGTAGTGCGCCTGTGCACGCAACTGGCCGTCGTGATCGGCGGCGGCAATATCTTCCGCGGTGTCGCGGGCGGCGCGGCCGGCATGGATCGCGCAACCGCCGACTACATGGGCATGCTCGCCACGATGATGAACGCGCTCGCGCTGCAGGATGCCATGCGTCACGCGGGCATCGAAGCGCGCGTGCAGTCGGCGCTGCGCATGGACCAGGTCGTCGAGCCGTACATTCGTCCGCGCGCCATTCGCCAGCTGGAGGAAGGCCGCGTCGTGATCTTCGCGGCCGGCACCGGCAACCCGTTCTTCACGACCGACACGGCGGCCGCGCTGCGCGGTTCGGAAGTCGGCGCGGAAGTCGTTTTGAAAGCGACAAAGGTCGATGGCGTATACTCCGCCGACCCGAAGAAAGATCCGAACGCGACGCGCTACAGCACGATCAGCTTCGACGAAGCCATCGGCAAGAATCTGCAAGTCATGGACGCCACCGCATTCGCGTTGTGCCGCGACCAGAAACTGCCGATTCGCGTGTTCTCGATCTCGAAGCCCGGTGCGCTCAAGCGCATCGTGCAGGGCGACGACGAAGGGACGCTCGTCCACGTGTGAACTCTTGCGGTAACAGACGCCGCGCGACGGGCACACGGCCCCGCTCGGAATGCGCCGTGTATCGCCAGTAAAACCAGGTTTGGAGGTTCAAAATGAGTGTGGCTGACATTAAAAAGGGCGTCGACCAGAAGATGCAACGGTCGATCGAAGCATTCAAGGCCGATCTCGCCAAGATTCGCACGGGCCGCGCACACACGGGTCTGCTCGACCACATCCAGGTCGATTATTACGGCTCGAACGTGCCCATCTCGCAAGTCGCGAACATGACGCTCGTCGACGCGCGCACGATCGGCGTGCAGCCGTGGGAAAAGAAGATGGTGTCGGTCATCGAGAAGGCGATTCGTGAATCGGATCTCGGTCTGAACCCGGCCACGCAAGGCGATCTGATCCGCGTGCCGATGCCCGCGCTCACCGAAGAACGCCGCCGCGAACTGACGAAGGTCGTGAAGAGCGAAGGCGAAACGGCGAAGGTCGCCGTGCGCAATCTGCGCCGCGACGCGAACGAGCAACTGAAGAAGCTCGTGAAGGACAAGGAAATTTCGGAAGACGACGAGCGCCGCGCCAGCGAAGACGTACAGAAGCTCACGGACAAGTCCGTTGCCGAAATCGACAAGCTGGTGACAACCAAAGAAGCCGAAATCATGACGGTGTGAGGCCGTAGAGACGGTCCTGTCGGCCTCGAACGTTTAGATTCGGGGGCTGACCTTCACTCCTTCAGCTTTCAAGATTCAGCGGCCATGACCTATACCAGTTCTACCGTTACCGTGCCCGATCTCGCAGCAGTGCCGCGTCACGTCGCGATCATCATGGACGGCAACGGCCGTTGGGCGACCGAGCGGCGTCTGCCGCGCGTCGCCGGTCATACGCGTGGCGTCGATGCGGTCCGCTCGACCGTCGAAAGCTGCGCACAGCGCGGCGTCGAATTCGTCACGCTTTTCGCGTTCAGTTCCGAGAACTGGCGCCGTCCGACCGACGAAGTGTCCTTCCTGATGCGCCTGTTCGTGACCGCGCTCGAGCGCGAGATCGGCAAGCTGCACGCCAACGGCATTCGCCTGCGCGTCGTCGGCGACATCGCCATGTTCGACGACCGCATTCGCGCGCTGATCCAGCGCGCCGAAACCAAAACCGCACGCAACACGCGCCTCACGCTGACCATCGCCGCCAATTATGGCGGGCGCTGGGACATCATGCAGGCGACGAAAAAACTCATCGCGCAGTCGCTGGAAACGGGCGTGCCGGCGCGGGTGGACGACGAATTGTTCGCCGAGCATCTGGCGATGGCGTACGCGCCGGAGCCGGATCTGTTCATCCGCACGGGCGGCGAGCAGCGCATCAGCAACTTTTTGCTGTGGCAGCTTGCGTATACCGAGTTCCATTTCACCGACATCTACTGGCCCGATTTCGACGCCAACGCGCTCGATCGCGCGATCGCATCGTACGGCAGCCGTGAGCGCCGTTTCGGGCGCACCAGCGCGCAACTCGCATCCCAATCGCAGAAGGCCGACACCCTTTCATGCTAAGAACCCGTGTCATCACGGCAATCGTCCTGCTTGCTGTACTGGTGCCGATCACGCCGTTTGCGCCGATCGGCGCGTTCGGGGCGCTGATCGGTTTCGTCGTGGTGTTCGCCGCCTGGGAGTGGGGGCGGCTGCTCAAGCTGAACGGGGCGGGGCCGGTAGCTTACGCGCTCGTCACGGGGCTCGTGCTGATTTTCAGCACGTTTCTAGGTATCAAATCGACGCCGCTGTATCAAATGGCGGCGATTTTCTGGGTGCTCGCCGGTCCCTACGCCTTGCTGCGCAAGCCCGTACTGGCCGCGCACACGTGGCGCGCGTTCCTGCTTTTCGCGGGAATCGTCGTGTTTCTGGCCTGCTGGCACGCGGTCGTGGATGCCCGCACGCGCGGCGTCGCGTTCGTGCTATCGCTTCTTCTAGTAGTCTGGCTGGCTGATATAGGCGCATACTTCGCCGGAAAAGCGCTGGGCCGCCACAAGCTGGCGCCGGCGATCAGCCCGGGCAAGACCTGGGAAGGCGCCATCGGCGGATGGCTCGCCGTCATCGTGATCGGCGGAATCGCCGCCGCCACCGGCTTTTATGTGCCGACTTTATTTACGGTGTTCATCGAACATCTGGGATGGGATCGCGCATTCGTCGCGCTGTCCGTGCTGGTCGCGTTCAGCGTGGTCGGCGACCTGTTCGAGTCGCTCCTGAAGCGTCAGGCGGGCGTCAAGGATTCGAGCGGCTTGCTGCCGGGTCACGGCGGCGTGCTCGACCGTATCGACGCCTTGTTGCCTGTATTGCCGATCGCATTGCTGATGCTCGGCTGATCGGCTAGAGAAGAATTTATGCAAAAACGTCTCACATTGCTCGGTTCCACGGGCTCGATCGGCGATAGCACGCTCGATGTCGTGGCGCGGCATCCGGACCGCTTCTCGGTCTATGCGCTCACCGCGCATCGCAACGGCGACAAACTCGTCACGCAATGCTTGCGCTTTCAGCCCGAAGTGGCCGTCGTCGGTGACGCGCAAACGGCCGCGAAAGTCGCGACGGCGCTGAAAACCGAAGGCTGCAAGACCGAAGTGACGCACGGGCCGGATGCGCTCGTCGAGGTCGCGCGCGCATCGCAGTGCGATACGGTCGTCGCGGCCATCGTCGGCGCGGCGGGTCTGGCGTCCACGCTCGCCGCCGCACGCGCCGGCAAGCGCATCCTGCTCGCGAACAAGGAAGCGCTGGTCATGTCCGGCCAGATCTTCATGGATGCGGTGCGCGACAACGGCGCCATCCTTTTGCCGGTCGATAGCGAACACAACGCGGTGTTCCAGTGCTTGCCGCCTTGCGCGGACAAGGAAGCGAAGCTGCACGGCGGCGTGTCGAAGATCATCCTGACCGCGTCGGGCGGACCGTTTCGCACGCGCGAGCCGTCCACGCTCGTCGATGTCACGCCCGAGCAGGCCGTCAAGCACCCGAACTGGGTGATGGGCCGCAAGATTTCCGTCGATTCCGCCACGATTATAAACAAGGGCCTCGAAGTCATCGAGGCGCACTGGCTCTTCAATTTGCCGGGCAAGCAGATCGAAGTGCTGATTCATCCGCAAAGCGTGATTCACTCGATGGTCTCGTACGCCGATGGTTCGGTGCTCGCGCAACTGGGCAATCCCGACATGCGCACGCCGATCGCGCACGCACTGGCGTTTCCGGATCGTGTGGATTCGGGCGTCGCGCAGCTCGATCTCGCGCAGATCGCCACGCTCACGTTCGAAAAGCCCGATTTCGCGCGTTTCCCTTGCCTCGCGCTCGCCATTCAGGCGATGGAAGCGGGCGGCATCGCGAGCGCGGCGCTGAACGCGGCAAACGAGATCGCCGTGGAAGCGTTCCTCGACCGCCGCATCGGCTTCATGGCGATCGGCGAGGTCGTGGAACGCGTGCTGAACGCGCTGCCGAACACGAGCGCCGCCAAGCTGGACGATGTGCTCGCCGCGGATTCGGCGGCTCGCCGTTTCGCGTCCGACTTCGTCACCGAGCTCACTGCGGCCCCCATCGCCCATTGAGGCCGTCATGAACTTCCTGACCGAAATAGTCGCCTTCGTCGTTGCGATAGGCGTGCTCGTCGTCCACGAATTCGGTCATTACAGCGTCGCGCGAATGTGCGGCGTGAAAGTGCTGCGTTTTTCGGTGGGCTTCGGCAAACCGCTCGTGCGCTGGGTCAGCAAGAAGACCGGCGTCGAGTGGACGATCGCCGCGCTGCCGCTCGGCGGCTACGTGAAGATGCTGGACGAGCGCGAATCCGAAGACAGCATTCCGTCCGATGACTTGCCGCGCGCGTTCAACCGCCAGCCGGTGTGGAAGCGGATCGCGATCGTCGCGGCCGGGCCGGTCGCCAACTTCCTGCTGGCGATCGCGCTCTTTTCCGCGGTCTTCGCGGGCGGCGTGACCGAGCCGACGGCCATCGTTTCCGCGCCCGCGCCCAACACGTCGGCGGCGCGCGCGGGCTTCGAAGGCGGCGAGACCATCGTGTCGATGCGCGATGCATCTGGTGGCGAAACGCAGCCGATTCGCTCGTGGTCCGATCTGCGCTGGAAACTGCTCGATGCCTCGTTCGATCATCGGCGCATCGTGCTGACGGCGAAGACGCATGAAGGCACGTTCGACTTTCCGGTGAACGTCGACAACATCACCGACGCGGACGCCGACCAGGATTTCATGGACAAGCTTGGTTTCACGTCGGGCGGCGGCACGCTGTCGGTCGCGGGCGTCGAGCCGGGCAACGCCGCGCAAAAGGGCGGTCTGGCGGCCGGCGACAAGCTGCGCGCCATCGATGGCCGTCCTATCGACAACGCGATGGCCTTCATCGACTATGTGAAATCGCACGGCGGCAAACCGGTGACGCTGACCGTGCAGCGCGCGGGCAAGGACGATTCCGTGCGGATCGTGCCCGACCTGAAGCGTGATGCATCGACGGGACAGGATGTCGGACGGATCGGCGCCGCGCTCGCGAATCAGTTACCGAGCGTCGATGTGTGCTACGGTCCGGTCGAAAGCCTGCGCCTGGGCGTGAACCGCACGTGGGACATCAGCCTGTATTCGCTGCGCATGTTCGGCCGGATGATCGTCGGCGAGGCGTCGCTCAAGAATCTGTCGGGGCCGGTGACCATCGCGGATTACGCGGGCAAGAGCGCGCGTCTGGGCATGGCAGCGTTCGTCTCGTTCCTCGCGCTCGTCAGCACCAGCCTCGGCGTGTTGAACTTGTTACCGATTCCTGTATTGGACGGTGGGCATCTGTTATATTATTTGGTTGAGGCCGTAACCGGCAAAGCGGTTTCTGATCGCTGGCAGTTGGTTCTGCAACGGGCGGGTCTGGTCTGCATCGTCGCATTGTCGATGATCGCCCTGTTCAACGACCTCGCTCGTCTGATTCGTTTTTGATCCACTTTCCACAATTTCTGGCGTCGTATTCCGAACGACCGCCGGAACGAATGCAGCTTTAAATACTGGGGAAGCACGTTGTTCAAACCTCATCGCTTTGTTCCTAAGACGGCTGTGGCCGCGGCGCTCGCCGCTACGGGTATGGCGGCACACGCTACCACGCCGTTCGTCGTGCAAGATATCCGGATCGAAGGTCTTCAACGCATCGAACCGGGCTCCGTGTTCGCTTATCTGCCGATCAAGCAAGGCGACACGTTCACCGACGACAAGGCCTCCGAAGCGATTCGCGCGCTCTACGCGACAGGCTTCTTCAACGACGTGCAGGTCGCCACCGAAGGCAACGTGGTGGTCGTGCAGGTGCAGGAACGTCCGGCCATTTCGACCATCGATTTCGCGGGTCTGCACGAGTTCGACAAGGACACCATCACCAAGGCGCTGCGCTCGGTCGGTCTCTCGCAAGGCCGTTCATACGACAAGGCGCTCTTGGACAAGGCGGAGCAAGAGCTCAAGCGCCAGTACCTCACGCGAGGCTACTATGCTGCCGAAGTCACCACTACGGTAACGCCGGTGGACCGCAACCGCATCGCGATTCTCTTCACCGTGGCCGAAGGCCCGAGCGCGAAGATTCGCCAGATCAACTTCGTCGGCAACAAGGCATTCAGCTTGGGCACGCTGCTCGGCGAAATGCAGTTGTCCACGCCGAACTGGTTCTCGTGGTACACGAAGAGCGATCTCTATTCGAAGGAAAAGCTCACGGGCGACCTCGAGAACGTGCGCTCGTACTATCTGAATCACGGCTATCTCGAGTTCAGTATCGACTCCACGCAGGTGTCGATTTCGCCGGACAAGAAGGACATGTACCTGACGGTCGCCCTCCACGAAGGCGAGCCGTACAAGGTCAGCAGCGTGAAGCTGGCGGGCAATCTGCTCGATCGCGAAGCGGAATTGCAGAAGCTCATCACGGTCAAGCAGGGGCAGTTGTTCTCGGTGGAGAAGCTGCAGGCCACGACCAAGGCCATCGTCGACAAGCTCGGTGAATATGGCTACGCGTTCGCGCAGGTCAATGCGCAGCCGGAAATCGATCAGGTTCATCACACGGTCGCATTGACGCTGCAGGTCGAACCGAGCCGCCGCGTGTATGTGCGCCGCGTGAATATCGTCGGCAATACGCGTACGCGTGACGAAGTCGTGCGTCGCGAAATGCGTCAGCTCGAAAGCTCGTGGTTCGATTCGAACCGCCTCGTGCTGTCGAAGGACCGCATCAATCGTCTGGGCTATTTCACGGACGTGGACGTGACCACGGTGCCGGTCGAAGGCACCAACGACCAGGTCGATGTCGATGTGAAGGTCGCCGAAAAGCCGACCGGCGCCATTACGCTCGGCGCGGGCTTCTCGTCGACGGACAAGGTGGTACTGTCGGCGGGTGTGTCGCAGGACAACGTGTTCGGGTCGGGCACGTCGCTGTCGGTGAACGTGAACACCGCGAAGACGTACCGCACGCTGACGGTCACGCAGGTCGATCCGTACTTCACGATCGACGGCATCAAGCGGATTACCGATGCGTATTACCGCACGTATCAGCCGCTGTATTACTCGACGGATTCGAGCTTCAAGATCGTCACAATGGGCGCGGACACCAAGTTCGGTATTCCGTTCTCGGAGCAGGATACGGTGTACTTCGGCGTGGGCGCCGAGCAGAACACGATGGACGTCGATTCCGCGACGCCGCAGGCCTACAAGAACTACGTCGCCGAGTTCGGGCGCGTGGTGAACAACTTCCCGCTGACGGTCGGCTGGTCACGCGACAATCGCGACAGCGCGCTGGTGCCGAGCCGTGGCTACTACATGCAGTCGAACGCGGAATACGGCACGCCGCTCGGCGGCACGACGTACGCGAAGTTCGACGCGCAGTTCCAGTATTACTACTCGTTCGCGCGCGGCTTCGTGCTGGGCTTCAACCTGCAAGGCGGCTACGGCAAGGGCCTCGACGGCCAGACGTACCCGATCTTCAAGAACTACTACGCGGGCGGTATCGGTTCGGTGCGCGGCTACTCGCCGAGCTCGCTCGGTCCGCGCGATGCGACCACCGGCGATCCGATCGGCGGTTCGCGCATGGCCGTGGGTAATATCGAGTTGACGTTCCCGCTGCCGGGCACGGGTTACGACCGCACGCTGCGTGTCTTCACCTTCCTCGACGCCGGTAACGTCTGGGGCGATCCGGGTCAGGGCGGCACGAGCAGCGGCGCGAACGGTCTGCGCTACGGTTATGGTCTGGGTCTTGCCTGGATCTCGCCGATCGGCCCGCTCAAGCTCTCGCTCGGCTTCCCGCTGCAGAAGCACGAAGGCGATCAGTATCAGAAGTTCCAGTTCCAGATCGGTACGGCGTTCTAAGGCCGGATCGACTGCGAACTCGGATTCGTCGACGTAACGCGAGGAACACTTTGCGAACCGGTAAGCTTTCGAAACATGTGGCGCTGGCGCTGGCGCTGGCGTTGTCGATGGTTCTCGGACTAGGGACGGCCGCGAGCGCTCAGGAAGCGCGTATCGCGGCGGTCAATTCGGACCGCATCCTGCGTGAATCGGCGGCAGCGAAGGCTGCGCAGTCGAAGCTCGAGCAGGAATTTTCCAAGCGCGACAAGGCGCTGCAGGACATGGCGCAGCGGCTCAAATCGCTGTCGGACAATGTCGACAAGAACGGCGCAAGCATGTCGCCAGCGGACCGCGCCGCGCGTCAACGTGATCTGGCGCAACTCGACGTCGACTTTCAGCGCAAGCAGCGCGAATTCCGCGAAGACCTGAACCAGCGTCGCAACGAGGAACTCGCGGCGGTGCTGGAGCGCGCGAACAAGGTGATCAAGCAGATCGCCGAGCAGCAGCACTATGACCTGATCGTGCAGGAAGCGGTGTACGTGAGTCCGCGCATCGACATCACGGATCAGGTGTTGAAGGCGCTGGCGGCGTCGCAGGGCAGCCTGTCGGGCGGTGCGAGCGGCCCGAGTTCGAACTGAACGAGGAGTGGGCTACACGCATGGCGATCTCCCTCGACGAACTGGTCAAGCGCTTTGGCGGCGAAGTCGTCGGCCAGGGCGATTATCGTGTCGAGGGTCTCGCGCCGCTCGACAAGGCCGGTCCCGCGCAACTCGCGTTTCTCGCCAATCAGAAGTATCTGCCGCAGGTTGAAAGCATACGCGCGGGCGCGGTACTGATTTCGCCGGCGGATCTCGAGAAACTGTCTCAGCGTGACGGCGGAAATTTTATCGTCACGCCGAATCCTTACGCTTATTTCGCACGCGTGGCGCAGGCGTTCATCGATCTGGCGACGCCGAAAGCCGTGGCCGGGGTGCATCCGAGTGCGTATGTCGATCCGGCCGCGAAGGTCGCGGCGAGCGCCGTGATCGGTCCGCACGTGACGGTGGAAGCGGGCGCGGTGGTTGGCGAGCGCGTGAAGCTGGACGCGGGCGTGGTCGTCGGCCGTGGCGTGAAGCTCGGCGACGATGTGCATCTTTATCCCAACGTCACTTTGTATCACGGCTGCAAGCTCGGCGCGCGCGTGATCGTTCACGCGGGCGTGGTGATCGGCGCGGATGGTTTCGGTTTTGCGCCGGATTTCGTCGACGAAGGCGATGCGCGCACCGGCAGCTGGGTGAAAATTCCTCAGGTCGGCGCAGTGGATATCGCCGATGACGTCGAGATCGGCGCGAACACGACGATCGATCGCGGCGCGATGGCGGATACCGTGATCGAAGAATGCGTGAAGATCGACAATCTCGTGCAGATCGGGCACAACTGTCGCATTGGCGCGTACACGGTCATTGCCGGGTGCGCGGGCATCGCGGGGAGCACGAATATCGGCAAACACTGCATGATCGGCGGCGCGGTGGGTATCGCCGGTCACGTGATGCTGGCGGATTACGTGATCGTCACGGCGCAGTCAGGCGTGTCGAAATCGCTGACGAAGGCGGGCATGTACACCAGCGCGTTTCCGGCCGTGCCGCACGCGGACTGGAACAAGAGCGCGGCGCTCGTTCGCAATCTGGACAAGCTGCGCGATCGTATCAAGGCACTGGAAACGGCGCTTGGCGAGCGCGGCGCTGTTAAGGGCGACGACGCTAATCTATCGAAAAGCAAGAGCGGGCCGAAACAAGCCGCCGACGAACCAACACAAATGTAATAAGACGGGCGCCACGCGAGCACGCGGCGTCCGCAGTCAAATTTCCACGCACGACACGCGTGCGCGCAGAACGACCATGAGCACAGAAAAAATCAATCTCGATATCCACAAGATCCTCACGCTGCTGCCGCATCGGTATCCGATCCTGCTCGTGGACCGCGTGCTCGAACTCGAGCCGCACAAAAGCATCAAAGCGCTGAAGAACGTGTCGATCAACGAGCCGTATTTTCAGGGTCACTTCCCGACGCGTCCGGTCATGCCGGGCGTGCTCATTCTGGAAGCGCTCGCGCAGACCGCGGCGCTTTTGACCTTCGCCGAAGAGCCGCACGACCCGGAGAAGACGCTGTACTACTTCGTCGGTATCGATGGCGCGCGTTTCAAGCGCGTGGTGGAGCCGGGCGATCAGTTGATCCTCAATGTCATGTTCGAGCGGTACATGCGCGGCATCTGGAAGTTCAAGGCGCGCGCCAAAGTCGACGGCGCCGTCGCCGCCGAAGCCGAGCTGATGTGTACTGTCAAGAACACGGATGCCTAAGGGCTTCAATTTTTCAGGTCCGCGTTCATCGTAACGAGCAGCACGAACAGCATAGGCAAAGCGCATGAGCAAGATTCACCCAACCGCGATCATCGAGCCGGGCGCGCAGCTCGACGAATCCGTCGAGATCGGGCCGTACGCGGTCGTCGGTACGCACGTCGTGATCGGCGCGGGCACGACCGTCGGTTCGCATAGCGTGATCGAAGGACATACGACGATCGGTCAAGAGAACCGCATCGGGCATTACGCGTCGATCGGCGGACGCCCACAGGACATGAAGTACAAGGGCGAGCCGACGCGTCTCGAAATCGGCGATCGCAACACCATTCGCGAATTCACGACGCTGCATACCGGCACAGTGCAGGACCAGAGCCTGACGTCGATCGGCAGCGACTGCTGGATTATGGCATATGTGCACGTCGGGCACGACTGCCGGCTGGGCAGCAACGTCATCATGTCGAGCAACGCGCAACTGGCCGGACACGTGATCGTCGGCGATCACGTGATCGTCGGCGGCATGTCGGGCGTGCACCAGTTCGTTCGTATCGGCGCGCATTCCATGCTGGGCGGCGCTTCCGCGCTCGTGCAGGACGTGCCGCCGTTCGTCATCGCGGCGGGCAACAAGGCCGAGCCGCACGGTATCAACGTGGAAGGGCTGCGTCGCCGCGGGTTCACGCCGGACGCGATTTCCGCGCTGCGGCAGGCGTATCGCATCGTGTACAAGAGTGGGTTGTCGCTCGAAGAGGCGAAGCTGCAGTTGAAGGAACTGAGCGCGGCGGGCGGCGAAGGCGATGCGCCCGTCAAGGATTTCCTCGATTTCATCGCGACGTCGCAGCGCGGCATCATCCGCTAAGAACGCCGCCCGATGACGCTGATCACTCATCCGCCACGCGTCGCAATGGTCGCCGGCGAGCCCTCTGGCGACCTGCTCGCCGCTTCCTTGCTAAACGGACTGCACACGGTTCTGCCCGAAGACACGCGTTATAGCGGCATCGGCGGACCGCGCATGACGGCCGCCGGTTTCGAAGCGCACTGGCCGATGGACAAGCTCTCCGTGCGCGGCTATGTCGAAGCGCTGAAGCACATTCCGGAAATTCTCGGCATCCGCAACGAGATCAAGCGGCAATTGCTCGCGGAACCGCCTTCGGTGTTCATCGGCGTGGACGCGCCCGATTTCAATTTCGGGCTCGAGCAGCCGTTGCGCGAAGCGGGCATTCCGACCGTGCATTTCGTATGTCCGTCGATCTGGGCGTGGCGCGGCGGGCGCATCAAGAAAATCGTGAAGGCCGTCGATCACATGCTGTGCGTGTTTCCGTTCGAAACCGCGCTGCTGGAGAAGTCGGGCGTCGCGGCGACTTACGTCGGTCATCCGCTCGCCGATGAAATCCCGCTCGAACCCGACACGATGGGCGCGCGGCGTGAACTGGGCATCGCGCAGGGCGCGGCGGTGGTCGCCGTGTTGCCGGGCAGTCGCCGCTCGGAGATCGAGCTGATCGGCCCGACGTTTTTTGACGCGATGGAACTGATGCAGCTTCGCGAGTCGAACGTGCGTTTCCTGATGCCTGCGGCGAATGCGGGCTTGTGCGCGTTGCTGCAGCCGCTGGTGGACGCGCATCCGCATCTGAATCTGACGATCACCGATGGCAACGCCCAGCGCGCCATGACTGCCGCCGACGCGATTCTCGTGAAGAGCGGCACGGTCACGCTCGAAGCCGCGCTGCTCAAGAAGCCGATGGTCATCTCGTACAAGGTGCCCTGGCTCACGGGTCAGATCATGAAGCGGCAGGGTTATTTGCCGTACGTGGGCCTGCCGAACATTCTGGCGGGGCGCTTCGTCGTGCCGGGAATTCTGCAGCATTTCGCGACGCCCGAAGCGCTCGCCGATGCCACGCTGAAACAGTTGAACGATGACGCCAACCGCCGTACCCTGACGGAAATCTTCACCGATATGCACATCGCGCTGCGGCAGAACACGTCACAGCGGGCGGCCGAGGCGGTCGCGCGAGTGCTCGAAACGCGGGGTCCGCGATAATGGCGGCAAAGCAAACGGCTCAGGCAGGACTCGACTTCAGCTCACCGCTGGATGTGATTTGCGGCGTGGACGAAGCCGGTCGCGGACCGCTGGCCGGTCCGGTGGTCGCGGCGGCGGTCATTTTCGATCCGTCGAAGTCGCGCATCAACGGTCTAGACGATTCGAAGGCGCTGAGCGCAAAGCGGCGCGAAGAGCTGTACGAGAAGATCGTCGATCGGGCGCTGGCGTATTGCATCGCGTCGGCGAGCGTCGAGGAAATCGACACCATCAATATTCTGCACGCCTCCATGCTCGCGATGAAGCGCGCGGTCGAAGGGTTGTCCGTCGAGCCGACGCTTGTCAAGGTCGATGGCAATCGCTGTCCGGTCCTGTCGATTCGAAGCGAAGCGGTTATCGGCGGCGATGCGCTCGTCAAACAAATTTCGGCTGCATCGATTTTGGCGAAGGTGACGCGCGATCGCATGCTGGTCGAGTTGCACGAGGTGCATCCGATGTACGGTTTCAACGTGCATTCGGGTTACGGCACGCCGCAGCATCTCAAGGCGCTGCGCGAGCATGGGCCGTGCGTGCACCATCGGCGATCGTTCGCGCCGGTGCGCGAGGCGCATGCGCTCGTTTTCGGCTCCGTGTTGCCTGCGATCGCGCTGGAAGTCATTCATGCGGCGTCGGACCCGGACACGCTTGCGTTCTAAGCTGCTTCTTCTCACGTGAAATCCATCACTTCGCGGGATAACCCGCTTTACAAGCGCATCAAGGCGCTCGTCGAATCGACCGCGCAGCAGCGGCGTAGCGGTCATGCTCTGCTCGAAGGTTTGCATCTGGCGTCGGCTTATCTCGATACGGCAGGGCGTCTGCCGGAGACTTGTGTCGTTACTGAGGGTGCTTTATCGCACGATGAGGCGCGCGTGATTGTTGGGCATATCGAAGAGAAACGTGTCGTCGTGTTGCCGGATGCGCTTTTTGGGCAGCTTTCCAGCGTTGTGCACGGTGTCGGTATGTTGCTGCTGGTCGAAAAGATTGATGCGGTTAAGCCTGAGCGAATTGGTGATTCCTGCGTGATTCTGGATGGTATTCAGGATGCCGGGAATGTCGGATCGATTTTGCGTAGCGCGGCGGCAGCGGGGATTTCGCGCGTGTTCTGTGCGCCGGGGACAGCGTATGCATGGTCTTCCAAGGTGCTGCGCTCGGGTATGGGAGCGCACTTTTTGCTCGATATTTTCGAGGATGTCGAGCCTTCTGATTTATTGGCTCGGCTTGATGCGCCCGTGACTATCACCGATTCGCATGGTGTTTCTGCGATCTACGATTGCGATTTATCGGGTGCGATTGCCTGGGTGTTTGGGAATGAAGGTGCAGGCGTTTCGCAGGTTTGGCGTGATGCTTTTCCGCAGAGGGTGACTATTCCGCAGCCGGGCGGTATGGAGTCTCTTAATGTTGCGGCGGCCGCCGCGGTTTGTCTTTTTGAGCAGTGTCGGCAGAAGGGTTTGCTGCGCTGATTTTGCTGTTTTTCAAGCTGCGCTTGGGCTTTAGGTGGTGTTGTTTTTTTCGTGCAAAGTGCTGCTGGTTTCTTGTCTTTTTATTCAGTAGCCCCTTACCCAAAACTCACATCCCCAAAAAAAGCGCTAGTAATAAGAAATAAGAAGGCCGCTCAGACTTAATCTCCTGCAAGATCGTAGTAGCAATCTCCTCAATCGACTTATGAGTCGAAGAAAGCCACTTCACGCCTTCGCGCTTCATCATCATCTCGGCTTCGTTGATCTCATAACGACAATTCTCGAGCGCCGCATACTTACTCCCCGGCCGCCGCTCGTTACGAATCTCAGCGAGCCGTTGCGCATCGATCGAAAGGCCGAACATTTTCTCGCGATGCTCAAGCAAAGGCGTAGGCAGCTTACCCCGCTCGAAATCCTCAGGAATCAAAGGATAGTTCGCCGCCTTCACCCCGTACTGCATAGCAAGATAAAGACTGGTAGGCGTCTTGCCGCTACGAGAAACGCCCACAAGAATCACATCCGCCTCGGCAAGATTGGGATTGGACTGCCCATCATCATGCGCGAGGGAAAAGTTGATAGCCTCGATGCGATTCTTGTATTCCTCGGTATCCGCGTTCTGGTGAACGCGTCCCATCGCATGCGTGGACTTGATTTCCAGTTCCTGTTCGAGCGGCTCGATAAACGTCTGGAACATATCGAGCACGAGCGCATTGCACCCCTTGACGACCTCGTTCGATGCGCTGTCCACCAGCGTGGTGAAGACAATAGGCCTGCGCCCGTCGAGCGCCACGGCTTCGTTGATCTTTTCGACCGTCGCATAAGCCTTGTCGATTGAATCGACGAACGGCACACGCACGAGCCGGAATTTTTGGTCGAACTGGGCGAGGATCGAATGCGCGAAAGTCTCGGCAGTGATCCCGGTCCCGTCGGAAACGATGAATACGGAAGGCGGCATCGGCGTAAAACGAACGAAAAAAGGGAACGGAGGGGCGAGTGCACTCAAACGATATCACTTCGAGCACGGCCGCCCGGAAAGACCTGTGTTAAGGTTACTGGCCGCTGAGAATGCGCTGGATGTGGCGGCGCCGTACGCAGCCCCACGAACAGGCGCTTAAGAGCTCGATTTTGCCGTGGAACGGCTGCCCCGGATGAAACAATTTTGAAAATCGGCAAGGTAGAATAGCGGCAACCTGTTCGATAAGCAATTGCGGACAAATTGATTCGGATTTTCGTCAAATCGCGGTCGTTTCGTGGCTTTTCGTTAGGTAAATCCACGTTTTCGAGCAGATTTCGGACGTGCCGCTTCCATTTGAGCGCGCCACGGTTCTCGTAAGCGCCGCATCCCCGAAGGTTTATCAAACAGGTTGTGCGAGATGCGCGGCACGCTTCCAATGAGCGCCTGCGCATGTGAGCCCACTCGTGCGATCGAGAATTTCATCCACCTTAGGGGCTTATATGACTAACGCAGTCAATGTTGCGAACGATGTCGCAAAGGATCAGGCGTATGTAGTTCCATTCGAGCAGTTGCGAATGACCGACGTGGAAATCGTCGGGGGCAAGAACGCGTCGCTTGGCGAAATGATCAGCCAGCTTTCCGAAGCCGGCGTTCAGGTGCCGACGGGCTTTGCCACGACCGCGCTAGCATTCCGCGACTTCTTCCAGCATAACGACTTGACGGACCGCATCGCCAAACGTCTCGAGACGCTCGACGTCGATGACGTGAAGGCGCTTGCCGAATGTGGCAAGGAAATCCGTCAGTGGATCGTCGACGCGCCGCTGCAGCCGCGTCTCGAAGACGAAATCCGTCGCCAGTTCGACATCCTCCAGAACGGCTCGCCCGACGAGCTTTCGTTCGCCGTGCGCTCGTCCGCGAACGCCGAGGATTTGCCCGATGCATCGTTCGCGGGCCAGCAGGAAAGCTATCTCAACGTGGTCGGCATCGACGACGTGCTCGATCGCATGAAGCACGTGTTCGCGTCGTTGTATAACGACCGCGCCATTTCGTATCGCGTTCATAAGGGCTTTACGCATGCGGAAGTCGCGTTGTCGGCGGGCGTGCAGCGCATGGTGCGCTCGGACGTCGGCGCGGCGGGCGTGATGTTCACCATCGATACCGAATCCGGCTTCAAGGAAACCGTGTTCATCACGGCGAGCTACGGTCTGGGCGAAACGGTCGTGCAGGGCGCGGTGAATCCGGACGAGTTCCACGTTTTCAAGCAGACGCTCGAACAGGGCAAGTATCCGATCATCCGCCGTTCCATCGGCTCGAAGCTCGTCAAGATGGAATTCACGAAGCCGGGCGAACCGGGCCGCGTGAAGACCGTCGACGTGCCGCACGAGCAGCGCAACCGTTTCTCGATCACGGACGAAGACGTCATCCAGCTCGCGAAGTACGCGGTGATCATCGAGAAGCACTACGAGCGTCCGATGGACATCGAGTGGGGCAAGGACGGCCGCGACGGCAAAATCTTCATTCTTCAGGCGCGCCCTGAAACGGTGAAGAGCCAGGCGTCGGGCAAGGCCGAAATGCGCTTCAAGCTGAAGGGTCAGTCGAACGTGCTCGCAACGGGCCGCGCGATCGGTCAGAAGATCGGCGCAGGTCCGGTGCGCGTGATTCACGATCCATCGGAAATGGAACGCGTGCAGCCGGGCGATGTGCTCGTCGCCGACATGACCGACCCGAACTGGGAACCGGTGATGAAACGCGCAGCGGCCATCGTGACGAATCGCGGCGGTCGTACGTGTCACGCGGCGATCATCGCGCGTGAGTTGGGTGTGCCGGCAGTCGTCGGCTGCGGCGATGCAACCGACATCCTGAAGGACGGCGCGCTCGTGACCGTTTCGTGCGTGGAAGGCGACGAAGGCAAGATCTACGACGGCCTGCTCGAAACCGAAGTGACCGAAGTGCAGCGCGGCAAACTGCCGTCGATTCCGGTCAAGATCATGATGAACGTCGGCAATCCGCAACTCGCGTTCGACTTCGCGCAGTTGCCGAACGCGGGCGTGGGCCTCGCGCGACTCGAGTTCATCATCAACAACAACATCGGCGTGCATCCGAAGGCGATTCTGGAGTACCCGAACATCGACGCGGACCTGAAGAAGGCGGTCGAGAGCGTTGCGCGCGGACACGCATCGCCGCGTGCGTTCTATGTCGACAAGCTGACCGAAGGCATCGCCACGATCGCGGCGGCGTTCTATCCGAAGCCCGTCATCGTGCGTCTGTCGGACTTCAAGTCGAACGAGTACAAGAAGCTGATCGGCGGTTCGCGCTACGAGCCGGACGAAGAAAATCCGATGCTCGGTTTCCGTGGTGCGTCGCGCTACATCGCGGACGACTTCGCTGAGGCGTTCCATATGGAATGCGTCGCGCTGAAGAAGGTGCGCAAGGAAATGGGTCTGGACAACGTGCAGATCATGGTGCCATTCGTGCGCACGCTGAAGCAGGCGGACCGCGTCGTCGAACTGCTGAAGAAGTTCGGGCTCGAGCGCGGCAAGAACGGCCTCAAGCTCGTGATGATGTGCGAAGTGCCGTCCAACGCCATTCTCGCCGAGCAGTTCCTGGAGCGCTTCGACGGCTTCTCGATCGGTTCGAACGATTTGACGCAGTTGACGCTCGGTCTCGATCGCGATTCCGGCGTGGAATTGCTTGCGGCGGACTTCGACGAGCGCGACGAAGCCGTGCAGTTCATGTTGAAGCGCGCGATCGAAACGTGTCTGAAGCTGAACAAGTACGTCGGTATTTGCGGTCAGGGCCCGTCGGATCATCCGGACCTCGCCGAGTGGCTGGCGAAGCAGGGCATCGAGTCGATGTCGCTTAACCCGGACACGATCATCGACACGTGGCAGCAACTGGGCAAGACCTTGTCAAAATAAGTCGATGACGCACCTTTCCACTTGCTTTCGGATTGGTGCGGCGTGATATAAAAAACACCCCGGACCGTTCCGGGGTGTTTTCGTTTGGAGACCGATGATGGAAACGGGCGGCTTGTTCTGGTGGATCGCGGCGGGCGCGCTAATCGTCGCCGAGTTGTTCACGGGCACGTTCTATCTGCTAATGATCGCGCTCGGCATGATCGCGGGCGGCGTCGCATACGTGATCGGCGCCATGCCGCATGTGCAGATGGGCGCAGCGGCGGTGATCGCGCTGATCGCGGTGGCGGTGCTGCACCGCTCGCGATTCGGTAGCTGGAAGCGGCGCAACGACGCATCGCGCGCTGCGGCCGTGAATCTCGACATCGGCGCGACGCTCGAAGTCGATCAATGGCGCGACCGCCGCGCACGCGCAATGTATCGCGGGGCGCAGTGGGATGTCGAACTCGCGCCGGGAGAAATGGAAGGCGCGCGGTACGCGCAATGTATCGCGGGGCGCAGTGGGATGTCGAACTCGCGCCGGGAGAAATGGAAGGCGCGCGGTTTTATCGCATCACGGCGCTCGATGGCAACCGGTTGATCGCCGCGGCCAAACGCTAGTCTGATAAGGAGAAGAAGAATGTCGATGTACTTTGCGCTGATCGTGCTCGTGATTGCGATTGTGATCGTGTCGAAAACGGTAAAGATCGTGCCTCAGCAGCACGCGTGGATTCTCGAACGCCTCGGCCGCTATCACGCTACGCTCACGCCCAGTTTGAATATCGTGCTGCCGTTTATTGACCGGATTGCGTACAGGCACGTGCTGAAAGAAATTCCGCTCGAAGTGCCGAGTCAGGTGTGTATCACGCGGGACAATACGCAACTTCAGGTCGATGGCGTGCTGTATTTTCAGGTGACCGATGCGATGAAGGCCTCGTACGGATCGAGCAACTTCGTGTTCGCGATCACGCAGTTGTCGCAAACCACGTTGCGCTCGGTCATCGGCAAACTCGAACTGGACAAAACCTTCGAGGAGCGCGATTTCATCAATCAGAGCATCGTCAATGCGCTGGATGAAGCGGCGTCGAACTGGGGCGTGAAAGTGCTGCGCTACGAGATCAAGGACCTGACGCCGCCGAAGGAAATTCTCCACGCGATGCAGGCGCAGATCACCGCCGAGCGCGAGAAGCGCGCCTTGATCGCGGCATCGGAAGGGCGCAAGCAGGAGCAGATCAATCTGGCGTCGGGCGCGCGCGAGGCGGCTATTCAGAAGTCGGAAGGCGAGCGGCAGGCGGCGATCAATCAGGCGCAGGGCGAAGCATCGGCCATTCTCGCGGTCGCCGAGGCGGATGCACAGGCCATCGAAAAGATCGGCGCGGCGATTCAGCAGGCGGGCGGCATGGAAGCGGTGAATCTGAAGATCGCGGAGCAGTATGTCGGCGCGTTCGGCAATATCGCGAAGCAGGGCAATACGCTGATCGTGCCGAGCAATATGTCGGACATGAGCACGATGATCGCGTTGGCGTTGTCGATCGTGAAGGGCGACGGCGGCGGCATCATTCGAAAAGGCTGAGCGGGCCGGGCGACGGGCAATTTGCCGGTCGCCTGATCTCCGAAGAATGAAATTCGGAACTTTAACGCTCGGGATATCTAAGCGATCACGTATATTGATTGATCAATCGATACGTGTTCTATGGCAACCGAACTCAGACTTTTCTTTGGCAGCATGGGTGATCAGGTCGCAGTCAGTTTGGTCCCCGAAGCCTACTTTGCCCGATATGGCGAGCGCCTGTTTTACACGAGCGAGCTTATCTGGGTGTTCAAGCACAATCCTTTTATCGATTTGAAGCAAGCGGAGGACGGCGACACGCAAATCGTCGCCGTGCCGGATTCGCGCTATGTTGCCGACATCGAAAAATATGTGAGCCGTTTCAATGGCCCGATGTTCGGTTCGCAAAGCGAACTCGTGCTGAACAGCCTCGATCTCGACCTTCCGAAGACACGGCATCCGAGACTGTACGTTTACGAGGACGTGGATATCGTGCCGCACAAGGTGGTCGGGCATACGACGGGCTCGAACCCTGCGTTGCAGGGCGAGGAGGCGATCCGCTCCCAACTCGGCGAGGACGAGGTTCGCGTCATGAGCGACGATGTGCTGGCTGCCATCGCCCGGAACTATAAGGACTGGATGATCGTTCAGGTCGGCGCAGCGGACGACAAGCCCATCGCCGACCGCAATGTGATCGACCGGCGTGGCCGGCCAGTATGACTTGTGGGGAACAGCGGCGGAAATCGCCAGCGCGTCGAGATCATCGGCGTGAATTCGGGGCCGATGCATATTGCGAACTGCTATCCGCGGGTTTCCAAACGCATCGTGCTTATGGAATTCAGCCGTGCCTATCCCATGAGTGATCGGTCTCTGCAATTTCCAATGCGGCCCGGCGATGTGCGCAACTACCTGACCAGTTGGCTCGATCCGGCGAACATGTATCTCAACCGATTCGAGCAGGACTACGGCGTGATGTCGTCCTATCTCAAGATCTACACGCAAATCACGCAACGCCGGCATGGTATAGCGAGCGTTGCGCTCAGCGGGCAGCGGTGCGCATCAAGCGCGCGCGTTCGCGATCCCAATCGCGCTTCTTCTCGGTCTCGCGCTTGTCGTGCAGCTTCTTGCCCTTCGCCAGACCGATCTCGCACTTCACGCGGCCTTCCTTGTAGTGGAAGTTCAGCGGCACGAGCGTATGCCCGCGTTGCTCGACCTTGCCGATGAGCTTGTCGATCTGATCACGATGCAACAGCAACTTGCGCGTACGCACCGGATCCAGATTCGCAAATTTCGATGCTTCCGGCAGCGGGCTGATATGCGTGCTGATCAGAAACAGCTCGCCTTGCTTGATGACGACGTAGCCTTCCTTGATCTGACCGCGGCCCGCGCGAAGTGCTTTGACTTCCCAGCCTTCGAGCACGAGACCGGCTTCGTAGCGCTCTTCAATGAAGTAATCGAAGAAGGCTTTTCTGTTGTCGATGATGCTCATGAATGGAAAGCGCCCAACTCGTTTAAAATTACAATTTTAGCAGCGTGCCGTCGGGCGGATCATCTCATGCTCCGCTTTATGACGCGTTGCCA
>LFMX01000051.1 GCA_001184405.1 Candidatus Burkholderia humilis
GTCGCCAGCGCCTTGAATTGCTTGCCCCACGATCCTGACCACGGCAAGCCGGACAACACGAAAAACAGCGCACCGATGGCGAGCCACACGCCGCCGACCGCATGCAGATCGCGCCACCACGCGCGGCCCGTGAGAGACAGCTTCGGCCAGAACACGCCGCCCGTTCGCGTCTGGTCCTTGCCCGGCCACGGCCACCACAGCGCGATGCCCGTGCCGATCATCACGAGCGTCCAGCATCCGGCAAGCTCCATGATGAGTTCGCCAGTCTTGCCGAGCATCAAACCGCGATGCAGATTGCGTATCTGCTTCATTAGCCGGTGCTCGACGCTCAAAGTACCGAGCACGACGCCATCGTACGGATTGACGTACACGCTTTCGCTCTCGCTCGAAGCCAGCTTGAACACGAACTCCGCGCTACGCGTGCGATCGGCTTCGACTTGCGCGAGCGTCGGCACGGCGTCGCGTGGTTCGTGGGCGATGGCTTTCGCGAGCAGCGCATCGCTCGACAGACGCGGCGCGCCGGTATTCGCGACCACCATGCGATCGCGGTACAGCATCGGCTCGATCTGCGGCTGAAAACAGTACAGCGTGCCGGTGATGGCGAGCACGATCAAAAGCGGCATCACGAAAAGACCGGCATAGAAATGCCAGCGCCAAAGCGTGCGGCGATGCGCGATCGCATCGTTTTGCGAAGCGGCCGCCGCGTGAGTCACAGTTGCGTTCATATCGAATCCGTTTGAAGGAGTTTCAGCCTGCGTGTCAGCCAGGCATCGTCAAATACCGATGCGCCCTTCCATATAAAACGTGCGTCCCGCATACGGATGGAACACGTAGTAGCGCCGGTCGAACAGGTTGTCGATGCCCACGCCCAGTTCCGTGCGCTTGGTCGGCTTATAGGTGAGCTTCGTATCGACCGACATACGTGCTCGTGCCGCCGTACGTGTTAGGATTGACGTCGGTGTTGGTGAGCGTGTTGTACTGGTATCTTGAATAACGTACCGCGAGCGTGCTAGCCGCCTTTTCGGTCGCGCGATACGTCGCCACCGCGTTCGCGCGCCACAACGGAATGCGATAGAAGTACTTGCCGACCGTCGCCGGATTAGAACTATTGGCGATGATCTTCGACTGCGTGTAAGCGACATTTGCGGCGAGATCGAGACCGTGCAGCAGCACATCGCTGCCTTCGTACGCGACTTCGGCGCCGCGCGATCGCACCTTGTCGATGTTCTGAAAGTTCGTCACGTTCGGAATGACGGTCGTGTTGGTCTGGCTGAAGATCGTGTTCTTCACGTCGTCCTGAAACAGCGTGAAGCGATACAACCCGTTGCCGTGCGCCCATTCCGCCGTCAGTTCCTTCGAGAGATCGTCTTCCGGCTTCAAATTCGGATTGTTGTTGACGATATTCACGCCGTTGATCGTGCCTTGAAACAGTTCGCCGACCGTCGGAAACCGGTACGCCCGCCCGATCGATGCGCGCAGCGTCAACTCCTGCGTGGCATCGAAGGAAAGCGAGGCTTTCGGGGAGCAGTGGCTTTGGCTGGCATCGCCATAATTCAGCGATGTCGCACCGACCGCGCGCGTGCCGTCATAAGCGTTCCAGTTTTCGTAACGCACGCCGTAGGTGAACGCCCAGCGCTTCAAAAAGCGCCACGCGTCCTGCGTATAGACGGCTTGCGTGCGCGTGCGTCCGCCGAACGCGTTGGCGAACGATGCGCCGCCGCCATCGCGCCAGGCGAGCGTGTTCGAGGTCACGTTATCGAGGAAATAGTTGTCGAAGTGATAGCCGAACGACAGCGCATGCGCCGCTAGTCCTGCGCGGTCCGTCGGCGTCCAACTGGTGCGCAAGTCGAGCGCTTTCCAGCTGGTGCCGGAACCGTCGGTGAGCGTGCCGGGTCCATCGCCCGGAACGCCGCTCGTCGCCGTGCGCGCGATGCTCTGCGTGACATCGAAATACGATGCCACCGCTTCCGCGTTCCAGCCGGTCGCGTTGCGCGTGCGCAGCGACACGCCGTAGAGAAAGTTCTCGTTCGATCTCATGCTCGGCGCAAACGCGGATGCCGGAATCACATACTCGTATCCGCCGATATTCACGCGCCCGCTGTAAACCGGGTTGCCGTTGGCATCGCGCAGAAAGGTTTGCGTATCACTGTTGTATTTCTGATGCCAGTAACCTGAGCGTGAAGCCCGCCTGCAACGTGTTCGTGATGTCGTACGCGAGCTTCACGCGCAACTGGTCCTGAAACGTCCGCTCGATGCCTTCCATCGCCGTGCCCAACACGACCGTGCGCGCGTTGGTCTGGTCGTTGTAGAAATACGCGCCGCTGACGGGCGTCGCGGCGGCGCTCGCGGGCGTGCGCGATTGCGCGAGCGTCGCGAATTGCAGCGGCTGGCCGGTGTTTTCCAGATGATCCGCGCCGATCAAGAACGAAAACTTGCCGATCTTGTCGCCGACGGTCGCCGTCGTGTTTGTGCCGTTGAAGTTGCGGTTCACGCCGAACAGATCGAAGTGCTGGGTGAAGGCTTGCACTTTGGCATCGGCTTCGAATTGCGTCGGCATGCGCGTGGTGATCGCGACCGTCGCGCCGATCGAATTGCCCGGATACAACGCCGAATACGGGCCGTAGATGACATCGGTGCGCTCGATGTCATCGGCGAATACCATCGACCAGCGCGGCGCGAAGGTCCATGTATTGCCGAGGAAATTGCTGAGCAGAAGGCCGTCGGCATAGACAAGACTGCGCGCCGTCTGCGAATTGCTCGTGCCGCGCACGGCGATCGTCGCGTTTGGATCGCCGATGAAACGCTTGCGCACAGCCATGTTCGGCGCGTATTTCAGCGTGTCTTCGGGCGTCGTGACGTTCCAGAACTGGAACTGATCGGCGGTGACGGTATTGACGCTCGCGGGCAGATTCGGATCGAGCGGCGAACGCGGCGCGGATTGCGCGGTGACGACGACCGGCGCGAGCGGCGCGTCGTTTTGCTCCGCAGATTCGGGCGATGCCGCGTTGCATAGTGCGACGTGCGCCATCAACGGCAACGGGAAAGAGACGCGGCGGCGCATACGCCGTCGCGCTCGGAATTGGAGCGTGGACATTCGTGATTTCCTGAAAGAACGGACGAGCGATCGCGTGCGTTCGGCGCGTGCTTACGCGCCGCAGTCAACACTTGGCGATCCGCAGTCAACACTTGGTGATCGAACGAAAACGGCTTCAGGAAACGACGGGAGGCGCGCGTGGAGACGCGGCGTTGAAGGATTTGCTACTACGTTAAAGGATTTGCTACTAACGTGACTGACGATGACTGCCGCCGCGGCACGTGCGACGCGCTCGACAGGTGAGACGACCGTCGCTGCGCCCTGCGCAATCGGCAGATGATGCGCGAGCAAGCCACAATAGGCGCAGGCTTCGAAGTGGCCGGCGGCATCGTGATGACCGGCCCGGTCCGCGGGCGCTTCATCATGCGATGCGTGGGACTGCGCGCCGGTCGGTGCATCGACAGTACAGAGCGCGGCGATCGGATCGGCAATCGCACGCTTTGCCGCGACGCTCTGGCTGATGACCGGCGCGACAATGGCAAGCCACATGGCGGCGATGCCGAGCCATGCGACGAAGCGATTGCGCGCGTTGCGAGTCATGAGGAGCGTATGGAAAGCCAGGAAAGCGAAGCGATGATTGCCAGGAATTGTAGGCAGACTCTTTCCATACCGCAATTACGAGATGCGTATTCCGGACATCTGCGCCTGGCCGTGCTTCTCCATGCTTTTCACTGCGACGCAAATTGGCAGACATCGCCAAAGGGATGGGTTACAATTTTAAGTTTGGCACAGTGGACCGGTGCCAGACACGGCGAATCGAGCGGCACAAAGCGGCAACGCGCTTTGACTGAGATGCAAGCCCGAAAGCCGTGACGCGAGGATGGCGAAATTGGTAGACGCACCAGGTTTAGGTCCTGACGCCAGCAATGGTGTGGGGGTTCGAGTCCCCCTCCTCGCACCATCAAACCCTTTTCATCGCGAAGGGGGTTTTTTGTTTTCCGGGCGCGGTTTTCAGAGCTTGATGTCGTCCAGTTCCAGCGACAACACTTCGTCCTTGGACTGCGATCGCTCATCGAAATCGATACCCGAGCGCCCCAGCACCTTGCGGATTTCGCCGGCGATAAGATCGCCCGCGCGCGCCGCCGCGATCGGCCGGTCGATGTTCGACAGGAACTCGCGCACGCTCGACGGCTGCCAGTACACGAAGACATTGAGCGGATACGACAGCTTCGCGCCCGACTGACGCTGAGCGGTGATATGCAGGCCCGTGGTTGGCGATACGCTCATCTGACGCGGACACACCCGAAAATCGAAGCCGAAATCGCTCGCCACGCTCTTCACGAGAAACGGCAGGCATCGATCGCCGAATTGCTTGTTTTCCGATTTGCTGAGGGGCATGGTTGCCTCCATGTTGCTTTTTAACGGCTCGGGGTGATGAGGCCTCTGGTCTCACTCGATGCCGGAGTGTTGCACTACGCTTTTCCCGCGTCGGTGGTTCGCCGCACAATCCGCGCGCAAGCCGAAGATTCAACGCGGTGCGCCGCACACGACGGGCGATTAAAATGGGCGCCCACGCGGGAAAGCGTCAAAAACCGCGCCGATTCGTCTATCCAGAACCTCCACCCCACACGCTCCGCTTCGTGAATTTCGACGATTACTGCCAGCAAAAGGCTGCGCCTGAAGGCTCCAGCACGTACTACGCGCTGCGACGCGCGCCGGCTGCACGCCAGCCGCTTCTGACCGCCCTGTTCGCGCTCTATCGCGAACTCGAGGAAACCGTGAAGGAAACAAGCGATCCGACCATCGGACGGACCAAGCACGCGTGGTGGCAAAGCGAGCTCGGGCGGCTGGAAGCCGGCGAGGCGACGCATCCGGTGACCAAGGCATTGCAGGCGCACGGCGGCAAGACGCTCGATTACGCATCGCTGGCGGCGCTGGTCGATGGCTTCGGTATGGATCTGGATCAGGCGCGCTATCTCGACTGGCCCGGTTTGCGGCGCTATCTCGAACAAACGGGTGGCGCGTTCGCCACGGCCGTTGCCCGCGCAAGCGCGCGCGAGCCGGAGCAGGCCGCCGCCTGGGCGATGCCGCTCGGTGCGGCGCTCTTGTTTGCCGAACGCGTGCAGGATATCGGCGACGACGAGCGCCACGGCCGCATCTACATTCCGATCGATGAACTGCAGCGCTATAACGTGACGGCCGCGGACATCATCAATCGCAAATACAGCGATGCCTTCACCGAACTCATGCGCTTTCAGACGGACCGCGCGCGCCGTGCCATCGACGATGCGCTCGCTGCCATGCCGTCCGCCGAACGCAAGACGCAGCGCGTGTTGACCGCACTGGCGGCGTTATCGAAGGCGCGGCTCGACGAGATCGAGCGCGAAGGGTTTCAGGTGCTGCATCAGTGCATCTCGCTCACGCCGATCCGCAAGCTGTGGATCACATGGGGCGCGCGCTAGACGCGAAGCAACGCTAGCGGTTCGAGCACGGGCGCGACGCAACAGGCATCGAGCGCAGTCGCATACAGCCGTCGAAAGTCGATGCCCACGGCCAAGCCGCCCGCTTCATCGAGCGCATCGAGATGCGGCGGCGCGCCGTACAGTCCGCCCGCCACGCGCCCGCCCATCAAAAATTGCACCGATGCCGCGCCGTGTTCCGTGCCGCGCGCCGCATTCTCTTGCGCGGATCGTCCGAACTCCGAAACGCTCATGACGAGCGTGCGTGGCCAATCGCCTGAGTGCATCAACGCAAATCGCAGTGATGCCAGTCCGCGCGCGAGTTGCGAAAGCACGGACGCGTGACGCCACGGCTGCGCTTCGTGCGTATCGAAGCCGCGCAGCGTCAGACGCAAGACTTTCACGCCGTGCGCATCGTCATGCTTCACGATTTCCCGCGATGCCGCGCCACACGATTCCACAAACGATGCACGCGTGATTGCCGTTTCGACGCCGACGCCCGCAAGCCAGCTCGCATCGAGATATTCATCGGCGCGGGACGCGGTCTGCCAGATTTGCTGCGAGCGAAAGTGCGAGCGATTCGGCATCGCGTAACCGACGCCCTGCACGATCGCGAGTTGTCCGGCGTTCCACGCAGGCATCAATGGACCGAGCGACGGATGCAGCCCGGCGCGCTCACGTGCCACCGCGATGTTCGGCCGCAGCGCGTAGTAGCGCGAATTGGTATAGGGAATGACGGTGTTGAGTCCATCGTTGCCGCCGTCGAGATCGATGAGAACGAGCGCTTTGAGACGCGCAGACAGCGACGAAGCATGAGAAACGGCAGGAATCGCGAGCGCGCCCGACATCGCGGCGAGCGACAAAAACGCGCGGCGGTCGGTCCATCACCGCTTATACAGATCGCGAACGGTTTCTTCGATGTGCTGACGCAGGAGCCGCCGCTCGTCGGCAGTCATCACGGTATGGCGCGGCGGACACGCGGGCGGCGTCTGATCGACTTGTTGAACCGGCTGCAGTTCGGGCTTCGGATCGCGGTCGGCCTTGCCGTTCGCCCGCTTGCTCGAGCGCTGCTGCGCACGAATGATCCGGCCTTCGAAATGATTGGTAGGAATGCTGATACCGCCGTCGAAGGCGGTCGTGGAACGCGCAGCGTTCGGCTGCGCGTAAACGTGATGCGCGCTCAGTGCAGCATAGAGCGCGCTTGCGAGTAGCGTCCTTCGGAAGATGCGCTCCATGCGCACAGGTTCGCGCTGTCGCGCTCCCTTCATGTTGTTCCCTTCGTTGCTCGACAACCGGACAGCCTCATTCTTTTTCACGCGGGTCTCAGGGCCTGGTCTTGTCACACGACGCGCTAGTCTAATGGAGTATCTACCGAATGGCGGGCTTAGGTAAAGGAGTGTACGCACAGAAGCTTTTTGCCGTGCCACACGTTCCGTAAATTTTGTAACTAACTGTTACACTCGCTTTTGTTACAAACTCGGCGTTTGAACAAACGCGCTAAGATGCCGCCATGGAAACCAAGAACCCTTCAAAAATTCTCGTTGTCGACGACGATCCGCGCCTGCGCGATCTGTTGCGGCGCTACCTCGGCGAACAGGGCTTCAATGTCTATGTCGCGGAGAACGCCTCGTCGATGAACAAGCTCTGGGTGCGCGAGCGTTTCGATCTGCTTGTGCTGGATCTGATGCTGCCCGGCGAAGACGGTCTCTCCATCTGCCGGCGTCTGCGCGGCAGCAACGATCGCACGCCGATCATCATGCTCACGGCGAAGGGCGAGGACGTGGATCGGATCGTCGGACTCGAAATGGGTGCGGACGACTACCTGCCCAAGCCGTTCAATCCGCGCGAACTGGTCGCGCGCATTCACGCGGTGCTGCGCCGTCAGACGCCGTCCGAATTGCTGGGCGCGCCGTCCGAAACCACGGAAGTGTTCGAGTTTGGCGAATTCGCGTTGAATCTCGCCACGCGCACGCTCACGAAGAACGGTCAGGAAATTCCGCTGACGACCGGCGAATTCTCGGTGCTGAAGGTGTTTGCGCGTCATCCGCGCCAGCCGCTTTCGCGCGAAAAGCTGATGGAGCTCGCGCGCGGCCGTGAATACGAAGTGTTCGATCGCAGCCTCGACGTGCAGATTTCCCGTCTGCGCAAGCTGATCGAACCGGATCCTAGCAGTCCGCGCTTCATCCAGACGGTGTGGGGCCTCGGCTACGTGTTTATCCCCGACGGCGCTGCTTAAACATTCGAAGGCGCTTCCACGCGAAGCGCCTTCGCTTTTCCGAGCGAGTCCTAAACGCTTTATCCCCTTCATCGAACCGACCACGATCGACCCATGCGTATCGACCGGCGGCTCTTGGCGCTCGCCTTCGGCGGCCTGTTCTGGCGTACCTTCGCGCTGATCGCGCTGCTGATCGCGGTCAGTCTCACGGCCTGGTTTCAGAGCTTTCGCGTGATCGAGCGCGAACCGCGCGCGCAACGCGTGGCGCTGCAGCTCGTCGCGGTCGTCAAGCTAACACGCACCGCCCTGCTCTATTCCGATCCCGATCTGCGCCGTGCGCTGTTGCAGGATCTGGAAAGCAACGAAGGCGTGCGCGTCTATCCGCGCGAAACCACCGACAAGTACAAGCTTCAGCCCGATGAATCGCTCAATCGCCTGATCGAGCGCGATGTGCGCGGCCGGCTCGGCAACGACACGATCATCGCGCAGTCGGTGAATGAAATTCCGGGCGTGTGGATCAGCTTCAAGATCGATGACGACGATTACTGGGTCGCGCTCGATCGCGATCAACTGGATACCGTCACCGGCCTGCAATGGGCCGGCTGGGGCGTGTTCGCGCTGGCGCTGTCGCTGTTCGGCGCGGCGTTCATCACGAGTCTGGTGAACCGGCCGTTCGCGCGGCTGGCACTGGCTGCGCGCAAGCTCGGTTCGGGGCAATCGCCCGAGCGCTTGCCCGAGCGCGGCATGGGCGTCGCGGCGGAAACGAACCGAAGTTTCAATCAGATGGTGCAGGATCTCGAACAGCTCGAAGCGGACCGCGCGTTGATGTTCGCGGGCATCTCGCACGACTTGCGCACGCCGCTCGCGCGTCTGCGTCTGGAAACGGAAATGAGCCCGTCGGACGAAGCGACCAAACTAGCGATGATCGATGACATCGAGCAAATGGACATGATCATCGGGCGCTTCCTCGATTACGCGCGGCCGATGCAGCGCATGCCCGAAGCCGTCGATCTATCGATGATCGCGAGCGAACTCGTCGCGCGTTTTCAGGCAGACGAAGGCGTCGGCATGCACACCGACCTTGGGCCGGGCGCGGTGATCGAAGGCGATCCGACGGATGCGCGGCGCGTCGTCGGCAATCTGCTGGAAAATGCGCGCAAGTACGGGCGCAGCGAACACGACGATATCGCGCGGATCACGGTGCAGACGCGCGTCTCGCACGGCAAGGTCGAACTGTCCGTGATGGACGAAGGCCGTGGCATTCCAGACGATCAGGTTGCGCTCATCACGCGTCCCTTCTATCGTGTCGATACGGCGCGTACGCAGGCCAACGGCACCGGCCTCGGCATGGCGATTGTGCAACGGCTCGTCACGCGTCAGCGCGGCACATTGCGGCTGCGTAATCGCACGCCGCTTGCGGGCTTCGAAGTCACCATCGACTTCCCGCCGATGAAGGGCAGCGCGCGCGACTAGGCCGCTTTTTTGCTGCGGTGCTACGCGAACGTTACGGCGATCACGAACACAGGAGCCACCGCATGAAGACCGTAGGCGACAAACTCGAAGCCTTTACCGTTACCGCCGCGAAACCGGGTTTCAACCATCCCGAAGAGAACGGTCAGTCCGCGTTCGAGGAAATCACCGAACAGTCGTTTCCGGGCAAGTGGAAGGTCATCTATTTCTATCCGAGAGACTTCTCGTTCGTCTGTCCGACGGAAATCGTCGACTTCGGCAAGTTCATGAAGGATTTTGAGGATCGCGACGCCGTGCTGCTCGGCGGCAGTGTCGATAACGAATTCGTCAAGCTCGCGTGGCGTCGCGAGCACAAGGACCTGAACAAGCTGAACCACTACGCGTTCGGCGATGTAAAAGGCGAACTGATCGATCAACTCGGCGTGCGCGACAAGGAATCCGGCGTGGCGTTACGCGCGACGTTCATCGTCGATCCGGACAACGTCATTCAACACGTGTCGGTCAACAACCTAAACGTGGGGCGCAATCCGGAAGAGATTCTGCGCGTGCTCGACGGTCTGCAAACCGACGAGCTTTGTGTGTGCAATCGCGGTATCGGTGGGGCGACGCTTTAAGGCTCAACCGTCGATCGACGTGCGCCTCAGCAACACCGCCGCCTGCGCCTCGATGCCCTCTTTGCGGCCGAGATAACCGAGCTTTTCGTTGGTCTTCGCCTTCACGTTGACGCGATCGATCGGCAAGTCGAGATCAGCCGCGATATTCGCGCGCATCGCGTCGATATGCGGCGCGAATTTCGGCGCCTGCGCGATGATCGTGCTATCGACATTGGCGATCGCAAAACCCGCTTCCGACACGCGCTTGAACGCCTCGCGCAGCAGCACGCGGCTGTCGGCGCTGGCGAATTCGGTCGCCGTATCGGGGAAATAACGGCCGATATCGCCCAACGAGGCCGCGCCGAACAGCGCGTCGGTGATGACGTGCAGCAGCACGTCGGCGTCCGAGTGGCCGAGCAGACCGCGTTCATAAGGAATCGTCACACCGCCGATGATGAGCGGGCGTCCTTCGACGAGCTGGTGGACGTCGTAGCCTTGTCCGATTCTGAAATCCATCGATGCAACCTTCGCGAAAAGAGAAATGACCGTTCAGGGTTTGGCGGAAAGAAACGCGCCCGCCAGCCCGAAATCTTCCGGATATGTCACCTTGAAGTTGCGCAAGCCGCCCTGAACTAGCTTCGGCGAATGCCCGAGCCATTCGATGGCGCTCGCTTCGTCGGTGAGATCGTGGCCGTCGTGACGCGCACGCTCGATCGCTTCGCGCAGCACGCCGACGCGAAACATCTGCGGCGTTTGCGCTTGCCACAAACCATCGCGCGATTCCGTGCGCGCAATTCGTACGCCCGTGGATGGCGCGTCGGGCATGTTCGGTGCGACGCGCTTGAGCGTATCCGCGACGGGCAGCGCTAGAATGCCGCCGACGGCGTCATCGCGCAATTCGGCAACGAGCTTGCAGATCAGTTCCGGCGTGATGCCGGGACGCGCCGCGTCGTGCACGAGGACCCAGTCGTCATCGCGCGCGCCGAACGTGGTGAGCGCCTGCAGCCCATTGTACACCGACGCCTGCCGCGATGCGCCGCCGCAGCGTTCCACCGCAAAGCGCAATCCGGCGAAGCGGCGTGCGTCGAAGTGGGTATCGTCCGGTGCGAGCACGACGAGTGTCTGCGAGAATTCGGAGCATGCGTCGAAGGCCGCGAGCGTGTAGTGCAGCATCGGCTGGCCGGCGACGGTGTGGTATTGCTTGGGGCTGGGCGCGCCGGAACGGGTGCCGGTCCCTGCACAGGGAATCAGCGCGAAAAGGCGCGAAGCAGTGGGCGAATTCACGGGCGGAACATGCGTCCAAGTCAAAGTGAAGCCCGGATTTTATAATAGGTCTTTCGCGACCACGTCCCGCGTCCGGTAATCGGGTGCGCGCCGGTCGGTTCAATGCATACTTTATGTCCTCCAAAGCCGTCAAAGCGCAGTCCAGTTCCCCCATCGCGCTTGTCAACCCCGGCCAGCGTTTCGCCTTCGACGGCGCCACCGGCTCGTCCGATGCGCTCGCCATCGCGCGCTATCACACGGCGCATCGCGAGGCCGTGCCGCTTCTGACGGTCGTATGCGCCAGCGCCGTCGACGCGCAGCGCCTCGCCGCCGAAATCCCCTACTTCGCGCCCGAAGCACGCGTGCGGTTTCTGCCCGACTGGGAGACGCTGCCGTACGACACGTTCTCGCCGCACCAGGATCTCGTGTCCGAGCGGCTGGCCACGCTGCACGATCTCGGCGAAGGACGTTGCGACATTCTGATCGTGCCGGCGACGACGGCGCTGTATCGCATGCCGCCGGCATCGTTTCTCGCGGCATATACGTTTTCGTTCACGCAGGGTGAGCGGCTCGACGAGGCGAAGCTCAAGGCGCAATTGACGCTTGCCGGCTACGAGCACGTGAGCCAGGTCGTGCGTCCCGGCGAATACTGCGTGCGCGGCTCGCTGATCGATCTCTTTCCGATGGGCTCGCCGTTGCCGTATCGGCTGGATTTGTTCGACGATCAGGTGGATTCCATCCGCGCGTTCGATCCGGACACGCAGCGCAGTCTGTATCCCGTGAAAGATGTGCGTCTGCTGCCCGGCCGCGAATTTCCCTTCGATGAAGCTGCGCGCACCGCGTTTCGCAACCGCTGGCGCGAAGTGTTCGAAGGCGATCCGAGCCGCTCGCAGATTTACAAGGACATCGGCAATTGCGTGCCGTCGGCGGGCATCGAATACTACATTCCGCTTTTTTTCGATGATACCGCGACGCTCTTCCACTATCTGCCGGAAGGTTCGCAGCTTGCGTTCGCCGGCGATCTCGATGCCGCGATCAAGCGCTTCACGAACGACACGAAGCAGCGCTTCGACTTTTTATCGCACGACCGCGAGCGGCCGCTGCTCGAACCGCGCCGCCTCTTTCTGACCGACGACGACTTTTTCACGTTCGCGAAGCCCTTCGCGCAACTGAAGTTTTCGAGCGCGCCGGAAGGCGGCTGGGCCGTGCCGCTGCCGGGCCTTGCCATCCATCGTCACGCCGATGAACCGCTGCTCGCGCTGCGTCACTATCTCGAGCAGACCGAGAATCGCGTGATGCTGGTGTCGGAATCGGCGGGACGTCGCGAGACCGTTCAGCAATTGCTCGCGGATAACCATCTGCGCGGCGAGTCTCACGACACGTTCCAGGAGTGGCTCACGACCGATGCCAAGTTCACGCTCGGCATCGCGCCATTGGCGAACGGTTTTTCCTTGCCGAATGAAAAGCTCGCGATCATCACCGAGACCGAGCTTTACGGGCCGCTCGCGCGCCGCGCCGGACGTCGCCGCCAGGAACAGGCCAGCAATGTCGATTCGATGGTGCGCGATCTCGCCGAACTCAAGGTCGGCGATCCGGTCGTGCACGCGCAGCACGGCATCGGCCGATATATGGGTCTGGTGTCGATGGATCTCGGCGAAGGCGAAGCGGAGTTTCTGCATCTCGAGTATCAGAACGATGCGAAGTTGTACGTGCCGGTCGCGCAATTGCATGTGATTTCGCGCTATAGCGGCGCGGACCCGGAAAGCGCGCCGTTGCATACGCTCGGCTCCGGCCAGTGGGAAAAGGCCAAGCGCAAGGCCGCGCAGCAGATCCGTGATACGGCCGCGGAACTGCTCAACCTGTATGCCCGCCGCGTCGCGCGCGAGGGCTACGCGTTCAAGCTCGAACCGCGCGATTACGCGAAGTTCGCGGAGAGCTTCGGCTTCGAGGAGACGCTCGATCAGGCCGCGGCGATTGCATCGGTCATCGGCGATATGACGAGCGGCAAGCCGATGGACCGGCTCGTATGCGGCGATGTCGGCTTCGGCAAGACGGAAGTCGCGTTGCGCGCGGCGTTTATCGCGGTGATGGCGGGTAAGCAAGTCGCCATTCTGTCTCCGACGACGCTGCTCGCCGAACAGCACACGCAGACTTTCACCGATCGTTTCGCGGATTGGCCGGTTCGGATCGCGGAACTGTCGCGGTTCAAGACGGGCAAGGAAGTATCGACCGCTGTGCAGCAGATCAACGATGGCAGCGTCGATATCGTCATCGGTACGCACAAGCTCTTGTCGAGCGATGTGAAGTTCAAGCGGCTGGGGCTCGTGATCATCGACGAGGAACATCGGTTCGGCGTGCGGCAGAAGGAAGCGCTCAAGTCGTTGCGCGCCGAAGTCGACGTGCTCACGTTCACCGCAACGCCGATTCCGCGCACGCTCGGCATGGCGCTCGAAGGTCTGCGCGATTTCTCTGTGATCGCGACCGCGCCGCAGAAGCGGCTCGCGATCAAGACCTTCGTGCGGCGCGAGGAAGACGGCGTGATCCGCGAAGCGATGCTGCGCGAACTCAAGCGCGGCGGGCAGGTTTATTTTCTGCACAACGAAGTCGAGACGATCGAAAACCGTCGCACGATGCTCGAAGCGCTCGTGCCCGAGGCGCGCATTGCCGTTGCGCACGGGCAGATGCACGAGCGTGAACTCGAACGCGTGATGCGCGATTTCGTCGGGCAGCGCACGAATGTGCTGTTGTGCACGACGATCATCGAAACGGGTATCGACGTGCCGAGCGCGAATACCATTCTGATGCATCGCGCGGACAAGTTCGGGCTGGCGCAGTTGCATCAGTTGCGCGGGCGCGTCGGGCGTTCGCACCATCAGGCTTATGCGTATTTGCTGGTGCATGATCCGCAGTCGCTAACGAAGCAGGCGCAGCGCCGGCTCGAAGCGATTCAGCAGATGGAGGAACTCGGCTCCGGCTTTTATCTCGCGATGCACGATCTCGAGATTCGCGGCACGGGCGAAGTGCTCGGCGACAAGCAATCGGGCGAAATTCACGAGATCGGGTTCCAGCTTTATACGGACATGTTGAACGATGCCGTTCGTGCGCTGAAGGATGGGCGCGGGCCTGATTTGAATGCGCCGCTTGCGGCTACGACCGAGATCAATCTGCATGCGCCGGCGATTTTGCCCGCCGATTATTGTGGCGATGTGCAGGAGCGCTTGTCGTTGTACAAGCGGCTGGCGAATTGCGAGTCTAGCGATGCCATCGATGGTATTCTCGACGAGCTCGTCGATCGATTCGGGAAGTTGCCGCCGCAAGCGCATGCGCTTGTGGAGACGCATCGGTTGCGGCTGGCTGCGAAGCCGCTCGGGATTTCCAAAATCGATGCGGCCGAGCAGTCCATCTCGCTTCAGTTTGTGCCCAATCCGCCGATTGATGGGATGAAGATCATCGAGATGGTGCAGAAGCATAAGCACATCAAGCTGGCTGGGCAGGATAAGTTGCGGATCGAGACGCGAACGCCGGATTTGGCTGTCCGGTTGTCGACAGTCAAGGAGACGCTTAGGGCACTCGGAGGGCTGGTTCGGACGTCGGTTGCTGTTGCACGGTGAGGTTTGTTTGCTGCTGGTCCTTTGTGTTGGCTTTTCAAGCTGCGCTTGGGCTTTAGGTTCTGCCTCTTTCCTCTTCTTTTTCGTGCAAAGCGCTTTGCACGACAAGCAACGACAGCAGTCTCCGCAGGGGAAGCAGCGACTGAAGATAAAAGACCGACGCAACGCCTGAGCGTCCCAACTGAGCTATGATCGAACTTCTACCCACAGGAGTAGAAAATCATGTCACAGGTCGCTGAAAAAGCGCATCCAGCAGCAGAAAAACCCGCTTCATTACCGTGGATCGAGCGCCTCGTCTCCATCGACACCGTCAGTCGAAATCCCAAGGCCTAGTCGAAACCGTCCGCGACGAATTGCGCAAAGCGGGCGTAGAAGCCACCATCACCACAGACAAACGCGGCCAATGGGCCAACCTCTTCGCAACCGTGCCGGCGCACGACGGCGAGACCAACGGCGGCATCGTGCTGTCAGGACATACGGATGTCGTACCGGTAGACGACAAGACTGGAGCAGCGACCCGTTCAAGCCTGAAATCTGCGATGGCCTCCTCTACGGTCGCGGCTCGTGCGATATGAAAGGCTTTATCGGCGCGGCGCTTACGATGCTTCTGCAAATGCAGCAGACGAAGCTCGCCAAACCGATCCACTTCGCGCTTTCGTATGACGAAGAAATCGGCTGCGCAGGCGTTCCGCTCATGATCGCGGATCTGCTCAAACGCGGTATCAAGCCGGATTGGCTGCATCGTCGGGGAACCGACTTCCATGCGACCGATCATCGCGCATAAAGGCATCAACACGTATCGATGCTGCGTGCGCGGTTTCGCCGCGCATTCGTCGCTCACGCTCAAGGGCCTCAACGCAATCGAATACGCGGCGCGTCTGATCTGCCATATCCGCGATATCGCCGATGAATTCCGCGCCCAAGGCCCGTTCGACGACCTCTACGACGTGCCCTTCACCACCGCGCAAACGAGCACGATCAAAGGCGGCAACGCGATCAATACCGTGCCCGTCGATTGCACCTTCGAGTTCGAATTCCGCAATCTGCCGACGATCGATCCGCAAGGCATCATCGGCCGTATCGAGACGTATGCGCGCGACACGCTCTTGCCGAAGATGCTGAAGGAAAATAGCAACGCCGCTATCGAAATTTCGAAGATTGCGTCCGCGCCCGGGCTCGACGCCACCGAGCAAGCCGCCATCACGCAACTCGTGCGCGCGCTCACGGAAAATCAGGACAAGCGCAAGGTCGCGTACGGCACGGAGGCCGGCCTCTTCGCGAATGCGGGCGTGCCGAGCATCCGGGCAATATCGAACAGGCGCACAAACCGAACGAATACGTATCGCTCGAACAACTCGCGCAGTGCGAGGCGTTCCTCGGCAAGTTCATTCACAGCATGTCCGTCGAAGCTCAATCGCGCTGATTCCCGCTCATGTCAACTGAACCGCATTCCGACAACACCATCGACGGCACGCCGATCCCCACGCTCGACGATATCGCTGAGCAGCACATGGCGCTCACGCCGTGAGTCGCGCGCACGCCGACCTTCGAGAAGCACGACTTTCCGACGCTCGAAGGTACGCCTGTCATGTTCAAATTCGAGCTCTTTCAGGTGGGCGGTACGTTCAAGGTGCGTGGCGCGTTCTCGAACATCCTCGCGTTGACCGACAGCGAGCGTTCGGCGGGCGTCACGTGCGTGTCGGCGGGCAATCATGCGATCGCGGTCGCGTACGCGGCGCAGCGGATGGATGTCGGCGCGAAGGTCGTCATCGTAAAGAATGCGAGTCCGGCGCGCGTTGCACTGTGCCGCCGATACGGCGCGGAAGTCGTGTTCGCGGAGAACGTCGCAGAGGCGTTCGAAGTCGTGCGGTGTGTCGAGGCGGAAGAAGGACGCGTGTTCATCCATCCGTTCAATGGATACCGTACGGTGCTCGGCACCGCGACACTCGGCTACGAATGGACGTCGCAAGCGCCGGATCTCGATGCGGTGATCGTGCCGATCGGCGGTGGCGGACTGGCGGCGGTGTATCGACGGCAATGCGGCTCGCCAATCCGTCGCTGCACGTTTATGGCGTGGAACCGTCCGGCTCGGACGCGATGTGCTGCAGCTTCGCCGCGAATCACACGATCAAGATGGGCGCGATGCATAGCATCGCCGATTCGCTGATGGCGCCGCACACCGAGCAATACAGCTACGAGCTATGCCGCCGGCATATCGATGAAATCGTCACCGTGTCGGATGATGAACTGCATCACGGCATGCAGCAGCTTTTTGCGGAACTGAAGCTCGCGGTCGAGCCGGCGTGCGTGGCGGCGACGGCTGCATTGCTCGGGCCGTTGCGCGGACGCTTGCAGGACAAATGCATCGGCGTGCTGTTGTGCGGCACGAATACCGATCCGGCGACTTTCGCGCGGCATATGTCGGCCTAGAAGCAAAAAGCCCCACGTCGTGGGGCTTTTTGCTTCGTATATCGTCACATCACGCCAGCGAGCCGTCGCCGTTCACTTCTCTGCATAAAATAATTCGCCGCGATCACGCCCGCCGTCACCAGCGCGATAAAAATCGTCGCGAGCACATTCATCTCCGGATTCAAACCCAGACGCACGCGCGAGAACACGACGAGCGGCAGCGTCGTCGAGCCCGGACCGGACAGAAACGCGGACAGCACGAGATCGTCGATCGACAGCGTGAACGACAGCAGCCAGCCCGCGATCAGCGCCTGCGAAATCAGCGGCAGCGTGATCGAAAAGAACACGCGCAGCGGCGTCGCGCCCAGGTCCAGCGCAGCTTCTTCCAGCGATGGATTCAATTCCCTCACCCGTGATTCCACGATGATCGCCACATACGAAATGCACAGCATCACGTGGCCGATAAATATCGTGAAGAATCCACGATTCGGCCAGCCAAGCAGCTTCGCCATTTCGACGAACAGCAGCAACAGCGAAATGCCCTGAATGACTTCAGGAATGACGAGTGGCGCGTTGATCATGCCCGCGTACAGCGTGAAACCACGAAAACGCTCCATGCGCACGAGCACGAAACCCGCCCATGTGCCGATCACCACCGACGCGCACGCCGTCACGAACGCAATGCGCAACGAAAGCCACGCCGCGTTGATCAGCTCGTCATCATTGATGAGTGCGCGATACCACTTCAGCGACGGCGCCGTCCACACGGTGACGAGCGGCGAATCGTTGAACGAATAGACGATCAGACTCAGGATCGGGATATACAGAAACGCGAACCCGATTCCCAGCGCGGTGATTTGAAGTGGACGACTCGGCTTGATCATCGCTTTTCCTCCAGTTGTTTTGCCTGGAAGTGCTGGAAAAGCGCCATCGGCACGAGCAGCAGCAGGACCATCGCGCAAGTGACGGCGGAGGCCATCGGCAGTCGGCGTTGTTGAAGAACTCGTTCCACATGACGCGGCCGATCATCAGCGTATCCGCGCCGCCGAGCAGTTCGGGAATCACATATTCGCCGACCGCCGGAATGAACACCAGCAAGCAGCCCGCGATAATGCCGTTCTTCGACAGCGGCAGCGTGATCTGCACGAACGCCTTCCACGGCTTCGCACCGAGATCGTACGCAGCTTCGAGCAGCGTCAGATCCATCTTCACGAGATGCGCGTAGAGCGGCATCACGAGAAACGGCAAATACGAATACACCATGCCGATATACACCGCGATATTCGTGTGATACAGCTCGATCGGCGAATGCAGGAGACCGATCGACATCAGAAAATTATTCAGGAAGCCGTTGTTTTTCAGAATGCCGATCCACGCGTACACGCGAATCAGGAACGATGTCCAGAATGGCAGCATCACGGCCATCATCAGAATATTGCGCGAGGCGGGATTCGATCGCGCGATGTAATACGCCATCGGATAGCCGAGGAGCAGACACAGTAATGTCGATACCGTCGCGACCAGAATCGAATTCAGATACGTCGCGAAATACAAACTGTCCTGCACGAGAAACGCGTAATGCGTGAAGTCGAGCGTGATGTGCATCACGCCCTCTTCCATCTTCACGAGTTCCGTGTACGGCGGAATGCCGAGCTGACTGTCCGCGAAACTGATCTTTACGACCAGCAAAAACGGCACGAAAAACAGCAGCAGGAGCCACATGTACGGCCCCGCGATCACCGCCGTGCGGCCCGACAGACCGAAGCGCTTGAGCAGGTTCGTCATCATGCGGTGAGCACCACGCCGACCGATGCGCTCCATCGCACATAGACTTCGTCGTCGAAAGTGGGCGAATCCAGTTCGCCGATCGCAAGGCTCGACAGATTCGCGACCACGGTTTTGCCGCTATCGAGCGTCACGTGATATAGCGTGTAGCCGCCCATATACGCGATGTTTGAAATCTTGCCGCGTCCCCAGTTATACGTGCCTTCGGGTGGTTTTCGCGTCAGCGCGATACGCTCCGGGCGCACGGAAATGGTCACCGGCATGCCGAGCGGCCCAGTGATGCCGTGGCTCACATAGAGACGCACCGGCAAATCCGGCGATTCGACGAAAATATGATCCGGCTCGTCCTCGACGACATTGCCATCGAACAGATTGGTCGAGCCGATGAACGACGCCGAGAAACGGCTGTTCGGATACTCGTAGACTTCGTGCGGCGTGCCGAGCTGCACGATCTGCCCTTCGCTCATCACGGCGAGCCGATTGGCCATCGTCATCGCTTCTTCCTGATCGTGCGTGACCATGATGCACGTGACGCCGACCTGATCGAGAATATTGACGAGCTCGATCTGCGTGCGCTGACGGATTTGCTTGTCGAGCGCGGACATCGGTTCATCGAGCAACAGGAGCTTCGGGCGTTTGACGAGACTGCGCGCGAGCGCCACGCGCTGCTGCTGCCCGCCCGACAACTGATGCGGCTTGCGCTTGGCGAACTTCGCCATCTGCACGAGTTCGAGCGCGGCGTTCACGCGGTCCCTGAGCTCGCCGCCCTTCACGCCTTCCTGCTTCAGCCCGAACGCGACATTCGATTCCACCGTCATATGCGGGAAAAGCGCGTACGACTGGAACATCATGTTGACCGGCCGGTTATACGGCGGCATCTTCGCGAGTTCTTCGCCGTCGATCAGAATCTGCCCTTCGGTCACGCTTTCAAAACCGGCGAGCATGCGCAAGAGTGTGGACTTGCCGCAGCCCGAACTGCCGAGCAGCGCGAACAGTTCGCCCTTTTTCACCGACAGATTCATGCCGCGCACGGCCGTCGTTTCGCCGAATTTCTTCACGACATCGACGATCTGTACGAAGTTGTCGTCCGGACTCGCGCCGGACAGAAAACCGTCCGGCTCCTGCCGGCCCGAATTGGACGCTGTCTTCAACGCGCTCGACTGCTCACTCATGATTGCCTGTTCGACTCCTGCATCAAATGCTTCTCGTGGCGTCGATCTGCCACGAACAAAGCCCCCGGAGGACCAGGGGCTTCGTTAAATCAAAGAAGATCGGCGCTATGCATTATCGGCCGGACTTGAATTCGGTCCAGAGCCGCGTCTGCAGACGCTGGATTTCCGGCGGCAGCGGCTTCAGCAAGAACAGCGTTTTCACGACATCCTGGGGCGGATAGACCGCCGGATCGTTCGCCACGTCCTTGTCGACATACTTGCGCACTTCCGCGTTCGCGCTCGGGTAATACACCGCGTTGGTGATCGCCGCGTGGACCTGCGGCGTCTCGATGTAGTTGATCCACTCGTGCGCGGCTTCCTTGTTCTTCGCGTCCTTAGGAATGGCCACCACGTCGAACCAGATCGGCGCACCGCCCTTCGGAATGTAGTAACCGATCTTGAACGACTTCTTCGCTTCGATCGCGCGATGCTTGGCGATCACCACATCGCCCGACCAGCCGTACGTGAAGCAGATGTCGCCGCCGACCATATCGTTGATATAGCCCGACGAATTGAACTGCGTGATGTACGGACGGATCTTCTTCATCATCGCGAGCGCGTCACGATAATCCGCCGGATTCGTGCTCATCGGATCCTTGCCAATGTAATGCAGCGCCGCCGCGAACATCTGGTCGGGCGCGTCGAGCACGGACACGCCGCACGCCTTCAGCTTCGAAATATTTTTGGGTTTGAAGAGAATGTCCCAGTTATTGAGTTCGACGTTCGTGCCGAGAATCTTCTTCGCCTTGTTGACGTTGTAGCCCAGACCCGTCGTGCCGTACGCCCAGGGCACCGCGAACTTGTTGCCCGGGTCCGCGCCTTCGAGCAGCTTCATTAGATCGGGATCGAGATACTTCAGGTTTGGCAGCTTCGACTTGTCGAGCGGCGAGAAAATGTTCGCGGCGATCTGCTTGCCCGCGTAGTTGCTGGTCGGCACGACGATGTCGTAGCCCGAATTGCCCGTGAGCAGCTTGGCCTGAAGCGTGTCGTCGCTGTCGTAGTTGTCGTACTTCACCTTGATCTGAGTCTGCTTGGTGAAGTTGGGGATCGTGTCCTTGGCGATGTAGTCCGACCAGTTGTACACGTTCAACTGCGTGTCTTTTGCCGATGCCGCAAGCGGCGTCAGCAAGCCCACGCACGCCACGGCGCTCGCCAGTCTGGCGAACGTAGCCGAACCGGCCGTCTTTTTCTGGTTCATCTCGATTCTCCCTTGTTCCGATTCTCTACGGCGGCGCGCCGCGTGAGGCGTGTGCATCGTCCGGATTCATCGGTCCGGCTCGCTCTGCCCTTCAAAAACCCGCAAATTACCACTAAACCCGGATGCGACAAAAATCAATCCGCCACGCGTCGCGCAAAGTGCACACGGTTCGCGCCCGATGCGCGCGAAGTCGCGTCGCGTCTGGCTTTCGCGCGTTTTGCAGGGCGTCCGCTACCGGTGAAAGACCGCGCATTTTAGCCCCTATTGCGCGCCCATGCGGGACTGAATAAAACCACACTCGTCGAAGTGGCACGCAGGCGAATTGACGCGATGCAATGTCATTATTCGTGTTAGGGCTTTCGGGATGCCGCGCTTTATGCGTAATCACCATTGCCACAGCTTACGAATAGCCAGCGGAACACTCGTTGCTAGCCATTTCGACGTGCATCTCGACGCACTGCTCCGTCGTATTGCAAATCAAACCGGCAACTCACGCTGTCCTCGCCGCCACGCGCATCGTGGCTCGCAGCCGCTGTTGCATCGCTATTCGAGGCTTCTTACCGCATGAACACCAATCCGTCCGCGCTGGCCCAGCTCTCGTCTGCCGAAGCCGATCGGTCCTCGCGCGTCGGCCGCCGCGAAGAGCCGCCGAGAAAACCGCGCGGGCGCCGGTATTCGTTCGCGGGCGCGCTGGTCGCGGTCGACTATATGGATATCCCGGCAACTGGGCGACGGCGCTCGCAAACGGCGCGCGCTACGGCTATCAACTGCTTTTCGTCGTGCTGCTGGCGAGCCTGATAGGCGTGCTGCTGCAATGGGTCGCATCGCGCGTGGGCGTCGTGACCGGGCGCGATCTCGCGCAACTGTGCCGCGAACGCTACAGCTGGCGCACGACGCTCGTGTTGTGGATCGCGTGCGAAATCACGATCATCGCGTGCGATGTGGCCGAGGTCGTCGGCAGCGCAGTCGCCTTGCAGATGCTCTTCAGCCTTTCGCTGACGGCGGGCGTGCTCTGCTCCGCCGTCGCGACTTTCGCGATGCTCGCGCTGCAAAGCCGCGGCAAGCGCCTTTTGCAACGCGCCGTGACCGCGCTCATTCTGTTCGTCAGCTTTTGCTTTGTCGTGGAATTGGCGCTCGCGCATCCCGTGTGGATCGACGCACTGCGCGGCTTCACACCGTCGAGCGCATTGCTGCGCGATGCCGGGGCATGCTCTGGCTCGCCGCGGGCGTGCTCGGCGCCACCGTGATGCCGCACAACCTCTATCTGTACTCCGCGCTGGTCAAGGACTACGTCCCGGCGCGCGACGATGCCACCATCGGCGAAGCGCTGCGCGGCGTGAATATCTATCCTTCGCGTCGCTCGGGCTGGCGTTCATCGTCAATGCGTCGCTGCTGATCGTCGCCGCCGCCGTGTTCCATACCGGTGGGTACACGCAGATCGACGATCTTGCCGATGCGCACCGTCTGATCGCGCCGCTCGTCGGCAGTCACTGGGCGGGCATCGCGTTCGCCTCGGCTTTGCTCGCGTGCGGACTGAACGCGACGGTCACCGGCACGCTCGCGGGTCAGGCCGTGATGGAAGGCTTTCTGCAATTGAAGATCGCGCGCTGGGCGCGGGCGCTGTTCACGCGCGGTCTTGCGATCGGTCCGGCGCTCGTCGTGGTCGCGAGCTTCGGGCGGGCAGCACGGCTCGAACGCGCTGCTCGTCGCGCCGCAAGTCGTGCTGAGCCTGCAACTGCCGCTCGCGGTGATTCCGCTCGTGCGTTTTGCATCGGATAGCAAGCTGATGGGGCCGATGGCGCGTCGCGCGTGTGCCGCTGGCGTTGGGCGTGGCTTTGCGCGGGCGTGATCGTCGTGCTGAACGCGGTGTTATTGTGGCAGGCTGCGTTTTCTGCGTAACTTTCGATGAGTAGGCGTCATCGTTGTCTGCAGTATTCGATTGTCTTTCGATCGCCGCAACGCGGACGATCGCGACTTACCACACTCGCACCCGCGCGGCGGCGAAGCGCGTCGATTCGATGCATTCACCCGGAGCAAACGCCGATCCGAACGCGGGCGACCAACAGGACGCTAATAAATGGCTTATCGCCCAGGACCGGCTTTACATCCGATCGCATTGCTGCTTTTCACGCTTGGCCTGACGACCACCGCGCACGCGCCCGTCGCCGTTTTGCAACCGGCGCGTGAAGCCGCCGCTGCTCAACCGCTCGAACTCACGCTGCTCTATACCGACGACGGCACGAAGCCTTTGAACGTCGATGTCCCGAAGTAATTGACGGTGAATCTGACCAACGGCGATCTGCCGCCCGCGCCGCTGCAACTCACGCGTGACCCGAAAGTGCCCGACCGGCTGCGTCTCGCGCCGGGCCAGTATCGCCGCGTGCGCTTCAGCGCGCCGTGGCCGGATTCAGCGCGCGGCACGGTGAAGATCGATCCGGTCGGTTTCGATGCATCGCCGATGCTCGTCACACTCAATCGCGGCGAAAATCAGACGTAGATCGTCGCCGCCGAGAAACGCGAGGCGCAGGCCGCGACGCCCGAGCAACTGGCGAGCGCCACCGCCGCCGCAAACACGGACGCCGTGCCGATGAGCACCGTCGCGACCATGCTCTCCGGCCGTCTCTCGACCTTCGAGCCGATGTATTTCGCCGATGGCAAGAACGGTGACAACCTCGCCAAGTTCCAGTTCAGTTTCAAGTACCGGCTGCATCTGCCCGACGATCCGCGCTCGCGCGGCTTTTTCGACAACCTGTACTTCGGCTATACGCAGGCGGCCATCTGGAATCTGTCGGCGAAATCCGTGCCGTTTCGCGATATCAGCTTCCAGCCGCAGCTTTTCTATTACGTCGAGGATACGGGCGTGAGAAGTCCGCTGTTCACGCGCATGGGCGTGGCGGCGGGCATCGGGCATGAATCGAACGGCAAGAGCGGGGATGAGTCGCGCGCGATCAATATCGCGTTCGTGCGTCCGACGTGGGAGTTCGGCGATCTGACCGGCAATCACCTGACGCTGTCGCCGAAGTTTTACTATTACCTGCCACGGGCGGGGAATCACGATATCGCGGATTATCGCGGCTATGTCGATTTTCTCGTGAAGTACGGCAGCCCGACGGCCTCCAACTCGCGACGACGCTGCGCAAAGGCACGAAGCACTGGTATGGCAGCGTGGACTCGTAATTGACCTATCCGCTTGCGAAGCTCTTCGGCAGCGCGTGGGGCGGCTATCTGTTCGCGAGCTATTTCAACGGCTACGGCGAAGATATCCTCGATTACAACCAGCGGCGTCACTGGATCGCGCGAATAGGCTACAGTATCGCGCGTTGAGTTTCTTTACGATTTTTGATGCCGCGCCGTTTCCGACGGCGCGGCCACGAGTTTGCCTAATGTCTTCGAATCTTCACGATCTGCCGGATAGCCCTTGCATCGGCGTTTGCTCCACTCTTTTCGATGATGTCTGCAAAGGCTGCGGCCGCACGGCGGGCGAAGTATCGAACTGGGTTTTTCTTTCCGATGAAGAAAGGCGCGCGATTTGGGAACGGATCAAACGCGAAGGAACGGCGATGCGGTTTCGGAACGACAAGCTCTGAGACAAGAGCCGCGCTTCAAACGAAAAAAGCCGCAAATCGCGGCTTTTTTCATTCTGCGGCCGAACCCACAAACCCTTACTGAATTCCCTGACTCGACAGGAAATCCTCGTAATTCCCACCAAAGTCTCGCAGCGTGCCATCGGTCTTCACTTCGATAATCCGATCCGCCAGCCCGCTGACAAACTCGCGGTCATGCGACACGAAAATCAGCGTGCCTTCGAATTTATCCAGCGCGACCTGGAGCGATTCGATCGACTCCATGTCCATGTGATTCGTCGGCTCGTCCATCAGCAAGACGTTATGGCGGCCGAGCATCAGCTTGCCCCAGATCATGCGGCCTTTCTCGCCGCCCGACAGCACCTTAACGTTCTTTTTGATGTCGTCCGCGTTGAAGAGCAGCCGGCCGAGCGTGCCGCGCATCATCTTGTCGCCTTCCTTGCGATACTGATCGATCCACTCGGTCAGCGTCTCGTCCTTCGGAAACTCTTCGTACGTGTCCTGCGGCATGTAGCCGACGTTCGCGTTCTCCGCCCACTTCACCGAGCCGTGATCGAGGTCCAGTGCGCCCTTCAGCGCCTTCAGCAGCGTGGTCTTGCCCGCGCCGTTTTCACCGATGATCGCGATCCGCTCGCCCGACTGCACGCTGATGCTGAAGTTATTGAAGATGGTGCGCTCGTACTTCTTCGTGATGTCTTCCGCGACCACCGCGATGTTATGCAGCTTCTTTTCGTACTCGAAGCGGATAAACGGATTCTGACGCGACGACGGCTTGAATTTCTCGATCTTGATCTTGTCGATCATCTTCAGACGGCTGGTTGCCTGACGCGCCTTCGACTTGTTCGCCGAGAAGCGGCGCACGAAGTCCTGCAAATCGGCGACACGCTCCTTGGCCTTCTGATTCGCGGCCTGCTGACGTTCGCGCGCCTGCGTCGACGCCAGCATGTAGTCGTCGTAGTTGCCCGGCCAGACCTTCAGCGTGCCGTAATCCATGTCCGCCATGTGCGTGCAGACCTGGTTCAGGAAGTGTCGATCGTGCGAGATGATGATCATCGTCGAGTTGTACTGGTTGAGCATGTCTTCCAGCCAACGAATCGAGTTGATGTCTAGGTTGTTGGTCGGTTCGTCGAGCAGCAGTACGTCCGGCTTCGAGAACAGCGCCTGCGCCAGCAGCACGCGCAGCTTCCAACCCGGCGCGACGTTGCTCATCGGCCCGTTGTGATCGCTGATATCGATGCCGATGCCCAGCAGCAGTTCACCCGCGCGCGCCTCGGCCGTGTAGCCATCGTATTCGGCGAACTTCGCTTCGAGATCGGCGGCGCGCATGTAGTCGTCGTCGGTCGCGTCGGGGTTGGCGTAGATCGCGTCGCGCTCGGTCATCGCGGCCCACATTTCGGTGTGGCCCATCATGACGACGTCGAGCACGCGCATGTCTTCGTATGCGAACTGATCCTGACGCAGCTTGCCGAGACGCAGATTCGGTTCGAGCATGACATTGCCCGCGGACGGCTCCAGATCGCCGCCGAGAATCTTCATGAAGGTCGACTTGCCGCAGCCGTTGGCGCCGATCAAGCCATAGCGGTTTCCTTCGCCGAACTTGACCGAGATATTCTCGAAGAGGGGCTTGGGCCCGAATTGCATGGTGATATCGGCGGTAGACAGCACGGCGCGTCCTTTTGAATGGGGTACGACGAAAAAATTTAAATTTTAGCAGATTTTGATGGGGTTTTCCCGACGACGGCTTTTGCACCGAGGCATCGGACGATGAAAAAAGGGTGCCGTCATGACAACTGGCCCTTTCGCTTTGGTACTACCGCCGCTTTAAGTCCGCTTTGCGATGAACGTCTTCACGACGCGCGCATCCGCCGGAACGATATCGAACCTTTGTGGCAGTTTTTCAAGTCCCGCGAACGCTGCCGGACGTTCCGGCTCGCGATTGAGCGCCTCGCGGATCGTCTCGCCGAATTTGATCGGCTGCGCGGTTTCGAGGACGATCATCGGCACGCCGGGTTTGAGGTTTTCGAGCGCGACCTTCATGCCGTCAGCCGTGTGCGTGTCGATCATCGTGTGATAGCGCTCGAACATGTCGCGAATGGTCTTCACGCGATCGTCGTGACCGCTCTTGCCCGATACGAAGCCGAACTGCTTCACGCGCGCGAAATCGCCGCTTGCCGCGAGATCGAAACCGCCCTTTTCTTCGACGTCGCGGAAAAGCTGCACGACACGCGCCGGATCGCGTCCGAGCAGGTCGTACACGAAGCGCTCGAAGTTCGACGCCTTCGAAATATCCATGCTCGGCGACGTCGTGTGATACGTCTCCGCCGCGCCGCGCACGCGATACACGCCCGTCTTGAAAAACTCGTCGAGCACGTCGTTTTCGTTGGTGGCAACGACGAGCTGATCGATCGGCAAGCCCATCATGCGCGCGATATGCCCCGCGCACACATTGCCGAAGTTGCCCGACGGCACCGTGAACGACACGCGCTCGTCGTTGTTCTTCGTGGCCGCAAAATAGCCCTTGAAGTAGTACACGACCTGCGCGACGACGCGCGCCCAGTTGATCGAATTGACCGTGCCGATCTTGTGCTTCGCCTTGAAAGCGTGATCGTTCGAGACGGCCTTCACGATGTCCTGGCAATGATCGAAATTGCCTTCGACGGCCAGATTGAAGATGTTCGGATCCTGCAGCGAGAACATCTGCGCCGTCTGGAATGCACTCATCTTCTTGTGCGGCGAAAGCATGAACACGCGCACGCCGGTCTTGCCGCGCATCGCATATTCGGCGGCGCTGCCGGTATCGCCCGATGTCGCGCCGAGAATGTTCAGCGTGTCGCCGTGCTTGGCCAGTGCATACTCGAACAGGTTGCCGAGCAGTTGCATCGCCATGTCCTTGAAGGCGAGCGTCGGGCCGTTCGACAGTTCGAGCAGCGAAATGGGCGTGCCGTTTTCGATGCCGAGCGTCTTTAGCGGCGTGATCTGCATCGCGCTTTCTTCGTGGCGCACGTTGCTGTACACCTGCGCGGTGTACGTCTTGCGCGTGAGCAAGCGCAGGTCGTCGGCGGGAATGTCGTCGCTGAATTTCGACAGTACTTTGAAGGCGAGATTCGCGTACGACAGCGTGCGGCAGCGCGCGAGTTCATCGGCGGAGACGCGCGGATATTCGTTCGGCAGATACAAACCGCCGTCCTTCGCGAGACCGCCGAGCAGGATGTCGGAGAACGTGTGGCGCTCGTTGGAGCCGGCGCCGCGCGTCGAGATGTAGTTCATGTCGCTTGCCTGATTAGTTCAGTGAAGCCATGCGCAGCTTCGTCACTTTCGATACCACCGTGGACAACGTCTCGATCTCCGCGATCGCCGCGTTCGCGTTCTTTTCCACGGTTTCGTGCGTGATCAGGATGATGTCCGTCTCGCCCTTGTCCTCGCCATCGACCTGTTCGGATTCCTTCTGCAACAGCGCATCGATGGAGATGTCCTTGTCGGCCAGAATGCGCGTGATATTGGCGAGCACGCCCGTCACGTCGGCGACGCGCAGACGCAGGTAATAGCCGCTCGTCACGTCGTCGATCGGCAGGATCGGCGTGTTGGACAGCGAATCCGGCTGGAACGCCAGATGCGGCACGCGATGCTCCGGGTCCGCCGTATGCAAACGCGTGACATCGACGAGATCCGCGACCACGGCCGATGCCGTCGGCTCCGTGCCCGCGCCCTTGCCGTAATACAGCGTGGTGCCGACGGCATCGCCATGCACGACGACGGCGTTCATCGCACCTTCGACGTTCGCCAGCAGGCGCTTTTCCGGCACCAGCGTCGGATGCGTGCGCAGCTCGATGCCCTTCTCCGTGCGCCGCGCAATGCCCAGCAGCTTGATGCGATAGCCCAGTTCTTCGGCATAACGAATATCCACCGCCGACAGCTTGCTGATGCCTTCCACATACACACGATCGAACTGCACCGGCACGCCGAACGCGATCGCGCTCATGATCGTGACCTTGTGCGCGGCATCGACGCCTTCGATGTCGAAGGTCGGATCAGCCTCGGCGTAACCAAGTTCCTGCGCGGCCTTCAGCGCGGTCGCGAAGTCCAGCCTGCGATCGCGCATCTCCGAAAGAATGTAGTTCGTCGTGCCGTTGATGATGCCCGCGATGTATTCGATGCGGTTCGCCGTCAGCCCCTCGCGCAGCGCCTTGATGATCGGAATGCCGCCCGCGACCGCCGCTTCGAACGCGACCATCACGCCTTTCGCGCGCGCCGCTTCGAAAATCTCCGTGCCGTGCACCGCGAGCAGCGCCTTGTTCGCCGTCACGACGTGCTTGCCGTTGTTGATCGCGCGCAGCACATAGTCACGCGCTACGCCCGTGCCGCCGATCATTTCGCAAATGATGTCGATGGTGGGATCGTCGACGACGGCGTTGAAGTCGTCCGTTACCGCGGTGCCTTCGGCCTGCGCCGCCTGAGCCTTCGCGGGCGAGCGAACCACGACACGCGCGATTTCGATGCCGCGGCCCGCGCGTCGTTTGATTTCTTCCTGGTTACGGCGCAGCACCGTGAAGGTGCCGCGGCCGACCGTGCCGAAACCCAAGAGTCCTACTTTGATCGGTTCCATGCAGCGCGAATCTTATAAAGTGAAAATTTAAGCGGAATGTCGTTTGCGATAGCCGTCGAGGAAGCGCGCAATGCGATTGATCGAATCGGCGAGATCGTCGAGGTTCGGCAGGAACACGACGCGGAAGTGATCCGGCGTCGGCCAGTTGAAGCCGGTGCCCTGCACGAGCAGCGTGCGTTCTTCGAGCAGCAGATCGGTGATGAACTGCTGATCGTCCTGAATTGGATACATCTTCGGGTCGAGCTTCGGGAACATGTAGAGCGCGGCCTGCGGCTTCACGCACGACACGCCCGGAATGGCGGTCAGCACATCGTACGCGAGTTCGCGCTGCTTGTAGAGCCGCCCGCCCGGCACGATCAGATCGTTGATGCTCTGATAACCGCCCAGCGCCGTCTGAATGGCGTACTGGCCGGGCACGTTCGGGCACAGTCGCATCGACGCGAGAATGCCGAGCCCTTCCAGATAATCTTTCGCGCGACGCCGGTTCTCTTCGACCAGACCGGAAATCGCCATCCAGCCCGCGCGATAACCGCACGAACGGTAGCTTTTCGACAGGCTGTTGAACGTGACCGTGAGGACGTCTTCGGAGAGCGCGGCCATCGACGTATGCGAGCGGTCGTCATAGACGATCTTGTCGTAGACCTCGTCGGCGAAAATGATCAGACCGTGCTGGCGGGCAATGGAAATCAGATCGAGCAGCAGTTGATCCGAATACAGCGCGCCCGTCGGATTATTCGGGTTGATGACGACGAGCGCCTTCGTGTTCGGTGTGATCTTCGCGCGGATGTCGTCGAGATCGGGCATCCACTCGTTGCTCTCGTCGCACATGTAGTGCACGGGCGTGCCGGCCGACAGGCTCACGGCCGCCGTCCACAGCGGATAGTCCGGCGCGGGCAGCAGCATTTCGTCGCCGTCGTTCAGGAGCGCCTGCATCGCCATGACGATCAATTCGGACGCGCCATTGCCGATGAAAATGTCATCCAGCTTCACGCCTTCGACGCCCTTTTCCTGCGTGTAATGCATGATCGCCTTGCGCGCCGCGAACACGCCCTTCGAATCCGAATAGCAGGACGAACTCGGCAGATTGCGGATCATGTTCTGAATAATCTCGTCCGGCGCCTCGAACCCGAACGCCGCCAGGTTGCCGATATTCAGCTTGATGATGCGATGCCCTTCTTCTTCGAGGCGCTTCGCGTGCTCGAGTACGGGACCGCGAATGTCGTAGCAGACGTTTTGCAGCTTGTTGGATTTGAGAATCGGTTTCACGGCTGGCGGCTCTGGAGATGACGTACGGAGTTGAATGCGTGTTATGTGCTGCGGTGAAACGGGCGAATGAATCGCCATTCGGGGCGCAAACCGCGCGAGACGAGCCGCGGCGCACCTCTCGAAAGTATCGACGAAAGGCGCCGAACAGGCAAAACGGGGTGTTGCGCGAGGATTTGGAATGCCGCAGACGCCGCGCCGGCGCTAGGTAAGGCGCGAACGTTGCGAACCGGATTGCGAGTCGATGGCGGCTTGTGGCGGCACGCAAGCGCTTCGGGCGCACAGGCCGCGCGAGCGAGCCCGGCGGCCAAAAAGTTATAATTTACTGATTCTGGCCCGGTTCCGCAATGCACCAAAGGACGGGCGCGGGCGGCTTGTCTTTGTGCTCTCTGCTGCGGCTAACTTCGGCCTTTCACCTCTTTTCCTGTCGGAACATCGTTTTGAAACTTCATCAGGAATCCACCAGCGCGCTCAATACCATCACGAGCTACGGAGACGGCTTCGTGGCAATCAATCTGGAACGGCACGAAGGCAGCGTGATCGTCATCCTGCAGGGACCGGTCGAGCGCTGGCCGGTGACATCGTTCGATGCGCTTACCCCCGAAGATTTCGATGCCCTCGTCAAGGCCGCGCCGGAAGTGGTCATTTTCGGCAGCGGCTCGCGGCTGCGCTTTCCGCATCCGCGGTTGACCGCGCAGCTCGCGAAGCACCGCATCGGCGTGGAAACGATGGACTTCGGCGCCGCCTGCCGCACCTACAACATTTTGATGCAGGAAGGCCGCAAGGTCGCCGCGGCGCTTTTGATCGAAGCGTGATGCGCGCGGATCGACGACCGCTAAGCGAACGCTAAGGAAGCGCGAGGCACAATCCGGCTCCCGCTGAACACCGGCTGCACACGACCGCACAAACGCGCGCCAAGCGTCAAATTGACGATTTCGATGCCGCCGCCGTGCGCTACACTCCCGCCCGGCGTGCCGCGACGGGGACGGATGGCGAGCGGTCGCCCGGTGGATTTCGACGGTTTTCACGAATGCGCTTCGCGCATCGAACTCCTGCGAAGAAAAAGTGTCTGGGCGTGGAAGCGCACCGCGCCTCCCCATTTCGTTTCACTAGCGCCGCGTCGCGGCATCGAATAGGTCGATTTCATGAACGATACGCCTTCGCGGCTACCGCTCACCCGTCTCTCACTCATTCTTCTGATTCTCGCGCTCGCGATCATTTGGTTCGGACCGCTCGGGCTGCGCCATCTCGTGTCGAGCGACGAAGGCCGTTATGCCGAAATGGCGCGCGAGATGTTCGTCACCGGCGACTGGATCACGCCGCGCTACAACGGCTACAAATATTTCGAGAAACCGCCGCTGCAAACCTGGGCGAATGCGCTGACGTTCGCGTGGTTCGGCATCGGCGAATGGCAGGCACGGCTTTATACGGCGCTGACGGGCTTTGCGGGCGTGCTGCTCGTCGGCTACACGGGCGCACGCGTGTTCAACGCGGTGACGGGTTTCGCGGTGGCGGTGATCCTAGCGACCTGCCCGTACTGGAACCTGATGGGCCACTTCAACACGCTCGACATGGGCCTGTCGTTCTGGATGGAGGTCACGCTCTGCGCGTTGCTGCTCGCCCAGCGCCCCGGTCTCGCCGCGCGCGAAGTGCGTCTGTGGATGTGGCTCTGCTGGGCAGGCATGGGCGCGGCGGTGCTGTCGAAAGGTCTCGTCGGCCTGATTCTGCCAGGCGCGGTGCTGGTGCTCTACTCGCTCGTTTCGCGTGACTGGGCGCTGTGGAAGCGGCTTTATATCGGCAGCGGGCTGATCGTGTTTCTGATCGTCGTCGGGCCGTGGTTCGCGCTCGTGCAGTTGAAGAATCCCGAGTTCTTCAACTTCTTCTTTATCGTGCAGCAGTTCGAGCGTTATCTGACGCCCGCGCAAAACCGCCCCGGCGCGTTTTATTACTTCGTGCCGGTGCTGATCGTCGGGTTCTTGCCGTGGCTGTCGATCGCGTTCCAGAGCGTGCGCCACGCCGTCAAGACGCCGCGCCAGCCCAACGGCTTCGCGCCCGTCACGCTACTGCTGATCTGGTCCGCGTTCATCTTTCTGTTCTTCAGCGCGTCGCACTCGAAGCTGCTCTCCTATACTCTGCCGATTGCGCCGGCCATCGCGCTCGTGCTCGGGCTGTATCTGCCGTCGCTGACGAAGTCGCAGCACCGCATGCATCTGATCGGCTATGCGGTGTTTCTGATCGCCGCGGCGTTCGGCGCGATTTTCATCGGGCGCGCGGGCAGCGAAAACACGCCGAACGTGCTGTATCGCGCGTTTCAGGAATGGGTGTGGGTCGGAATCGCGGTGGCGTTCGTCGTGACGCTCTTCGCGCTCTGGCTGAACCGCAAGGTCGTGCTCGCGGGCGCGGCGGGCCTCGGCGCCGCGTGGCTCTTGCTCGGCACGATCGCGAGCACGGGTCACGACGTCTTCGGCACCGAAAGCTCGGGCGTGAAGCTCGTCCCGGCCGTGAAAGCCGCGATGGCGAAGCTGCCGCCCGACACGCCGTTCTACTCGATCGCCAAGCTGGATCACACGATGCCGTTCTACCTCGGTCACACGATGACGATGGTCCAAGAATCCGACGAATTGACCTTCGGCGTGCAGACGGAACCGCAAAAATGGGTGCCGACCATCGACGCGTGGATCAAGTTGTGGGATGCCGACAAGTACGCGCTCGCGCTGATGCCGCCCGATCACTTTGATCAACTCGAAGCCCGCCACGTACCGATGCACGTCATCGCCCGCGACGTCCGGCGTGTGATCGTTGAGAAGCCGCAACCGCAATGAACCGATCATTTCTTTTAAGCATCCCCTGAACGCACGATGAATCCGATTTCCCTCACTTGCATCATCATCGGCATATTGTTGAATGCGGTGGCGCAACTGATGCTCAAGGCGGGCGTGAACGCGGTCGGCCATTTCGACATCACGCCGGCGAACATTATTCCGGTCGGTTTCAAGATCGTCACGCAACTGCCGATTATCGGCGGACTGTCGTGCTACGTGATCAGCGTGGCCGTGTGGATCGTTGGGCTGTTGCGGGTGGATGTGTCGATCGCCTATCCCATGCTGTCGCTCGGCTACGTCGTCAACGCGTTCGCGGCATGGTATTTGTTTGGCGAAGTGATGTCGATGCAGCGGCTAATCGGTATCGGCATCATTCTCGTGGGCGTGGTGGTACTTGCGCGCGGCTGATTCGCCGCCATGTGTTTAGAA
>LFMX01000052.1 GCA_001184405.1 Candidatus Burkholderia humilis
CACGTGGCCGTCGAGCGTCGCGCAGTGGGTCATGTCGAGCGCGCCGCGCCACGATTTGGCAAGCGCGGTGCGCGCTGTCGATACGATGACTGCATCGGTCATGCTGTCTCCTTTGCTTGGATGTCTTCTGCGCGAACGCGTGCGATGCCCGCCACGCTCATTTCTTTCCACGCTTTGTCAAGCGAACCGTTGAGATCGATCGCGCGGCACGCGTCTTCGATCACGTTCACCTCGAAGCCCGCGGCGCGCGCATCGAGTGCGGACCACGCGACGCAGTAATCCGTCGCGAGCCCCGCAATCCAGATGCGTTTCGCGCCGACGTCGCGCAGACAGCCCGCGAGTCCGGTGGGCGTCGTGCGATCCGCTTTGAGAAACGCCGAATAACTATCGACGTGTTCGTGATACCCCTTACGAATCACGAGCCGCGCATGCGGCACATGCAGATCGCGATGCAGCGCCGCGCCCTCGGTGTCCTGCACGCAATGCACCGGCCACAGCACTTGCTCGCCGTACGGCAGCGTCGTAATCTCGAACGGCTTGCGGCCCGCGTGGTTCGCCGCGAACGAAACATGCGAGCGCGGATGCCAGTCCTGCGTCAGCACGACATGCGAGAACGCGCGCGCAAGGCGATTGATGACCGGCACGACTTCATCGCCGTGCGCGACCGCGAGCGCGCCGCCGGGCATGAAGTCGTATTGGACATCGATGATCAGGAATGCGTCTTCGACGGGTTTCATCATGTTCTAGGCGTTGAAGCGGCCATCGCTTGCCGCGAGTTCCGTGATGCGCGCAGCAGGCGTCCACGCTTCGCCGTTGGGCTGTTGCGCGTATTTGCGCATTGCGCGTTCGACGTTATAGAGACCGACGGTATCGGCATAGAGCATCGGGCCGCCGCGCCACAGCGGAAAGCCGTAGCCGGTCAGATAACCATATCGATATCCGATGCCTTCGACGCGATGCCTTCCTCGAGGATCTTCGCGCCTTCGTTCACAAGCGACAGCATGAGCCGCTCGACGATCTCTTCATCGCCGATCTTGCGCCGCTCGATGCCCTGCTCCTTCGAAAACGCGATGATCATGTCATCGACGAGTCTGGAAGGTTGCGCATCGCGTTTGGCCGGTTGATAGTCGTACCAGCCTGCGCCGGTTTTCTGGCCGAAACGTCCCATCTCACACAGGCGATCGGCCACGCGTGGATAACGCATCTCCGGTTGTTCCTGATACGCCGCTTGCGGATCGCCCAGCCGATGTCGTTGCCCGCGAGATTGCTCATGCGAAACGGGCCCATCGCAAAGCCGAACTTCTCGATCGCGCGATCGATCTGCGCGGGCAGCGCGCCTTTTTCCAGCATGAAAAGCGCTTGCCGGACGATCCAGTTGCCGATGAAACCGTCGCACACGCCGGAGACGACGGCAGTCTTTTTGATGGTCTTGGCAAGCTGCATGACGGTCGCGAGCACGTCCTTTTTCGTCGTCTCGCTGCGCACAACTTCGAGCAGTTTCATGACGTTCGCGGGACTGAAAAAGTACATGCCGATGACATCGCCCGGACGTTTTGTGAACGCTGCGATCTTGTTCAGATCGAGCGTCGACGTATTCGATGCAAGGATCGCGCCGGGTTTGGCGATCTCGTCGAGCTGGCGGAACACTTGTTCCTTCACGCTCAAGTCTTCGAACACGGCTTCGATGATGAGATCGGCCGGTGCGAGGTCCGCGTAGGCAAGCGTCGGCTGAATGAGCGCCATGCGCGCTTCAACCTTTTCCTGCGTGAGCTTGCACTTCTTCACTTGCGCTTCGTAGTTGCACCGAATGGTCGCGAGGCCCTTATCGAGCGCGTCCTGTTTCGTTTCAAGCAGCGTCACGGGCAAGCCCGCGTTGACGAAGTTCATCGCGATGCCGCCGCCCATCGTGCCCGCGCCGATCACGGCGATGCGCTTGATCCTCGCGCGCCGGCGTTTTCGATGGCACATCGGCGATCTTGTCCGCCGCGCGCTCGGCGAAGAACGCATGCCGCAGCGCGCGGCTTTCGGGCGTCTGCACGAGCGCGAGAAAGCATTCGCGCTCGTATGCAAGACCGCGCTCGAAGCCTTCCAACACGTCTCGTTCGATTGCATCGATGCACTTGTGCGGCGCCGGAAAGTTTTTCGCGACGGCCGCGACGCCATTGCGCGCGAACTGAATGAACCCTTCGGCATTCGCATGCTCGATCTTGCGATCGCGCGCTTTGGGATGCGGACCTTTTTGCCCGACCACGCGGCGCGCGAAATTCAATGCGGCTTCGAGCAGATCGCCGTTGGCCATTTCATCGAACAAGGCGGTATGCGCGAGCTTTTCGGACATGACGGGCGTGCCCGTCACGATCATGTTGAGCACCGTTTCCAGACCGACGACGCCCAGCAGCCGCTGCGTGCCGCCCGCGCCCGGCAAGATGCCGAGTTTCACTTCCGGCAAAGCGATCTGCGCCCCCGGCGATGCCACGCGGTAATGCGCGCCGAGCGCGAGTTCGAGGCCCCCGCCCATCGCCACCGAATGCACCGCCGCGACGACCGGCTTCGCGCTGCCTTCGACGGCCTTGATGACGGTTAGCAGCGTTGGCTCCTGCGTGGCTTTGGGCGTATTGAATTCGGTGATGTCCGCGCTGCCCGAAAACGCTTTGCCCGTGCCCGTGGTGACGACGGCTTGCACGTTCGCGTCGTTATTCGTGCGATCGATGCCCTCGACGATGCCGAGTCGCGTCGAATGCCCGAGCCCGTTGACGGGCGGATTATCGAGCGTGATGACGGCCACGCCGTCGCGGATCGTGTAGTCCACTGCCATGAAGAAGTCTCCTGATCGACTGGCTGCCAGGATCATTGTGGAATATCGGGGGGAGATTACACAAAAAAGAACGGGAGTTCAATTGATGAAAACAGGCGCCTGAAATGCAAAACGCCCCGCAGATGCGGAGCGTTGCGACGCTGGCCTATTCGGTCTCAGACGTTGTTTTCGATTGCCGTCGGCAACACATAATCCCGATACGCCTCCCGCAACCTCACCTTTTGCAACTCCCCCGTCGCGGTATGCGGCAGCTCATCGGCGAACACGACATCATCCGGAATCCACCACTTCGGCACCTTGCCTTCGAAGTGCGCCAGCAATTCCTCGCGCGTCACCGTCGCGTCCGGCTTCAACATCGCGACGATCAACGGCCGCTCCGTCCACTTCGGATGCGCGCACGCGATGCACGCCGCCTCCGCCACCTGCGGATGGACACCGCGATGTTCTCCAGATCGATCGAGCTGATCCACTCGCCGCCCGACTTGATCACGTCCTTGCTGCGGTCGGTGATCTGCATGAAGCCATCGGCGTCGATGGTCGCGACATCGCCCGTCGGAAACCAGCCGTCGATGAGCGGCAACTCATCGCGCCGGAAATACCGGTCGATTACGCACGACCCGCGCACGTGCAGATCGAACGACTTGCCGTCCCACGGCAAGTCGTTGCCATCGTCGCCGACGACTTTCATATCGACGCCAAACATCACGTGACCCTGCTTCTCGCGCGACTGACGCTGCGCCTCGGGCGTGCGCTGCTTCTGGCGGAAATTGAGCCGCGCGAGCGTGCCGAGCGGCGACATCTCCGTCATGCCCCACGCGTGAATCACCTCGACGCCGTATTCGTCTTCGAATGCGCGCAGCATCGCCGGAGGACAGGCCGAGCCGCCGATCACCGTGTGCTGCAAAGTCGAAAAGCGCGCGCTTGCCTGCTTCATGTAAGACAGCAAACCGAGCCACACCGTCGGCACGCCGGCGGAAAACGTCACGCCTTCGGCTTCCATCAATTCATAGAGCGATTTGCCGTCGAGATCCTTGCCCGGCAGCACGAGTTTCGCGCCGACGAGCGGGCTTGCATGCGGAATACCCCACGCGTTGACGTGGAACATCGGTACGACGGGAAGAATGCAATCGCTCGATGACGCGCCTATCGCGTCGGGCAGCGCGGCGGCGTACGCGTGCAACACCGTCGATCGATGCGAGTACAGCGCGCCCTTCGGATTGCCCGTCGTGCCGGACGTGTAGCAGAGAATCGATGCCTGTCTTTCGTCGAGCAACGGCCACTCGAAGTTGCCATCGTGTTGGGCAATGAGACTTTCGTAGCTCATCACCGGCACGCTCATATCGGACAGATGCGTTTCTATGCACGATGCATCGCCGAGCGCGATCCAGCCTTTCACGTTCGGGCACTGCGGCGCGATGATCTCGACGAGCGGCCCGAAGGTCATATCGAAGAACACGTACGAATCGTCCGCGTGATCAATGATGAACGCGATCTGATCGGGAAACAGACGCGGGTTGATCGTGTGGCAGATGGCGCCCATGCCCGGCACGCCGTAGTAACACTCGAGATGCCGATACGCTCGCCTTCCTCGACGCCCAGCGCGATCAGCGCCTGCGCGAGCTGCTTCGCGCGCTTTTCGCAATCGCGATAGGTATAGCGATGAATATCGCCTTCGATGCGCCGCGACCCGATTTCCGTATCGCCGAAATGGCGTGAGGCGTGAGACAACAACAACGACGCGAGCAGCGGTATGTCCATCATCTGGCCGTGAAGTGGCGACGTCATAGGCGAAGTCCTCGGAACGGTGGATGCTGAAGCTCGGAATGGCGCGCCTACAGGCCCGCAGACGCGGATTTACAATATCGTTTAACTCAGAGGCGCTCAATATGTCGTTTTCCCCAAGCAATGCTGTGCGTACGTCGCGCGACGAGCCGCTTTCCGTGGATGCGCTGGCCGCATCGATTCAAATCGGCCGTCCCGGTTCGTTCGCCGCGCTCGGCAACGCGTTTCTGACGCGTCTTCCGGCCACGCCCGTTCCCGATCCTTATCTCGTCGCCATTTCGCGCGAAGCCGCCGATTCGCTCGGTTTCGATGCGGGTCTGGCCGAAGGCGACGAACACGCCGCGTTCGCCGCGTACTTCGCCGGCAATCCGACGCGCGACTGGCCGCCCGAAGCCATGCCGTACGCGGCGGTGTACTCCGGCCATCAGTTCGGCGTGTGGGCCGGTCAATTGGGCGATGGCCGTGCGCTCACGCTCGGCGAAGTCGAGCACGGTGGCGCGCGTCTCGAAGCGCAACTCAAGGGCGCGGGCCGTACGCCGTATTCGCGCATGGGCGATGGCCGCGCCGTGCTGCGATCGTCGATCCGCGAATTTCTCTGCTCCGAAGCGATGCACCACCTCGGCATTCCGACGACGCGCGCACTCGCGATCATCGGCTCCGACTTGCCGGTGCGCCGCGAGACGATCGAGACATCGGCGATCGTCTCGCGCGTCGCGCCGAGCTTCGTGCGCTTTGGACACTTCGAGCATTTCTATTCGAACGATCGCGTCGATGACCTGCGGGCGCTGGCCGATCACGTCATCGACCGCTTTTATCCGCATTGCCGCGACGCCAACGATCCGTATCTCGCGCTGCTCGATCAGGCCGTGCGCACTACCGCCACGCTGATGGCCGACTGGCAAGGCGTCGGCTTCTGTCACGGCGTGGTGAATACCGACAACATGTCGATTCTCGGTCTCACGATCGATTACGGCCCGTTCGGGTTCATGGATGGCTTCAACGCGCATCACATCTGCAATCGTTCGGATACGCAGGGCCGCTATTCCTACGCGCGCCAGCCGCACGTCGGCTACTGGAACCTGTTCTGTCTCGCGCAGGCGCTCGTGCCGCTCTTCGGCGCGAATCTGCCGGAAGAAGGCCGCGCGGAACGCGTCGTGCAGGACGCGCAAAAAATGCTGGAACGCTACAAGGACCATTTCGCGCCCGCGCTCGAAGCGAAAATGCGTGCGAAGCTCGGGCTGGAACTGACGCGTGAAGGCGACGACAAACTCGCCAACGGCCTGTTCGAGATCATGCACGCGAATCGCGCGGACTTTACGCTGACGTTCCGGAACCTGGCGAAGCTGTTGAAATCCGATGCCAGTCAGGATGCGCCCGTGCGCGATCTGTTTCTCGATCGCGCCGCGTTCGATGCGTGGGCGGTGCAGTATCGCGAACGTCTGTCGCACGAAACCCGCGACGACGCCGCCCGCGCCGAAGCGATGAATCGCGTGAATCCGAAATTCGTGTTGCGCAATCATTTGGCGGAAAACGCGATCCGGCGGGCATCGGAGAAGGATTTCACGGAAATCGCGCGTCTTCTGGATGTACTGCGCCGCCCGTACGACGAACAACCCGAAAACGAGGCCTATGCGGGCCTGCCACCCGACTGGGCCAGCGATCTCGAAGTGAGTTGTTCTTCGTAGCATCACCTGCATATACGAGCCCTACCCGGCTAGACAAAGGAACGAAAGATGAGTACAGACGACAAGCGTTTCCCGCTGCAAAAAGACGACGCCGCCTATCGCCGTGAACTCGACGAGACGCAATATCAGGTGACGCGTCACGCCGTGACCGAACGGCCGTTCACCGGCAAATACTGGGATCACAACGAACGCGGCGTCTACGATTGCGTCTGCTGCGGCACGCCGCTGTTCGAATCCGACACCAAATTCGATGCGGGCTGCGGCTGGTCCAGCTATTTCAAGCCGATCAACGGCGAAGTGATTCAGGGAAATACCGACCGCTCGCACGGCATGTTGCGTATCGAAGTGGTGTGCAAGAACTGCGGCGCGCACCTCGGGCACGTCTTCGAGGACGGTCCCGCGCCGACCGGCTTGCGGTATTGCATTAACTCGGCTGCGCTACAATTCGAACCCAAGTAAGCGCGAGCCGGATTCGCGGGCGCCTTCCTGCGCCCGCGCGTTAAGCCTGCTCAACACCCGCTCGTTCGACCGGGCGTCTCCCTCGCGCGCCATCCGATGCCCACTCCGTCCGGACGCCAATGAAATTTCTGTTTGATCTCTTTCCGATCATCCTCTTTTTCGTCGCATTCAAGATTTGGGGCATCTACACCGCGACGGCCGTGGCGATTGCAGCAACGCTCGTGCAGATCGCGTGGGTCGCCTTCCGCCATCGCAAGGTCGATCCGATGTTGTGGATCAGTCTTGGCGTCGTCGTCGTATTCGGCGGCGCGACACTCGTGCTGCACAACGACACGTTCATCAAATGGAAACCGACCGCGCTCTACTGGCTCTTCGCGGTGGCGCTGATCATCGCGCAAACCGTTTTCCGCAAGAATCTGATCGAAGCGATGATGGACAAGCAAATCTTGTTGCCGCATCGCGTGTGGGGACAGTTGAATGTCGCGTGGGCGGTTTTCTTCGCAATTCTCGGTATCGTGAATTTGTTCGTCGCGTATAACTTCACGACCGATCAGTGGGTCAACTTCAAGCTGTTCGGCGCGACCGGATGTCTCGTGGTGTTTATCGTCGCGCAGAGTTTCTGGCTTGCGAAATACATGAAGGAGGACAATCAGTGAGCGCCGATTTCGACTTCATGGCCGCGAGCGCGCAGCAGAAGATCGCGCATCTTGAAAATAAGCTGAACGCGGCGCTCTCGCCGAGTTCGGTGCATATCGAGGATGACAGCGCGGCGCACGCCAGACATGCCGGTGCGGCGTCCGGCAGCCACTACACGGTGACTATCGTGGCGGACGGCTTTGCCGGGAAGGCGCGCGTGGCGCGACATCGGCTGGTGTATGATGCGCTGGCTGCGGAAATGCAGCGCGGCGTCCACGCGCTGGCCATCAAGGCTTACACGCCACAGGAATTCGCGGGACTTTTCCAGTAGTTCCGGCCGTTCAAGCCAGCGCCCCGCTTGCCCGATCTATCGTCAAAACTTTTGTCTTTAAATCTCGCCTTTGCAGGCATCTCGTTGCTCAGTTAGGAACTTCCGATGACTTTGAATAAAACCCGCGTCTGGGTGTTGCTGGCTGCATTCGCTACGGCTCCCTCGTTTGCGCAGAACATCGCCGTCGTCAATGGCACGCCGATTCCGACGTCGCGCGCCGATGCGCTCGTGAAGCAGCTCGTCCAGGAGGGTCAGCAGGATTCGCCGCAACTTCAACAGGCGGTGCGCGAGGAACTCATCAATCGCGAAATCCTGATGCAGGAAGCTGCGCGCGAAGGCATCGCGCAGCGTCCGGACGTGAAGGTGCAGATCGCCGTCGCGCAGCAGACTGTCGTGCTGCGCGCGCTGATCGAAAACTTCGTGAAGAACAACACGCCGACCGATGCCGACATCAAGGCGCGCTATGACCAGCTCGTCAAGCAGACCGGCGGCGGGAAGGAACCGCATCTGCACCACATTCTGGTGGACAACGAACAGCAGCGAAGGATCTGATCGCGAAGATCAAGGGAGGCGCGAGCTTCGAAGATCTCGCCAAGCAATATTCGAAGGACCCGGGATCGGGCAAGAATGGTGGCGATCTGGACTGGTCGTCGCCGTCGGCTTACGTGCTGGAATTCGGCGCCGCGGCTGAGAAGCTGAAGAAGGGTGAAGTCACGCCCGCGCCGGTGAAGATGCAATTCGGCTGGCACATCATCCGTCTGGACGATAGCCGCGAAGTCGCGCCGCCGCCGCTCGATCAGGTGAAGACGCAGATCGCGCAGCAGATCCAGCAGGAAAGGCTGCAGGCGTTCGAAGAAAGTCTGAAGTCGAAGGCTGTGATCAAGTAACGTCCTGTCGATTCAAAAACAAAGCCGCCCGAGGGCGGCTTTGTCGTTTCAAGTGTGCTTAGCAATTCGCCAGGATCGACTGACGGACGTTGGGAATCGCCCGCGTTAGCTTCGGCAGTTCGCGGTTCTGCACGACGCTTGCGAAACCGGCCCAGTCTTGCGCGAGCGCGGTTTTATCGACCTTGTCGGTGTCGCCGAGCGCATACCGTTCGCCATCACGATACGGCCGTTCCCACGCCGCCCGATGCCACGCGCGCTCAGCCAGCGCCAGCAAGCGCGGATACGCCTGCTGATCGTTGCGCATGACTTCCGCCCACGCCTGCCACTGAATGCCCTCGATTTTTGGCGCCGGTCCCGCGCTCGTCACCGCAAACGGATTGCCGTCGCGGTCGCCCATGATTTCGGCGTTCTGCGGGAGATTGTCCGGCGCGAGCGAAAACGCCTTGAAGCTGTCGGTGCCGTGCGAGCCCCAGTAATAGTCGCGTTCACTCTGGTTGATCGACCACGGGAAATCGAAGTACAGATAATCCGGCAGCGCGAGCACGGTCTTGTAGCCCTGGCTGCTGAGCGAATTCACCGTGTCCGCCGCGCCCCAAAAGATCGTGTCCCACATCGTCACCATCATGTTCGAGGTCGCGAAATCCCTCGGCCCGCTCGCATGCTTGATGCCGTCCTGCCACGCGGCCATCGTGCCTATGCCATTCGTGCTCATGATCTTGCTGACTTCGCGCGCGAAGTACGACGGCAATTCATCGACCGATGTCGCCTTGCCCGATGCGATAAACGCCGTGCATTGCGGCGAGCGCGCCCACGGTTTGTCCTGCGCAGCGAGATTCACGCGGCCTTTCGATGCATCCGTGCCGTCGAGATTCTGGAATCCTGAACCGAGCAGAATGTTCTTCGTTTCGTCGCCGCCGAAGTGCCACGTGGAAAGCGGCGCGCCTCCTTCACGATGCATCGACGCGACTTCCCGAATGATCTTCGATGCGAAACGCTGTGCGCCGGGCACGCACGGATTCAGGAAGCTGCGGCGATCGTAGAACTGCACGGTCGTCGTGTTGGAGGTATCGGCGGGATCGAGCAGTCGGAATTCGCGCGCGGCCGCTTCGTTGTTTTGCGCGTGCAAACGCTGATAACGCGCTTCCATCGATACCACCGCCGCGCGCGCATGGCCCGGCATGTCGATTTCCGGCACGATCTCGACAAAACGATCCGATGCATAACGCACGAGATTCACATATTCCGAGCGCGTCAGATAGCCGCCGCCCGAACGGTTGTCCGGACCGGAGCCGAGTTGCGGCAAGAGGCAACGCGTCTCGGTGAGATCGTGGCAGCGCTGGCCGCCGCTCGAGGTCAGTTCCGGCAAGCCCGGAATCTCGATGCGCCAGCCCTCATCAAATGCAGCTTGTTGAGCTTATAGGTGCTCATCTGATCGATAAGGCGCTTGATGGTCGCAGGCTGACGGAAGTTGCGCGCGACATCGAGATGCATGCCGCGCCACGTGTAGCGCGGCGCGTCTTCGATGGTCATCGCGGGCACTGCGCCGCCACCTGCCGGCGTAAGCGACAGAAGCGTCTGCACGCCGTAGTAGAGGCTGGCTGCATCGAATGCGTCGATGTTTGCGCCGCCCGATGCAACCGTCAGCCGATAACCACTGGACATCGTAATATCCGCGGGCAGCGCCGCGCCGACGATCTGCCCGCTCACGCGCGCCGATGCGCCGCCGAGCCCGAGCGATGCGGCGCGCGTCTTCAGCGCGGAGAGCTGCGAATCGCTGAGACCGTGCATAGACAGATCGATACCGCCGACGTTCAGCGCGCCCTCGCCCGCCGTTTCGCGCAGCACCGCAGGCAACGCGCGCGCGGCGGTCTGTTTCGCCGAGGCCAGCGCGCGCTCCGCACTCACGCGTGCGATTTGCGCGGGCGTCGTGTTGACGGCGGCGGCTTTGTCGGCGCTGGGCGGAATGGTATCGACGTAGCGGGTTTCGTCGTCGGTATCGTTGTGTTTCAGGACGACGGCTTGCCCGCCTTCCGTCGCGACATAGGCGCGCGGCAAGAGATCGCTATAACGCTGATACCAGTACTCGCCGACGAACGGCACTTCGATCCGCTCGCCCGCCTTCAACGTGAACGCGCCGGCCTGCGGCGTGAGCGCGTAAAGATCGCCGGTGATATGACGCCACGAAAAACCGGCATGCTCGACGGCCAGAATGCGGTGGATGCTATGCAGATACAGCGTCCAGCCGCCCGCGGGCAGACTCGTGCTGCCGGTGTTTTCGAGAATCAGACGGCCGCGCGCGCAGCTTGCCCAGTCCGCGCCGAGATCCGCGCATTGCGTGCCGGACTTCGCGGCATCGTTGGCGTCGATGGCGACGCGCACCATCAGATTCCCGCCGAGCGCGGCGATGCGCGCTGTCGGCGACAGATTCACGGCGCTCGAATCCGAGCCGCCGCCGCTGCATGCCGCCATCAGACAGGACGATGCGGCGACTGCCAGTATCGTCCGGGAAAAATTTAACCATCCTAAATGCTTGCCTCGAAACAGCTTCATGTCTCCTCCAGAGTGCCGCGCCTCGTGGCGGCGTGCGGGAGACTATACCGGCAACTTTCAGATCGTTTATTTTGGGATAAATGCTTAAAAGCAGCGTACAAAACGAAACGCCCCGAGCACGAACCTTCGGGGCGTTTCGTGTACTGCGCTGCGTCTGACTGATTAGCCGAGGAAGCGGCGCGCGTTCTGGAACACGCGCAGCCACGGGCTGCCGTCGGTGGTCCAGTCGGCGGGCGTCCAGCTCATCTGCACATTGCGATGCACGCGCTCCATGTGCGGCATCAGCACGGTGAAGCGGCCGTCCGGCGTGGTGACGGACGTGATGCCCTGCGGCGAGCCGTTCGGGTTGAACGGATACTGCTCCGTCGCCTGACCGCGATGATTGACGTAACGCATGGCGACGAGCGCCTTCGCTGCATCGCCTTGCTGCGAAAAGTCAGCGAAACCTTCGCCGTGCGCGACCGCGACCGGAATGCGCGATCCTTCCATGCCTGCGAAGAAGATCGACGGCGAGCTTTGCACTTCGACGAGCGAGAAGCGCGCCTCGAACTGCTCGGACTTGTTGCGCGTGAACTTCGGCCAGTTTTCCGCGCCGGGAATGATCGACGCGAGGCTCGACATCATCTGACAGCCATTGCAGATGCCGAGCGCGAACGTGTCCGGACGCGCGAAGAACGCGGCGAACATATCGGTGAGTTGCGCGTTGAAGCGGATGGTCTTCGCCCAGCCTTCGCCCGCGCCGAGCACGTCGCCGTAAGAGAAGCCGCCGCACGCGACCGCGCCCGCGAAATCGGCGAGCGTGGCGCGGCCTTCGAGCAGATCGCTCATGTGGACGTCGTGCGCATAGAAGCTGGCGCGATCGAACGCGTAAGCCGTTTCGAGATGCGAGTTCACGCCTTGCTCGCGCAGAATCGCCACGTGCGGACGCTTGTTCGTGGCGATGAACGGCGCGGCGACATCGTCCGCCGGATCGAACGTGAGGACGGGCGAAATGCCAGGATCGGTGGCATCGAGCAAAGTGTCGTATTCGGCGTCCGCGCACGCAGGATTGTCACGTAGACGCGCGATACGCCAGCTCACCTCGCTCCACGCGCGATGCAACTCGACGCGCGATGCATCGTAAATCTTCTTGGCGTCGCGATAAATTTCGATCGTATCCGTCGCGTTCGGTTTGCCGATCACATGCGAGCACGCCGACAAACCGTGCTCGCCCAGCGCACCGAGCACGGCATCGCGATCTTCGGCGCGCACCTGCACCACCGCGCCGAGTTCTTCGGCAAACAGCGCGCGGATCGTGCGATCTTCGCGGCGGCCGCTTGTCTGCTTCGCCCAGTCCTTGGCGTCGTCGTAATCGGATTCATGGTCCGGATCGAGCGTCAGCATATCGACGTTCAGCGACACGCCCGCGTGACCCGCGAACGCCATTTCGCACACCGTCGCCCACAAACCGCCGTCCGAGCGGTCGTGATACGCGAGCAATTTGCCTTCAGCGTTGAGTTTCTGAATGGCGGCGAAGAAGCGCTTGAGGTCTTCGGGATCGTCGACATCGGGCACGGCATCGCCGACTTGCTGCGTGACTTGCGCCAGAATGCTGCCACCCATGCGATTGCGCCCGCGTCCCAGATCAATGGCGATGAGCACCGTGTTCGTGTCATTGACGAGTTGCGGCGTGAGCTGACGGCGCACGTCCTCGACCGGCGCGAACGCCGAAATGATCAGCGATACCGGCGACACCACTTCCTTCGCCGCGCCGCGCGCGTCCTGCCACTTGGTGCGCATCGACAGCGAATCCTTGCCCACCGGAATGCTGATGCCGAGCGCCGGGCACAGTTCCATGCCGATCGCCTTCACCGTGTCGTACAGCGCAGCGTCTTCACCGGCGCTGCCGCACGTGGCCATCCAGTTTGCCGACAGCTTCAACTTGTTCAACGATTCGATCGGCGCGGCCGCGATGTTCGTCACCGCTTCGCCCACCGCCATGCGGCCGGACGCGGGCGCATCGATGACGGCGAGCGGCGTGCGCTCGGCCATCGTCATGGCTTCGCCGCGATCGCCTTGATAGTCCATCGTCGTGATCGCGCAATCGGCGACCGGAACCTGCCACGGACCGACGAACTGATCGCGCGCGGTCGTGCCGCCGACCGAGCGGTCGCCGATGGTAATCAGGAACGACTTGCTCGCGACCGTCGGATGCTTCAGCACATCGACCGCGACTTGCGACAGCGGCAGGCCGGTGACATCGACCGGCGTGAACTCGACGCGCTCACGCTTCACATCGCGATGCATTTTCGGCGGCTTGCCGAGGAGCACGTCCATTGGCATATCGACGGGTTCCTGGCCTTCGTTTTCGTCGTCGATCAATTCGAGCTGACGCGTTTCCGTTGCCATGCCAACTACTGCTACCGGGCAGCGTTCGCGTTCGCAGATCGCTTCGAACGCGGGCAGTTCGTCCGGCGAAATCGCCAGCACGTAACGCTCTTGCGCCTCGTTCGACCAGATTTCGCGCGGCGACAGACCGCTTTCTTCGAGCTTAACCTTGCGCAGTTCGAAGCGCGCGCCCTTGCACGCGCCATCGACGAGTTCGGGGAATGCGTTGGAAATGCCGCCCGCGCCGACGTCGTGAATCGACAGAATCGGGTTGGCGTCGCCCATTTGCCAGCACGCGTTGATGACTTCCTGCGCGCGGCGCTGGATTTCGGGATTGCCGCGCTGCACGGAGTTGAAGTCGAGTTCGGCGGTGTTCGCGCCGGTCGCCATCGACGAGGCCGCGCCACCGCCCATGCCGATGCGCATGCCCGGTCCGCCGATCTGAATCAGCAGCGTGCCCGCGGGCAGATCGTTCTTGTGCGTGTGCTGATCCGAAATATTGCCGATACCGCCCGCGATCATGATCGGCTTGTGATAGCTGCGTACGCGTCCCGCGACGTTCTGCTCGTACGTGCGGAAATAGCCGCCGAGATTTGGCCGGCCAAATTCGTTGTTGAAGGCCGCCGCGCCGAGCGGCCCGTCGATCATGATCTGCAACGGCGAAGCGATGCGCTCCGGCTTGCCATACGGCTCATGCGAATCCCCCGGATTGCGCGATGCCAGCGGCACGGCGGAATCGCGGTCGTTTTCCCACTTTTCGCGCGCATCGGGCAAATCGAGATTGGACACCGTGAAGCCCGCGAGACCGGCCTTCGGACGCGCGCCGCGGCCCGTTGCGCCTTCGTCGCGGATTTCGCCGCCCGAGCCCGTCGCCGCGCCCGCGAACGGCGAAATAGCGGTCGGGTGATTATGCGTTTCGACCTTCATCAGCGTGTGCGTCATTTCGACGTGACGCTGATACTGCTCGTCTTCGCCGCGCGGGAACCAGCGCTCGGCCACGCCGCCCTGCATGATCGCGGAGTTATCCGAATAGGCGACGATCGTGCCCGCGTTGTTCAGCTTTTCGGTATTGCGAATCATCTGGAATAGCGACATGTCCTGCTTTTCGCCGTCGATGGTCCATTCGCCGTTGAAAATCTTGTGGCGGCAGTGTTCGCTGTTGGCCTGCGCGAACATCATCAGTTCGACGTCCGTCGGATTACGCTTCAGTCCTTCAAACGCATTCACCAGATAGACGATTTCGTCTTCCGCGAGCGCGAGGCCGAGTTCCGCGTTGGCCGCTTCGAGCGCGCTGCGCCCTGCTCCGATGATATCCACCGTCTGCAGCGGCTTGGCGGGCAGTTCATCGAACAGATGGAGCGCCTGATCGCGCGATGCCGCGACGCTTTCGGTCATGCGGTCGTGCAGCGCGTCGGCGACCTGCGCGCGCGTTTCGTCGGACAGCGCCTTCTTGCCGCCCAGAAAACCGCTCTTGAGAATCATCGAATACTCGACGCCGCGCTCGATGCGCCGCACTTTCGTCAGCCCGCAATGATGCGCGATATCGCTCGCCTTGCTCGCCCACGGTGACACCGTGCCGAAGCGCGGCACGACCATGAACGTTTCGACATGCCCGCGCTCTTTCTGCTCTTCGAACGGCGCGCCGTAATGCATCAGCGCGTCGATGCGCTGGCTGTCATCGCTGGTGAGCGGTTCGGACGAGTTGACGAAATGCAGAAACTGACCGCGCACGCCGACGATATTCGGATCGATGCGGGAAAGCGTGTCGAGCAGACGGGTTTGACGGAAATCGGAAAGGGCCGAAGCGCCGGGGAAACACGAGAAGTGGGCCATTGTGACGGCGCGCCGGATGCGTGAAGCGGCGTGAGGCGAAAGAAGGTTACGATTATAACCCGGATGTGTCTCGAAATCGGGCTGACCGGCATGGCGGACGGTTCCACGCGGCGCGCCGGTGCATCCCGAAAAAAATCGGGCCGCGCGGGGGCAACAGTGAAGTGCGTCGCGTGTTCCGAATTACGGTCGCCGCGCCACCCAAGAGCGGCCCATTTGGCGCTATCATGGCGCGCTTTCTTCGGGTGCGGCGACGCCGTTCCCGTCGTCTCACCGGAACGATGCGTCCCGCACGCATGGGTCCGCGCAGCGCAATCTCGCGCCTTCGGGCAGTCAAAAAAGTCATGGATGTCATCGTCATCGGCGGGGGAATCGCCGGCATCGCCAGCGCGTATCAATTCACACGGCCGGGCATCGCGTCTGCGTCGTCGAGCGCCACGCAACCGTCGCGCAGGGCGCCACCTACGCGCAGAGCGGCGCGCTCCTGCCCTCCTCGCTCGATGTCTGGTTCGGTCCGACCTTCATGGCGTCGAGCCGCTCGAAACAGAGCGGCATGCTGGTCAAACCCGGTTTCGATTCCGCCGCCCGCGATTTTCTGAAGCAACGCACGGCCTTGCGCAATCCAGAAGCGTTTGCCGTCCAGTACGCGCGCTTGCAGCCGCTCGTCAACGTGTCGCGCGCGGCCGTTGCCGAGATCGAAACGAATCTGGAACTCGACTTCGAACAGCGTCGCGGCGTGCTGCATGTGTTTCGCGGCGTGCGCGATTTCGCCGAAGCGCAACCGGCCATCGATTTGCTCAAGCGGTTCGAAGTCCCGCACCGGCTGCTGTCGCCGGAGGAATGCATCGCGGTCGAGCCGTCCGTGCCCGATACGCCGGCGTTCGCGGGCGGCGTGCTGCTCGCCGACGAGCGCACGGCCACTGTCCGCTCTTCACCAAGCAACTCAAGCAAGTGCTCAATGAAGCCGGCGTGCAGTTCTACATGAATCGCAGCGTGACCGGCCTGCGTCTGGACGACACGTGCGCGGCCGTCGAACTCGCGGCGGGCGATCACAAGCGCGCGGGCAATGTCGAGCTGATTTCCGCTGATGCGATCGTCGTCGCGGCGGGCGTCGGCACATCGTCGCTGATCGCGGGCATGAAAAGTACGCCCGCGCTTTTCCCGATGCGCATGCATACGCTGACCGCGCCGATCGCGTACGAGGAGTGCGCGCCGCATCTGACGGTCGTCGATTCGATCAAGCGCATTACGATGACGCGCGTCAACCAGCGCCTGCGCGTCGCGGGCGCGGGCGTGTTCCAGAGCGCGGCGAAAGCCGACAAGCCGCTCGACGCCGCGCTTTCGCGCCGTGCGCTCGATCTGCTCGGCCAGGCGACGCACGACTGGATTCCGGGTGCGGCGCGCGTGTCGGCCGCGCGCGGTTGGGACGGGTTGCGTCTGGTCACCGCCGACGGACTGCCGGTCGTCGGCCGGACGCGGCATCCGCGCCTGTTCGTGAACGCGGCGCACGGCCCGGTCGGCTGGGGCCTCGCCTGCGGCTCTGCTAAAGTGATCGCGGACCTCGTCTCTGGCGTCACGCCCGACGTTCCCGCCGATACGCTCGCCGCGTTGAGCCTCGAGCGCTTCTAAAGCGTGTTGCGATGGTGGCACGTTTGGTGCGATGCGGGAGGCGTCACGCTTCCCGCCGCTTCCATCGATCGCCATGACCGCACCTCAACATTCCCCGTATTTCACCGTCAAAGACGATTCCATCGCGCTGCTCACGTTCAACGAGCTGCGCGCGCTCGAAACGCGCGCAGCCGCCGCGCAGCCGCCGCACACGCTGATGGCGCGCGCGGGCGCCGCCGCCGCGCAATGTCTGCTCGATGCCTTCGAGCACGATCCCGAAGCCCGCGATTTGCCCGTGTGGGTCGTCGCCGGGCCGGGCAATAACGGCGGCGATGCGCTCGTGATGGCCGAGCGGCTGCATCGCGCGGGCGTGAAGGTGCGCGTGTGCATGCCGATCGAAGTGAAACCGGACGATGCGCGCTGGGCGCTCGACATCGCGCGTCAGGCGGGCGTGCCGATCGATACGGAACCGCCCGCTTCTTTCGACGATTACGGCTGGCTCGTCGACGGAATGTTCGGCATCGGCGCGACGCGTCTGCTCGAAGGCGTGTTCGCGACGATCGCCGCAAGCCTTTCACGCCGCGCGCAAGAACATGGCCGCGTATTCGCGCTCGATATTCCGAGCGGCCTGAACAGTGATACCGGCGCGCCCGTCGCCAACGGCGAAGCGGTGCGCACGACGGACACGATCACGTTCATCGGCGCGAAGCCGGGGCATTTCACGGCGCAAGGACGAGATCTGTGCGGCACGCTTTTCGTCGCGACGCTGGAGCTCGATGCGCCGGCCGCGCCGTCGATCGTGCTGAACGCGCCCGCGCTTTTCGCCGCGCAGTTTCCGCCGCGCGACAACGCCACGAACAAGGGCAGCTTCGGCACGCTGGCTGTCATCGGCGGTGATACCGGCATGTGCGGCGCGCCGGTGCTGGCCGCGCGCATGGCGCTCTACGGCGGCGCGGGCAAGGTGAACGTCGCGTTTCTGGGCGAAGGCTTTCCGCCTTACGATCCGCCGCATCCCGAACTGATGCTGCATCCCGTCGACGATTTCAAGCTCGACAAGATGGACGCGCTGTCGATCGGTTGCGGCATGGGCAAATCGGATCGCGCGAAAAAAGTGCTCGCCGACGTGCTGAAGCTCGACGTTCCCGCCTTGCTCGATGCCGACGCGCTCAATCTCGTTTCCACCGATGACGCCCTCGCCGCCGAAGTTTCTGCGCGCGGTGCAAAAGGCGATCCGTGCGTGCTGACGCCGCATCCGCTGGAGGCTGCGCGTCTTCTGAACACCGACGCGAAAACCGTGCAGGCCGATCGCCTGAACGCCGCGCGCCAGCTCGCCGCACGCTACGGCGCGATTGCTGTGCTCAAAGGCTCGGGCACGGTGATCGCTGCGCCGGATGGCCGTATTGCGGTGAATCCGACCGGCAACGCGGGACTCGCGACCGGCGGCACGGGCGATGTGCTTGGCGGATTGATCGGAGCATTGCTCGCGCAGAAGTTTTCGCCTTACGAAGCGGCGCTTGCAGGCGTCTGGCTGCACGGACTCGCCGCCGAAAACCTCACCGACGATGGCACCGGACCCGCCGGACTCACCGCGGGCGAACTCGCGCCCGTGGTGCGCAGTCTCATCAACCGCCGCTTCTACGGGAAGCACGCGCGCTGATCGAAACGCCATGACGTCTTGCAAGCAACCATTCACGCATCGTCGCTATACTCTTTTGGATTCGAGCATCCGCGGTGATTTTTAGTCGCGTTCACGAAACATCCCGACACAGCTGGCCGAACCGCGCGTGCACGAACGTATTCCTTCAGACTAACGGACCGCTCATGACCTCAAACTTGACGCTTACATCGCTACCTGCCTGGTCTGCACTCCAATCGCATTACGATGCCATCTCCGGTGAGCGCCTGCGCGACTGGTTCGCGCCGCAAAACGACACCTCGCCGACGCGCGCCGAGCGCCTCACGTTCGACGGCGGCGGCCTCACCATCGATTTCTCCAAGAACCGCATCACCGACGCCACGCTCGAGCTGCTGATCGACCTCGCGAAAGCGACGCACGTCACCGAGCGCCGCGACGCCATGTTTCGGGGCGATATCGTCAACATTACGGAACAGCGCGCGGTCCTGCATACGGCCTTGCGCACGCAGTCGCCGGACGTGCCTTTTTACGAGCAAGTGCAAAAGGAAAAGGCCAAAATGGCCGCCTTCTCTGATAAGGTCCGCGACGGCTCGTGGACCGGTTATACGGGCAAGCGCATTCGCCACGTGGTGAATATCGGTATCGGCGGATCGGATCTCGGGCCGAAGATGGTCGTGCATTCGCTGCATCATCTGGCGACGAAGGAATTCGATACGCACTTCGTATCGAATGTCGATGGCGCCGATCTCTGGAACGTGCTGCAACAAGTCGATGCCGAAGAGACGCTCGCGATCGTCGTGTCGAAGACGTTCACGACGCTCGAAACCATGACCAACGCGCATTCGATGCGCGACTGGTTCCTCAAGTCCGGCTGTCCGGAAGATCAGTTGAGCAAGCACTTCGTCGGGGTATCGGCGAATACGGCGGAGGTGACGAAGTTCGGCATTGCGAAGGAAAATATCTTCGAGATGTGGGACTGGGTTGGCGGGCGTTACTCGCTGTGGTCGGCGGTCGGTCTGTCGATCATGCTCGCAGTCGGCCCGAAAAATTTCGATGCGCTGCTGCAAGGCGCCGCAATGATGGACGAGCATTTCCGCACCGCGCCGCTGGAAAAGAATCTGCCGGTGCTGATGGGCATGATCGGCATCTGGTATCGCAATTTCTTCGGCTCGCAGAGCGATCTGATCGCGCCGTATTCGCAGGCGCTGAGTCTTCTGTCTTCGTATCTGCAGCAGCTCGAAATGGAGAGCAACGGCAAGTCGGCGCGTCTGGACGGCGCGATGGTCGATTACCCGACCGCCGCCGTGATCTGGGGCGAGCCCGGCACGAACGGCCAGCACGCGTTCTTCCAGATGCTGCATCAGGGACCGATGATCATTCCGATCGACTTTATCGCCGTGCTGACGCCGGAACATCCGCTCGTCGATCATCACGCGAAGCTGCTGGCCAATTGCTTCGCGCAGAGCGAAGTGCTGATGCTCGGCCGCCCGCTCGAAGAAGCGAAGAAGGTCTCGGGTCCGGGCAAGGAAGAACTCGCGACGCATCTGAGCTTTCCGGGCAACCGGCCGACCACGACCATCATGCTCGATGCGCTCACGCCGCAAACGCTCGGCGCGCTGATCGCGCTGTACGAACATAAGGTGCTCGTGCAAGGCGCGGTGTGGGACGTCAATTCGTTCGATCAGTGGGGCGTGGAACTCGGCAAGATTCTCGGCAAGGTGGTCGAAGCCGATATCACCGCCGCGTTCGCCGATCTGAAGAAGCACGATTCATCGACGTCTGCGTTGATCGAACGTGCGCGCCGTGCTTTGAAGCGCTGATTTTTGTTGTCGATGTCGAGAAGGCCCGCAGCGATGCGGGCTTTTTTACACCGAAAGACCGTTGACGAGCCGCCCTGCTTCGATCGTCACCGTCGCGTCGCAGCGCTCGACGAGTTCGGCATCGTGCGTGACGAGCACGAGCGTCGCGCCGTTGCGGCGGTTCATCTCGAACATCAGATCGATGATCGCGTAGCCGGTGGCGGCGTCGAGGCTGCCGGTGGGTTCATCGGCGAACAAGACAGCGGGATGCGTGACGAAAGCGCGGGCGAGCGCCACGCGCTGTTGTTCGCCGCCGGAAAGCAGCTTCGGATAATGGCCCGTGCGTTGCGCAAGCCCGACCAGATCGAGCAGCGCGCGCGACGCAATTTCCGCATGCGGCAACTCCGTGCGCAATTCGAGCGGCAACATGACGTTTTCGAGCGCGGTGAGATGCGGCATCAACTGGAACGACTGGAACACGAAACCGACCGCGCCGCTGCGCAAGGCCGCGCGTTCGTCTTCGTTCAAGGTCGTCAAATCGCGGCCGAGCAGACGAACCGAACCCTCGGTCGCGCTGTCCAAACCCGCGAGCAGGCCGAGCAAAGTCGACTTGCCCGAACCCGATGCGCCGACAATTGCCACGCTGCTGCCCTTCGCGATCGACAGATCGATGTGATCGAGAATCGTGAGTTCGCCCGTTGCGTCCTTCACCCGCTTGTTTAAACCCCGTACTTCGATGACCGGTTCGATATTGTTTTGCATGGACACTTTGAAAAGAAACGGGCGTGGCTTGATTCGAGCCGTCGTCTTGATAGCGGTTTGCACGACTGCTGCACACGCGGCCGACACGCCTGCGAAGCCGTCGATCGTCGTGCTCGGCGATAGTCTGTCAGCGGAATACGGCTTGCCGCGCGATATCGGCTGGGTCAATCTGCTGCGCGACAGGCTCGCGAAAGAGCATCTCGATTATAGCGTCGCCAATTCCAGTATCTCCGGCGACACCACCAGCGGCGGCCGCGCGCGCCTGACCGCTGTGCTTGCACGCCTCAAGCCTGCTGTCGTCGTGGTGGAACTCGGGGCGAACGATGCGCTGCGCGGCGTGCCGCTCACGACGACGGAGACCAATCTTCGTGCGATCGTCGATGCATCGTAGGCGGCGCACGCGAAGGTTTTACTCATCGGCATGTACGTTCCGCCCAATTACGGCCCGGACTACTCGCAAAAGTTTCACGGTGTGTACGAGCGCATTGCGAAGGACAAGAACGTGCCGCTCGTGCCTTTTCTGCTCGCGGGTATCGAAAACAAGCCATCGATGTTCCAGCCGGACCAGATTCATCCGACCGTGCAGGCCCAGCCTTTGCTATTGGATAACGTCTGGCCAAGCTTGAAACCCTTGTTGGGCGCCAGTGTGTCGCATTAACGGGATTAATGAAGGCACCGGCCGCGACAGCTTTCTGAATAACGCGGAACACGGCCACGATTCAGACATCTGAACTTTCGCGTCACTCTTATAACTCCGCTCGTTTCTGGGCGACTCTACAAGGAGAAAACGTGAAATACGCTCCCTGCTTCGTGGGTTGGCTTCCACGCATCGGGCCACCGCGGGCAGCCAGGCAACCGGCGATATCCAGGCCTGCCTGTAAGCGTCGATCAACCTTAGTCGCAAAAAAGCCCGCTTCCTTTCGATTGCGGGCTTTTTGTTTAGCCTAAGACGGCTTATTGATTCAATGCCGTCGTCGGCGCCTGGCTCAGCTTGACCTTCGAGCGCGCCTTCAGCGAATCGACATACGCTTCCATGTCGGCTTGCGCGTAAATCTGCGCAATCTGCTGCTGCGCGCCCGTCAGACGATCCGCCGCGACCTTCTCGACCGCATTTACGCGATAGATCGCGTAACCGTCCGCACCCAGATCGACACCGACATAAGCCGGCAGTTTGGATGCATCGGCCTTGAAGATTGCGCCGAGCGCCGCGGGCGGCAAACCTTGCGCGTCGTTGCGTGACACGGCGATCTGCGACGTGAAGCCGTCCGTCGACTTCGACTTCTGCAACTCCGCGATCTTTGCTTCACCAGCTTTTCGCGTGGCATCGGCCGCCATTTGCACAATGACCTTCGTGCGCACGGCGTCCTTCACGGCATCGAACGCGGGCACGGTGGACGGCTTGTAGTCCGTCACGCGCGCCGAGATCAGCGTATTATTGCCGACATCGATGGCTTCAGTGTTGTTGTGCTCCTTCGTCGCATCCGGCGCGAACACCGCCGCGAGGAACTTCGCGTTGTTGAGCGGATTGTCCTGCGGCAATTGCGGATTGGCCTTCGGCCCGACCGTCGCGGTCTGCACCGTGAGCTTGAACTTGTCGGCTGCCGGCTGCAGCGACTTCGACTTTTCGTAGACGAGGTCGGTAAAACCTTGCGCGTCGTCGGCGAAGCCCTTCGAGCCTTGCTGCGTCGTGTAGTCGTTGAGGACCGAGCCCTTCACTTCATCGAACGGCTTGGTGGCGGCGGGCTTCACGTCCGTCGCCTGAATGATGTGATACCCGAAATCGGACTCGACGATACCGCTCACCTCGCCCTTCTTCAAGCCGAAGGCGGCGTCATCGAACGCCTTACTGCCCGCGATCTGACCGCGCGCGAAGTAACCGAGATCGCCGCCTTTGGACGCCGAACCCGTATCTTCCGAATCCTTCTGCACGATCTGCGCAAACTGGTCCGGATGCGCCTTCACTTCCGCGAGAATCTGCTCGGCCTTCTGCTTCGCCTTGGCCTTGTCGGCGGCGCTCGCATCCTTCGGCGCGTTGATCAGAATGTGGCTCGCGCGCACTTCGCCTTCCGTGCGATAGCGCTGGATGTTGTCGTCGTAGTACTTCTTGAGATCGGCGTCGCTCGGTTTGGACGCGGCTGTGATCGTCGATGGCGACAGCACGAGACACTGGATCGTCGCGGTCTCGGGCGTCGCAAAATCATTGCGATGCGCGTCGTAGTAAGACTGGAGTTGCGTATCGGTCGGCTGAACCTTCGACGCGTAATCCGTCGCGCGCAGCGACAGACCTTGCACGTCGCGCTTCTGTTCGGCCAGTTCGGTCAGGTTTTGCGCGAGCGCCTTCGACGTGAACGCCGTCTGCTGGATGCTGCCGGGAATCTGTTCGTTCGCAAGCGAGTAGCGCATGCGCTCGTCGTATTGCGCGGGCGTCATGCTTTGCATGGCGAGCATCTGCTTATATCGATCGACGTCGATGGTGCCGTCCGGCTTGCGCAGCGACGAGATGACGGGATTGGACATCAGCGCACGACGTACGGCATCGTCCGGTGCGGTCAGATGCAGACGCTGCGTCTCGTCCGACAGCGCGCGCTGCTGCACGAGGCTGTCGACCATTGCGGCGCGCGTCTCGGGCGAATCGAACATCTTGGGATCGAACTGCGCACCGAGCATGGAGCGGGCGCGGTCCAGTTGCTGACGCATGGCGTTGTCATATTCGACGCGCGTAATCTTGTGGCCATTGATGCTGGCCACGTACGAACTTTCGTCGAAATAGTTGCTGAAACCCTGAATCCCGACCATACCGAGACCCGGCACGATGATCAGGATCAGCAGAGCCATCATCAGGCGCTGGTGATTGCGGAAGAAGTCGAGCATGCGAACCGCTGCGTGGTTAGAACAAAACTCATAATATTACAACAGTGGGAGGGGAAAAGGCGAAAGGCGGGCGTGATTTGAGGCACCGAACGGCGTAATTGTCGTGGAAGCCGGATGAAATGAGCCGAATTTCTCCGTCGATTCAACGACTTATTCGACACTTACGCGCATCGCGCGTAATACCGCAATTGCTGCGAAAGTCAGTAATGGTCGGCGCCGCAAAATCCTTCGCATTCTTAACGAATACGTTTTCTAGGCACAAAACAAAATCCTGCAAGCCGTGAAGCTTGCGGGATTTTCGATTGATTCTGGCGGAGCGGACGGGACTCGAACCCGCGACCCCCGGCGTGACAGACCGGTATTGTAACCGACTGAACTACCGCTCCTTTTTGACATCCGACGAAACCGGAACTGGTGGGTGCTGAGAGGGTCGAACTCCCGACCTACGCCTTGTAAGGGCGCCGCTCTACCAACTGAGCTAAGCACCCGTTCCGCAGTTGCTTCGTCTTGCGCTCCGCTGGTTTGTCCGATACCCGGTTAGAACTACCGTACCCAGCGAATCTATTAGTTTAGCGCATCCTTCAACACTTTGCCAGGGCGAAATTTGGGGATTTTTGCGGCCTTGATTTTGATCGCCGCGCTCATACGCGGATTGCGGCCCGTGCGCGCCGTACGCTTGTCGACCGCAAAGGTGCCGAAGCCGACGAGCGTCACCGTTCCGCCCTTCTTCAGCGTCGCACGCACGCCGCCGATCACCGCTTCGAGCGCGCGCTGCGCCGCTGCCTTGGAGATGTCGGCTTGCTGCGCGATATGGTCGACCAGTTCCGTCTTGTTCATGTGATACCCGACTCTGTAATGACACGATGTAATCGATCTGTTGATGCATCGAAACGAACGGCATCTCAAAAATGCCGGATGCGGGGCTCATTAAACGTAGCCGAAACAGCCATGTCAACGAGGGTTCCGCCCGATTCAATCCGCAATCGACGGGCTTTAGAAGCGACGCTCAAATAATTCGGCACGCCAAAAGAAAAAACCCGCGAAGCAAGTTCGCGGGTTTTAGTTCAAACAGCGCAACGCGGTGGTGAAACCGCGTCGCGCTTACGGCTTAATGCTTGACGACGTCACCAGAAGCCGGCGCATCTTTCTGCTTTTCGGCAGCGACAGGTGCAGCCTTTGCCTCTTCTTCCGGCAGCGCTTCCGGCGTGCGTTCGAGCGCAAGTTCCAGCGCGCGATCGATCCAGCGAACCGGCACGATCTCGATGGCGTTCTTCACGTTGTCGGGGATGTCGGCCAAGTCCTTTGTGTTTTCCTCAGGAATCAGCACGAGCTTGATGCCGCCGCGATGCGCCGCCAGCAGCTTCTCCTTCAACCCGCCGATCGGCAGCACTTCGCCGCGCAGCGTGATTTCGCCCGTCATCGCGACATCCGCGCGAACCGGAATGCCGGTCAGCACCGAGACCAGCGCCGTCGTCATCGCGATACCGGCGGACGGACCGTCCTTCGGCGTCGCGCCTTCCGGCACGTGGATGTGGATGTCCTTCTTCTCGAACGACTCATCCGTAATGCCGAGACGACGCGAACGCGAACGCACCACCGAGCGCGCCGCTTCGACGGATTCCTTCATCACGTCGCCGAGCGAACCGGTGCGGATCACACCGCCCTTGCCGGGCATCACCGCCGCTTCGATCGTCAGCAGATCGCCGCCGACTTCTGTCCACGCAAGGCCCGTGACCTGACCGATCTGGTTTTCCTTCGTGGCCAGACCGAAGTCGTACTTGCGCACGCCGAGGAAGGTGTCGAGATTGGAGCCATCGACCTTCACCGCGCCTTCGGCCTTCTTCAGCAGCAGCATCTTCACGACCTTGCGGCAGATCTTCGAGACTTCACGCTCGAGCGAACGCACACCCGCTTCGCGCGTGTAGTAGCGAATGATGTCACGGATTGCCTGCTCCGTCACATCGATCTCGCCTTCCTTCAGGCCGTTATTGCGCTTCTGCTTCGGCAACAAATAACGCTGGGCGATGCTGACCTTCTCGTCTTCCGTGTAACCCGACAAGCGGATGACTTCCATCCGGTCGAGCAGCGGCGGCGGAATGTTCAGCGAGTTGGACGTCGCGACGAACATCACGTCCGACAGATCGAAGTCCACTTCGATGTAGTGGTCCGCGAACGTATGGTTCTGTTCCGGGTCAAGCACTTCGAGCAGCGCGGATGCCGGGTCGCCACGGAAATCCATACCAATCTTGTCGACTTCGTCGAGCAGGAAGAGCGGATTGCGCACGCCGACTTTCGTCAGGTTTTGCAGAATCTTGCCGGGCATCGAACCGATGTACGTACGACGGTGACCGCGAATCTCTGATTCGTCATGCACGCCGCCGAGCGCCATGCGCACGAACTTGCGGTTGGTCGCGCGCGCGATCGACTGACCGAGCGACGTCTTACCTACACCGGGCGGCCCGACGAGGCACAGAATCGGCGCCTTCACCTTCTCGACGCGTTGCTGAACCGCGAGATACTCGAGAATGCGTTCCTTGACCTTTTCAAGACCGAAGTGGTCTTCATCCAGCACGCGCTCGGCGTTCGAGAGGTCGTTGTTGACCTTGCTCTTCTTGCGCCACGGCAAGCCGATCAGCGTATCGATGTAATTGCGCACGACGGTCGCTTCAGCGGACATCGGCGACATCAGCTTGAGCTTCTTGAGCTCGGCATCAGCTTTCTTCTTGGCTTCCTTCGGCATGCGCGCGGCGGTGATGCGCTTCTCGAGTTCTTCGAGATCCGCACCCTCTTCTCCTTCGCCCAGTTCCTTCTGGATGGCCTTGACCTGCTCGTTCAGGTAGTACTCACGCTGGCTCTTCTCCATCTGACGCTTCACGCGTCCACGGATGCGCTTCTCGACCTGAAGAATGTCGATCTCGGCTTCGAGCTGAGTAAGCAAATGCTCCAGACGCTCGATGACCGGGAACATCTCCAGAATGTGCTGCTTCTGGTCGAGCTTGAGCGGCAGATGCGCAGCGATAGTGTCAGCCAGACGACCCGCTTTATCGATACCCGACAGCGACGTTAGGATCTCTGGCGGAATCTTCTTGTTGAGCTTCACATACTGATCGAATTGCGAAACGATCGTGCGGCGCAGCGCTTCGGTTTCGGCGCTATCGGCGTGATCTGGCTCGAGCGGCATGACGTCGCAGGAAAACTGCGTTTCCTGTTCTTCGATCGACAGCGTCTTCGCGCGCTGCAAACCTTCGACGAGTACCTTCACCGTACCGTCGGGCAGCTTCAGCATTTGCAGGATGTTGGCGACACATCCTACTTCGTACATGTCCTTTTCGGTCGGTTCGTCCTTCGCCGCCGTTTTCTGGGCGATGAGCATGATGTGCTTGCCGCCTTCCATTGCGGCTTCAAGGGCCTTGATCGACTTGGGCCGCCCAACGAAGAGCGGAATCACCATATGCGGGAAGACGACTACGTCGCGCAGCGGAAGCAGCGGCAGCGTAATGCGTTCCTGCGGCAGGAGTTGGGTTCCTGACATTTCAATTTCCCCATTAATAATGGAATCGGTTCGTTCAAGTAAGGCCGCTAAGCGCAATTGCAAGCCTTTATCGGAAGGGAAAAGTCGTTAGTCCAAGTTCTCGTCAGTCACGTCTACAAGATAAACCGAAAAAAATAAAAGGCCGTTCACGTCGCCATGAACGGCCTTTCGCCGACACATAGCCTACTTCAGTTCGATCCCGCAACTTTGGGTGCGTCTTCGTAGATGAGCAACGGTTTGCCGTCGCCGTCGATCGTGTTGTCGTCGACGATCACCTTCGACACGCCCTTCATGGTCGGCAGTTCGTACATCACATCCAGCAACGCCTGTTCCAAAATGGAGCGCAGCCCGCGCGCGCCCGTCTTGCGACGAATCGCCTTTTGCGCGATGGCCTGCAGCGCGGCCGGACGAATCTCCAGTTCCACGCGTTCCATGCTGAACAGCTTGTGATACTGCTTCACGAGCGCGTTCTTTGGCTCGATCAGAATTTTCACGAGCGCGGCTTCGTCCAGCTTGCCGAGCGTCGCCACGACCGGCAGACGGCCGATCAGCTCGGGAATGAGACCGAACTTGATCAGATCTTCAGGCTCGACTTCGCGCAGCACTTCGCCGGCATCGCGATCCTGCTTGCTTTTCACGCTGGCTGCAAAACCGATGCCCGTCTTTTCCGTGCGATCGGTGATGACCTTTTCCAGCCCGTCGAACGCGCCGCCGCAAATGAACAGGATGTTAGTCGTATCGACCTGGATGAAATCCTGATTCGGGTGCTTGCGTCCGCCTTGCGGCGGCACCGACGCCATCGTGCCTTCGATCAGCTTGAGCAGCGCCTGCTGCACGCCCTCGCCCGACACGTCGCGCGTGATGGACGGGTTATCCGACTTGCGGCTGATCTTGTCGATTTCGTCGATGTAAACGATTCCGCGCTGCGCCTTGTCGACTTCGTAATTGCAGTTCTGCAGCAGCTTCTGAATGATGTTTTCGACGTCCTCGCCGACGTAACCGGCTTCGGTCAGCGTCGTGGCATCGGCGATCACGAACGGCACATTCAGCATGCGTGCGAGCGTCTGCGCGAGCAACGTCTTACCCGAACCGGTCGGCCCGATCAGGAGAATGTTGCTCTTCGACAGCTCGATATCGTCCTTCTTGTCGAGATGCTTGAGGCGTTTGTAATGGTTGTACACGGCCACGGCGAGAATCTTCTTCGCGCGTTCCTGGCCGATCACGTACTGATGGAGAAGATCGTTGATTTCCTGCGGGCTCGGCAGGTCGGACTTCGTCAGCCCGGCCTCCTCCGCCGCGCTGGCCGCTTCGTCGCGAATGATCTCGTTGCACAAGTCGATGCATTCATCGCAGATGAACACCGATGGCCCAGCGATGAGCTTTTTCACCTCATGTTGGCTCTTTCCGCAGAATGAGCAATACAGCAGCTTTTCGCTGCTGGAACCTTTTTTGTCCACCATAAAAGTGTAAGCCTCCGGACGCTCTTGTTACATGATACGCCCTTCGATCCGGCCACGTAGTTTGCCGCCGCGTGGCCGGATCGAAGGGCGTGTGCGCCGCATTCACCGCTCATTCACGATACGGCGCGGCGTTGCTCCGGACGCCTTTAAGGACGCTTGTGAAGTACCTGGTCGACGAGACCGTAAGCCTGCGCGTCGTCGCCGGACATGAAGTTGTCGCGATCCGTGTCGCGGGCGATACGATCGACCGGCTGACCCGTATGATGCGACAGCAACTGGTTCAGACGCTCCTTCAGATAGAGGATTTCGCGCGCCTGAATCTCGATGTCCGACGCTTGTCCACGCGCGCCGCCTAGCGGCTGATGGATCATCACGCGTGCGTTCGGCAACGCAACGCGCTTGCCCTTTGCGCCAGCCGCGAGCAGGAACGCGCCCATGCTGGCAGCAAGCCCCATGCACAGCGTGGAGACGTCGGGCTTGACGAACTGCATCGTGTCATAAATGGCCATGCCAGCCGACACCGAGCCGCCGGGGCTGTTGATGTACAGGCTGATGTCCTTGTCCGGGTTCTCGCTTTCGAGGAACAGCAACTGCGCGACGACGAGATTCGCCGACTGGTCGTTCACTTCACCGACCAGAAACACCACGCGCTCCTTCAGGAGGCGGGAGTAGATGTCATAGGCACGCTCACCGCGGCCACTCGTTTCCACGACCATCGGGACGAGGCCAAGCGCCTGGGCTTCGAAGTCCCGCGGTGCGTGGGACGCCAACGTGTCGAGCAATTCAGCGCGAAAGGTCATGCAATTTCCTTATTTGGAATAGGGATACTGACGACAAGTTACTTCAATAAAAACGGCAAGCGAACGAACAAACTTTAATGCAAAAAAGGCGTGCGGGCCGTCAAATCCGACGACCCCGCACGCCCCTCGCCCAGTGCGTCAGGCTTGCCGCCGTTGCGCTGGCCAGTTCTTCGAAGCTGACTTCCTTGTCGGTCACCTTGGCCTTGCCGAGGACGAAATCGACGACGTTGCTTTCAACGACGTACGCTTCCATTTCGGCGAGGCGCTGCTGGTTCGAATAATACCAGCGGACGACTTCCTTCGGGTCTTCGTAGCTCTTGGCGAATTCGTCGACTTCCGCGCGGATTTGCTCGGGCTTCGCCTGCAGTTCGTTGGCCTCGACCAGTTCGGCCAGAACGAGGCCCAGCTTCACGCGGCGTTCGGCTTGCTCGGCGAACATTTCAGCAGGAATCGGGGCGTCAGCGGCGTTCAGCACACCACGTTGTTGAAGATCCTGACGCGCCATTTCGACCAGACGCTGCTGATCCTGCTCGATCAGCGCCTTCAGCACGTCGAGTTCGGAAATCTTGAGCAGCGCGTCCATGACCTGGTTCTTCACGATCTGCTGCGTGCGACGCTTGGCTTCACGCTCCAGATTGTCCTTGATCTCGCCGCGCATCTTGGTCAGATCGCCGTCTTCGATACCCAGCGACTTAGCGAAATCGCCGTCTACTTCCGGCAGATGCGGCCATTCGATCTTCTTCATCGTGACCGTGAATTGAGCCGTCTTACCGGCCACGTCCTTGCCGTGGTAGTCGTCCGGGAACTTCAGGTCGAATTCCTTCGATTCGCCGACCTTCAGGCCCGTCGCGGCCGTTTCGAATTCCGGCAGCATGCGGCCTTCGCCCAGCACGAACGCGAAGTCTTCGGCGCTGCCGCCTTCGAACGCGACGCCGTCGAGCTTGCCGACGAAGTCGAGCGTCATACGGTCGCCTTGCTTGGCTGCGGTGTCCGCGCCGCCGTCGTCGTGCTCGCCGGCTTCGCCGCGTGCGTGGAAGTGCACGCGCTGCTTGCGCAGGATGTCCAGCGTACGGTCGACTTCGGCTTCCGAGATGGTCGTGACCGTGCGTTCGATTTCAGCCGTGGCGACATCGCCCAGCTTCACTTCGGGATAGACCTCGAAGGTCGCGTCGAATGCGTATTGCTCTTCGCCGCCTTCGACCTTCGGTGCAAAGCTCGGCTGGCCTGCCACGCGCAGATTTTCGGCGCGCGTCACGTCGAAGAATTCCTTGCCGACCTTGTCGCTCAGCACTTCTGCCTCGACCTGGCCGCCGTACTGCTGCGTCACCATCTTGAGGGGCACCTTGCCCGGGCGGAAACCCGGCATGCGTACTGTCTTGGCCAATTGGCGGATGCGGGAATCCACTTCCTTCTGCACGGTTTCGCGCGGCAGGGAAATGGTCACACGGCGTTCGAGCTTACCGAGGTTTTCAACGTTAGCCATGACTTCAATCGTCCTAGAGTAAATCAGTGTTCGGTGGTTGGTTCTTCCGCGGTTCTAAAGGCGCGGGTCCGTGTGCGGAATCTGTTTCCGCGGGCCGAAGCGGCGCCCGAGCTCGCGTTGCTTGCGCCGTGCGCGCCGTTTTTGGCTTTCCTTTTGCAGCTTCTTCGCTGCCGCCGACGCAGTGTCGCCAACATAACCAAATATTCTAGCAAACAAATCTGAATGGACTGTTCACGGAACAGTCGACAGCGCATTTCACGGTGAATTCCCGCCATTTTCGAGGGAAATTCGGCGTAAATCCGCGTTTCCGGGCGATTGCCCCGCGCGCACAATTCCCGTTATCGCGACGCTGCTATTTTGCGCGGCGCGGCACGCTGATAAGCTTGCCGGCGCATGATTCCCGCACGAAGCCGGCCAAACGCGTGATGCATTGCCGCACTGCATGACGCGCATGCGCAAAGGGCATAAATGGTCTGTCGCTGCGGCGTTTCAAGTCTTTCCTTCAGACCAGAACATTCGAGACACTATGCCAAACGTCTTGCCTGCTCCCGTAGTTGTCATCGCTTCCGATTCTTTCAAGGGCTCGCTTTCCGCGGAAGGTGTCGCGAACGCCATCGCCGAAGGCATCAGGCGCACGCGGCCGGACGCCGACATCCGTATTCTGCCGATGGCCGACGGCGGCGAAGGCACGCTCGACGCGATGCTCGCGGCCGGCGGCGAGCGGCATCTCGTCAATGTGCGCGGCGCGGCGCGATGCGGCGACCGGCCTGCTCGCGGACGGCAGCGCGATGATCGAAACGGCGGAAGTCGTCGGCATCACCGATCCAGACGGCACGGCCGTGCCCGTCACGGAGCGCAGCACGCTCGGCATGGGCGAGGCGATCCGCGCGCTGCTGGACTCGGGCGTGCGCAAGTTTTTCGTCGCGCTGGGCGGCAACAGCACGAACGACGGCGGCGCGGGCCTGCTCGTGGGCCTTGGCCTGAAGCTACTCGATGCCGCCGATCGCGAGCTGGAGCCGGTGCCATTGGCGCTGGCGAAAGTTGTTGTGCGCATCGATGTATCCGGACTGGATGCACGCGTGAAGGAAGTCGAATTCGTCGGCATGTCCGACATCTATAACCCGCTCACCGGCGATCACGGCGCAACCGCCGTTTTCGGCCCGCAAAAGGGTGTGACGCCGGATCAGGTCGCGACGATCGACGCCGCCCTCGCTCATTTTGCCGATGTGCTCGAACCGGCGATGGGCATCGCCAAACGAAACGAACCGGGCGCGGGCGCGGGCGCGGCCGGCGGCCTGGGCTTCGCGCTGCATATGCTCGGCGCGCATTTTGAAACGGGCGCTGAAGTCGTCGCGCGGGAAATCGCACTCGACGATGCGCTAAAGGACGCGAACGGGCTCATCACAGGCGAAGGCCGTTCGGACGTGCAGACGCTGCATGGCAAGGCGCCGTTCATCGCCTGCAAGCATGCGCGCGATGCCGGCGTCCCCGCGACATTGCTGTCCGGCGGGGTCGATGGCGCGGCGCTGCCGCGTCTGTCCGAATATTTCAGCGGATGCTTTTCGCCCGCGCCCGGTCCGATCACGCTCGACACCGCCATCCGCGACGGGACCGTAGTTCGCGTAGGAGATGTCGGAGAGCAGCGTGCCGCTGTATTGATCGATGTGCAGCGTGCGTTCATCGCGCGGATCGGGCGGAAAGTACGAGACCGCGTATACGCCCGTCGGCTTGTTCGGCAGAGCGATTCCGTAGTCATCCTTCACGCCGAGCTTCGCGGCAAGCGCGATCACAGAATCGATCGATACGCGCCGCGCCGATGACGCCGCACTCGCGCTATCCGGCACATCCGTCGCGCGACGGCCCACGGCGTCTGATGCAGCGGCAAGTCATCCATTTTCATGTGCATGCCGTGCTCTGCGTGCGCGTTGGCTGGCGCGGCAGAGTGAACATGCACCTCGCCCCACGCGCCCTTCGGATAACCCATCGACACCGAT
>LFMX01000053.1 GCA_001184405.1 Candidatus Burkholderia humilis
GCATCGGTCGCCACTGCTGCCGGATCATCGAAATAAACGCCTAGCGAACGCGCGCGTGGATCGACGAGATCACGCACGGCAAGCCAGTGAAACAGCATTTCAAAATCCCGCCCGATGGTCATGTAATCGCCTTCGTGATCCACCGCCGCAACCGAAAACGCGCCTTGCCTGCGAATATCGACTTGATGCATCGCCGTCTCTCCTGATCGGATATCGTCCAAAGGGACAAACATCGAAGCGCCGCCTTCGGCGCGAAACTGCGCCGGTGGCATCCGGTAACTCGCCTGAAACGCCCGCGAAAATGCCTGCACGCTGCTGTAACCTGCGTGCTCCGCAATTGAATCGATCGGAACGCCGCCATGCAAAAGCGCATTCGCCGCCCGATGCAAGCGCCGCTGCCGTACCGCCGCCGTTTCGCCGAAAAATCCGTGATAAATCCGATGCCAGTGATACGGTGACAAACACGCAACCTCGGCGAGCCGATTGAGGTCCAACTCGTCATCGAGATGATCGTGGATATACGCGACCACGCGCGCCAGACGCGTACACTCTCGCCTTTGAACGAATCCTCACGCAAACACATCATGTTCACCTGCCGAAATCAGTCCTGCGGCGCAGAATGGGCGCAATCGGACGTCGATCCACAACGAAGGCCAGGGCCTTCTGTTCCGCTGCCCGATGTGCGGTGCACGTAACTACGTCGCACGCCATCAAACGAAAGATGGCGACGTCACGTACGAGCAAATCATCGAAGCGCCGCCCTACGGCAAGCACTAGTCACCATGACGACCGACACCTCTTTCAGCAGCCTGCCGCTCGCGCCCGCAATGCAGGCCAACTTGCAGCAACTCAGCTATTTGTCGATGACGCCGATTCAGGCCGCAAGTCTGCCGCACGCGCTCGCGGGGCACGATCTCATCGCGCAGGCCAAAACCGGCAGCGGCAAGACCGCGGCGTTCACGTTGCCACTGCTTGCGAAACTCGATTCCAGCCGATTCGACGTGCAAGCGCTCGTCCTGTGTCCGACGCGCGAGCTCGCCGATCAGGTCACGCAGGAAATCCGCCGCTTCGCGCGCGCGGAAGACAACGTGAAGGTGCTGACGCTGTGCGGCGGCACGCCGATGCGTCCGCAAATCGCGAGTCTCGAACACGGCGCGCATATCGCGGTCGGCCCGCCGGGGCGCATCATGGATCACCTTGAGCGCGGCACGCTGTCGCTCGATGCCGTGCGCACGCTCGTGCTCGACGAAGCCGATCGCATGCTCGACATGGGTTTTTTCGATGACATCGTGTCCGTCGCGCGCAAGTGTCCGAAGGAGCGGCAGACGCTGCTTTTTTCGGCGACGTATCCGGAAGGCATCACGAAACTGAGTCAGCAATTCTTGCGCAATCCACGCGAAATCAAGCTCACCGAGCAGCACAGCAGCGCGAAAATCAAGCAGTGTTTCTATCAGGTCGAGGACCACGAGCAGCTGCACGCGGTCGGCTTGCTGCTCGATCACTATCGGCCGGTCAGTACGCTCGCGTTCTGCAACACGAAGAACCAGTGCCGCGATCTGCTCGATGTACTGCGCGCGCAAGATTTCGAGGCGCTCACGCTGCACGGGGAACTGGAGCAGCGCGAGCGCGATCAGGTGCTCGTGCAGTTCGCCAATCGCAGTTGCTCGGTGCTCGTCGCGACCGACATGGCCGCGCGCGGGCTGGACATTGCGCAACTGGAAGCGGTCATCAACGTCGATGTGACACCGGACCCGGAAGTGCATGTGCATCGCATCGGGCGGACGGGGCGCGCGGGCGAGGAAGGCTGGGCGCTGTCGCTCGCGAGCATGGACGAGATGGGACGCGTCGGCGCGATCGAAGAGGGGCAGAAGGCGGAAGTGGAATGGGGCATCCGCTGAAAGAGCTGACATCGGCGGAACCGGGGCATCTGAAGCTGCCGATGGCGACGCTGCAAATCTTGGGCGGCCGCAAGGACAAGATTCGTCCCGGCGATGTGCTCGGTGCGCTCACCGGCGAAGCGGGCTTCAAGGGCGAGTAGATCGGCAAGATCAACGTGCTCGATATGGTGCGTACGTGGCTGTCGCGCGCGATGTCGCCGATGACGCCGTGCGCAAGATGAGCGCTGGCAAGCTGAAAGGGTGCAAGGTGAAGGTTCGGCGAATGTGAGGACGCCGGGCGCGCGCCTCATGCTTCCCGCGACGGCTCGCGCCCGATTCCCGGCGCCTCAACCGCACGCCGCCTCACCAGCCGCAACCCGCTTGCGACACTTCCCACGCCCGCGAACCCCGCGCCGAGCGACAACGCCAGCGTCGGCCCATGTTTCCCGGCGATGCTGAAGCACAACGCGACCAGCACCCCCGACGCCTGACCGATCAGCCGCGATGTCGCGATCACGCCGCTCGCGCTGCCGCTGCGCTCACGCGGCGCACTCGACATGAACGCCTTCAGATTCGGCGACTGAAAAAATCCAAAGCCCGCGCCGCAAATTGCCATGCGAATGCAGATATCGAACGCGTGCGGATTCACCGGCAGCAGCGCGAGCGACACCATGCCCACGCACAGCATCGCCAGCCCGACGCCGCCGAGCAAACCCGGCGCGTGCCGATCCGACATGCGCCCGGCGATCGGCGCCATCAACGCGACGAGCGCGGACCACGGCGTCATCAGAAAGCCGGTTTCGACCTGGCTGCGGCCGAGCACAGTCTCGAAATAAAACGGCAGCGACACGAACACCAGCCCTTACGCGGCGAACGAACAGATCGCGGTCAGCGTCGACAGCGCGAACATCGGGGCGGCGAAAGAGATCGACAGGCAGCATCGGCGTGGGATGGCCGCGTTCGCGTCACAACATCAAAAGACCGGCGACGAGTGCGATGCCGAGCGATCAGCACGGTATGTGTGCTTGCGCGCTGCGCCGCTTCGCCGAGCGCAAAAATGAGCGATGCGAACGTGACGACATTGAGCAGCGCCGCGATGCGATCGAAACCATGCGCGCTGCGTTTGGTCTGCGGCAGCAACCGCCACGCGATGCCCATCGCCACCATGCCGACCGGCAGGTTGACCGCGAACAGCCACGGCCACGAACCGAGCGACAGCACGATCGATGCGACCGTCGGCCCGACCGCGAACGCGATACCCACGACGAGCGCGTTCAACCCGACACCGCGCCCGAGCCGATGCGGCGGAAAGATCGCACTGATGAGCGTCGTGTTCACGCTCATGATCGCGCTCGCGCCGAGCCCTTGCAGCAGCCGTGCGGCGACGAGCGTGGGCAACCACGAGAACGCGCATATCGCGGAGGCCACGAGAAACACGACCAGCCCGCTCAAGTACACACGCCGATGCCCGAGAATGCCGCCGAGCGCGGCGAACGGCAGCAGCGTGGCGACCATCGCGAGCTGATACGTGTTGATGATCCACCACACCGACGCGGCGGGCGTCGTATGCAGATCGGCGGCGATGGCGGGCAGCGCCGTGTTCGCAATGGCCGTATCGAGCGTCGCCAGCGCGACGGACAGCAGGATCGCCGCCATGCCGCGGCGTTCGAGCGGGGTCATGGGCGCATCGGGATCGCGGGGCGGAGTCTTGTCTTCGGCGTGCACGGAGCGGGTTCCGGATGTAAGCGTACAGAGAATAATCCGAAACGATATGGGAAGCCGTCACATTTCGCTTGGCTGTGCCGTCATAGCTTTCAAAGCGTTGTCGATGGCGACTATGCTGTGCCGAACATCGAAAGGAGAAGGCACATGGCAATTCGAATCGTGCGGCTCGGCGCGCCGCGCGCGCAGAACGAGGGCTTGCTATCGGCACGGTGCGGGGGCCGCCGCGTGGCGTGCCGAAATCAGAATTTGCGAAGCGGGACTTTTACGACGTGTGGTATCCGAATTTGTCGCCGTCGGCGGATCTGGTGGCCGAGGCATTGCATGCTGAAAGCGAAAAAGACTGGCGCGCGTTCGTGAAGCAATTCAAGGCGCAGATGGCGGAATATGATGCGAGCAAGTCACTGGATTTGCTCGCGGCTTTGTCGCACACGACGAATTTGTCGGTCGGCTGTTATTGCGAGGACGAAGCTCGGTGTCATCGATCGGTATTGCGGGAGTTGCTGGAGAAGCGCGGCGCGAAAGTCGTCTAGGCGGCTTTGATTGAGTCATCGTCTTCGAATGGCGCGGTGACAAAATACTACGGCCCGTCATCGCGCATGTGCTAAAATCACACTCGTTCGGTGATGGACGCGAGCACGACCGTCGATACATTGGCCTCGCACTCGAGTACTCATGGTTCCGCGCACGAACGACTCCCAGAGCAGTATCGACGAAGCCTTGTCATGCTTTCGCAACGGGCAGTGGGCACAGGTGCTGAGCGCGATCGAATCGCTGCCCGGCGATCTCATCGCCGATCCGGCGCTGTTGCGCATCGCCGGGATGTGCTGCTTTCAGCTGGACGCCCCGCCGACGCCGTCACGTTCTGGACGCGTCTGGAACAGGCGCAGCCGCACAACGACGACAACCTCAGCAATCTCGCGCTTGCGTTGCGAGCTATCGGACGACTGCAGGAAGCCGAAGCGATGCTGCGGCGCGCGCTCGCGATCAACCCGGCATCGGCGAATACGTTCACGAATCTGGGTGTCGTGCTGCACGATCAGGGATGTTCGCGCGAGGCGGAAGCCGCGTTGCGCCAGGCGCTCTCGATTCGCCCGAACCTCGCCGCCGCGAGCGATACGCTTGGCCTCGTGCTGCGGACATTGAAGCGCCCGGCCGAAGCCGCCGCCTTTCGTCAGGCTCTGACGATCGCTCCGCAGATGCTCAACGTGACCATCAATCTCTCGGCCTGTGCCTGCATGAAACCGGCCATGTGGCAGAGGCCGAAGACGCCTTGCGGCCGAGCCGGGTTATGCCGACGTGCATCTCTATCTGGCGCGCGTGCTGCACGATGCCGGCTGCTTCGACGAGGCGGAAGATTCGGCGCTGCGCACGTCGGCGCTGGATTCGGCATCGGCGCAAGCGCATCTTGTGCTCGGCGGCGTGCTCCGGGCAAAGAACGCGGGCGATATCAGCGGCGCGATCCATGCCTACCGCCGCGCGCTCGAACTCGACCCGAACGACATCGGCACGCATGCGAATCTCGCCTATTCGCTGCTGTTTCAAACCGACGACGGATACGAAGTGCTCGAAGAGTGCAAGCGATTCGCGGATCGCTTCCAAGCGCCGTTTCTCGCGCCAAGCATCGCGCATGCGAATGCGAATGCGAATGATAGAACGCCGGACAGACGCCTGCGCATCGGTTATGTATCGCCCGATTTTCGAAGTCATTGTCAGGCGCTGTTCACGACGCCGCTGCTGCGGAATCATCGTCACTAATCGTTCGAGATTTTCTGCTATTCGAGCGTTCGCAAGCCCGACGCAGTGACCGCGCAACTGTCTTCTTTCGCCGATGTCTGGCGCGATGTCCTGTCGCTGGATGACGAAGCGCTCGCGCAACAAATCACCGATGACCGGATCGACATTCTCGTGGACCTGACGATGCACATGTGCGACGGCCGCCCGCTTCTGTTCGCGCGGCGACCTGCGCCCGTGCAGGTTTCGTGGCTTGCCTATCCGGGCATGACGGGCAGCAGGGCGATCGGCTACCGCTTCACGGATCCGTGGCTCGATCCTGTCGATTCCACATCCGACGATCGTTATAGCGAACGCTCGATTCGCCTGCCCGACACGTTCTGGTGCTACTCGCCGCTGGTCACAGTTTCATCGACCGAAACATTGCCGGCGGACGATAACGGCTACATCACCTTCGCTTGCCTGGAACAACCCTGGAAAGCTGACGAAGCCGACCTTGGCGTTATGGGCCAAAGTGCTCGACAGCGTTCCCGGCTCGCGCATGATTTTGCTGGCGTCGAAGGGCCATGCGTGTCGCGAACTCAGTTCGATGTTCGAGGCGCTCGGGATCGATCCGGCGCGCATCGAGTTCGTTGCTTATCGGCCGCGCGGTGAGTACATGCAGACGTATCGCAGGATCGACACCGCGCTTGATACCTTTCCCTACAACGGCCACACCACGAGTCTCGACGGGCTGTGGATGGGCGTGCCGGTTGTCCACCCGGGTCGGCGGTTCGTCGGCGAGCCGCGCGGGGTTCTCCATTCTCACGAATCTCGGCTTGCAGGACCTTGCTGTTTTCTCGGACGAACAGTTCCTCGAAGCCGCCGTACGCATGTCTCACGACTTGCCTTACCTCAGGCGGCTGCGGGCGAATCTCCGCCAGACGATGGAAGCGTCGCCTTTGATGGACGGCGCACGTTTTGCGCAAGGCGTGGAGAGCGCGTATCGATCGATGTGGGCCGAGTGGTGCGCTCAGGCGCTATCCGCTAAGTGAGCGAGGCGTTTCCATCAGCGAAACGATCTAAGCGGGTGCCTAAGCGAGCCGGAATGCTCCGATCGAATTCGACGCGGGACGCGAGTAACCTATCGGTTCACAACGATGCCTTTCGCGAGTACGACTACATCGGCGCGCGCTGGCTGAACGGGAAGGAAAGCGCGGACGTGGGCAACGGAGGTTTCTCGCCACGCTCCGGCAGGCTGCTCGAGGCGCTGGCGGACAACCGGTTCGAAGTCGATGCGAATGCGTACGAAGACGCCCTTATCGGCGACGCCTGGCGGCCGGTTCTCGAAAGCGACTACGGAATCCGCTCGCGCCCGCACGGCGTTTTCAACATGTGGCGGCACATCGAAGACCAGACGATGCTGAAGATCGTAAGCGCCCTCGACATTGCGACGCTCGCTTTCCCCCGAGGCGTGGCGTTGCTCAAGAACTATTGCGGCCTCCGAAAATTTGAATGCATGAAGGCGATATACCAGCGTTACCGGCAGCACTGGACTACGCAAGACGTCGCGCAGCGTTGCCGGGATATTTGCGAAGTTGCCTTAATCCGATAGCCGTTTGGAAAACCCTATGTCGACACGCCTTCAACTTGCCCAGCTGGACCTCGGAAACGCGAATCGCGCCTATGCAGCGGGCCAGCTCGATCTCGCATCGCAACTCGTCGCGCTGATCGGCGGACTGGACCTCGTTATCTCGGTCGATACGTCGGTGGTGCATCTGGCCGCGGCGATGGGCAAGTCGGTCTGGTTGCTGAACCGTTTCGCGGGCTGCTGGCGTTGGCTGCGCGATCGCGAAGACAGTCCGTGGTATCCGGGATTGCGTCTCTTCACACAGCGGGAGCGCGGTGATTGGGACGACGTATTGGAGCGTGTTCGTGGCGAGGTGCAAAGGCTTTGCCGCGATGTGCCGATGCAGGCGGCGAGCGCTTGAGTTCGAACGGCGGATAGCGTCGACGTTCGAGGCTTCCGCCGTTCCTACGATTAGCGAACGAAACGCGCACTGGCGCAATCGCGTGCGATGTGCGGCTGGATCCCTCGGCGCACACGACGCGCAGCGCGATGGCCGCTATTGCCAAACTCGCCGATGAAACGAGGCCCCCATAAACACAAAGCGACTCGCCCGTTCCCAGGCGAGTCGCTGCAATCAGACACACACTGACGGCGCAGTGTTACTCAGTACCGTACTTCGGCGAGCGCGGCCCGTAGAGCAGGCCGTTCGCGTTACCGGTCGCGAGCAGTCGCTGGCTCGTCAATCCGGCGACGTCGTATGACTTATCGGAGACGGAGTGCGCTACTCGCGTGACGACTGCCGTCGCGAGCATGCCTGCCAACCCGCCTACCGCGAAGTTATTGCCGGCTTCCTTGCCGTTCGCGGGCATCGATCTGTGCCACGGCTCATCGCCGGAGCGCAGATCGACGAGTTTCGCATTCGCCGTCACGACCGTATTATTTGCGATGACCTGATACTTGGTGCCGTAGTCCGTCACCGTCGTATAGAGGGCTGCATCCGCGCCAAAAATCTGACGCAGTTTTGCGGCCGGCACGTTCTGGATATCGTTGGCCGTCGTCAGGCCGTTATGCTTGAACGTCTCATCCATCTCGGCGACGGGCACAACATAATAGCCGCCTTCTGCGAGGGGCATCGTCATTTGGGACAGCATGCCGTAAGTCGCATTGATGTCCGAAGTTTGATTGACCGGCGGCAGCACGAGAATCGAATGCGGCTTGCTGTTACGGAAGGCGGTGTAATCGGCTTGTTGCTTCGGTTGCGAGACGCATGCGCTCAGCGCCGAAGCCGCCGAAGCCGCCGAAGCCGCTGCGAAGGCTTTAAGGGAAAGAAACTTGATCATGTCCGGCGCTTATTTGAGGTGGCTCGACAGGAAGTCCATGTAGGCGGACGACTCGGGGAACGACTGCTTCTCGGCGGCGAATTCCTGCTTGGCGCTACTGCTATTGCCCACGCTCGCGTAGAGCGCGCCCAGATGCGCGTGGAATCCCGGCGGCAGGGCTGCTTTGCCGGCTCCGAGGGCTTGCTGGCGTGCTTTCTCGAGCGCATCGATCTGCTCGGTCGAGCTCTTCTGGCCTTTGAAGAACTCGTGGACTTGCGGTTGATAAGCGTCCCACTGATACAGCGGCGGCGTGGACGACGTCGTAGCGCAGCCCGTGAGCAATGCGCACGCTGCCGCGACCGGCAGTGCGAGGCCGGTCAAAATGTGATTCTTGTTGAACATATCGTTTTGTTGATGCGGGTTACTTCAATGCCTGCAGCGCGCTTGCGTCGACTTGTTCGACGAGGTGATTGACGGCTTCCTGAATGGCGAGGTCGAGCACCTTGCCGTTGAGCGTGGAGTCATAGCCGGACGTGCCGCCAAAGCCGATGATCTCGCGGCTCGACAGGTTGTATTCGCCTGCGCCCTGGCTCAATGCAATCACTTCCGAGGTTGCCGTATCGACGACATTCAGACTCACCTTCGCGTACGCGACTTGCGTTTTCCCGTGTCCGAGGATGCCGAACAGTTGCTGGTCGCCGACGTCCTTGCGACCGAACTCGGTGACATCGCCGGTGATGACGAAGTTGGCGCCCTTGAGCGCTTGCGCCTTGTTGGAAATCGCCGCTTCCTGCTTGATTTCGCCGAGGTTGTCGCGATCGAGCGGCTTTGCTGCAGCGTCGTGGCGAGGATGGTCTTCGCCTGGCTGCCAACGTGATCGACGCCGTCCGAGAAGACGCCGCGCATGTAGCTGGAGCGATTGTCGAACTTGTCGGTTGCGATCGGTACGCGTTTGCCCGCGTACGGCGTGCGCGCGCTGCTGACCTCGGGCACGGGCAGTGATCGCGACGATTCCGTCGCGCAGCCGCCGAGCATGCCGATGCCGCATGCGAGCAGGATCACCGTGTAACTCTTTTTGAATGCCATTGATATTCTCCGCATTTCGCCGACCGCCGATGCTGGAGCGCGCCGCTCAGTGGCGGCTGTCACGCGGACGGCGCGCAGCCGACGCGAGAACGACTCGCGATGGGCGCGACGTTTGGCATCGATCAGCGAAGGGAGAGAATTTTTAAGTGTTTCGAAAGGGCGAGATATTGGCAGACTCTGAAAACGGCGTTCCGTGCACGCAAGGCCGCATCGGGCTACGGCGCGATCTCCACGAGCGGAAAAGCAAAAAGCCCGGTCAGCTTTCGCTGACCGGGCTTTTTGTCTGAATGGGGTGGTGGGGCGTGAGTGACTCGAACACTCGACCTACGGATTAAGAGTCAGTCAAACCAAGCGCCGTGTAGATTACCAGTAATCACTTGATTTTGCGAGAAATTTGTTTCCTAGGTACCTCGGGTGATTACTCGTGATAACCCGCCAGTTCCGGCAAAATTCCGGTACACACGGTCTTTGGGGCTGATCTGCGCGGCCATTCGGCGGCGGCTAGACCAGACGGCCCCAGCGGAATACGCCCTTCCTGATCTCCAACATCACGGGTTCTTCGACCAGCCGGAACGCGGCTTTGTTCGCTGGCAGATCGACTACCTTGGAGGTGAGTCGGCCAGCCAGCAAGTCTTCTGCTGTTCGGTCACCATCTACCCAGCGGCGATCTATCGATACAATTCCCTTAGGCATTTCTTGCAACGGCGACGTCTTGTGCAGTTGCCACTCGATGGCGGTTGAAAACCGGCGAGTGCGGGACGTATTGCGCGATGCCATTTCGATTTCAGCTATGCTTCCGAGTTTGCGAATGACGGATTCTAGTGGTTCGTCGGCGGGAAAACCGAATTCCGAACGCTCCAAGCCAGGCCATCCTTTTTCCCATAGTGGGCCCCATTGCCAGCACCAAGAGGCCAGCCCAATGCTCTTATCGAGCCGTGTTTGGTTTACATCGATGAGATCGAAAAATGTCGGCCACCTATCTTCGTACGCGAGAAGCAGAAATCTTGTGCGCAGACGTTTGGTTGAGGCTCCTGTGCGCCAAAGATCATGGAATTCTTTCGGGTATCCCAGAAAGGTTCGCTTGCTTGTTGTGAACACGGCAATACGCCGTGCCTTTCGTTTTGTGAGATTCGCAACGCGTTGTTCCAAGCCCTGAATCGCTGACGCCAACGGGGCACGGTCTTTCTTAACGTATCTATACGTTTGCCTGTCCCAAATTGATCCCGGTGGAGCAAGAGCTTCATCGAGCTGTTGATACGTCATCCCACTTACCCATCGCGCTTCTCTTCTCGGATAAGCATCTCGGCGAAACGAAACTTTTCAGAGGCCAACGCAGTGTCTGTCCATTATTCGGTCCGACATTCGGCATACCAGCATTCCTTATCAAAAACTGGCCCTACTGAAAGTTCTCTGATGATTTTAGGCTGTCAGCACATTGACCACAAGATACAGGTGATCACAGATGGCAAAGACAGAGACTGATTTTCGGCAGGCGTTTGGACGTATGGCTCCACAAGCGATTACTAATCGCAACGAGCTTGCCGAATTGCTCGCGACTTCGGCCGGCGCGATTGCACAGATGGTCTATCGGGGCGAGTTGCCGCCTACAGCATTTCTTGGGAAGCGACGGGCGTGTTGGTTTGTTGCAGATATTCGAGAATGGTTAGATAGCACGGTTGCTGGGCGTCAAAAAGCGGATGTTGCTCAGCCTCTAGCGAGAAGTGGCTCTCGTATTGGGCGTCCACGTCATTCTGTTGAAGAGGGCAGCCGCTAATGGCTCGTTACCGACCCATATCACCGGAACAGACGTGGCGTTCCGCTGATTCATGCGATTTGACCATCAGTGAGCGATACTGCGAGTTTTATCTGCTGACTAGTCCGTTCACCAACACGATTGGTTGTTACCGCGTGGTTGGTCGTATTGCGGCAGCCGAGATGGGACTCTCACAGGAGGAATTCGCTAACGTCTTACAGCGTCTAGCAGATCGCAAGATCGTTGTATGCATCGACGATTACATCCTTGTTCGAATGTGGTTCCGCTATAACAGCTGGGAAGCGACGTTTTCCGGGAACGTCGCAAAAGCTGCTGCGAAAGAGCTTGCAAGTCTTCCATCGGAACTCCGCGAATACTGGGTAAGGGCATCGTTGGATATCGGCATCCCTGAGGCTGCAATTCTCGGCCTACTTCCCGAAAGCAATATGGCTTTTCAGAAACTCCAGCAGAGGCGACCGAAGGATGTCTCGGGAGGGGGCTTGTGAGGGGTTTAGAAGAACATCACCAGCCCCTTCGAATGAGCAGCACGACTACAAACAACAGGAACAACAACGGAACTGATAACACCACGACAACACCACTTATCTTCAATGCTGCAACTTCGCCGCATCGGAAGATGCTTTCTGTGCTTCTGTCGGGCTTAGAAAGCGATGTTGCTCAGACCATTTTGGATGAACTGGCCGGTGCACTGGAGTCCGTGAAAAGAGGAACCAGGCAAAAACCCATTGGTAGTGTCCGAGCATGGGTGAGCGAATTGGTCAACTTGGCGGCGACAGGAGATTTTGTTCCAGAGCTTACGCCGATGATTCGGGCCAAGAGAGAGCAGGCCGAGTTGACTTCGGAACCTGTGACGACACCTACGGCGCGTGAAATAGGGAGAAAGAATATGGATGCGGTCAGAGCAGCGCTAAGGCGAGAGTAGTCAATTGCCTGCAACGGAAATGTCTGGTTGGTAGGTGCGCATTGGCGCGAGATGTGAAGGTTTCGTGAGGTACAGCAGCCCTCTCGCTTGATGTGAACATCAGGTGTTTTTCCGAGCGGCTGCGGAATGGCTGGCACCATTTCGCAGCCTAACCAAAAACGAACCTTGCTGGAGGTCCGATCATGGCTGCGGCCCTTGTAGCTCTCAAAGAACTTGCTCGCGTGTGTGACAGGAGCGATGCATATGCGCGGCCACACATTTATGTCGACAACCGTGAAGGGTTTGCTCTCGAAATTCGTGTGCGCGATGAGTACTTCTCTGTCATCCGAAGCGACGGATTACCCCTGTGGTTCCGCACGATAGAGGGGCTCTTGGACGTGCTCATCGATATTCCAAATATTTCTTTCACGGTGACACTGGATATCAGTCGATGGACGTTCACCTCTGACGCGATTTTCTGATCTGCTGAGTCAACCTTTCTACTTCGGAAGAGAAAATGAACTCGAACATATTCACGAATTTGCTTCAGTACATTGACAACGCATGTATTGCGTTCGTCGCAGAAAAGCTGCATGTCGTGGCATCAACGATCGCACCGGCCGCTTACACGTTCCTCGGCGTATATGTGATCTTGTGGGGGCTTGCAAGCATGCGCGGGATCGCTCACCGACATGGCCGTGCGTATGGTCAAGATTGCCTTCATTTTCGGTGTTGGTATCCAGCTCGCGGAATACAACGTCTACGTTGTTGACACCGTGTGGAACGGCCCGCAGGAATTGTCATCGGCTATCGCCGGCACCTCAGGTGGCTCCATTGGGCCGACGCTCAACGCGATCTTGCAGCAGGGTTTCCAGATTGGTCAGAAGTTTTATGGCAAGGCTGGTTTGCTCAACGGCGACTTTGGTGCGTACATCGCTGCTTTCGCTGTATGGGCCATCACAATGGCCGTTACCATCTACGCTGGCGCATTGATTGTCTTGGCGAAGGTAGCGCTTTCCCTCATTATTGCGCTCGGTCCGCTGTTCATCGTCAGCCTGCTCTTTCAGCCAACGGCAAACTTTTTCAATTCATGGGTGCAGCAGCTCACCAACTACTGCTTGGTGATGGTGTTGATGGTGACGGGGAACGTGTTCGTTTTGACGCTGTTTCGGCGTGCGGCTAGTGCGACTGGCATTACGAGCACCGCTCAAATCGATGCGCTTTTTCCGTTCTTTGTTACCGGGGGATTGTCCCTTTTTGTAATTGCCCAGATACCGAGTATAGCGTCGGGTCTTGCGGGAGGCGTTTCGCTTTCGTCGTATGGGATAGGGCGCTTGGGGCTCTCGATCCTCACGCGCGGAGCCAAGGCGGCAACAGGGCATGCCTCGCGAGATGCGAGCAAGGGAGTGAGAAAGGTTGCGCGTGCGGCGCGTGCAGCCTACCAAAGTCGAAAACGCAATACAGTTAAGTCGTCGTAATTCGGGATTAGCGAAAACGTTGAGGAGGACAGTTCAATGCTTTTTGTTCGATGCTTGCTCGAGATCGCGAAGTTTGCCGTATTCACTTCACTTTTATTTTGTCGACCATTCGTCCGGATCATCTTCGGTGTAACTGCGAAGGTATCGCTGGTATGCCTGCTATTCATTGTTGCTTTTGAGCGCAGCCAGACGACACCGATGCTCGCCTTTCTATATGCGGGGCTTGGGTCAACAGCCGCTCTTTGGCTGTACGACGAGCTGTTGACGCTGGTCGGCCCTGATGGGTTTCAGATCGTCACAAGCGTATGAGTTTGCGGACCGCTGCTTTGCGGCGGGAGTTCTTTAGCGCACGTGGCTGGATCGCATTCTGCGTCCGGCTGGTGCGGTGTTGAAACGGATGGGGGCGGGAGCGTCGCCGGATTTTTTCGCCATGGCGAAAGAACGCCACCACGTAGATGGTTGGTTTGTACAATCCACGAACCGCTATCTTTCGATTGTCCAATCCAAAAGCCTCAGGACGCCAGCGGATCGGTGGCGTCATGTGTTACCGGCCCGCGTGCGTAGCTCGGCCGCGTCGATGATGGCATCGACTTCAGCCGTGACTTGATCGTGCGGGATGCCGGGGCGTGGGTCTGCAAGCGACTTCACGACCTTGGCTCTGAACCAACGGTCGTACGACTTGGCTTCTTCAGCCGTTCCAAACTCGGACACGAGGGGGTCAAGTGGCGCGCTCATGGCAATTCTCCGGAAGCGATATAGACGTTCAAATGGGCGGAGAGTTGCTGGTTTTTTTTCGCCATGGCGAAAAAATCAGGCGGTGATAGGCTAGTAGCACACAGGTTGTGGGTGGGCTTTCAAAAATGGGAATCAAGTCGGTAGCGCCTGTGGCGAGCGTCGTTTGACGATACCTATGCGAGCTTCTGGAAAAGGTAAAACATGCCAATACAGGAAAATCAGGTCACCAACGATCCGTTCGGAAGACCCGTTGCCACAAGGGCCGATCTTGAAGCGGCCGAATGTCGTCTGAGCGCCAGACTGTATTTCGTCGGTTTCGTCGTCATGCTCACGTTTATCGTCATCCGACATTTCTTCAGGTGAGGCCATCTGTTGTTTCCGTCATTCGATCTTGTTTCCGTAGGAGCGCGGGTTTCGCCATGCCGAAAGCACGCCAATCTGTGAAAGATTGGTTTGTACAAACAATAAACTACTACTCCTGGTGTCCAATTCAAAAGCGACCACACATGTGCCGAGTTTTTTCGCCATGGCGAAATTCTCAGGCTAAGCACGTGACATGCGACGCAAGGCTCGGCGAGGCGATCGCATTGTTTGCGCTCCTATGGTTTTGGTGCGAGTTTTTCGCCACGGCGAAAAGCTGGCTTCGTGTAGTAGCTAACGCAGGATAGACTAGTGTCACAAAAATGGGCCCACCTACCGGGGCCACTCGAGTCCTCACTTTCGCCGTGAGAAAGCCGCGATTCTCGTTTGCTTTGCTCACTGCGGGACAAACACCGTATGCCATCCATCAAGCCCGAGCTGAAAACCAGAGTCACCACCGACGAGAAACGGCAGTTTCACGCGGCAGCTCAGGCCAATGGATTGACCGATTCACGGTTGCTCGAAAAGCTGGTTCAGGCGTTTTTGAAGCGCGAGCCGATTGCATCGCCCACGCCAGCATCGCAAGTTGGCGTGCGCTCGCAACAGGCACACGCTCGACTGACGCCGGCGGAACATGCGGACCTTGGACAGCTTGCCGCCGAGCGCGGCATGAGTCGCGGCACCTATCTGGGCGAACTGTTCCGCGTGCACGCTTACGAGCAGCCGCGGTTTTCGACTGTGGAAATCGACGCGTTGCATCGAGCGGCGGAACAGCTCACTGCGGTCGGTCGTAACGTCAATCAGATCGCTAGAGCGTTGAACACATCGCTCGATGAAGCACATCGGGCAACGGCGATCGACTTTCAACATCTGAAGCGAATGATTGACGAGCAGCGTACCCATGTGAACGAGTTGGTCCGTTCGAATATGAGATCGTAGACGCCTTGTGAATAGTTCTCCATTCATCATACTAGGCTACGACGTTGATCTGTCTTTATGGGGCCTAGAAATGATCAAACGCTTTTTGAGCGCGCTGCTGGTCGCGAGTATTGCACTCTCCCTTTGCGGGTGTAAGTCGGAGTCTGTCGACTCACTGGTTGGAGCCTATGGCCGCTCAGCAGAATGGGAAAGTTCAGCCGGTCATTAAGGTGGAAAAAACAGGCACTGGGTATGTCTTTGATGATTACGTCAACGGCAACTGGAGAACTGGGACTGAAGTCGCCGAGCCAATGAAAAAAGAGGAATTCGAGAAGCTGACCGGCGCAAAAGTCGATGGCGAATTTGTAGCGCTTAAAACGAAGGCCGCGTTGGTGGCAAAAGTACCGGCAGGGTTCCAGGCGGCGAAATTCCACACTTCGACAGGCTACACGCTGGTGTTCATGTTTGGCCCGGTCGAATTGACCAAGCTGTAACGATGGCTATGTTGCGGAGATCGTGCGAAGTATGCCGAATCCAATAAATCATTGCTGTCGTAAGGCTGCAATTAGCGCTTGAGATACTACATCAGACAGATCGTGGCGATTGCACCGAGCAGGAGTTCGGCAACCGACCACTTGTTCCGCTTCTGTTTGGCGCTTTCATGAGCGTTCTTCAGATCACTTCGAGCTTCTGTTGCGTAAGTTTTGATGTGGCGACAACTTCACTATGCTTGCGAGAGAGATCGTCTAGACCATGTGCAAGTCTTGCGTTCTCTCGCTGCATTTTAGGTAGACGTTCAACTGCTTGGCGACGTGTGTGCCTGCGGTTGCTGGTACCGATGCCGTGAAATCCACAACGAGGTCGAGCAGCGTTCGGTTAGTCGAATGGCCGAGCCCTGTTTGCGATACGCATCTTTATTGGCGACGCACTCAAGGAGACTGGGATCGTCGAACACGGCAAATTGGTGGGTATCTCCGCCTCCACGGGCGAATACAAGTATGTCGCCCGTCGAAGAGTTGACGGCTTGTACGAGGTCAATCGAACTCGACATCGAGACCGGCAACTCTTCAATCTCTATGTACTGGGCGAGGCTATCCAGCTCGCTGAGGAAGTCTTGCTTCACCTTGGCTGTACTTGCCCTCGAATAGATCAAGCTGATTTTTGTCAGCGGCTTGTACGGGAAGGGCTTGCGTTTGCCAATCAATAAGAGCTTTCAGGTGGTCGATACTCGCGCGTTCTTCTCGAAACTTTCGAATTTCTTCCGGAGCATCGACGGCCTCCATTGAACGGACCTTGACGCGGAAAGTGAGTGCGCTTCGATACACGTTGGCAATGAGCAGACCTCGAACCCGGACATGGTCACCAACTCGTGCGTCCGCGTGAGATAGGACAGCCGAAGGGATATTTAACTGAACGGTAGCTTTGTTTATTGCATTGCCATCAGAGAGCACGGCACCGAAATGCCATCCATACGCCGTTACTTCGGGGATCGAATTTAGGTAGCCATCAACTACAACAAATCATTTCAAATTCTTGACATTCTGTTGCACAGCCTCTAGCGCGGTGTGCTCGAAGTATTCTCTTAGCTCATTTGGGGACAGAGCATATTCGATCGGGGCATCAGGCTTATTTATTGGTTCCCGCGTTCCTAGTATGAGTTCTTCGGCTGTAGAAGGCAGATGGCGACCGGGACGATATAAATTGCCGGCAATTCGTCGGATGAATATGATCGTGCGAAATTAGCATGTGGCGTCTATTCCGGTCAAACCAACGCGGGGCGGCTTCTTGGCTGTTTGATGAACAAATATCCCGAGTCGGTGGAGACCGCGAAACCAGTGTATGTGATCAATCGTTGAGCATGCCGATCAGTAGCCGGTGGAGAATTCAGCATGTCATATCAGACGGAGTTTGAGCAGGCTATGGCGCGAACGCGCGCGTGGGGGCTGACGTGCCGAGCGGGCAGCCGTGCGAGCGAACGCTACGTCTCGCCCGCGACTATTGCGCGAAGGTCGCTGATTGCGCTCAGGGGGTTCTTGGTCGTATGCCACAGGAAAAAGTGGCTGCGCAATGTTTTGCTGTTAGTTCGTTTTTGCGTGAGCCGCTACAAGATGTGCTCCGGGTCCCGCTGACGTACACGCTTGGTTACGTAAACTTAGGGCGTGGCCCCGTCTTTCACACGCCTGCGGAGGATTTGAGGGCGATGTTGATGCTGGACGTCCACATCGAGGTACTGGAACTGCACGCGTGGCTGACGCTGCCAAGCAGAGAAATTATCGACCTGACATTGTCAACCACGCTTGGTATCGTCCGGAATCTTCCCGAACTGGTGGGGCGTGCTGCTTTCATTCACCCAAACGACTTGGTCGGCAACCATTCGTACCATCCCCAAGTCCTGGGCGAGGACTACTTGCGACGGATCGGGGTAATGGTGGAACTCGAGGGTGTTTTCGCTGCACCAGTGGTGCCAACGAAGTCCGACACGAGGCCGCGCCGGGGTGGCTCACTGCGACGCGGTTGGCTCGCGTTGATTGGTCGGGGCAAATAGCTGCGGCATATGCCGGGGTGCCGGCGTGTCACAGCACGGCCGTGGACCGCCATGGCCCCCTCGTTCGTGAATGACGTCACTTCGTCTGCTACGCGCTCCGTCGACAATCTTCCTCGGCGCCGCATCGTGTTGCAATAACCCTACGGAGTTTCCCTATGTGAGCGGGCGAGTTCGTTGCAGGGGGGCTTCGGGCACCGTAGTAGTGCCCCGTCGGCTGGAATATCGTTTGCTCGGGCCGGCGCGTATAATTCGCGTCCAGACACGGACAACTTGGGGATGCTGACATGGCGCGCGGCGAACTGATGAAAAAGTTGCTTGCGAGTTACGGTCGGGACGATCAGTTCCGCGCAGTTGCCGAGCAAATCATCGTTGAAGAAGAACAGAAAAACAACCGGGTGCTTGCGCGCGCGTTGCGTCGCACCCTCGATAATGCCGTCCAAGGTAACGCTGAACTCAAAGCACCCAAGGTGCTCGCTCCCCTTATTAGGTTTCCGGATGCGGCGAGCGAATTCATCGAGAAGATCGAACCCAGTCGCACGCACAAAGACATTACGCTCGCGCCGGCTAACGTTCGGGTGTTTCGCGGATTGATGGAGGAGTTTCGCCGCTCCGACGAATTCGTCGGAAGGGTCTGCCGATTCGTTCGAAGCTTTTGTTTTGCGGTCCACCGGGATGTGGAAAAACGCTTTGTGCGGAAGTTTTTGCGATCGAACTCGGCTTGCCACTTTACGTGGTGAAATTGGATCAGTTGATTTCGTCATACTTGGGTGAAACTGCTTCCATTATAAAAAAGATATTCGACTTTGATAAGTTTGACAATTAAAATCGATGCCTCATTTAGAACATTTACGTCTTATCCGACTGCCAGAGCGATTCGAGCGCAGAAAAAACGGGGGTGGATCGCCTCCACCAGCGCGTGACCCGAGGGGCCATAGTGCCCGTTTGACCGCGGAATTGAATACTGTCGTTGCCGCGCAGCGTGCGCGCCGTCGCCCCGAGTTTGTCGATCCTGCGCTTATCTTGCGAGTGAGGATGGTAGGTGCGCGGCAAGAAAGCACGTGGGAAGGGCTCGGGCTTACCGTCTTATCGTCCGCCTCTGACCGTACACTAATATTGTTCGCAGATCACGACGATTTGCGAGATTTTCGGCAGCGAATAGAAGCTTATTCGCAAGGCGTCCCACCGGGACAGCGGAATCCGGCATATGCAGCTTTTGTTGCGAACGTCGAATCGATCGGAGATGTTGAACCTCGGGATAGGATTGGGCTAAAGCTACGGGAAAGAGGCTTTGTTTTTGAGGTCGATTTTCTTGCCGATGAAGAATATACCCTCGATTTAGAGTTGTGGGACGTCGGCCGTCGGGAACTCCGAGATCGCAAACTTGACGAGATCGGTGTATACATTACCTATCGTGGGGGTGAAGTTCACGATAGGTATGTCGGCCCATCTATTTCCATGGTCCGAATTACCGTGAATGGCACGCTTATTCGCACGCTACTTACAGTAGATGCAGTTGCGGGTATCGATCTGCCGCCGGAGCCTGATGGTCGAGCGGAGGCTGCTATCGCAGTTGACCTAGGCCAGTTGCCCGAGTTGGCCCCTCTTGACGACGATGCTCCACTCATTGGAGTCATCGATAGCGGCATCAACGATCATCCGCTCATCGCCGATATTCTAGTGGGTGCCATCGGAGTTCCGGCGAATTTGGGGACTGCGGACGTTTGGGGCCACGGGACAGTTGTTGGTGGAATTGCCGTATTTGGAGACATAGTTGGGCAGTTAAATGCTGGAGCGCTAAATCGTGGCGCGCGACTGTGTTCTGCAAAAGTTGTGAACGATCAAGGTGCCTTTGATAACAGGTGTCTAGTGCCATCTCAAATGCGTGAGGCAATCCAATCACTACGCTGCACGCCCAATACGGGTGTCGAATATTTGTGATTGCTTTGGGTGATAGGAAGCTGACTTATGATGGTAGGAAGGTCGGTGCTTGAGCAGCCACGCTCGACGAGTTGGTTCGGGAGTTGAACGTTGTGATTGTGGTATCTGCGGGCAACCGCGTTCCACGCGGCGGCAATGCTATAGAGCAGGCCGTTACAGAGTATCCGGACTATTTGCTGGAATCCGCGAATCGCTTTTGTGAGCCGGCAGGTGCCCAAAATGTGTTATCGATTGGGTCAATATCGCACAGCACTGGCATTCCGCCGGAGTTGGCGGACGATGTCCGCGTTCGTCCAATAACGGGGCCATTGGAGCCTTCGCCCTTTACTCGGGCAGGTCCCGGGATAGATGGTTCGGTCAAGCCAGATTTTGTCGATTTCGGCGGAACAACTGTGTTCGATGCCGTCACGGTCCGGTTGCGCGGTGGGAGGAATACCTAGCGCCGGGGTCGTTTCCCTCAATCATCGTCATGTCGAGCAGCTCTTTACTGCTCGATCCGGTACATCCTTTGCGGCCCCTTGGTTGCATTCAAGGTGAGCTAAATCCTGGCGCTTTTGCCACAAGCATTTGCTAATTTGGTGCGAGCCTTACTCGCTGGGGCTGCAACAGTGCCGCAAGAGGTTGTTGATCGTCTTAGTGCTCTCGGCGCAGATGCTATTCGCAAGGTTTGCGGGCGAGGGCAAGTTGATCTTGAGCGCGCTGCATATTCCGATGAAGCGCGCGTTGTTCTGTATGCAGAGGATGAGCTAGCGATCGACCATTTCGCGGTTTACGAGGTTCCTATACCTGTTGCGTTTCAACAGACTAGGGGGCGACGTACTGTCAAGATCAGCTTAGCGTTTGATCCGCCGGTTTGTCACACTCGCGTTGACTACGCGGGCATTGGGATGAGTTTTCGGCTGATTCGGGGATGTACGGCAGAACAGGTCTTTGAGCATTACCGATGGCGCAATGTTGCTGTCGAGGGTGGTGTTCCTAAGATGGAAAATCGGTTTAACTTGTGCATTGGAACCTGGCCCGCGGGATCGAGAAACGGCGACTCTACAAACTGCGGCGATCACGTTCCAGCGCGACCTAACTGCAGTACGGCGATCGTTACTACCTCGTCGTGCGATGCGAAGGCGGTTGGGCTCAGGAGCTTGTGCAGATTCAGCGTTTTGCCGTAGTAGTCGAAGTGAGGCATGAGGAAGAGATTCGGCTGTATCAACAGATTAGGATCCGACTGCCAGCACAATTTTCGGCTCCGATTTGTAATCATCAGGTCGTGCGTTGCTGATTTCTTTCGATTGAGGCGATGCACGACCTGATTGAGTGTGCTAACCCAGTTTTTCCAGTAGGCTTTCCGGCTTAAGGTGCGTGTATCGTTTCAGCATTTGCATGCTGCGGTGGCCGGTTATAGACGCAACTTCCAGCGGATGCAGGCCTTTTTTAAAGAGTCTCGACGCAGCCTCGTGGGGTAGATTGTGCCAACGAAGTGTTAGCAGCTCTGGATCGCGCTTGCCGGCATCACGAAGGCTGCGTTTCCAGACACATATGACAGCGTTCACGCTGGTCGCGAACACCGGACCGTTCAGATCGCGGCGAATGTTTGGCGGACCGTACATGGAGCGCGCGAGGCGCGCTTCCGCGCCCTCCGATGTTGCGGCGAGACTGCGGAGCACAGTGAACCGCGCGTGGACAGAGGGAGAGCGGGGGCACTCCTTTGTTATCAGCTCCGCGTGCCTCCGCAGGGATGCGGGCTACCCTGTTATTCAAATCGACCCACTCCCATTGAAGGCCGAATAGCGTACCTTGACGCAGGCTTGTCTCGATAGCCAGTTCGAAGGCTGGAGCAACCCATGGATTGCGATTTACAGACAGGAGAGCCTTGAGTTTTTCAAATTCCCCCGGACGTAAGCGCCTCTCGCGGGCTTTGCTGCCCGATGGCTTCCGGATATTGTCGAGGGGATTCGGAAGGCCCTCCATGCCCCATTCTTTACGTGCTATCTCAAAAAGATGGCGTATGAGCTGAAGCTCTAGACGGATTGTGTTTTCAGCGCGGCCAGCGGCACGGCGTTCGTCCCGATATTTGGCGAAGTCGGTGCCTCTCAGATTGGCAAGGGTGCGATGAGTCAGGTCGTTGTCTAGCCACCTGTCGATCCGACGTTCTTCCTGATAGGGATGCCGCTTTTCGGGAACAATCTCTTTGCGGTAACGTTTCAACGCTTCGGCCAAGGTCGTGCGCTCGGCTTCCGAGCGATCTACGAATGAACCAGAGTCCATCTCGCCTTCGACGTGGCGAGCCCACTTTTAGGCCTGCTGCTTCGTGTCGAAAGTACGGTAAACCGGCTTGTATCCACGCCAGCGGATCTCTGCGCGCCAATATTCCTCGCGCTGACTGATGTATGCCATTCCAGACTCCATGCGAAAGATTTAGATCGCTTGGTCTGGATTCTTCCGTTCCGGCAGATTTCCGGCAAAGGCCAGTTTTTGACGCCTCGCGCCCAGAGCCGTAGGCGAAATCAAGCACCGACGCTTTCGCGCAAGTGCTTGATTTCCAACTACCAAATTCTTTGGTGGGGCGTGAGTGACTCGAACACTCGACCTACGGATTAAGAGTCCGCTGCTCTACCAACTGAGCTAACGCCCCAAAAATTAAAAAATTATAGCGGGACTTTTAGAAACGCGCAAGTGCTTCGTGCAAAAAAATTTGAGAAAGCATCTTCGGCGCGTCGGTATCATGACGCCACCATTTCAACGAGTACTCGAAAAATGGATGAACACGCCATCCGTGCGCTGCTGGATCGCATTCGCGCGCCGTGGGTCCGCGAACTGAACCTCGCGCCCGACGCCATTGGGGAAAACGAAATAGCGTTGCGGCTGCCTGACTCTCGGCGCATTTGAAGCACGCGGGCGGCATCGTCTGCTGGCAGGTTTTCATGGCCGCCGCCGATACCGCGATGGTCGTCGCCATTTCACACGCACTCGGCGGTTTCCAGCCGATGACCACCGTCTCGCTGAACACGACCTTCATGCGCCCCGTCAAAACCGGCGATGTCATCGTCACCGCGAGAATTCAGCGGCGTGGGCGCAATCTCGTCTTCGGTGAAATCGAGATGCGCGACGACACCGGCGAACTCGCCGCGCATGCCACGACCACTTACGCACTCGTCAATCAATAAAGCAGAGCAATGTTCGATCAAGTCGTATTCGCCGGCGGCGGCAATCGCTGCTGGTGGCAAGCCGGTTTCTGGGATGTCGTCCGGCCGGAGTTGCATCTGAAGCCGCGCATCATCGCGGGTATTTCGGCGGGCGTGGCCACGGCCTGCATGCTCTATACGAACGAATCGCGCTGGGTGATGGATTACTACGCGCACGCGCTCAGGCACAACACGAAGAACGCGTACTGGGGCAATCTGCTGTGCGGACAATCGGTGTTTCCGCATTACCGCATCTATCGGCAGGCGCTGCTCGACATCTTCGCCGAGCGATTTGGCGAGCTGAAAAGCGCGCCGGAGATTCGCATCGGCGTGTCGCATTTACCGTGCTGGCTCGGTGCGAGAAGCGCGGTGGCGGCGGGGCTGATCGCGTACAACATCGAAAAATATGTGCGCAAGACGCTGCATCCGACGCTCGGGCAGGTGCTCGGTTTTCATCCGGAATTCGTGACGGCGCAGGAGTGTGCGAGCATCGACGATCTCGCGGATCTGATTTTGCAATCGTCGAGCACGCCGCCGTTCACGCACTCGATCCCGTGCCGGGAACCGTGCTCGTGATGGTCACGCGGCTGTATCCGCGCGAGCAGATGTTCGTCGTGCCACATGCCGTGCGGCGCGGCGAGCAGAAACGTTTGTACGTGCAGCCATCGCGCAAGGTGCCGATTTCGAGCTGGGACTACACGAGCCCGTCGCAGATACAGCATGCTTACGACTTAGGCCGAACGGATGGCGAGGATTTTCTCGCGCATCTACCGCGTCTGATGGAGACCGCATCTCATATCGCTTGAGGAGCACACCGTGTCGAAGAAACACACGTACGAAGTGAGTATCGACTGGACCGGCAATCTCGGTTCCGGCACGTCCACCTACGATGCCTACGTGCGCGATCATCTCGTGCGCGTCGGAGCCAAGGCGGCGATCGAGGCATTGAGCGATCCGGCTTTTCGCGGCGATCCCGCGCGCCACAATTCGGAAGAGCTGTTCGTGGCGTCGCTGTCGTCGTGCCACATGCTCTGGTATCTGCCGTGCGCGACGAAGGGCATCGTCGTCACAGCTTATGTCGATGAAGCCATCGTCACGCGTCTTCGTGCAGACGCGCATGGTTACTGCTTTATCGCGAACTCGGTGAATTTTCCGATGCGCTGCGAAGCGTCGATCGACATGTCAACGCTTTAGCACTCACCGCCGGCGCGCGTGCTGAAGCGCTTCCTTGTTGAAGACGCTGGACGTATCGCCGGCATCGAACGCGAGAATGTTCTGGAACGCCGCGCTGAAATACAGCTCGTAACTCTCGCGTTCCACATAGCCGATGTGCGGCGTGCAGATCACATTCTCCATGCGCAGCAAACCGTAGCCCTGCAGAATCGGCTCGCTCTCGAACACATCGACGGCCACCATCCCCGGCCGATTGTGATGCAGCGCGTTCAACAGCGCATTCTCTTTGAGCAGTTCCGCGCGGCTCGTATTGACGAAGAGCGCGGTCGGCTTCATGCGCATCAAATCATCCTGTTTGACGATGGCGCGTGTTTCATCGCTCAAACGCAGATGCACGGTGAGCACATCGCTCTGTTCGAATAGCGCTTCGCGGCTTTCGGCCACCGCGAAACCGTCTTCGCGCACCGCTGTCTGCGAATGCTCGCGTCCGTGCACGAGCACGTTCATGCCGAACGCCTTGCCGTAACCGGCGACCATTTGGCCGATCTTGCCGTAGCCCCAGATGCCGAGCGTCTGTCCGCGCAGCACTTGTCCCAAACCGAAGTTCGGCGGCAGTGCCGATGTCTTCAGCCCCGACTGCTGCCATGCGCCCTGCTTCAGATTCGCGACGTACTGCGAAATGCGCCGCTGCGCCGCCATGATGAGCGCCCACGTCAATTCGGCCGGCGCGACCGGCGAACCGGTGCCTTCGAGTACGGCGATGCCCCTTTCCGTACAGGCATCGATGTCGATATGACCACCGCCCACGCGTCCCGTCTGGCTGATCATGCGTAGCTTCGGCAGCTTGTCGAGCAGTTGCGAACTCACGCGCGTGCGTTCGCGGATCAGAACGAGCGCGTCCACTTCCGACAGTCTGCTAGCCAACTGTCCCAGGCCGCGCACCGTGTTATTGAAGATTTTCACCTCATGGTCATCAAGCAGATGGAAGCAGTCCAGCTTGCGGACCGCGTCCTGGTAGTCGTCGAGAATGGCGATTTTCATGGGCATTGGTTGGCTTTTGTTGGGCATCAAACGTGCTGCTAATCGACCGGGCGAGAAAATAGAGTGAATTAACTTCGGGTAACTACCAATAAATGTGCTTTATATCAGCTTAATTGCGAAGCTGCCGCCAGCCCTCGTTTTGTGGTGTTAAGCTTGACTCCCACTTTTTTGAAGCCGCACACCAGCGCGCTAAAAGCAAAAACGGTGAGCGCATATAGCGGAAAACACGGTATTCCGTCAGGAGACAGATTTGTTCGGAACGTCGCGAAGATGCAGGACCGACCAATAACTGGATCGAACCGCAGGAAATGCGCATGATGCTCGACGGCCTGTTCGATGGCTGCATGCGCGGCCGCACGATGTACGTCGTGCCGTTCTCGATGGGCCCGCTCGATTTGCCGATCGCGCATGTCGGCGTGGAGTTGTCGGACAGTCCGTATGTGGTCACGAACATGCGCATCATGACGCGCATGGGCCGCGCCGTGTACGACGTGCTCGGCGATGACGGCGAATTCGTGCCGTGCGTGCATTCGGTCGGCGCGCCGCTCGTCGATGGCCGCAAGGACGTCGCGTGGCCCTGCAACGACACGAAGTACATCGTGCATTTCCCGGAAAAGCGCGAGATCTGGAGCTTCGGCTCGGGCTACGGCAGCAACGCGCTGCTCGGCAAGAAGTGCTCGCGCTGCGCATTACATCGACGATGGGACGCGACGAAGGCTGGCTCGCCGAACACATGCTGATTCTCGGCGTGACCTCGCCGCAGGGACGCAAGTATCACGTCGCGGCGGCGTTTCCGTCGGCCTGCGGCAAGCCCAATTTTGCGATGCTGATTCCGCCGCAGGACATGAACGGCTGGAAGGTGACGACCATCGGCGACGACATCGCGTGGATCAAGCCGGGCCGCGACGGGCGTCTCTACGCGATCAATCCGGAAGCGGGCTACTTCGGCGTCGCGCCGGGCACGAGCGAAAAGACCAACTTCAACGCGATGGCCACGCTCAAGGAAAACGTCATCTTCACGAACGTCGCGCTGACCGACGACGGCGACGTCTGGTGGGAAGGCATGACGGACACGCCGCCTGTGTATCTCATCGACTGGCAGGGGCGCGACTGGACGCCGGGTATCGCGAAGGAAACGGGCGCGAAGGCCGCGCATCCGAATGCGCGCTTCACGGCGCCGGCATCGCAATGTCCTTCGATCGATGCCGACTGGGAGAACCCCGCGGGCGTGCCGATCGACGCGTTCATCTTCGGCGGACGCCGCTCGAACATCGTGCCGCTCGTGACCGAAGCGCGCGACTGGAAGGAAGGCGTGTACATGGCCGCGACGATGGGCTCGGAAACCACCGCTGCTGCCGCCGGTCAACAAGGCGTGGTGCGCCGCGATCCGTTCGCCATGCTGCTGTTCTGCGGTTACAACATGAACGACTATTTCGGCCACTGGCTGAAGATGGGCGAGAAACTCGACGCGATGAGCGCGAAATCGCCGAAGTTCTTCTGTGTGAACTGGTTCCGCAAGGGCGATGACGGTAAGTTCGTGTGGCCGGGCTTCGGCGAAAACATGCGCGTGCTGAACTGGATGATCGGGCGCATCGAAGGCACGGCGGCGGGTGAGGAGCACGCGTTCGGCATATCGCCGCGTTACGACGATATCGACTGGGGCGGTTTGGGCTTCTCGCGCGAGCAGTTCGAGCAGGTCATTTCCGTCAACGATTCGCTCTGGCGCGACGAATTGGCGCTGCACGACGAGCTTTTCACGAAGCTCAAGCAAGGTTTACCCGTTGCGCTGCCGGAAGCCAAAGCCGGCATGGAAAAACGTCTGGCCGCCTGATTAGCGTGATCGGTTAAATCAATCCCCAATAACGGGCCCGCGCGGCGGCGGGTCCGTTTTGACTGCCACTAACCCGTCAAAATTGACGCGGCAAGCCTTTCCAAAATTTCACGGCACGCATCAATCGCGGCGAATCGTTGTGCATCGAACAACAATCAGTGATCTTTCGCCGCCGTAAGCCGTCCTTTACGGCGAAATTTCTCGGAAAATCGCTGTCTCTCCGCAACTTCTGCACGAATCTCTGAGTCTTAAGATAATTCTGAATTGTTTTGCAGCAGAATTTAGAAGCCGCTTTGCGGCAGGAGTTGTCTCATGGATCATTTGCAGTCGATGAGAGTGTTTGTCCGTGTCGCCGATCTGGGCAGTTTCGCCCGGGCCGCGAGCGCGATGGACATCTCGAACGCGGTGGCGACGCGCCACGTGGCGGATCTCGAAGGCCGCCTCGGCACGCGTCTGCTCAATCGCACGACGCGCAGTCTTTCGCTCACGGAATCCGGTCAGGTTTATCTGGAGCGCGCAAGGCAGATTCTCGACGAGCTCGAAGATGTCGAACAGATGGTCGTCGCGCGTAACCATGAACCGCTCGGCTCGTTGCGGATCGTCGCGCCCGTGGTGTTCGGTTTGCATAATCTCGCGCCCGTGTTGCAGACGTATGCGCAGCGCTATCCGAAAGTCGTGCCCGATGTGACGCTCGTCGATCGTCAGGTCGATCTGGTGGAAGAAGGTTTCGATGTCGGCATCGTGATCGCGCGTCAGGTGAAGAGCGCGAGCGTCGTCACGCGCCGTCTGACGACCGGTTGCATGACCGTGTGCGCCACGCCCGCGTATCTCGAAAAGCACGGCACGCCGACGCGTCCGGAACACTTGCTCGAGCATCCGTGCCTGAGCCTGCCGTCCGAATATTGGGGCGATGAACGCGTGTTCACCGGTCCGGACGGCGAAGTGCGCGTGCGTCCGCAGAACGTGATCATCGCGAACAACACGGAAATGCTGCGGCAGTTTGCGCTGCTGGGCATGGGCATCGCGATTTTGCCGAGCTATCTGATCAGCAACGATACGACGCGCGGCCAGCTCGTGTGCTTGCTCACGGATTTCCAGTTGCCGCAGGTCGAGATCAACGTCGCGTATCCGAGCCGCCGCCATTTGCCGGCGAAGGTGCGCACGTTCATCGATCATCTGGTCGAGCATTTCAGCCAGACGCCGAATCATCAGCTTGGCGAGCAATGGCTGCGCGACGGGCCTTGCCCGGGCGTGTCGCCGTTCGATCACCACGCCGATGAAAACGCCGAACGCGAGCATTCGATGGAGCCGAAGGTGTCGAAGTCGTCGCCGTACTCACGCGCGCGTGCCTGCACCGTCGCCGTTTTAAAACACGCTGCGCCAGAAAAAAAGCCCGCTAAGCGGGCTTTTTCTTTTCTACGCTGCCGGACGACGAAATCAGCTCGTCTTCTTGGCCGCGGTTTTTTTAGCCGCAACCTTCTTCGCAGCGGGCGCTTTCTTCGAGGTGACCATCTTCGTCGCGGGCTTGGCGCGCGTGGTCTTCGCGGTGACGTCGCTATCGCCATCGTCCGCGCCTTCCGCTGCTTCCGGCGATGCCGCCGCGCCGCGTTTTGCCGCCGTCTTCGCGCCCGGTTTGGCTTCCTTCTTCTCGAATTCGAAGCCGATCTTGCCGTCCGGCTGCTTCACGAGAAACGCCTTGAAGTTGCGCCCGGTGCGCGACGACTTGAAGTTCGTCAGCAGATCTGTGCGTCCTTCGCCGAGCAGCTTTTCCATCTGCTCGCGCGCGATTTCCTGTTGAAGAATGACCTTGCCCGACCGGAAATCGCAGGTTTTCGGATTCGCGACCGAGTTCTCGCACACGTAGCTCATGCCGTGCTCGAACACGCGCGACTGACACTTCGGACACTTGCCGACCGGCGTCTGCTCGGAGAAATCGGGCGGTTCGCCGTCGTCGACGCCGGTGTCCTGGCCGAAATCGAATTCGAGCTTGAAGTTCTTGATTTCGTCATTGAGCACGAGCTTCAGAATGGCGGAGAACGGACGGCCCATCTTGCTGCGGAAACCCGACAGCGGTCCGATCGTCTTCTCGCGCAACAACTCTTCGACTTCCGGAATTTCGAACTGACGTCCGCCCGGAATCTTCGAAATGGAGAATTCGCACTTCGTGCAAGCAAAGCGCCGATAGTTCTCCTTCACCTGCGCGCCGCAATGCGGGCACGGCGTTGCGAGCGTGGCGTAATCGCCGGGAATCGTGTCGGAATCGTACTCCTTCGCGCGTTTCACGATGGTCTGCGTCATGCGCGCGATTTCCTGCATGAACGCATCGCGATGCAGACTGCCGCGCTCCATCTGCGACAGCTTGTGTTCCCACTGGCCGGTCAGTTCCGGCGCGGTCAGTTCCTCGACACCGAGTCCGCGCAGCAGCGTCATCAACTGGAAGGCCTTGGCCGTCGGAATCAGCTCGCGGCCTTCGCGCACCATGTACTTTTCGCCGAGCAGCCCTTCGATGATCGCCGCGCGCGTCGCCGGCGTGCCGAGACCTTTCGCGGCCATCGCGTCGCGCAGTTCTTCGTCTTCGACGAGCTTGCACGCGCCTTCCATCGCCGAGAGCAGCGACGCTTCGTTGTAGCGCGCGGGCGGCTTGGTCACGAGACCGTGGGCCTCGACCTTTTCGACATCGACCTTTTCGTCTTTCTGCATTGGCACGAGATTGCCGTCTTCGCCCGCCGCTTCGCGGCCGTAGACCTGCAACCAGCCCGGCTCGACGAGCACCTTGCCTTCCGTCTTGAAGTGATGCCCCGAGACTTCGGTGATCCGCGTCGTCACCAGATATTCGGCCGCCGGGAAAAACACCGACAGGAAGCGCTTCACGATGAGGTCGTACAGCTTCTGCTCCGGCTCGGATAGCGCTTTCGGCGCTTGCAGCGTCGGGATGATGGCGAAGTGGTCGCTGATCTTCGAGTTATCGAAGATGCGCTTGTTCGGCTTCACCCAGCCCTTGTCGAGCACTTGCTTGGCGAACGGCAGATAGTTGTTGCTTTCCTTGAGCATGGTGAGCGTTTCCTTCACCGTGCCCATATAGTCTTCCGGCAGCGCGCGCGAATCCGTACGCGGATACGTCAGCACCTTGTGCTTTTCGTACAGTGCCTGCGTGAGACCGAGCGTGTTCTTGGCCGAAAAGCCGAAGCGGCTGTTGGCCTCACGCTGCAAGCTGGTCAGATCGAACAGAAGCGGCGACATTTGCGTCGACGGTTTCGATTCCTCCGCCACCGTGCCGGTCTTGCCGCGGCACGCCGCAACGATCGATTCCGCCGCCGCGAGACTCCACAAGCGCGAATCGCGCTGCTCGGGATCGTTCTCGACACGCTTGAATTTCGGATCGAACCAGCGGCCTTCGTAAATGCCTTTCGCCGCGATGAATTCGCCTCGCACTTCCCAGTAATCGCGTGGCACGAAACGGCGGATTCTTTCCTCACGTTCGACGACGATCGACAACGTTGGCGTCTGAACGCGACCGACGGTTGTCAGGAAGAAGCCGCCGCCCTTGCTGTTGAACGCGGTCATCGCACGCGTTCCGTTGATGCCGACGAGCCAGTCGGCTTCCGAGCGGCAACGCGCGGCGTCGGCGAGCGGCTGCATGTCGGCGTCGCTGCGCAGGTTCGCGAAGCCTTCGCGGATGGCGGCAGGCGTCATCGATTGCAGCCAGAGGCGCTGGACCGGCTGCTTCGCTTTGGCGTGCTGCGCGATCAGGCGGAAAATCAGCTCGCCTTCGCGCCCCGCGTCGCATGCGTTGATCAGTCGGTCGATGTCCTTGCGTTTGAGCAGCTTGGTCAGGAGCTTCAGACGCGACTCGCTTTTCGCAATCGGGTTCAGATCGAAATGCGGCGGGATGACCGGCAGATTCGCGAAGCTCCACTTACCGCGCTTGACGTCGTACTCTTCTGGCACGGCGATTTCCAGCAAGTGGCCGACCGCGGACGAGAGCACGTAGTCGTCGCTCTCGTAGTACTCGTCATGCTTGGTGAAGCCGCCCAGCGCTCGCGCGATGTCGTTCGCGACGGAAGGCTTCTCAGCGATGATCAGGGCTTTGGACATGACTCTATATGGTTGGGAACGGGCAGCAGCGCCAGTTTGGGCTGCTTTAACGCCCGCTTTATAGCACAGGCTTTGAGCCGTGCGCGCCGCAGCACGAATTGGGCCGCAGGGCGCGACGGCGCGCGACAGGCGTTTCGAATCACGAAAAACGCATGTTTTATGCGCTTTTTGCGTTTATGCAGTAGCAAGCGCCGGGCGCAGTTTTGGCGCGCCGACCATGTTCGGCAGCGCGGTGAGATTCGTCAGCATGCGCTCGACAATCGACGCCTGCGGCAGCACGGTGCCGAAGAACCGCGTCGTCACGGCATCCTCGATCAAGATGGTCGGGAAATTTTCGACATCGAGATCATCGAAACGATCGGCGTGATTTTCGATATCGATCCACGCGAAGCAGATTTCCAGATGCGCGTCCGCAAGCTTGTTGAAACCTTCGCGATACTCGCGGCAGGTTCCGCACCATTCGGCGCACAGGCAGGCGACGAAAAGCGTGCCGGGCGCGGCGAGGCGCTCGGTGATGGCATCGACGTCGGTATCGAGATTCAGCGCGGGCATGGCGTTGTCAGCAAATTCGTGATTTTTCGCGAATGTAGCATGGCCGAACGTCAGGAGCGCTTGACGGCCGTGTAGCGCCCGCCCGGCAATACCGCGATGCAGCCCGCCAATTCCAGTTGCAGCAGCGCCGACTGGAGCGCGGCTGAATCCATTTCGGTGCGTATCGCGAGAATTTCAAGCGTGGCGGGCGAGTGGCCCAGGGCGGCCGAGGATGCGCGCGTCGCCTTGCGAGCCTGCTTCCGCCACGCGTGCCGATGCCCATGACGCGCTCGCCGGTTTCGGCGCGCCGCGCTTCTTTTTGCGCACGTAGCCGAATTCCTCGAGCACATCATCCGGTGTTTCGACGAGTTTCGCGCCCTGCTTCAACATGCGATGACAGCCCCTGCGACAACGGTGCGTGAATCGAGCCGGGAATCGCGAATACATCGCGCCCCATTTCGTTGGCGAGCCGCGCGGTGATCAGCGAGCCGGAGCGCATCGCACACGATCAGCACGCTGCTCGACAAGCCCGCGATCAGCCGATTGCGCTGCGGAAAGTTCGCCGATCGCGCAGGCGTGCCCAGTGGCCATTCGGACAACAGCGCGCCTTTGCGAGCGATCTGATGCGCCAGATCGTGATTGGTCGCCGGACACACGAGGTCCAGCCCCGTGCCGACCACGGCGATCGTTCCGCCGCCACAATCCAGCGCCCCGCGATGCGCCGCTGCATCGATTCCGATCGCCAATCCCGACACGACGACGAGTCCCGCCTGCGAGATGGCGCGCGAATCGGCGTGCGTCCTCCGTGCCTTGCGGCGTCGCGTGCCGGCTACCGACAATCGCAACCGAGCGCGACTGCAACACGTCGCGCCGGCCTTTGAGATACAGCAGCGGCGGCGGATCGGGCATGGTGAGCAGCGCTTGCGGATAGTCGGCACCGGCGAGCGTGAGAATGTGATTGCCCGGCTGCGACGCCCAATCGGCGACGTCATCGAGATAGCGCTCGAAACCGTTCCCTTCGATCTCGCCGGGCGGCGCGCGCACCGCCTTCGCCGCTGCATCGCCCGCAACGGACGAAAGCGCCGCGAAGCTCTCGGCAAGCACG
>LFMX01000054.1 GCA_001184405.1 Candidatus Burkholderia humilis
GTGCGCGCCGGCATCCAGCGCCTGCTTGACCAGCGCCGCGTTATCGTCATGCGACAACATGACGACGCGGACATGCGAATAGTGATACGTGATATGCCGAATAAGCTCGATGTCGTCGCCGAAGCGGCCGTCCGGCATGTGGAAATCCACGATGGCGACGTCGCACTCGCCACGCGCGAGCGATTCGTCTAGCTGCGTGGAATTCACGCTGCGGCTGATGACTTGTACGTTCGGGAAATTGCCGGCTAACTTCTCAATGGCGAGAATGACGAGCGGGTGATCATCCGCAATGGCCAGCCTTATTCTTTTCGCGTGCGAGAACACTTGGCTCCCGTTACCCGTTTCCATCAACTCAGACCCCGCCGCGTAATTCGAATTTAAATCTACCGCATAAACCGATGCATCAGCATCGGATACCGAACATCGAAATGACATAAGATGCATCCGAATTCAAAGCCGATGAAGATCAACTCAAGCCGCGCGCTCTGACGAAAGCGAACAAACCGGGATCGTTTCTCACACCTAGCTTACTCATGGCATCACGTTTCTGACGACTGATGGTCCGCACGTCTCGATCGAGTTCCTTTGCAATCTCGCTGATGGACCGGCCTTTTGCAAATAGACGCACGAACTTCTATTTCTCTTGGTGAAAGACGAGGTTCATCCTGGGAGAAATCCGCCTCGGTGCCCGCTTCGGCAAGCGCGGTCACGAGCGATGCGCCTACGTAACGACGCCCGATGCAGGCGTGCCGCACCGCAGTGGAAACGAGCTCGATAGGCTCCGCCTTGTTGACGAGACTCATGGCGCCCGCATTCAAAATGGAACGCAAAATGGCGACATTACTCACGCTCGTCAATACGACGATGTTGATTGCCGGCCATTTCTGCCGCACTTTTCGAATAAGACGGAGACCGTCATGCGCATCCTTTCCGGATTCGGGCATGGCAAAGTCCGTGACAAGTACATCGTGCGGCGTGTTCGCAAGTACCGCGAGCAAATCGCTCACGTTCGTTGCCTGACCAACAACTTCGATTCCGTCGTCGGTATCGAACAGTGTCTTCATGCCGAGGACCACAAAAGGATGATCGTCGGTCAACACTACACGAAGCTTCAAGAGGCCCCCGGTTAGTTCGGTTGTTGGAACGATTCGTTTCTATTCGGCTAAAAAAGCATTCCTGATTTATCTCATGTCCGCATTCGGTGACATGAAAGACGCTTATTCGCTCCGCTTTCGAAAAATCTCAAGGGCAATGATTTTTCTATCAGGGGAATCATCGAATAACTTGCCGAAAGTCAAACAAAAACGAATTTTTAAACAGTCTTTGAACTGACGTTCAAAAATAAATTGCGGGTATTTCGCAGACCATAAGATAAGTAGATAAGTCCGATTACGAACTAAACACGCCTCTTTCCATGCTCTTTCGATCGTTTTTTCGATTAACGTCGCTCAAGCGCATCCGCAGCGAAAAACGATAACGCGCTCCAGCGGCAATCGAAAACGCTTTGGCAACAAATAAAAAGGGCCTCCGGTTGCGAAACCGGAAGCCCTCTTCAAGCGTCGACGCGACAGCCTGAAAACTCAGAACGGAATGTCGTCATCCATATCGTCGAAACCGCCGCCTGCGGGCGCGCTCGGACGACTCGAACCGCCACCCGATGCGCCGCCGCCCGAACGGCCACCGCCCGCCGGTGCACGGCCACCGCCGCCGCCCGAACGCTCCATCGGCGCGCTGCGGCTGTAACCGCCTTCGTCGCCGCCGCCCATGCTTGCGCTGCCGCGTCCGCCAAGCATCTGCATTTGATCCGCAACGATTTCCGTCGAATAACGTTCCTGGCCCTGCTGATCCGTCCACTTACGCGTGCGGATCCGTCCTTCGATATAAACCGACGAGCCCTTCTTCAGATATTCGTTCACGATTTCCGCAAGACGGCCGAAGAACGCCACGCGATGCCATTCCGTCAGTTCCTTGAACTCGCCGGACACTTTGTCCTTATAACGGTCGGTTGTCGCGAGACGGATGTTGGCCACGGCGTCGCCGCTCGGGAGGTAGCGGGTTTCCGGGTCGGCGCCCAGATTGCCCACGAGAATGACCTTGTTGACAGATGCCATGATTTCTCCGGTAGATACCTTGTTGCAGTCAGCAATACGGCGGCGTCGGATCAGCCTTCGTTTAGATGAAGGCATAACCACACCGCGCTGACTCGAATTCCAATTAAGACGTTAAGCCGTGCGCCCGAGCTTGCGCGGCGGCGGCTTCATCCATGCAGCGACGATGAGCCACGCCAGCACCAGCACGGAGCACGAATAAAAGACTGCGCTCGGTCCGTCCAGTTTCAGCAGCCAGCCGCCAATCACGCCGCCAAGCGCAAGGCCGATGGACTGCGTCGTGTTGTAGACGCCTGCCGCCGCGCCCTTTCGCGTGCCGGGTGCGAGCTTCGACACGAGCGACGGCTGCGACGCCTCCAGCACGTTGAAGCCGAGAAAGTACACGAACAGAATCGCGGCCACGGACCATAGCGTATGCGCTGCTGCGCCCAATAACAATTGACCGATCAGGATAAGAAAAATCGCACTCAACATGACCGCTTTCATCTTGCCGCGCTTCTCGGCGGCGATGATTGCGGGGACCATCATCACGAATGTGAGGCCCATGACAGGCAGATAAATCTTCCAGTGCGATGCCACCGGCAACCCGCCCGCCTCCAAAATGCGCGGCACGACGAGAAAGAGCGCAGTCTGCGTCGCGTGCAGCACGAGCACGCCGAAGTTCAGACGAAGCAGTTCGACGTTGTGCAAAACCTCTGCGAACGGCGCTTTCACGTGGACGGGCGGCGCCGGCGGATTGGGGACGATCCACAGCACAACGCCGACCGCCAGAATGGACAGCACGCCGATCACCGTGAAGAGCCCGCTCATGTCGACGCAATGGAACACGATCGGCGCGGCGACGATCGCCACCGCGAACGACACGCCGATGCTGCCGCCGACCATCGCCATCGCCTTGGTGCGGTTTTCTTCGTGCGTGAGGTCCGCGATGAACGCGATCACCGCCGACGACACCGCGCCCATGCCCTGAATCACCCGTCCGGCGATGATCCACGCCATCGAATGTCCGGCGGCCGCGACGAAGCTGCCGAGCGCGAACACCAATAGGCCGAAAGCAATAACCGGCTTGCGCCCGAGCGTGTCGGAGATCCATCCGTAGAAGATATAGAGCATCGACTGCGTGACGCCGTAAGCGCCAAGCGCGATACCGACCAGCAGCACGTTGTCGCCGCCGGGAATGGTTTTCGCGTAGATCGAAAACACCGGCATGATCATGAAGAGACCGAGCATGCGCAACGCGAAGATGGCAGCGAGCGACACGGTCGCGCGCAATTCCGGCGCGCTCAGACGTGTGGACGTGACAGACGGATTGGACATCAGAAACGGGAAATGGATGAGGTTGCGTCTGGCCCGGCCTGTGGGGACGCTGGCTCGGCCGCCTTGTCGTTCCGGCAAACGGCACTATATGTAACGTAACGCACGGCAGAACGGGCTCGTAACCCCCGCTCGTGCCCTGCTGTGGCCCAGCTGGCGCGGGCGCCGCGCCCTGTAAATATCGTTATAGTAGCAGGTTTAGCCCCTTCTCCTTCCGTACCGCCGGAACCAGACTCGTGGAAGAAATCCGTATTCGTGGGGCTCGCGCCCACAATCTGAAGAACGTCAGTCTCGACTTGCCGCGTCACAAGCTGATCGTGATTACGGGGTTGTCCGGATCGGGCAAGTCGTCGCTCGCGTTCGACACGCTTTATGCCGAAGGTCAGCGCCGCTACGTGGAAAGCCTCTCCGCGTACGCCCGGCAATTCTTGCAGCTGATGGAAAAGCCCGACGTCGATCTGATCGAGGGTTTGTCGCCCGCCATTTCGATCGAGCAGAAAGCGACATCGCACAATCCGCGTTCCACGGTCGGCACCGTCACCGAAATTCACGACTATCTGCGACTGCTTTACGCACGCGTCGGCACGCCGTATTGCCCGGATCATCTGATTCCGCTCGAAGCGCAAAGCGTCTCGCAAATGGTCGATGCCGCGCTCGCATTACCGGAAGAAACCAAGCTGATGATCCTCGCGCCGGTCGTGGCCGACCGCAAAGGCGAGCACGTCGAACTGTTCGAAGAGATGCAGGCGCAGGGTTTCATCCGCTTTCGTATCCGTTCGGGCGGCGGCACGGCGAACGAAGGCGTCGCGAAAATCTATGAAGTCGATTCGCTGCCGAAGCTGAAGAAGAACGACAAGCACACGATCGATGTCGTCATCGACCGGCTGAAGGTGAGGCCGGACATGAAACAGCGGCTGGCGGAATCGTTCGAAACGGCGCTGCGTCTGGCCGATGGTCGCGCGATCGAGCTCGAAGTGGACAAGGAAAAGGAAAAGCTCTTTAGCTCGAAGTTTGCGTGCCCGATCTGTTCGTACTCGCTGCCGGAACTGGAGCCGCGCCTGTTCTCATTCAACAATCCGATGGGCGCGTGCCCCGAGTGCGACGGCCTCGGTCAAATCACGTTCTTCGATCCGAAGCGTGTGGTCGCGCATCCGTCGCTGTCGCTGGCGGCGGGCGCGGTGAAAGGATGGGACCGGCGCAATCAGTTTTACTTCCAGATGCTGCAAAGTCTCGCGGCGTTCTACGAGTTCGATATCGACGCGCCGTTCGAGAAACTGCCCGAAAAGGTGTGCAAGATTCTGCTGTACGGTTCGGGCAAGCAGTCGATTCCGTTTTCTTACATCAACGAGCGCGGGCGTGCGGCGGTGCGCGAGCATGCGTTCGGAGGAATCATCCCGAATCTGGAGCGGCGCTATCGCGAAACGGATTCGGCGGCGGTGCGCGAGGAACTGGCGAAGTATCAGAACAATCAGCCGTGCCCGGCGTGCGACGGCACGCGTCTGCGACGCGAGGCGCGCTTCGTGAAAGTCGGCGCGGAAAATCAGGCGCGCGGCATTTATGAGATCAGCGGATGGCCGCTGCGCGATGCGCTTGGCTATTTCCAGACGCTGCGGCTCGAGGGCGCGAAAGGCGAAATCGCTGACAAGGTGATCAAAGAAATCGTCGCGCGGCTGTCGTTTCTGAATAACGTTGGGCTGGATTATCTGTCGCTCGAACGCAGCGCGGAGACGCTTTCGGGCGGCGAGGCGCAGCGTATCCGGCTCGCGTCGCAGATCGGTTCGGGGCTGACGGGCGTCATGTACGTGCTCGACGAGCCGTCCATCGGCTTGCATCAGCGCGATAACGACCGGCTGATCGCCACGCTCAAGCATCTGCGCGATATCGGCAATTCGGTAATCGTCGTCGAGCACGACGAGGACATGATCCGCATCGCCGACTATGTCGTCGATATGGGACCGGGCGCGGGCGAACACGGCGGCGTGATCGTCGCGCAAGGCACGCCGAACGCCGTGCAGAAGGATCCGAACTCGATCACCGGACAGTATCTGTCGGGCAAACGCACGATCAGCTATCCGGAAAAGCGCAATTCGCCCGATGAGCGGCGGCTGCGCATCGTCGAGGCGCATGGCAATAATCTGAAGCGCGTGACGCTCGATTTGCCGGTCGGCTTGCTCACTTGCGTGACCGGCGTGTCCGGTTCGGGCAAGTCCACGCTCATCAACGACACGCTTCAGCACGCGGTCGCGCAGCATTTATACGGTTCGGCGACGGAGCCGGCACCGTATGAATCGATCGAAGGTCTCGAACACTTCGACAAAGTGATCGCCGTTGATCAATCACCGATCGGCCGCACGCCGCGCTCGAATCCTGCCACTTATACCGGACTGTTCACTCCCATCCGCGAACTGTTCGCTGGTGTTCCGGCGGCGAAGGAACGCGGGTATGATCCCGGCCGCTTCTCGTTCAACGTGAAGGGCGGACGCTGCGAAGCGTGTCAGGGCGATGGCGTCATCAAGGTGGAAATGCACTTTTTGCCGGATGTCTATGTGCCGTGCGATGTCTGTCACGGCAAGCGCTATAACCGCGAAACGCTCGAAGTGCAGTACAAGGGCAAGAACATCAGCGAAGTACTGGACCTCACCGTCGAAGCCGCGCACGAGTTTTTCAAGCCGGTGCCGGTGGTCGCGCGCAAGCTGAAAACCTTGCTGGACGTGGGTCTGGGCTATATCCGGCTCGGCCAGTCGGCGACCACGCTATCGGGCGGCGAGGCCCAGCGCGTCAAGCTTTCGCTGGAACTGAGCAAGCGCGATACCGGTCGGACGCTCTATATCCTCGACGAACCGACGACCGGTCTGCACTTCCATGACATCGCTTTATTGCTCGAAGTGATTCACCGGCTGCGAGATCAAGGTAATACTATCGTAATCATCGAGCATAATCTCGACGTGATCAAAACCGCTGACTGGGTCATCGACCTCGGTCCGGAAGGCGGAGCCGGCGGCGGGCAGATCATCGCGCAGGGGACGCCGGAGCAAGTCGCGAAATCGAAGGCGAGCTTTACCGGCAGATATCTGGCACCTTTGTTGCAACGGCCCAAATCGGCGGCGTGAACCACGGCCCCGAGTCTGACCGCGGGGCCGCCATCGAGCCGTTCGGATCAATCGTCGCACACAAGAAAGAAGGAACGCAGTCATGGGCAAGCGCAACGAAGCAGCCAACGAGGAGCAGCGCGTACGGGATTTGCCCGCGCGTCCCGTCAGGCTGACGAGCAACATGAGCATGCCGAAGCTGTCCGCCGTGGAGATCGGCAGCTACATGCTGGCCATTTTCGCGATGTGGCTCGTGCTCGATATCAAGCTGCTCGGCGGCCTGCTCGCGGGCATGCTGGTCTATCAGCTCGTGCACATGATCTCGCCGCTCATCGAGCGTCATGTGGTTAGCCGCGGCGCGCGGCTCATCGCGGTCGGGCTGATTTCCACGATCATCGTCGGCGGGCTGACGGGCGCGACCATCGCGACGATCGACCATTTCGAGCGCGATTACCCGAGTCTGCAAAAACTGCTCGACCAGCTGATGAACATCACGTCGAGCGCGCGGCTTTCGGTGCCCGACTGGATCGCGAATTATTTGCCGGTCGATACCGTCCAGATGAAGGAGAAAGCCGCCGAACTCATGCACAAGCACGCCGAGATGCTTCAGCAAGGCGGCAAGGAAATGGCGCGCGGGCTCGGGCATATCGTGATCGGGATGATCATCGGCGCGATCATCGCGGTGAGCGCGCCGATGATGACGAATCATCGGCTGCCGCTTTCGACAGCGCTGGTTGCGCGCGTATCGCGTTTCTCGGATACGTTTCGGCGCATCGTGTCCGCGCAGATCAAGATTTCCGCGATCAACGCGGTGTTCACGGCGATGTATCTGCTGATCGCGCTGCCGATCTTCCACGAACGTCTGCCGCTCTCGAAGACGCTCGTGCTCGTGACGTTCATCGTCGGCCTGTTGCCGGTGATCGGCAATGTGATCTCGAACACGATCATCGTCGGGATTTCACTGTCGGTGTCGTTCGGAACGGCAGTCGCGTCGCTCGCGTTCCTGATCCTGATCCACAAGCTGGAGTATTTCCTGAACGCGCGAATCATCGGCGGACAGATCGAGGCGCGCGCGTGGGAACTGCTCCTTGCAATGCTCGCGATGGAAGCCGCGTTCGGCATTCCCGGCGTGATCGCCGCGCCTATTTTTTACGCGTATATCAAGCGTGAACTGATTTATCTGCGGCTCGTATAAACGAAAACGCCCGCAAGCAAGCGGGCGTTTTCACATGCGCGGCAAAAAAAGCGCTCAACGGAACACGACCGTCTTGTGCCCGTTCAACAAAATGCGATGCTCCGCATGCCACTTCACCGCGCGAGCGAGCGTTACGCATTCGACATCGCGGCCGATCGCCGTCAGTTGCTCCGGCGTCATGTTGTGGTCCACGCGCTCCACTTCCTGCTCGATGATCGGGCCCTCGTCCAGATCCGACGTCACGTAGTGCGCGGTCGCGCCGATCAGCTTCACGCCGCGATCGAACGCCTGGTAATAGGGCTTCGCACCCTTGAAGCTCGGCAAAAACGAGTGATGAATATTGATCGCGCGGCCAGCGAGCTTATTGCACATGTCTGCCGACAGAATCTGCATGTAGCGCGCGAGCACGACCAGATCCGTATTGTGCTGCTCGACGATTTCCAGCACGCGCGCTTCCTGCACGGCCTTCGCTTCGGGCGTGCCCTTCAGGAGCGGCAAGTGATGAAACGGAATGTCGTAGCTCGCCGCAAGCTGATAAAAATCCTTGCGATTCGATATGATCGCCGGAATCTCGATCTGCAATTGCCCGGTGCGATAGCGGAACAGCAGATCGTTCAGGCAATGCCCGATCTTCGACACCATGATGACGACGCGCGGCTTCACCGATGCATCGTGCAATTCCCAGCGCATGCCGAACTCATCGGCGAGTGCGCTGAAAGACTGGCGCAGCGCGTCCAGACCCGGATCGCCGCCGACTTCCTGGAAATGCACGCGCATGAAAAACTCGCCGGTGCGGCTGTCGCCAAACTGCGCCGAATCGAGAATGTTCGCGCCGAGACTGAACAGGAAACCGGACACCGCATGCACGATTCCCGGGCGGTCCGGGCACGACAACTTCAGATAAAAGCTATGTTCGGTCGACATGACCTTCCCTCGTTGGCTTCTTGATATTCAGACTTGAGGTGCGTCGTAGAGCGCGGCGAGACCTTCGCACGATGCTTCGTCGATCCACTGGCGGCGCAGCATGCAATTCAGCGTGGCGAGGCTGACATCGACGGTAAGCTTGCCTTCCTCAATCCAGCGCGCGACGTCATCGATACGCGCGAGCCGGTGTTCACCGACTTCGCCGTCCTGATTGCGCGGCGTGAAGTCTTCCGGCAGCACGACATCGAAGACAAAAATCTGCTCGGCCTGCGTGCCTTCCGGTAGCGACTGAAGCACGTGAAACGTGCCGCCCCGCTCCGCCGTCTGCGCGAGTTCCGCGCGCATGCCGGCTTCTTCCCAGTATTCCTTCACGAGCGTCGGCAGCACCTCCATTCCCCAACCGATACCGCCCGCCACCACGTTGTCGAGCATGCCGGGATCGGTCGCCTTCGTGCCGCTGCGCCGCGCGATCCACAACTGCGGCGCGCCATCTCGATATTTTACGATGCCGTTCAGATGCACCGTGTACGTCATCGTGCCGAAGTAGCGCGACGCCGCGCGCTCGATGAACGCGAGCGCCACCGTGCACGCATCGACGCTGGCGAGCGACGGATGCAGGCGCACCGAGGCGTCATCGATCACGAAGACGTCGGGCCAGCGGTGCAGCGCGTCCACATCGGAAAGACGAATCCAGCCGATGCGCTCATCGCCGATAAAAAACGGCGCGTGGGCGCTGGCATCGAAACGGCGGGCGGCGAGACATCGGAGCTAACCGCGATCAGTCGCGCAACGCGACCTTGATGCCCAGCGCGATGAACGTCACGCCCGTGAGCCGATCCAGCCACGCGCCGATCATCCCGGCGCAGAAACCGAAAATCGAAAACACGACGACGGTTTGCAGCATGAACACGCCGCCGAGCTCGAACATCTGCAACATGACGTTTTGCGCGCCGTGCGGATCGACGAATTGCGGCAGGAACACGATGAAGAACAGCGTCATTTTCGGATTCAGCATGTTGCCGATCATGCTCTGACGGAACACTGTTGAAAGCGGCTGGCTCGGGCGCTTATGCGCGGTCGCAAGACCCTGACTGCGCAGCGCCTTGATGCCGATCCACACGAGATACGCCGTGCCCACGAGCTTGACCGCCTGAAACGCCATCAGCGAAGAACGCAGCAGCGCCGCGATGCCGAGTGCCGCCAGCGTCGTATGAAAAATCACGCCGCACGCAAGCACTTGCAGATTGTCCGGCCCCGGCGCGAACGTGATCGCGACCGATGCAGCGAGAAAAAGCAGGAAGTTGGGCATCTCAATGTCCGGCGAATTCGCACGCGGTGTAAAGCGGCACGCCCGCGTCGCGCAGCAGCTTCGAGCCGCCGAGATTCGGCAGATCGATGATCGCCGCCGTTTCCACGACTTGCGCGCCGAGGCGTTCGAGCAGAATCTTGCCGGCCATCATCGTGCCGCCGGTCGCGACGAGATCGTCGACGATCACGATGCGATCGCCCGGCTTGGCCGTATCTTCGTGAATCTCGACGGTCGCGCTGCCGTATTCCAGTTCGTACGACTGGTCGATCGTCTTGTACGGCAGCTTGCCTTTTTTGCGGATCGGCACGAAACCGAGGCTCAGTTCGTACACCAGAATCGGCCCGATGATGAAACCGCGTGCATCGAGACCGGCGATAGCGTCGATTTCTTCATCGATATAACGCTACAGATCGATCGGCGTGCGCAACGCGCGGCGATCCTGCAAAACCGGCGTGATATCGTGAAATTGCACGCCGGGCTGTGGCCAATCCTGGACCGTGCGCACGCGTTCCTTGATGAAACGCGCGGCATCGAGCTGGGCGTGCGAAGGGGTAAGGGACATGACTTCTCCGGAGTTCGCGCTGTGAGGCTGCGCGCCCGCCATGAATTGAAACAGGAAACAACAGGAAAACTATGCCGCCCGGCGATTGCGCGAAAGCCGTTCTTCGGCTTGCGCCAGCACTTCGGGCAGACCGCGCAACACGACGATATCGTTCGCGCGCAGCTTGGTTTCGGGGCCAGGTTCGACGTCCCGGATGCCGTGACGCCGAATGGCCGTCACTTCGACACCGTTGCCGACTAACCCGAGATCGTCGAGCGAGTGCCCGACGGCTTCGGATTTTTCATCGATCGGTACGGATTGTAGCCGCACCTGCTCGTGGCCATCGTCGTCATCGGTGTCGTCCGCGCCGCGGAAATAACCGCGCAGCAGACTATAGCGCTCGTCGCGCATTTCCTCGACACGACGCACCACGCGGCGCATCGGCACGCCCATCAACACGAGCGTGTGCGATGCCAACATCAGACTGCCTTCGACGATTTCCAGAATCACTTCCGTTGCGCCCGCCGCCGTGAGCTTTTCGAGATCGGTGTCATCGACGGTACGCACGATCACCGGCAAAGTCGGCGCGAGTTCGTGGATGTTGTGCAGCACGCGCATGGCCGACGGCGTGTTCGCGTACGTGATGGCGACCGTCGCCGCGCGGTGCAGACCCGCCGCGAGCAGCGATTCGCGCCGCCCGGCATCGCCGAACACGACAGATTCGCCCGCCACCGCCGCCACCACGCGATCCGGGTCCAGATCGAGCGCGACGTACGAAATACCTTCCTGTTCCAGCATGCGCGCGAGATTCTGCCCGGCGCGACCGTAACCCCGATCACGTGACCGCTCTGCTTCAGGCTTTGCGTCGCGATTTTCGTCATTTGTAGCGATTGCAGCATGGCTTTAGTCGCAGTCCGACGCGCTGAACCCCGGTTTTTTTGTATAATGCCAACACTTGTGCATGGGTAGACCATGCCGTCAATGGGTGAATGTCAGAAACGCTAGTGCGTTTTTACAATCACTATCAGTACGCTGTTGGGGGCCAAAAGCCTCGTAACTGCAACTCAAGCACCGTCAATTTAGGTGCACACGTCTTGTCCAGCCAGGCGCCGCGCGTCTGTGGATGGCCTTAGCCGCCATCACGCTGGATGGGGCCTACGCCGCCGTTCCTGCGCTGTGTATCGCGCACGGACGTGAAGCCACGTTCGACTGGTGGCATGTGGGGTCTGGTCAGGCTGCCGGGGACAGGTTGCGCCAGACGTGAACAATAACCGGGCGTTTGCGGCAACGAGTGCGCCGCAGCCGAGCAATAGCACACTGTTCGCTTGACCGAACGGCGTTTTGAGTTGCACGGCAAGCCTCGAGCAACCTTGCGCGCGTCGGCCAAACGCAGCGCGGTGGCTCCTTTTTTGAAAAAAACGACCATGAATGCTCGATTCATTCGACATGTTGGTAGCCTGCTGGCTCTTGTGCTGGCCGGTTGCGCCGCGCCGGGTTCGGGCGATGTCGCGTCCAACCCGTCACCCAATCTTCAGACGACAAGCTCTGTCAGCACGACGAGTGCCCGCTCGCCCGCACCGCTCGGGTTCGACAACCACCTGAGCACGCTGCCCGACGACAAGGCCACGCAAGGCAAGTCGTTCGCCGATGCCCAGCCGATCACCAACGGTCCGGACGCCAGCGAATTCGAACAGAAGGGCCGCGCGTCGTGGTACGGCAGCATGTTCCACGGCCGCAAGACTGCCAGTGGCGAGAAGTTCAACATGAACGCGATGACCGCCGCGCATCGCACGTTGCCGCTCGCGTCGTGGGTTCGTGTGACGAACGAAGCGAACTACAAGACCGTCGTCGTGAAGATCAACGATCGTGGCCCGTACGTGAAAGGCCGCGTGATTGATCTGTCGTACGCCGCTGCCGCCAAGCTCGGCATGCGCAGCGACGGCACGCAGAAGGTGAAGATCGAAGGACTGTCGCAGCAGGAAGCGCGAGAGGCGCGCGAGGAATCGCAGTCGCTTGCCGCCGACAATTGATCGCTGTTCTTCGATGCAATGAAAACGGGCCGTTTCGACGGCCCGTTTTTTATTCCGCGTCCTTATCCCGTTTAGCCAACGCCAGCGCGCGCTCATAAAGCGCATTGCACGATGCGCCCGTCAACGTCGCGGCAATCTTCGCCGCGCTTTTCACCGACAACTCTTCTAGCAGCGTCGATAGCAGCGCGTCGTGCGCATCGTCGGTGTCTTCCGTTTTGGGTGCGCCTTCGACCACGAGCACGAATTCGCCGCGCTGACGGTTCGCATCTTCCTCGAGCCACTTAGGCCCTTCGGCCAGGGTGCATCGATGAAGGCTCTCGTGTAACTTCGTCAACTCGCGTGCGATCAGCAGCTGACGCTCGCCGCCGAAGGCATCGGCCAATGCGCGTACGGTTTCTACGATGCGATGCGGCGCCTCGTAGAACACCATCGCCATCGGATGATTCACGAGCGTGCGCAAGTGCGACGCGCGTTGCTTCGCCTTCGCCGGCAGAAATCCGATGAACGAGAAGCCGCCCACGAACGTGCCCGCTGCGCTCAACGTCGTGGTCAGCGCGCTCGCGCCGGGCAGCGGAATGACGGGCAGGCCGGCTTCGCGCACGGCATCGACGAGACGCGCGCCGGGATCGGAAATGCCGGGCGTGCCCGCATCCGACACGCACGCGATGCGCTCGCCTTGCTTCAGATGCGCGATCACGCGTTCGGCCGCGCTGCGCTCGTTGTGTTCGTGCACGGCGATTGACGGCTTGCTGATGCCGTAGCGCGCGAGCAGTTGCGATGTATTGCGCGTATCCTCGGCGGCGACGCGATCGACGAGTTCGAGCACATGCAGCGCGCGCACGGTGATATCGGCGGCATTGCCGATCGGCGTCGCGACCACGTAGAGCGCGCCCGTCGGATAGTGCTGGCCGTCGGCCAATTCGGAGACTTGAAGCATGAGCGCGGACGTCGAGGCGAGGAAAGTGAAGGACGCCATTTTGCCACGCAGTTCGATGACAATTTTTACGGAGAACCCATGTCCAAAACGCTCGGCGATGTTTTCGAGACACGCGCGCTCGAATACTTGCAGCGGCAGCGCATGAAGCTGGTCGCGCGTAACGTGCGATGTCGCGATGGCGAGATCGATCTCGTCATGCTCGATGAACGCGGCGCGCTGGTGTTCGTCGAAGCGCGCGCGGCTGGTGCGCGCCGCGCAGCATTACCTGATGACGTGGCGCGGCGCATGCCGGTCTGCCGTTTCGACGTGGTTACGTTCGTGCCGGCCGTATCCGTTGGCTCGCCGATGCATTTCGTCCCGACGGATCATGAACACGGCCGGGCCCATGACGCGTACGGTAAAGCATGCGGTAAACTCTGCGGATTCCAACGCACCCATTTAGCCGCACGACGCGGCCGATAATCGAGAGTCGATGTCAGTCGAACGCATTCAACAGCAATTCCGCGACAGCGCGGCGCTCACACAGGAAGCACTCGATGCGCTCGCGGTTCCCATCGCGGCCGCCGTCGACACGCTCTTCGGCGCACTTGCCAACGGCTCCAAAATTCTCGTGTGCGGCAATGGCGGATCGGCCGCCGACGCGCAGCGCTTCGCCGCGCATCTGATCGGCTGTTTCGAGCGCGAGCGGCCGGGTTTGCCGGCCATCGCACTGACGACGGATACATCGATACTCACGGCCATCGGCAACGACTGCGCGTTCGAGCAGATCTTCTCGAACCAGGTGCGCGCGCTCGGCCATACGGGCGACGTGCTGCTCGCGATCAGCGCGAGCGGCAACTCCGTCAACGTGCTCGCTGCCATTCAGGAAGCGCACGAGCGGGAGATGATCGTGATCGCGCTGACGGGCGCGGGCGGCGGCGTCATGACCGACGTCCTTGCCGATACCGACATCCACATCTGCGTGCCGTCCGAACGCACGGCGCGCATCCAGGAAGTCCATCTGCTGACCATTCACTGCCTGTGCGACGGCATCGACGCGATGCTGCTCGGCGAAGATTGAATCCAAAGGGGGAAACGAGTTGATGAACAAGACACACGTCAAGTCGACGCTGGCCAACGCTACGCTCATCGTGAGCATGTTGTCGGGCGTTGCGCTGACGCTGCAAGGATGCGCGCTCGCCGTAGTGGGCGCGGCGGTGGGCGGTACGTTGATCGCCACCGATCGCCGCACGCTCGGCGCGCAAACCGAAGACCGCGAGATTCAGGTGAAGGCGCTGTCGCGCATTAACGAGAATGTGCCGGATACGTCGCATATCAACGTGACGATGTTCAATCGCCGCGTGCTGCTGACGGGCGAAGTGCCCGACGATGCATCGAAGCAGAAAGCCGAAGCCGTCGTGCGCGATATCAATAACGTGGGCAGCATCGTCAACGAGTTGTCGGTGCAGGGCGCGAGCTCGATTTCGTCGCGCGCCAACGATTCGTATCTCGAAGGCCGCGTGAAAACCGCGATGGTCGGCGAGAAGGATCTCCGCGCGAACTACTATAAGGTCGTCAGCGAGCGCGCGACCATCTATCTGATGGGCCTCGTCACGCAGGACGAAGGCGCGCACGGCGCGGATGTCGTGGCGCGCACGCCGGGCGTCGAGCAGGTCGTAAAGGTGTTCCAGTACATCAAGCCGGAAGAGGCTGTTGCGCTGGAGAAGGTGGCGGCATCGGGCGCGAGCGCGACTTCGGCCGTGAATCCACCCGCTGCCGAGCCGACGGTGAGCGCGGTGTCGGATTCGTCGGTGACGTCGCGTCCGCTCGATATGCAGTCGCCTGCGCCGGTCAAGAACTCGGACGTGCATCCGGGCAATCCCAACCCCGCTCCTGCGCCTAAATAATGAAAAAATCGATGTTTGGCGCGGCGTTGGCTGTTGCGTCTTTGGGTGCGTTCGCTGCGGATCAGCCGGTTTCTGCCGCGAATGCGATGGCGATCGCGCGTGGCAATGCGTGCATGGGGTGTCACGCGATCGATCGCAAGCTCGTGGGGCCGTCGTTCCAGCAAGTCGCGGAGAAGTACAAAGGCGATGCGCAAGCGAGCGCGAAGCTGGCGACGAAGGTCAAGAACGGCGGCGCGGGCGTGTGGGGATCCATTCCGATGCCCTCGCATCCCGGCATGAGCGACGCCGATGTGAAGACCGTGGTAGCCGTGGGTGCTCGCGGGCGCGCCATCGAAGTGATGGGCTTGCGAAATGCAAGTAGGCGTATGGTATTATTTTGTTTCGTTGAGGGGGGGTAGCTCAGCTGGGAGAGCGTCGCGTTCGCAATGCGAAGGTCGGGAGTTCGATCCTCCTCCTCTCCACCACGAAATCCAAAAGGGCTTGGCAAACCGCCAAGCCCTTTTTCATTAGCGCATCCCTCCGCGCTAAACTGCCTCGTCATCGTCACCCCAACCCACGCACGAGCGCAACATGCCAATCCACATCCGCGAAATCGATCACGTCGTGATTCGCTGCGCCGATCTCGACCGCCAAGTCGCGTTTTACCGCGATGTGCTCGGCTGCCACATCGAAAAAGAGCAGCGCGATCGCGGTCTCATCCAGATGCGCGCGGGATCATCGCTGATCGATCTGCTGGCCGTCGGCGCGAAGATCGATCGCCCGGAAAGCGGCGAGCCGGGCGTGGGGCGCAATATGGATCACTTGTGCGTGCGCGTCGAACCGTTCGATGCGAACGCGTTGCGCTTCCATCTCGAACAGCACGGCGTGCGGATCGGCGAGGAGACGCGTCGCTATGGCGCGGAAGGTTTCGGGCCGTCGCTCTATCTCTTCGATCCCGAGGACAACATGATCGAGCTCAAAGGCCCGCCCGAGACTAAGCCGCCGGCGCCTTGAGCACGTTCCAGCGAATCGCGACCGGGTCTGCCTTTTCGCTGCCGAGCGCCTCGGCGACGCCATCTTCCAGCGACCAGATCGTAACGTTCTGCATGCGCTCGAGTTTGGCCTTCACGCCTTGCCACCAGATATCGGCCGTCTTGCCCCCGCATACGCGACCACGATGACGCGATCCGCCCGCTCGCTCGCCTTCGCGATACGCTGCTCGTCCGGCTGGCCGAGTTCGATCCACGTCTCGATCTGGCCGGTGAGATCCTTTTGCCAAAGATCGGGCTCGTCGGTATCGGACAAACCTTTACAGAATTCGAGGCGCTCGTTGGCGAACAGGCCGAACGCGGCGACGCTCACCATCATCCGTTCGTCGGTCTCTGACGGATGGCGTGCGATCGTCAGGGAATGATCGCCGTAATAGTGGCGATCCATGTCGGCGATCTGAAGATCTGCTTTGTAGATAGTCGATTTGAGGGCCATGTTTGCCGTGCGCAAAAAACCGATATTGTGCGGCGAATCGCTGCGCAATTGGAAGAGCGCGGCCATCGAATATTCAGCGCAAATAATCCCGCGGCGTGATTCAAAAATCACGCCGGGAAATTGCTCCGCTGAAAACCGCTTTATTGATCGATGAATCGATCCGCGGTCCACATGCCTTGTTTATCGCTATTCGCGGCATTGATGAATTCGACCTCATGGCCGACTACACGCACGACGCGAAATTGCGACTGGACCGGCGTCGAAATGCATTCGAAGCCTTCGAAGAACTACTGCATCTTCTGCTGCTCGCCGGCTCTCGCATGCTGGTCGGCCGAATCGAACTTGTCTTTGGAGAGACATCCGAATGAATCGGGCCGGAACGTGAACGTCTGCTAAGGTGAAGTACGGTGTCCTGGGCGTGCGCGGTGGAAACGACCACAAACAAACCCATCATCGCGAAGAGAGCACTGGCGCGTTTCTTCATTGATATAGCCTCCGAGCGAAACCATTTCGCATTTAGCTATGTATTTAAAAGCGGATAACCGCAAAACTCATGCTAGTGAAGCGTTGAAAATCTGCAAGCATTTGATGTGTGCGATTGCAATGTCGCACTGCAATGCGTGTCGCTTTTGATTCGACGCTTTAAATAGATTCTGTCGAGAATCGCGTATTAGCGAAATGAAAGCCTCTCCTTCGCTGCCGCAGACTGCGACAATTCGCCCAGTGGCGCATTTTTGTGCGTTGCATTAGCGATGCATGCACGCCAGCCCACAAAGCCTCGTCCGTTCGGCCTATTGTGCGGCGCGCGCCGGATCGTGGATTAATCTGCAGATCGAACTTCGGAGACCTTCGATGACTTTTGCTCAATGGCTCCCATTTGCCATCGCGTCGGCGATTCTCGTCGCCATTCCCGGGCCGACCGTGTTGCTGGTCGTGTCGTACGCGCTCGGCCACGGCCGCAAATATGCCTACGCGACCACGATCGGCGTCGCGCTCGGTTATCCTCACCGCCATGACCGCGTCGATGCTCGGGCTCGGCGTGTTGCTGGCGGCATCGGCGGAACTGTTCATGGTTGTGAAGTGGATCGGCGCGGCGTACCTGTTTTACCTCGGCGTGAAGCTGTGGCGCGCGCCCGTGATCGATACCGACGCCGTGAAGCCGAGCGACGATCTGCGCACCGGCCGAATCATGGCGCACGCGTACGCCGTCACGACGCTGAGCCCGAAAAGCATCATTTTTTTCGTGGCGTTCGTGCCGCAATTCGTCGATCCGCACACGGCGAGCGTGTCGCAGATCGCGATCATGGAAGCGACGTTCGTCGTGCTCGCGGCGGCCAACGCGTTCTTCTACGTGCTGCTCGCGTCCGGCGCGCGGCGCGCGATCCGCAAGCCGTCCGTGCAGCGCGCGGTGAATCGCACCGGCGGCGCGTTGCTGGTGGGCGCGGGCGTCTTCGCGGCGGCGTGGAAAAAAGCGGCATGAGCGCGATAGACGATTGGACCGCGAGCGGGCGGCGTGTCTATTTCGGTTTGCTCGACGACTGGAACCGTCAGGACGCGCGTTCGATGGCAGCGCGATCGATTCGCGTGCGTGCATCGAGGCGCATTTGCAGCCGATTTTCGCGCAGCATCCGACGCCGCTTTTTGTCGGCAAAGTGCGCGAAGTGCGGCGCATGGCGAACGGGCAGACGCTGCTGCTGCGCGTGGTCGCGGGCATGTGGCCGCGTGGGGCATCGGAATTGAATCCGGATTTGAACGCCGTGCAGACGATGGTGCTGTCGCTGTGCGATGGCGCGTATCGGATTGAGATGTTTCAGAACACGCCGGCGGCGTTTCGCGGGTGGCCGGAGTAGGTTGCGAAGCTGACTGCGGAATTGCGTGAGCTTGGCAACCCGTAGTCTCTATTTCCCGATGCAGAACCGGCTGAAAATCACGCCCAGCAAGTCATCGGACGAGAACTCGCCGGTGATCGTATTCAGATTGTCCTGCGCGAGCCGCAATTCTTCCGCGAACAGATCGAGCACCTGCGACTGCTGATCGGCGTGAGCCGCCGCCAGCGCTAGATGCTCGCGCGCCGCGCGCAGTGCAATCAGATGCCGCTCGCGCGCGAGATACACGCTTTCCGCGCCCACCTGCCAGCCCGCAATCTTCAGCAGCACGTCGCGTAAAAGTGCAATGCCGTCGCTGGTTTTGGCCGAAAGACTCACTTCGCGGATCTCGTCTTCCGCATCACGGACGACAGCCGGCGCGTCCGCGAGGTCGGTTTTGTTCAGCACGCGCACGACGGGCACGCCGTCCGGAAAGCGCGAATCGATCACGCGATCCTCGTCCGTCACGCCGATGCGCGCATCGAGCAAATGCAACACGACGTCCGCGCGCTCGATTTCGCCCCAGGTCCGCGCGATGCCGATCCGCTCGACTTCGTCCTCGGTTTCGCGCAGACCGGCGGTATCGATGATGTGCAGCGGAATGCCTTCGACCTGAATCGTCTGCGCGACCTTGTCGCGCGTGGTGCCGGCGATCGGCGTAACGATGGCGAGTTCCGCGCCCGCCAGCGCATTGAGCAACGACGACTTGCCGACGTTCGGCTGACCGGCCAGCACGACCGACAAGCCTTCGCGCAGGAGCGCGCTTTGCCGTGCATCGGCGAGCACGGTGTCGAGTTGCTGGCGAACGCGCGCGAGTTTGCCGCGCGCGTCGGCGGCTTCGAGGAAGTCGATCTCTTCCTCGGGAAAATCTAGCGTCGCTTCCACGAGCATCCGCAGATTGACGACATCCTCGACGAGCACATGGATTTCGCACGAAAACGCGCCTTCGAGCGAGCGGCCCGCCGATCGCGCGGCGGCTTCCGTGCTGGCTTCGATCAGATCGGCGACGGCCTCGGCCTGCGCGAGATCGAGCTTGTCGTTGAGAAACGCGCGGCGCGTGAATTCGCCAGGCTCGGCGAGCTGCAAACCGAAATCGCGGCCGACTTCGAGCGCGCGCTGCAACACGAGTTGAAGGACGATCGGTCCGCCGTGTCCCTGCAGTTCGAGCACATGCTCGCCGGTGTACGAATGCGGCGCCGGAAAGTACAGCGCGATGCCGCGATCCAGCGCCTCGCCGTTGCCATCGACGAACGGTACGTAGCTCGCGTGACGTGGCGCGAGCGCCTGTCCGCAGAGCGCGTGCATCGCTTTTTGCGCAGCGGCTTCGCCCCCGCGCCCGAACGACAGCCGTACCATGCCGATCCCGCCACGCCCCGGCGCGGTAGCGATTGCGACGATCGGATCGGTGTCGTTACTGAGCATGATGGCAGGGCGAAAGCGGTGAACTTGCGGAGCGGGCATTGTATCTCGCGAGCGCTCCGAGCCATTCTTCGCGCGTCGCCTAAGAAAGTTATCAAAGTATCTTTTTTTGGGATAATCTTTTCAGGACGCGATACAAAGTGGCTGATTTGGCACTTTCTTGAAAAGGTCCAAACTATATGCCCTTAGCGAACTTGATTGCTGCTGAAAAGCAATTATCGAGACAACGCGTACAAGATAAAAGCATTCCAAGCTCGGCGCAAATTTAGCGCGGTTGGTTGACTCGTAGGCAATGATTGCCTCGCACAATTCCGTCCATGCCAACACAAACAGAAAAAGCCGCCTTCTCAGAGCGGCTCAAATTCTCCATGACCCGCGCACCGGAAAAGATGCGCGGCGCGACGGATCTCGCCAACAAATTCAACCCGCGCTATCAGGGCGAGTCGGTTTCCGCGCAAACGGCGCACAAATGGCTGACCGGCCGCTCGATTCCGACCATCGACAAACTGGAAACCCTGGCCGATTGGCTCAAGGTCGATCTGCACTGGCTGCATTACGGACCGCCGCCGAGCGGCACGTCGCAGTCGACGCCCAAGCCGCTCGGGCGCGACGAGCATTATCCGGCGTCGGAAGAGACGCTGGAACTGGTGTCGAAGATCGAAGCGCTGGCGCCGCATCATCGGTATTTGCTCGAGGAATTGGTCGAGCAGTTCTATGGCGTGGCGAAGCGGTAGGCGAACTTCTATCGTTTTGACAATTTGTTTTAAATCAACCGGTTAATGCTGTCGGCGTTTCCGAGACGCTCAGGGACCCATGCAGCAAGGCTGCACGTTTCGCGACGATTAATGAGATGCAGCGTGCATTGCGATAATCGCAGCGCCTATTGCGCCACGCTCGAGATGTTGTCTTCGAAAATTGGCCCATGAAAAAATATTTGAATTTGGATCCCGCCGTTTTCGCGGAACGGCTTCGGCAAGCGCTCGAAGATTCGATGCCCGTTATCTCTCAAAGACGCCGTTTCCAGCATAGAGGGTTTAATCCGAGCCGCGGTACTGACCTGGAACTACTTTGGGAAACGGAGTATCCGGATGCGCTAATTTCCAAAGGCACGGCGAAAGCGTGGCTGAAGGGTACGCATCATCCGAGCGAAGAGAACCTCGAAAGGCTTGCCCGGCTTGTTCGTAAGAGCGACCGCTGGCTGTTGGGCCTGGATGATTCGATGCCTTCACGGGTCACATCGAAGCACGTCAGCCGCTTCCCGCGTTCGGCATGAGCGAACGCAAGTCGAGACGAGAGGAACTGATGGATGAGCTCGTCGACCTGCAGCGCGTTTCCATGCGCAAACTGCGCGAGCTCAAGTCGATCGAGTGATCGGCGTGACTTATCGACCGGCGCATAAAAATAAAAACGCCCGGCCTGTTCAGACCGGGCGTTTTCACATGCATCAGGAAGAAAAGCGCTTACGCCGCCTTCTTGCTCTTCCCCATCATCCGCGTGAGTAGTACTGCTGGGCGATCGACAGCACGTTGTTCACCACGTAATACAGCACCAGACCCGCCGGGAAGAAGAAGAACATGACCGAAAACGCGATCGGCATGAACATCATCATCTTGGCCTGGACGGGGTCTGGCGGCGTCGGGTTCAGCTTGGTCTGCAGGAACATCGACACGGCCATCAGCACCGGCAGGATGAAATACGGATCCTGTTGCGACAGATCGTGAATCCAGCCGATCCACGGCGCGCCGCGCATTTCCACCGACGACAGCAGCACCCAGTACAGGGAGATGAACACCGGAATCTGGATCACGACCGGCAGACAGCCGCCGAACGGATTCACCTTCTCGGTCTTGTACAGCTCCATCAGCTGCGCGTTCATCTTCTGCGGATCGCTCTTGAAGCGCTCGCGAATCTGCTGCATGCGCGGCGTGATTTCCTTCATGCGCGCCATCGACTTGTAGCTCGCCGCCGACAGCGGGAAGAACACCGCCTTGATGAGCAGCGTGAGCAGCACGATCGCCCAGCCCCAGTTGCCGACGTAACCGTGGATCTTCTCGAGCAGCCAGAACAACGGCTTGGCGATGATCGTCACCATGCCGTAGTCCTTCACCAGTTCCAGACCCGGCGCGATGCCTTCGAGCATGCGCTCTTCTTCCGGACCGGCGAACAGACGCGCATCGACCGTGGCGGACTGGCCAGGTGCGATGGTCTGCACCGCTTGCGTCACGCCCACGCGATACAGCTCCGGATCGATCTTCTGCACGTAGATGTCGCGCTTCACGCCCGCCTGCGGAATCCACGCGGAAGCGAAGTAGTGCTGCACCATCGCGATCCAGCCGTTATCCGACGACGGTTCGAACGTTGCCTTGTTCTTGTCGATATCGGAGAAATCGATCTTCTGGAAGTGCTTCTGTTCCGTGTAGACCGCCGGCCCGATGAACGTATGCGAGAAACGCGGCGTTTCCACCGGCGTGTTGTCGCGCACGAGTTCCATGTAGAGCTTCGGCGTGACCGGCGCGGTGCCGACGTTCTCGATCTTCGTATCGACGTTGATCACGTAGCTGCCGCGCGTGAACGTGTACGTCTTCACGACCTTCACGCCACCCTTCACCGGCGATTCGAACGCGAGCTTCAGTGTCTTTTCATCGCCCATCAGCGACGTCTGGCTGGGGACCGGCGTGAAGATGTCGTTGTGATTCGGGAAATCGCCGCCGAGCAGACCCGTGCGCGCGAAATACGTGTGATTCGCCGTGTGATCGAACAGCGTGATGTAGAGGTTCGGCTGCTTGCCATCGCCTTCTTTCATCAGCGAGAGCTTCGAGAGCGTGCCGCCGCGCGTGTCGATTTCACCCGAATACACGTCCGTCGTGAACTTGACGAGTTGCGCCTGCGCGGTGGCGGGCGTCGTCGTGCCGGCCGGTGCGTTCGGCAGTTCGGACGGCTGCTGTGCGCTCGATGCAGCGGAGCCCGGTGCCGGGTTGCTGGCGGTTTTGGCCGGTTGCGTCGCGCTCGGGAAGAACATCGACGGGCGCCCGTGGTCGCGCTGCCAGTTGTCGAACAGCATGACAACTGACACGAAGAAGATGACCCATAGGACGGTGCGTTTGATATCCATGCGTTGTCTCAGTGTCGATCGGAAAGCGCATTCGCGCCGTTTAGTGTGGAAAGCTCGTCTTGCCTGGAAACGTCGGTCTCCGGGCGTGAATCGGTCGCGCGGTGATCGTGGTGATCGCGGGGAAGCGGCACGAGATCGATGCCGCCCGCCGAAAGGGGATGGCAGCGGCACAGTCTTTTCGCGGCCAGATACGTGCCACGCGCGGCGCCATGATACTGGATTGCTTCGCGCGCGTAGTCGGAACAGGAGGGATAAAAGCAGCACCGGTTGCCGAGCAGAGGGCTCACAGCAACCTTGTAGAAGCGCAACAATGCGATGAGTGCCGTTTGCATAAGCTTCGCGCCGCGCGCCGGGTTTATGTGAAGCGATAAACCCGGCGCATCCTGCGCTTCATGATCCTTGCGGACCGGATGAGGAGGCGGGGGCCTTGAGCGGCTCCGCCACGGTTTCGGCCTGACTTTCGGCCATACGGCGCGCGGTTTCCCGCACGGCACGATCGAACAGATTCTCCAGTTCCCCGCCGACGAGCCCGGCAAGCGGCGGCGAACTGGCGCTCGGCATGGCCTTGCGGTCGATCTTCTCGTGCAGCCGCACGAGAATGTCGAAACCGCGCAGCTCTTCTCGACGCAGCCGGAACGCCTCGCGCGCAAGCCGTTTGATCAGATTGCGCGTGACCGCGCGCGGCGCCTGCTTCTTGCCGATCACGAGCCCGAGCCGCGCTTCACTACCTGTCGGCTTGCCGTAGATGACGAAGTGCGGCGAGCGTCGCCAGGGGCGCAAACGAAAAACGGATGAGAACTCATCCGTTTTCAGCAGCCTTGCGGCCTTGGGGAACGCGGCCTGCGCCGGCAACTGAACGATGTCCTGTCTCAAGACTTCTGTGCGGCGCGTAAGCGGTCCGTGAGGCGGCTCGCTAGCGAACCCGCCAGGCAAACTTAAACTGCTAGGCGCTTGCGGCCCTTCGCGCGGCGAGCGTTGATGACCTTGCGGCCGCCGGCGGTTTTCATGCGAACGCGGAAGCCGTGGGTGCGCTTGCGGCGCGTAACGGAAGGTTGGTAAGTACGTTTCATGGTGCTCTCACTTGAGTGTTAAATAACCGCGCGGGCTGGCTCGAGTGCGGACACTGCAAGCAAGTTGGGCCGGAGGCTCAGGAATTCTGTTTTCGCGGAACTCATTATTTAAACCGTTTTCCTATTGACCGTCAATAGCTTAGCGTTTGTGCAAACGCGGCCGCGCCGATTTCCCCGCTCGAAATCGCGTTGATATGACCTTGTGGGTAACTCGCGCGCGCTGCAGTTTTGGCGTTAGAATCTCGCTTTACTCCAAATATCTGCCTTGTGCTTCGGCCCGCTCGTTGCCCGCAAACCCTTGCGGCGTAAGCCTCCGAAGCAAGCTTGCTTGGCCGTGCCGGGACTTGCCGCGTTCATTCGAAGAACGATCGAACGTTCGGCAAGCACGGCTTTTTGCAAGCGTGCGGAGCAACCAAACAACGACCGACGACCGCATTCGATGAACGAATTCTGGGAACACTGTTCCGCACTGCTGGAGCGCGAATTGACGCTGCAGCAGTACATCACGTGGATCAAGCCGCTGACCCCGGTCGACTTCGATGCCGACGCGAACACCCTGCGCATCGCCGTACCCAACCGCTTCAAGCTGGACTGGGTGAAGAGCCAGTTCTCGGGACGCATCGTCGATGTGGCGCGCGAATTCTTCAGCGCGACCATCGACGTTCAGTTCGTCCTCGATCCCAAGGCGACCGCGCGTAATGCCATCGGTGGCGGGCCGGCTGCCGCGCCGCGACCGACCACGACCGCTTCCGTGAGCGCCAACGCGCCCGCTTTGGCGCCGAGCGTCGTCGCGCATGCGAACGCTACCGCGCATATCAACGCGCTCGCGGCCGTTGCCGCCGAGCAGGCGCAAGCCACGCAGGAAGATCAGGCCGATCTCGATCTCCCGAGTCTCGACGCCAACGAAGCGGCCGCGGGCCGTCGCACGTGGCGGCCGGGCGGCGCTGCATCGGCGGGCGCTGAAACCGATTTCGCCTACGAGCGTTCGAAGCTCAACCCGGTTCTGACGTTCGACAACTTCGTCACCGGTAAGGCGAACCAGCTCGCGCGCGCCGCGGCCATTCAGGTCGCGGACAATCCGGGCATTTCATACAACCCGCTCTTTCTGTATGGCGGCGTGGGCCTGGGCAAGACGCACTTGATTCACGCCATCGGCAATCAGTTGTTGATTGACAAGGCCGGCGCGCGCATCCGCTACATTCACGCGGAACAGTACGTGTCCGACGTGGTGAAGGCGTACCAGCGCAAGGCGTTCGACGATTTCAAGCGCTATTACCATTCGCTCGATCTGCTGCTCATCGACGATATTCAGTTCTTCTCGGGCAAGTCGCGCACGCAGGAGGAATTCTTCTACGCGTTCGAGGCGCTCGTCGCGAACAAGGCGCAGGTCATTATCACGAGCGATACATATCCGAAGGAAATCTCGGGTATCGACGATCGCCTGATCTCGCGTTTCGATTCCGGCCTGACGGTCGCGATCGAGCCGCCCGAGCTGGAAATGCGCGTCGCCATTCTGATGAGAAAGGCGCTGTCCGAAGGCGTGAGTCTGTCCGAAGACGTCGCGTTTTTCGTGGCAAAGCATTTGCGCTCGAACGTGCGTGAGCTCGAAGGCGCGCTGCGCAAGATCCTCGCGTATTCGAAGTTTCATGGCCGCGACATCACCATCGAACTGACGAAGGAAGCGCTGAAGGATCTGCTGACGGTGCAGAACCGCCAGATTTCCGTCGAGAACATTCAGAAAACGGTCGCCGACTTCTACAACATCAAGGTTGCCGACATGTATTCGAAAAAGAGACCGGCTAACATTGCGCGCCCGCGCCAGATCGCGATGTATCTGGCCAAGGAACTGACGCAGAAAAGCCTGCCGGAAATCGGGGAACTGTTCGGCGGGCGCGACCACACGACCGTGTTGCACGCGGTGCGCAAGATCGCCGCCGAGCGCGGCACCGATGCGCAGCTGAACCACGAACTGCACGTGCTCGAGCAGACGCTCAAGGGCTAGGCAGGCGAGGCGCGCGAACGCGTCGATTATTGCGCGTCATGGCCTGTTTATTGGCGAAATCGCCCCCATTTTTTAGGGAGCCGATTCGTTTTCAGGCACAATAGTAGTTTTAGCTGTCCACGGCCTGGGCGGCGAGCGTCAAGCATTCGCGAGTGACCGGCGGGGGCCGGCAACGCGTGTTACGAGGTTGTCCGGCCGGCTAAGTTTGGTGGCGAACACCGTCGGACAGGCCGTCACATCAATGAAGGAACTCTATGCAACTGGTCAAGACCGAACGAGATAATCTTCTAAGGCCGCTGCAAACCGTGAGCGGTATCGTAGAACGCCGCCATACGTTGCCGATCCTCGCCAATTTGCTCATCATCAAGAACGGCGCAGATGTGTCGTTCCTCTCGACGGACCTCGAACTCCAGATCACCACCCGCGCCGATTTCGGCGTCGGCAGCGACCAGGTCGCCACCACGGTCGCCGCGCGCAAGCTGCTGGACATCCTGCGCGCCATGCCGCCTGGCGATGTCGCGTTGGACCTGTCCGACAAGCGTCTGACCGTGCGTTCCGGCAAAAGCCGCTTTGCGCTGCAAACGCTCGCGGCCGACGAATTCCCCACCGTCAACCAGGCTACAGACTTCGGCGCGAGCCTTTCGGTTCCGCAGAAGACCTTCCGCCAGTTGCTCGGCATGGTCTATTTCGCGATGGCGCAGCAGGACATTCGCTACTACCTGAATGGCATGCTGCTCGTGGTGGACGGCGATCAGCTGATGGCCGTCGCCACGGACGGTCACCGTCTCACGTTTTCGTCGATGAAAATCGAAGGGTCGTTTGCGCGTCAGGAAGTCATCATTCCGCGCAAGACTATTCTGGAGCTTCAGCGTCTGCTCGAAGACATCGACGACAACCTGAAGATCGACATTGCCGCGACGCAGGTGAAGTTCATGTTCGGTCAGGTCGAACTGGTGTCGAAGCTCGTCGAAGGCAAGTTCCCCGACTTCCAGCGCGTGATCCCGAAGTCGCACAAGAATATGTTCGAAATCGGCCGTGAAGAATTGCAGCGTTCGCTGCAGCGCGCCGCCATTCTCACGTCCGACAAGTTCAAGGGCGTGCGCTGTCTGGTCGAGCCGGGCCAGTTGAAGATCATGTCCACGAACGCGGACCAGGAAGAGGCGCAGGAAGAACTGGAAATCGCTTATCAGGGCGATTCCGTCGATATCGGTTTCAACGTCACGTATCTGCTCGACGTGCTGGCGAACCTGAAGATCGACACGTTGAAGGTGAGTCTCGGTGACGCCAATTCCAGCGCGCTCATCACGATTCCCGAGAACGAGGAATTCAAGTACGTGGTCATGCCGATGCGCATCTGACGTGCGCCACACCGAGATCACACCAAGGGGCGGCGAGCCCCTTTGGTGTTTTTAAGGTGTTTTGAAAAGTTCGAGCAGTAATCGAAGCGTTATCGAAGTAGTGTCGAAGCAGTGACGCAGAACCGGAAAAAATCCATGACTGAAAACACAAATTCGCAACCCGAGAACACACCCGACAACAGCTACGGCGTGTCGTCCATTCAGATCCTCGAAGGTCTGGAGGCGGTGCGCAAGCGGCCGGGCATGTATATCGGCGATACGTCGGATGGCACCGGTTTGCATCACCTCGTTTTCGAAGTGCTGGATAACTCCATCGACGAAGCGCTGGCCGGTTATTGCGACGACATTCACGTCATGATTTACGCGGACAACTCCATTTCCGTGACCGATAACGGCCGCGGCGTGCCGACGGGTTTGAAGCGCGACGACAAGCACGATCCGAAGCGCAGCGCCGCCGAGATCGTCATGACGGAACTGCACGCAGGCGGCAAGTTCGATCAGAACAGCTACAAGGTGTCGGGCGGTCTGCACGGCGTGGGCGTGTCGTGCGTGAACGCGCTGTCGGAATGGCTGAGCCTGACCGTGCGCCGCGACGGCAAGAAGCACTTCATGGAGTTCGCGCGCGGCGTGGTGCAGAAGCGTGAAATCGTCGAGGAAGACGGCGTGCAGTATTCGCCGATGCCCGTCGTCGGTGACACGGAAAATCGCGGCACGGAAGTGCATTTTCTGGCCGATCAGACGATCTTTGGCAATGTCGAATTCCACTACGACATTTTCGCCAAGCGCATGCGCGAACTTTCGTTCCTGAACAACGGCGTGCGCATCCGTTTGACCGATCAGCGCACCGGCAAGGAAGACGATTTCGCATTTGCGGGCGGCGTGAAGGGCTTTGTCGAGTACATCAACAAGGCCAAGATGGTGCTGCATCCGACCGTGTTCCACGCGACGGGCGAGCGCGACAACGTGACCGTCGAAGTGGCGATGCAGTGGAACGACAGCTTCAACGAAAGCGTGCTCTGCTTTACGAACAACATTCCGCAGCGCGACGGCGGCACGCACTTGACCGGTTTGCGCGCGGCGATGACGCGTGTTATCAACAAGTACATCACGGATAACGACATCGCGAAGAAGGCGAAGGTCGAGACGACCGGCGACGACATGCGCGAAGGTCTGTCGTGCGTGCTGTCGGTGAAGGTGCCGGAGCCGAAGTTCAGCTCGCAGACGAAGAACAAGCTGGTGTCGTCGGAAGTGCGCGCGCCGGTCGAGGAAATCGTCGCGAAGGCGCTCGAGGATTATCTGCAGGAAACGCCGAACGACGCGAAGATCATCACCAGCAAGATCGTCGATGCCGCGCGTGCGCGTGACGCCGCGCGTAAAGCGCGTGAGATGACGCGCCGCAAGGGCGTGCTCGATGGCATTGGCTTGCCGGGCAAGCTCGCGGACTGCCAGGAGAAAGATCCGGCGAAGTCGGAGATTTATATCGTCGAGGGTGACTCGGCGGGCGGATCGGCCAAGCAAGGGCGCAATCGTAAATTCCAGGCGATTTTGCCCTTGCGCGGCAAGGTGCTGAACGTCGAGAAGGCGCGCTTTGACAAGCTGATTTCGTCTGAGCAGATCGTGACGCTGGTGACGGCGCTGGGCTGCGGTATCGGCAAGGACGATTACAACCTCGATAAGCTGCGCTATCACCGCATCATCATCATGACCGATGCGGACGTGGACGGCGCGCACATTCGCACGCTCTTGCTGACGTTCTTCTATCGGCAAATGCCGGAGATCGTCGAGCGCGGGTATATCTATATCGCGCAGCCGCCGCTGTACAAGATCAAGGCGGGCAAGGACGAGCGGTATATGAAGGACGCGCACGAGCTGAATCAGCACATGTTGAAGCTCGCGCTGCAGGGTTCGGAACTGATCGCGAGCGAAGGCGCTGATCCGATTTCCGGCGATGCTTTGGGTGAACTTGCGCGTGCTTATCTGTTGGCGCAGGCGGTGGTGGATCGCTTGAGCCGTATTTATGACGCGGCTTCTTTGGAAGCGGTGATGGATGGCGTCGTGGTCGATCTGTCGTCGGAGGAAGCGGCGGCGGAATCGGCCAAACGCCTGGAAGAGGGGCTGCGGGCTGATCCGCTGAAGCCGGAGGTATCGGTGGAGCCGGCTTATGATCAGGTGCGTGAGTTGCGCTCGCTGCATATCAAGCGGCGTCATCATGGCAACGTCAAAGTTTTCGTGTTCGATGAAGACCTTCAGTTGACCGCCGATTACAAGCAGCTCGTTTCGACGGCCGATACGTTCAAGGGTTTGATCGGGCAAGGCGCGTTGATCAAGCGTGGTGAGCGGTCGATGGCTGTGACTGACTTCAAGAGCGCGATGAAGTGGTTGATCGCGGATGCGGAGCGCAATGTCTCGAAGCAGCGGTATAAGGGCTTGGGCGAGATGAATCCCGAGCAGCTTTGGGAAACGACGATGGATCCGAATGTGCGGCGGTTGCTGCGCGTGCAGATCGAGGACGCGATTGCGGCGGATGGGATCTTTACGACGCTGATGGGCGATGATGTGGAGCCGCGTCGGGCATTCATCGAGAATAATGCGTTGCGGGCGGGGAATATCGACGTCTGATTAATCGAAGCCTTGCGCTTCGATCAAACATCGCCGCATATCGACGTGGGGCCGTCGATGCGGCGATGGCATCGCATAAAAACAAGAACCCGTGTATGCAATGAACGGCCCTAATTCCGGTAACATCCTCCGGCGCTTTGAAAAACTGAATGTCTGGAAGCAAGGCGATCAGCGCGCGCCGCACAAGCTATCGTTGGTCCTACTCGCGCTGGGATTGTTCACGCGTGATATCCGGTCTGTGCGTTTCGTCGAATACGAACGCGCGTTGATCGATCTGCTGCGCGAGTTTGGTCCCGAGCGTCGGACTTATGCGCCGGAACTTCCCTTTCTGCATCTGCGCAGCGACGGCGTCTGGCGAGTCACGCTAAATGGGACGGATCACACCTCTGCGTGGGACGGATCACACCTCTGCGCTCAAAATCAGTAAGACGCAATTGCGCGAACTCAACGCGACAGGACGTTTTTCGGACGACGTTCAGCAGTTCTTTTCCGACGATCCGGGTGACATCGCGACAGTCGCCCGTTTGATTCTCGACACGCATTTCCCCGCAAGCGTACACGGCGGCATCCTCGATGCCGTCGGCCTGTCGCTCGACGATCTTTCGATGCCGACCACGCAACGGCGCAATCCAAAATTCCGCGGCGACGTGTTGACCGCGTATTCATACCGCTGCGCCTTGTGCAATCTCGATGTGCGCATCGGCAATTTGCCGGTCGGGCTCGAAGCTGCGCACATCCAGTGGCATCAGGCGAAAGGGCCAGACGTGGTCGCGAACGGCATCGCGCTTTGCTGTCTGCATCACAAGCTTTTCGACCTCGGCGCATTCACGCTCGGCGAACAGCGACGGATTCTCGTTTCCGATCAGGCGTACGGATCGCCGCAACGGTTCGAGCACATTCTGCTGCGGCATCACGGAAGCCAGTTGAATGCGCCGGTCCATGCGGAAGACCATCCGTCGAGTCAGTTCGTCGGATGGCATCGCGCGCAGGTTTTCAAAGGGCGCGCTCGACCGCTTTGATCGGCAACCAAATCTCCGTCACCAACTCTGCCGCCGCCGTCTCCCGCGGATCATTCAAATAAACCTCGAAAACCGCCGCGTCCCCCGTCTCCCGCCCCGAAGCCGGCAACCATTCCCCATACAACCACTGATACGCAAAGCAAAGCTGCGCATAAGGCCCGATATGCGTGAGCACCGAGAACTCGCCACCCGCGATCTCGAACCGCGACACCGGCGCTTCGAACTTCACCGCATCAGCATCAAAAAGCTCGCAACACGCCTTGGACCGCAGC
>LFMX01000006.1 GCA_001184405.1 Candidatus Burkholderia humilis
GTCGAAAAGTTCAGGACGAACCTGGCGCGCCGTTTCCCGCAGAAGCAACAACAGGCGATCCTCGCAGTATCGCTCGATCAGGCAAGGCTCGAAGCCATGCCGGTCAATGAATACGTCGACTTGTACGTTATCTAGGCAAGCAGTTTCCTCGTTTAGCCCAAGGAAAATAACCATGGCCCACAATCTCCACAAAACGCTCAAGGAATTCGATAGCGGTTCCGGCAAAGGCAAGTTCTACTCGCTGCCGCAACTTGGTGACGCACTGAAGGTCAAGATTCAGCGCCTGCCGGTGTCGATCCGGCTCGTGCTCGAATCGGTACTGCGTAATTACGACAGCAAGAAGATCACCGAAGAGCACATCGAACAGCTCGCGAACTGGAAGCCGACGGCCGCACGCGTCGATGAAATTCCGTTCGTCGTCGCACGTGTCGTGCTGCAGGACTTCACCGGCGTGCCGCTACTCGCCGATATCGCCGCGATGCGTGGCGTCGCGCAGCGCGCGGGCAAGGATCCGAAGGCGATCGAGCCGCTGGTTCCGGTGGATCTCGTCGTCGACCACTCGGTGCAGATCGACCACTTCCGCGAGCCGAACGCGCTCGACCTGAACATGAAGCTGGAATTCCAGCGCAATAACGAGCGCTACCAGTTCATGAAGTGGGGCATGCAAGCATTCGATACGTTCAAGGTCGTGCCGCCGGGCATCGGCATCGTGCACCAGGTGAATCTGGAGTACCTCGCGCGCGGCGTGCACAAGAAGACCGAAGGCAGCGACACCGTGTACTACCCGGACACGCTGGTCGGCACGGACTCGCACACGACGATGATCAACGGCATCGGCGTGGTGGGCTGGGGCGTGGGCGGCATCGAAGCTGAAGCGGGCATGCTCGGCCAGCCGGTCTACTTCCTGATGCCGGACGTCGTCGGCGTGGAACTGAAAGGCAAGCTGCGCGAAGGCTGCACGGCGACCGACCTGGTGCTGACCATCACCGAAATGCTGCGCAAGGAAAAGGTCGTCGGCAAGTTCGTCGAGTTCTTCGGCGAAGGCACGGCATCGATCGGCGTGCCGGACCGCGCGACCATCGGCAACATGGCGCCCGAGTACGGCGCAACGATGGGTTTCTTCCCGGTCGACGAAAAGACCATCGAATATTTCCGGGGCACGGGCCGCACGGACACCGAAATCAAGGCATTCGAGCAGTATTTCAAGGCGCAGAAGCTGTGGGGCGTGCCGAAGGCGGGCGAAATCGACTATACGAAGACGCTGACGCTCGATCTGTCGACTGTCGCGCCCTCGCTCGCCGGTCCGAAGCGTCCGCAAGACCGTATCGAAATCGGCAATGTGAAGAGCACGTTTGAAGACCTGTTCTCGAAGCCGGTCGGCGAAAACGGCTTCAACAAGAAGGCCGCGGATCTCGAAACGAACTACAAGACGACCGATGGCGTGAACCTGAAGAACGGCGATGTGCTGATCGCCGCGATCACGTCGTGCACGAACACGTCGAACCCGAGCGTGCTGCTCGCCGCTGGCTTGCTGGCGAAGAAGGCGGTCGATGCGGGTCTGACGGTTGCGCCGCACATCAAGACGTCGCTGGCGCCGGGATCGCGCATCGTCACGGAATATCTGACGAAGACGGGTCTCTTGCCGTATCTCGACAAGCTCGGTTTCACGCTGGCCGCTTATGGCTGCACGACGTGTATCGGCAATGCGGGCGATCTGACGCCGGAACTGAACGACGCCATCGTGAAGAACGATGTGGTCGCGGCAGCCGTGCTGTCGGGCAACCGCAACTTCGAAGCGCGTATTCACCCGAACATCCGGGCGAACTTCCTGGCTTCGCCGCCGCTGGTCGTCGCATACGCCATCGCGGGAAATATCACGCGCGATCTGATGACCGAGCCAGTCGGCAAGGGCAAGGACGGCCGCGACATCTATCTCGGCGACATCTGGCCGACGAGCGGCGAAGTGCACGCGCTGCTCAAGTTCGCGCTCGACGCGAAGGCGTTCCGCGAGAACTACTCGCAGCTCACGAAGGACGGCGATCTGTGGAGCAAGATCGCGGGCGAAAGCGGTCAGGTCTATGACTGGCCGAAGTCGACGTACATCGCCGAGCCGCCGTTCTTCGGTAGCGACTTCTCGATGAAACCGGCCGATTCGATTCCCGCGGTGAAGGGCGCGCGCGCGCTCGGCATCTTCGGTGATTCGGTGACGACCGACCACATCAGCCCGGCGGGTTCGATCAAGGAAACGTCGCCGGCGGGCGTGTGGCTGAAGGCGAACGGCGTGCAGAAGGCCGACTTCAACAGCTACGGCTCGCGTCGCGGCAATCACGACGTGATGATGCGCGGCACCTTCGCGAACGTGCGTATCAAGAACCTGATGATCCCGGCGAAGGCCGATGGCACGCGCGTCGAAGGCGGCCTGACGATCCATCAGCCGAGCGGCGAACAGTTGTCAATTTACGACGCAGCGATGAAGTACATCGACGCGGACACGCAAACTGTCATCTTCGCGGGCGAAGAGTACGGCACGGGTTCATCGCGTGACTGGGCGGCGAAGGGCACGCAACTGCTCGGCGTGAAGGCCGTGGTCGCGCGCAGCTTCGAGCGTATCCACCGTTCGAATCTCGTCGGCATGGGCGTGTTGCCGCTGCAGTTCAAGGGCACGGACAGCATCCAGTCGCTGAATATCACGGGCGAAGAAACGTACGACATCGAAGGTCTGGGCGATGACTTCAAGCCGCAGCAGGAAGTCACGCTGGTGATCCATCGCAAGGATGGCAAGGAAGATCGCGTGCAGGTGCTGCTGCGTATCGATACGCCGATCGAAGTCGGTTACTACAAGCACGGTGGCATTCTGCCGTTCGTGCTGCGCTCGTTGCTCGCGGCGTAAGCTGTAGTTTTGCAGGTGACCGCGCTCGAAAGAGCGCGGGAACATTGAGCCCCGCGCATGCCGGGGTTTTTTTCGCCCTTACGCTTCGCGCGTGGCGATGGTCGTAGGCTGCGCGCGCCGCGCGAACCACGCCCGCGCGATTTCCGCGAGCGAGTAGCCGCGCGTCGAATCCGATGCGAGCGAAAACCAGCTTGCGTCCGCTGTGCCGCTCACCCAGATCATCGTGTAAGGCTTCAGTTCGACGGCCGCACCCGCGTCCAGCCAAAAATCGTCCGCTTCGCCTTCGATGGTCAGCCAGATTTGTCCGCGCGTGACGCGCAGCGTTTGAGGCCGATCGATCACCCAGCGCGTCGGCGCATCGCGCCGGTCGAGTTCGAATGTCCGGATTTCACGCATGATGCTGCTCCTTTTGATCGCTTGAGTCGGAGGCTGCATCGGGAAAAACGGGAAGCAGCCGTTGATCTCATTATTCGACCAATCGCGAACAGCTTGAATGAACACTTGTGAACAGTTAAGGTGGATTGGGTGAACAGTTTGGCGGCATCTGACACTCAAAATGCAGTGTCGTTAGCCGTTTGGCCAATCTTGACGGGGGTTTTCGGATGCGTTTGAATGGCGAAACGACACGGGCGAACAGCAATTTCCAACTGTTCACCAGAAACCACTGAACAGTTTCAGACACGATGAATGCACTTCCACTTCAAATCGATGGCAACACCGGCGTGCCGCTGACCGAGCAAATCGTCAGCCAGATCGAAACGATGATCCGCTCGCGCCGCATGCTGGCGGGCGCAAAACTGCCGTCGATCCGCCAACTCGCAAGCGAGCAGCGCATATCAGCCGATTTCCGGTGATCGAGGCGTACGACCGGCTAGCGTCGCGCGGACTGATTCAGCCAAAACACGGCTCGGGCTTTTACGTCGCGATTCACATCAATGAGCGCGACGATAAATCCGGCAACTGCAATCCGCGTCTCGCGGAAGAGGAATCGAATCAGATTCTTCAGCAGTTCAATTACCCCGGCGAGACGCTCAAGCTGTCGAGCGGCTTCATTCCCGAAGCCTGGCGCGATGTCGATGGTCTCGCGCAAGCGATTCGCCACGCGTCGCGCGCGGATGTGTCGAGCGTGATCGACTACGCCATTCCGCAGGGCGACAGCACGCTGCGTCAGCAGATCATCATGAGCCTGAGCATGCTCGGCATCGGCACGGATCTGCCGAACGTGATGATCACCCACGGCGCGAGTCAGGCGCTCGATCTCGTCGTGCGCACCATCATACTCAAGCCCGGCGATACGGTGTTCGTCAAGATCCCGGTTACTACACCTGTTCGGCTTGCTGAAGCTGCAAGGCGTGCGGCTGATCGGCGTGCCGCGCCTCGCGAACGGGCCGGACATCGACGTGGCCGAGGCGTTGCTCAAGCAGCATCAGCCGAAACTGTTCTTTGTGAACACCGTGTTCCAGAATCCGACCGCGACGAATATCGTGCCGCAAGTCGCGTTCAGGCTGCTGCAACTCGCGACGCAGCACGGCTTTTCCATCGTGGAAGACGATATTTATGCCGATTTCCAGTCCGTGCCGACGCAACGTCTCGCCACGCTCGATCAGCTCGACCGCGTGATCTACGTCGGCGGTTTGTCGAAGACGCTGTCGTCGTCGCTGCGCATCGGCTACCTCGCGGCCAATTCGGCGCTTGTCAAAAATCTCGTCGATGTCAAAGTGCTCACGAGTCTCGGCGGCACGCGCTTTGCCGAAAGTGTCGCGGCGAGTCTGCTGGAGCGCAGCACGTATCGCAAATATCTGGAGCGGCTGAGGAAACGCGTGTGCGATTCGCTGTCGAACGCGGTGCAAACGCTCGAAGGCTACGGCTGGGACGTATTCGACGAGCCGAGCGGCGGCAACTTCGTGTGGGCGAAAGTGCCGGGCATCGACGATTCGAACGTGCTCGTTGATGAAGCCCTGAAGTTCGGCGTAACGCTCGCGCCGGGCAATTACTATCGGCCGAACGGTGAGACGAGCGCATACGTGCGCATCAATTCGGCTTATGCGGGCGATCGCCGCGCCGCGCGCTTTTTCGAGCATATGACGCAGAAGGCGGCGGCGTAGCGATCACTTCGATGGATCGAAGAAGCGTTCGTGCGCGCCGGTCGCGTCCTTGTCTTTCGCGAGCCGCGCATAGAGATCCGCCGCGCCTTCGTAGATGCGATGCTCCGCGAAATCGTCGCCGATAAAGGCCGCGATTTCCTCCATTTCCGCGACCCATCGATACGCCTTCGGCGGCATGCGCGGCACATTGTTCGCCAGCCACTGCGCAAGCGCGGGCTGGCTCTCCGCGAGTTCGCTCATGAGCGCGTCGGGGGCGCCGTTGCGCATCGCGGCGAACGACATCGCCGAGCCGAGCGCGGTCAGTCCCTTCGTGATGCCCGCGTACGACATCTTCAGCGCCGATGCCGCGCCGAGCAGTCCGTCGAGCACACGCACGTTTAGCCCTTGATCGTTCAGCACGCCGGCGCGCGCGGCGTGCTGAACGGATAGGTAAACCTTCGGGTCCGTCGGTGCGCCGATGATCGCGCCATCGACGAACGGCGCGCCGGTCGGTTCGAGCACGCGGGTAATCGTGTTCACTGTGTCCGGGTTGATCGCGTTGCAATCGATATAGACGGGTTTTTGCGCGGCTTGCGTCAGCACCGATGTCATGCGCTGCGCCGTTTCGACTGCCACGCCCGGCGGCACGATCGACAGGATGAAATCGCACGATGCAAGCGCTTCGATGCTCGCGTCCTCCATGTCCGCTTCGCGTGCGCGCGTCGTGCTCGCCTCGCTGCGGCCTTCGAGCGGCGTCAGCACGCGCGCGCCGGCATCGCTCAAGGCACGGCCGATCGCCGATCCCATAGCGCCCGCGCCCAGCACTGCGATAGTCAGTTGAGTCGGTTGAGTCAATTGCGGCTCCGTGGTGTGAAACAGATGATCAAGCATTCGCGTTCGGCACAATGACCATCGCGAGATAGCGTTCCAAGGCGGACAGATTCGCGTCATCGCCGCGCAACGCGATGACCTGATCGGACCGGATCAGCACCCAGCCGTCGTCATCGAAACCGTAGCGGCGACGCGCGGCACGATCCGGATTGAGCGATGCCTCCAGCGTCACGGTCGCGACGGCGTCCTCGTAAGGCGCGACGCTTTCGGCCGCGCGCGACGCCACGCCGCCAAACACGAGCAGCGTGTGCCGCTCGCTCAACAGCGGCCACAGCGTATGCGCTTCGCCGGAGCGATCCGTCCAGCCGATATCGAGCGCACGCGTGCCAGTATGACCGCGCGTCGGATGACGCGTCGATTCGCCGAGCGCAACGAGCGGACCATCGTGATACGTCACCTCGGTCTCCGACATCTCCGTGCGCAGACGCGCCTGCCACGCGGGCACATGATCGAGCACGCGCACCGCGGCATCGTGAGCGAGACTCGCGACCCGATGCGGCGCCATGCCGACGTGCAACATGCGCGCGGCATTATCGATGACACCGCGCGCAACCGGCCGCCGCGCCGCCTCGTAACTGTCGAGCAAGGTCGCCGGATGACCGCGCCCTTACAGCACGTAGGCGAGCTTCCAGCCGAGATTGGCGGCGTCTTGAATGCCGGTGTTCATGCCCTGCCCGCCCGCCGGACTGTGGATATGCGCGGCATCGCCCGAAAGGAACACGCGCGCCGCCAGCCGTTCGTTGATGCGAAACGCCGGGTCCGACAAGCGCGTGCCATGCGGTCCATGCTGCGTCATTTTTTCCTGAAGCTCCGCGAGCGTCGGCGTATCGTCGCTCGCGTTGCCATGACGGCGCGCGATCACGCGGCCAGATGCCCTGCGCGAACGGAAACAGCGCGACCGTGCCGCCGTCGTGCCACCAGATATGAATGCTGTGCTGATCGAGCGCCGCGCCGTCGATGCGCACATCGCCGAGCAAATAGCTGTCCGGCTCGGTATCGCCTTCAAAGGGAATCGCGAGCGCATGCCGCACCGCACTTTTCGCGCCGTCGCGCCAATCACCCACTCCGCTCGCGTGTGTTCCGTCTGGCCGTCCGCATGACGCAAGGTGACGGCGACGCCATCGCTTTCTTCGGCGTGCGCGATCAATTCGACGCCGCGTTTCACGACGCCGCCCATCTGCGTGAAACGTTCGGCGAGAATGGCTTCGGTTTGCGATTGCGGCAACAGCACCGGCTGCGGATACGCACTGTCGATGCCGTGCTCCATCGAAATGCGCGCGAGCCGCTCGCCGCCGTCGCCGAACACGACGGCCTGCATCGGCACACTCGCCTGCGTGAACATCGCGCCGACGCCGAGTCCTGCGAGCACTTCGAGGCTCGCGGGCCACACGGCGAGCGCTTTGGATAAATCCGCCGGCTTGTCGAGCTTGTCGATCACGCGCGCTGCGATGCCGTAACGCCTCAGCGTCAACGCGAGCGTAAGACCGGTCGGCCCCGCGCCGGCGATCAAAACCGCAGTCCGGTGATCCATGACGGTGTCCCTGATCGATGACGATTCCGGCGCACACAACGCCGCGCCGATTCGATAAGTCTCGTTCGTGCGCGCCGCGTCCGCAAGCAAATTTTCAATGATCCGCACCGTTGTTCCAATTCACCTGAACAAAAGCTTCACGCACATTTCACATTTAGACATCCTCTTTAGTGGTAGTGCAACGATGCGAGGGAACGCGTCTTGCTCTCACGAATCCCTTTAGTTGCAGCACAAATTACACAAGGACCGAGGAGCGGAATGTTCGACCAATGTCTTTACTTCAACACGACCGCGCTCGCGCGCACGCTCGAACGCGAATGGAGCAAGGCGTTCAAGCCTTTCGGACTCACGCCGTCGCAGGCATTCATGCTGCGCGTCATCGTGGAACGTCCGGGCCTGTTGCAAAGCGCGCTCGCCAATGCCCTCGCCATCTCACGTCCCACGGCTACGCGCACGCTCGACGGTTTACAAAAACTCGGGCTCGTCGAACGCTGATCCACTGAACGCGATGGCCGCGAACCCGCGATTCATCCGACCGGCGCCGCGCATGCGCTGATGAAACGCATCGGCGCGGCGAGCAGCGACATCACGCGAAAAATGAAACGCAAGCTCGGATCGGCGCATTTCGACGAAGCCGTGTCGAAGGTCAAACGCGTGCGCATACAGCTCGATTGAAAAAAACGCCCGCGGCTTGTACAAGCGACGAGCGTTCGATGCTTTTGTGAAAAGCACATTACATCGGCGGTTTGACACCATCCTTTTCCACGACGATGCGCTGCGCCGCATAATCCGACCCGGCCGGACTCGCGACGACGAACACTTGCTTGCCCGGCTTCAGATCGTCATGCGTGGCGGGCGCGAAGGTCACGACGGGCACGTTCTCCGGCACCGTCACCGAGTTCGAACCGCCCTTGTACGACAGCTCCAGATCGCGGCCGCTCGTGCCTTGTACGACCTGATCGACGTTGGCGTTGGTCATCGAACTCTTCGGGCCCATGTCCCAGTCGTAATGACCTTCGTCGGTGCCGCGCGCCGCTTCCGGGAACACGAGCACTTCGGTCGCGGTGAGCTTGCCGTCGGTGCCGGTCATCGCAGCCGTGCCGACGAACGAGCCTGGCTTGTGATGTCCTGCAGCTTGATGTTCTTGAGCGCGGTGACGGGCGTATCGGCCTTCACAGCGATCTTCACCGTATCGCCGCTCTTGCGATGCACGGTGAGCGTATCGCCGAAAAGCGCAACGATATCGCCGCGAATGCGCGTGGGCTTCGCTGCGTCCGCGGCAAACGCGGCGGTGGTGACGCTCGCCAGCGCGAGTGCGGCGATGCTGAGCTTCATGCTGAGTTTTGTGCGAATGGACATTTCTTCTCCTTGGAGTGGTGAAGCGAGAAAGGCTTAGGAATCGCCGAACCAGTTATAGCCCTGGTTCTCCCAATAACCGCCGGGGTATTCGTTCGTCACGGTAATCGCGACGATGTGCTTCGGGTTCTTGTAGCCGAGCTTGGTCGACATGCGCAGCTTCATCGGAAAGCCGTATTTCGGCGGCAAAATCTGGCCGTCGTACGTCAGCGTGAGCAGCGTCTGCGCGTGCAATGCCGTAGGCATGTCGATGCTCGTCGTGTAGTTATCGGCACAATGAAACGCCACGTATTTCGCGCTCGTATCCGCGCCCGCGCGTGCCAGGAAATTCGCGAAACGCACGCCGCCCCACTTACCAATCGCGCTCCATCCTTCGATGCAGATATGCAGCGTGATCTGATCTTCTTGCGGCATGGCATGCAGCTCGTCGAGCGTCCACACGCGCTTGTCTTTCACAAGACCGCCGACTTCGAGCTTGTACGCGGCGGCATCGACTTCAGGCACTTCGTCGATGTCATAGAACGCGTTGAACGGAAACGACCGCGTGATCATCGACTCGGAATAAGTGGGCACGAGCTTGTTCGGATCGAACAGCAAGGCTTGCACGTCGTCGTTGAAGAAGGAGATGCGACGTAGTATTGCGTTGACCGATTTGTCGTCGGTGATATTGCAGCCGGACAGCATCGCCAAGCCGCCGAGCGAGAGAATGCGCTTGCCGAATAAACGGCGCACCGGCGCTTTTAATTCCTTGGCGGCATCCTTGATGATGAGTTCGGCATCGGGCCGGGCTTTGAAGAGCTTGAGCGACATGACTTAGCAACCTCGAATCATCAACATGAGCGAGCGCGGCACGAGCGCGACCATCGCGATATGCACGACAAAAAACGCGACTAGAAAACTCATGCCGAAGAAATGCACGACGCGCGCGTTGTCGTAACCGCCCATCAGCGTGCGCAAGAAAGGAAATTGCACGGACTTCCACACCGCAAGCCCCGACACAATGACGATCACGATGTCCACGATCACCACGAGATACGCGAACTTCTGGACGGCGTTGTAATGCGTGAGATCGTCGTGACCAAATTTGCCGCGCAAGGCGTTGAACGCATCGCTAAAGATGCTTTTGATGCTAAGCGGAAACATGCGGCGCCTGAAGCGTCCCGTTGCAAGATTCATCGCGACATAGACGATGAAGTTCGCGACCAGCAGCCACATCGCCGCAAAGTGCCATTGCAGCGCGCCGCCTAACCAGCCGCCGAGCGTGATCGACGATGGAAACGTGAGCGACTTGAAAATCGGCGATGCGTTATAGATCTGCCAGCCGCTCGTCACCATGATGAGAATGGCGAATGCATTGAGCCAGTGCGTAGCGTAACCAAAGCGGTTGTACCTGCACGTTGTGCCTCTCGGATGGAAGACCATTTGCAGGGCATGGCATCGACGAGGCGCTGATCGATCGATAACCTCTCCATGACTTTTTGTCATTTTCGCGGAACATGTATGCGCTCTCGCTAGAATGTGGGCAATGCATTTAACGCAGTGTCAAGCATGACCATTCTCGTTATCGAAGACGACCGCAAGATCGGCGACTATCTGAAAAAAGGGCTGACGGAGTCCGGCTATCAGGTCGAGCTCGTGCGCAATGGCACGGACGGTTTGCACCAGGCTTTAGCGAATCAATATGAATTGATCGTGCTCGATGTCATGCTGCCCGGCATCGACAGATGGCAAGTCATGGCGGCATTGCGCGCGAAACGTGACTTGTCTGTCATTTTTCTCACGGCGCGCGATCACGTGACAGACCGCATTCATGGTCTAGAACTTGGCGCGGACGACTATCTCGTCAAGCCTTTTTCCTTTACCGAACTTGTCTTGCGCATTCACACGCTGCTAAGACGCGGCGTGATGCGCGAATCCGATACGTTTCAAATTGCCGATCTTCATGTCGATGTCCTGCGACGCAAGGTGACGCGTCAAGGCATCGACATCGTGCTGACGAACAAGGAGTTCGCGCTGCTACATCTCTTTTGCAAGCGACAAGGCGAAGCGCTTTCACGCACGCTGATTGCATCCGAAGTGTGGGACATGAATTTCGATAGCGATACCAATGTCGTCGATGTCGCCGTCAAACGCCTACGCGCCAAGATCGACAACCCGTTCGACCTCAAGCTGATTAACACGGTGCGCAGCATCGGCTATTCGTTTGGGGAAAATCCTTGAGGCGGCATTCGCGTTCGCTTGCGGTACGCATCGCGATTTCGTTTGCAGTGGTCGTCAGCGTGGTGGTCGGTATGGTCGGCATGTCGCTTTATCAGGCGAGGAATTCCGCCTTGGCGACGCGCGCGGATTATCAGTTGATCGGACGCGTCGAGCATTTTCGTTCGCTGTTGCGCGATCTTTATACGATCAACGAACTCGAAGCGCGCCCCAAACTCTTCGAAACCATGCTCGGCGATAGCCAGGACGTCATCATGTTTCGGCGTGCGGGCGTTGCGCCGTTCATCGATGTGAATCCGGAGAAGATGGTTTCTGTCTGCTTGCCGTTTAGTCAGTACCCGCCTGGCCGGTGGGGGAGCAGCTTTTTCTAAGTTAGCACTGGATGATGCTCCTTTGCACGAAGAAGAAGAGACAGAGGAAGAACCCAAAGCCCAAGCGCAGCTTGAGAAACAGCCCTCACCCCTTCCCATCAAGCAACAAATTCAGCTTAAGCACATTAACAGCAGGCTCCCCGAGCAATCCAAACTGCCGCCCAGAAGTAGCCTGTTGAACAAGTGCCTCGACCTGCGCAACAGGCAAACCCCTAACCCGCGCCACACGCTGAACCTGAAAAGCCGCCGCAGCAGGCGAAATCTCCGGATCGAGCCCACTAGCAGAAGAAGTCACAAGATCAACCGGCACAGGCAAAGCATTGTCAGGATCAGCTTCGTGCAACGCAGCCAAACGCCCTTTCCGGATTGGTAGGCCCAAGATTCGACCCTCCCGAACTCCTCGCGTTATAAGCAAACGGCGTAGTCGCCGACAAGCGCCTCCAGAAATAGCGCGGCGCATCGAACTGTTGTCCAATGAGCGACGAACCCACCACACGTCCATCGCGCGAGAAAAGGCTGCCATTGGCCTGATAAGAAAACACCGCCTGCGCAATGCCCGTAACAACCGCCGGATAAACCAGCCCAGTCACGACAGTCAGAGCAAGAAACAGCACAAAAACCGGACGCAAAATAGTTTTCATCATGTTCAACTCCACCCAAGCGCAGCGATACACATATCGATCAGTTTGATAAACGGAAACGGCAGCACAATCCCGCCCAACCCATAAATCAAGAGATTGCGCCGCAACAACGAAGCCGCCCCCAACGCCCGGTACCTCACGCCCTTGAGCGCCGGCGGAATCAACACCACGATAATCAGCGCATTAAAAATCACCGCCGATAAAATCGCGGACGACGGCGATGCAAGATGCATCACATCCAGCACGTGCAACTGCGGATACGTCGTCGCGAACGCAGCAGGAACGATCGCTAAATACTTGGCGACATCGTTCGCGATGGAAAAGGTGGTGAGCGATCCGCGCGTCATCAGCATCTGCTTGCCGATCTCTACGATCTCGATCAGCTTGGTCGGATTCGAATCCAGATCGACCATGTTGCCCGCTTCCTTCGCGGCCTGCGTGCCCGTGTTCATCGCCACCGCGACGTCGGCTTGCGTGAGCGCGGGTGCATCGTTGGTGCCGTCGCCGGTCATCGCCACCAGCCGTCCTTCGGCCTGATGCGCGCGGATCGTCGTGAGCTTCGCCTCGGGCGTGGCTTCGGCGAGAAAATCGTCGACGCCCGCTTCCGCTGCGATCGCCGCCGCCGTCAGCTGGTTGTCGCCCGTGACCATCACGGTCTTGATGCCCATCTTGCGCAACTCCGCAAAGCGCTCCTTGATACCGCCCTTCACGATGTCCTTCAGCTCGATCACACCCAACGCGCGCGCCGTCCGGTTCACGCGCTCGGCGACGACAAGCGGCGTGCTGCCGCGCCGCGCGATCTCATCGACGGCATGTTGCACGTCTTGTGGAAAGCGCCCGCCGTGCGCTTCGACGTACTGCTTGACCGCTTACGCCGCGCCCTTTCGAATCTCCTGATTGGGCAAGTCGACGCCGCTCATACACGACTGCGCCGAAAACGCCAGAAAGTTTGCATCGAGCGTCGCCATGTCGCGTCCGCGGATATTGAAGCGCTGCTTCGCCAGCACGACGATACTGCGCCCTTTCGGCGTTTCATCGGCGAGCGATGCGAGTTGCGCTGCGTCCGCCAGATCGCGCTCGCTCACACCGGACGCAGCATTAAATTAGGATACTTGAAGATTGCCGAACGTGATCGTGCCGGTCTTATCGAGCAGGAGGACATCGACATCGCTCGCGGCTTCGACCGCGCGCCCCGATGTCGCGATGACGTTCGCCTGCATCATGCGGCTCATGCCCGCGACGCCGATGGCCGACAGCAAGCCTCCGATGGTCGTCGGAATCAGACACACGACCAGCGCCGTGATCGTGACGACATGGCCGGACTTCGCGGCATCGACGGCAAAGATGGAGAACGGTAGCAACGTTGCGGTGGCGAACAGCAGCACCAGCGTCAGCGCGACGAGCAAGATGGTCAGCGCGGTTTCGTTCGGCGTTTTCTGGCGCTTTGCGCCTTCGACCATCGCGATCATGCGATCCAGAAACGCCTCGCCCGGATTTACCGATACGCGCACGACGATCCAGTCCGACAGCACGCGCGTGCCGCCCGTCACCGACGAGAAGTCGCCGCCCGATTCGCGGATCACCGGCGCGGATTCGCCCGTGATCGCGGATTCATCGACCGATGCGACGCCTTCGATCACTTCGCCATCAGCCGGAATCACGTCGCCGGCCTCGACGAGAACCACATCGTCCTTGCGCAAGTCGGTGGATGTGGTGATGCGGATCGGCGATTTCGGATGCGGATCGTTGAGCTTCTTCGCCATCACGTTGTGCTTGGCGCTGCGCAACGACGACGCCTGCGCCTTCGAGCGCTCTTCCGCGAGCGCTTCGGCGAAATTGGCGAAGAGCACGGTGAACTAGAGCCACAGCGCAATCGCGAGAATGAAACCCTGCGGCGCTTCGGCCTGACCGGCGAGCGCGGCGATCCACAAAACCGTCGTCAGAATGCTGCCCACATACACGCAGAACATCACCGGATTGCGCAACTGCGTGCGCGGCGCGAGCTTCCTGAACGAATCGATGACTGCCGGCTTCACGAGCGACGGATCGAACATCGAACGAACCGCCGTGCGCGACTGCCCGAGATTGTCCGGACGATGCAGCGGCGTTTGAGTCTGTTGAGTCATGCTGTCCTCGAAATCAATGAGCCGCGATCATGCCGAGATGCTCGACGATCGGACCGAACGCGAGCGCCGGCACATACGTGAGCGCGCCGACGAGCAAGAGCGTGCCGAGCAGCAGCACCACGAAGAGCGGTCCGTGCGCGCCCGGATTGGCGATGCCCGCCGTGCCCGATGCCGTCAGCATCGCGATCGATGTCCCCGCGAGCACGAGCAGCGGCGTGAGCAGAATGACGATCGACACCATCTTCATCTCGAACGATTCGATCTTCTTGCCGACGTATTCCAGCGTGCGCCCGATCATCAACCCGGCGATGAACACCGCCAGCAACGCGAACGCGAGCATGCCGTAGAGACCGGAACCGACGCCGCCGAAAATCACTTCGCCGAGCTGAATCAGCAGCATCGGTATGAGACCGCCTAACGGCGTGAGTTAATCGTGCATGGTGTTGACTGCGCCGCACGATGCCGCCGTCGTCGCCACGGTGAATAGCCCCGATTGCGCGATGCCAAAGCGCGTTTCCTTGCCTTCCATGTTGCCGCCGGCTTGCAGCGCGGACACTTGTGTATCGACATGAAGCGATGCGAAGAGCGGATTGCCCGCCTGCTCCGCCGAAATCTCGCCGATGCACGCGGCCGCGAACGCGATGGTCATCGCAGCGAGCACGGCGTAGCCCTGCCGCTTGTCACCGATCGTGCGCCCGAACACGACGCACAGCGCGGTGGGAATGATGAGCATCGCGAGCATTTGCGCCAAGTTGGACAGCGGCGTGGGGTTCTCGTACGGATGCGCCGAGTTGCCGTTGAAGAAGTCGCCGCCGTTGGTGCCGAGCATCTTGATCGCTTCCTGCGATGCGACCGGGCCCATCGGCAGCTTTTGTTTATCGACCGCGACGGTTTGCTTGTCGGCAGTCTGATACGTCGTGGTCTGCAGCGTCGGCACGTCCTGATACGGCTGGAAGTTCTGGATCGCGCCCTGACTCACGAAGACGAGCGCGAACACGACGGCGAGCGACGCGAGAATGTACAGCGGCGTGCGCGTCAGATCGACCCAGAAATTGCCGATGGTCTGCGCGCTGTGCCGCTTGAAGCCGCGAATCAGCGCCATCACGACCGCGATGCCCGTCGCCGCCGAGAGGAAGTTCTGCACCGTGAGGCCGAGCATCTGCGCGAGATAGCCGAGCGTGCTTTCACCGCCGTAGTTCTGCCAGTTCGTGTTGGTGACAAAGCTGATGGCCGTATTGAACGCGGCGTCGGGCGACATCGCGGACATGGCTTGCGGGTTGGCGGGTAGCATGCCTTGCAGACGCAGCAGCGTGGAGGCTGCGGCGAGCCAGATCATCCAGGCGTTCATGCGCGGCTTCCGGTCACGCGGCGGCGCAGGCGATCGCAGCCGCTTGTCAGCGCGATGCAAAGTCCCCAGAAAAACAGGATGCCAGTGAGGTACAGCAGGTCCATTGCCGTTCTCTCCCCTTGTGCGGTTCTGGACAAGGTGGAGAGTACGAGGATGGGTGTAAAGGGCGGGATAAGAGTACATGGAAGGCAAGATCAATATCGATGATCTGATCACGCATCATCTCAAGCTCGATCAAATCAACGAAGGCTTCGACCTGATGAAAAAAGGCGAATCGATCCGTTCCGTCGTCGTGTATTAACCGAAAAAACACGTGCAAGCCTCATGACCGCTTGACACCGAAGCGGTCGCGATAATCCAGCGGCGTAATATCCATCGCCGATTGAAACGCTTTGCGCATCGCTTCGTACGTCTTGAAGCCGGAACTCGCCGCAATCGTCTTCGCCGGCAAACTGCCCTCTTCCAGCATGCGCCGCGCTGCTTCGATACGTGCGCGCATCAGGAACTCAGTCGGCGTCGTGCCGGTCTCTTTTTTGAAGCTGCGATTGAAGTTGCGCACACTCATCGCGAGCCGCGAGGCCAGCTTCGGCGACGCCAAATCCTGATCGAGATTCGCCAGCATCCAGTTCTGCATCTCACGCATGCTCGGATGCTGCGTCGCATGACTCACCAGATGCGAACTGAATTGCGACTGCCCACCCTGCCGCCGCAAATACACGACGAGATCGCGCGCCACATCGAGCGCGATGTCGGGACCGAAGTCCTGTTCGACGACGGCCAGCGCCAGATCGAGCCCCGCCGTCACGCCCGCCGACGTCCAGATATCGCCCTGACGCACGAAGATGCAATCGGCATCGACATCGACATCGACCGAGGGAAAGCTTTGCTGAAGCGTGTCGGCCACGGCCCAGTGCGTGGTCGCGCGCTTGCCGTCGAGCAAGCCCGCCTGCGCGAGAAAGAACGCGCCCGAGCACAGCGCGATCGTGCGTGACAGCACCTTCGTGGAAGCCTTCAGCCATTCCACGATATCCGATGCATCGCTCACCGCGCCTTCGATATCCCACGCGCCGACGATCACCGCCGTATGCGGAATGTTCAGCGACGACAGTTTCTTTTCCGCGTAAAGCGGAATATGCGTTTCCGACATCACCGGTCCGACGGCGCTCGAAGTGAGCTTGACATCGTAGCCGCCGCTGCGTCCGCGTTCTTCGAGATGAATGTTTGCGTATTTGAACACGCTCAGCGCGCCGATGGCCTCCAGCGCCTTGAAGCCCGGATAAATGATGATATCGACGGTGATTTCCACAAACCCACCCTTGAACGCGGCATGAAACGAATGCGATGAGCCCGGATTGTCGCATTGAAACGAATGACTACCGCTTCACGGCATTGGTCAGAATGCGTTCGAGCCGTTGCAGATCGACCGGCTTCACCAGATGATGATCGAAGCCCGCCGCCCGCGTGCGCGCGCGATCTTCTGGCTGTCCCCAGCCTGTCACCGCCACGAGCAACATGTCGCGATGCCGCGCCTGCGCACGAATCGCTTTGGCAAGACCGAAGCCGTCCAGCTCGGGCATGCCGATATCGAACAGCGCGGCGTGCGGCGCGAAATCATCGAGCGTCTGCAACGCCGCCGCGCCGTTGTAGTACACGGACGTTTCGCATCCCATGAGGCCGAGCAAGGTGGCGAGACTGTCGGCGGCGTCGCGGTTGTCGTCGACGATCATCACGCGCATGTGCCGGCAAGCGTCGATGCCGCTGATCCACATCCGCCGATACATCGGGCGCCCTCACGTCAGACAACGGCAGCGTCACGGTAAAGCAGCTTCCCGCGCCCGCGCCTTCGCTCTGCACCGCGATGCTTCCACCATGCATCTCCAGCAAGCGGCGCGCGAGCGCGAGACCCACGCCGAGCCCGTCGCCGCGCGCCGCCGTCGAATCGAGCCGGCCAAAGAGAATGAACAGACGCCCCTGATCTTCACGCGTGATTCCCACGCTGTTATCCGTGACGCGCACGACGGCGCGATCGCCTTCACGCTGCATCGATATCTCGATCAGCCCCGGCGTCAGCGTGTATTTCGCGGCGTTGTTCGTGAGATTCGAAAACACTTGCGCGAGCCGCACGTCATCGCCATCGACCCACAGCTTCTCTTTCGGAAAGCGTACCTGCAACGTATGCCCGCCTTTTTCGATGGCCGACAAACTCAGATCGAGCGCGGCGCGCAAGGTATCCGCGAGATCGATATGCTTGCGCCGCAACTGCAAGGTGCCGCTGCTGATACGCGCGACTTCCATCAGATCATCGACGAGACGAACGAGATGATTCACCTGCCGGTCGAGCATGCCGATGACCTGTTCGACGCGCAGAATCTGCAGACCGTTGCGCACCGGCGCAAGCGGATTGCGCAACTTGTGCGCGAGCATCGCGAGAAACTGGTCCTTCATGCGATCCGCGTCGAGCAGACGCGACTCCGCTTCCTTGCGCGCCGATACATCGCTCGCCGTGCCGAACCATTCCTTGATGTTGCCCGCTTCGTCGAGAACGGGCACGGCGCGCGAAAGCGTCCAGTCGGTCGTCTTGTCCGCGCGAATCACGCGATGCTCCAGCTCGAACATCGAGCGTGTACGTATGGCGCGATCGATTTCGGTTTGCACGTCGGCGAGGTCTTCGGGACGAATATAGTTGTCCATCCACGATGCATTCGGCGCGGCGGTATCCGAAATAAAGCCCTGACCATTGAGCTCCAGCATCTCGCGCCAGTCCGCGCTCATCCGATAGATCGTTCGAACTCGATTGCGTCAGCGCGAGCAGCCGCGCCTCGCTTTGCTGCATGCGCTGCTGGCCACGCATCTTTTCCGTCGATTCCCACACGGTGCATACGAGACCGTGAATCTTGCCGGCATCGTCACGCACGGGTGAATACGAAAACGTGAACCACGTCTGCTCTTTTCTGCCATGACAATTGATCAACAGCGGCAGGTCTTCCTGATAGATCGCCTGATCCGACAGCGCCGTCGCAACGAGACCGGAGACATCGTTCCAGATTTCGGACCACACTTCGGACCACACTTCGGACAGCGGACGCCCGAGCGCGGCCGGATGTTTATCGCCGAGCAAGGTGCAATACGGCGCGTTATAGACGACGCTCAGCGCCGGGCCCCACGCCGCCCACATCGGCACATTGGAATCGAGCATCAGCGTGACGACGGTGCGCAGCGCGTTCGGCCAGGTCTGTGGCGCGCCGAGTTCGCTCGTGGTCCAGTCATGACGCGCAATCAGCGACGCCATGTCGATATCCTTGCTCGGGCCCGCGCGGGAAGCGTCGCTGCTCATCAAAGATGCCTTAGTGAAGATGCCGCGCGATGCGCGCCGACAAAACAAAAACGGCTGGCCTGCGTGTCAGGCAGGCCAACGTTGGAACGTGATGATGCCGCGAGTTCGCGTGTCGAGGGAACCGTCAGTTTTCTATTTTTGTCATGACGGCGGTCGCGGGATCATAGCGATATCCCTTTTGCGCGAGCTGCTGCGTCATTTTTTCGCCGATCAGTTTTTGTTGAGCCTCGCGGAACACGAGTTCGTGATCGGGCTTCATGCGTTCGAGTTCCGACGAAAGTCTTCGCAGAAGCGCGACTTCGCCGGTGCTGCGTGCATCGATGAACACCATCTTTTCGTTGGTGATGTCGAGCCGCTGTTTGAGATCCTTCGCGTACGTGACCCACTGTTCGGCGTTGTCGCGCAATTCGTCGTACGCTTTGGCATGTTCCTTCGCCTGATTCGCAAGCTGACGCTGCAACGCGACGATTTCCTGTTCGTTGGCCGCGCCGCGTGCCTGCACCGCGAGCGTATGCATGCGCTGCGCTTCACGCGCAGCGGCCTCGCTGCGTTCGAGATCGCCCAGTTGCTGTTCCAGTTGCGATGAACGTTCGTGCGCGGCGTTGGCCTGATCGCGCAGATCGGCGGCGGCTTCCTTCAGACGCGACAGATCGGCGGCGCTCGCGTCCTCGCGCTCTTTCATCTGCTGCTCCATGTGCCCGATGCGTTCCTGCGCCGCATTCGCTTCCTGCATGATGCGCGCGACTTCCGCTTCGGCCGCCGAATGGCTCATCTCGCGCTCGGCGAGTTGCTGCTCCAGTTGACGCACGCGATCATCCGCCGCGGTGGCGTCTTGTTCGAGTTGCGTCGTGCGATCGCGCGCGGCGTTCAGTTCCTGCGTCAAACGTTCGGTGTCCGCCTGCGTCGATGTATGACTGTGCTCGAATTGCACGATACGTTCGCGCGCTGCATCCAGCTCGTGCGTCAAACGTTCGGCTTGCGCTTGCGCCGATGTATAGCCTTCCTCGAATTGCGTCGCGCGTTCGTTTGCGCCGTGCGCCTCTTGCGTCAAACGCTCGACATCGGCTTGCGCGGCCGAATGCGCCTGTTCATGCTCGGCGAGTTGTTGTTCCATCTGCACGACGCGATTGCGCACCGCGCTCGCTTCCTGCGTGAATCGCTCGATTTCCGCCTGCGCAGCCACATGGCGCTTGTCACGTTCGGCTACGTGCGATTCCAGTTGCGCCGAGCGTTCGCGGCCAACGTTTGCCTCGTCTTGCGCAGTAGAAAGCGATTCTTTGAATTGCCAGATGTTTGCATCGGTGGCGGCTTTTTCTTCGCTCAGCGCGGCGAGTTGTGATCGCGCTGCATCGAGTTCGCCGGTCACGCGCACCAGATCGTCGTGCTGCGCGAGCGCTTCACTGACACGCGCGGCGGTGGCGTTGCGCTCGGATTCCAGCGCGCTCTTCGCTTCATCGAGTTCGCTTTGCACCTGAGCGATACGCGCAAGATGCTCGTTCGCCTGCGCCGATGCCGCATCGGCCCGCGCGCCCGCCTGACTCGCCTCTTCCGCGCGCCGCTTAGCTTCCTCGACAACCGTCGGATAGCGATGCTTCAGCCGCTCGTTTTCCTGCTGCGCCTGTTCATGCTGCTGTTTGATGCCGTCGATTTCCGCGCGCGCCGCATCGTGCGCATTGCGCTGTTCATCGAGCGAGGCCAGCGCGGATTTCAGCTTCTCTTCATCGAGCGATGCCCGTTCGACCATTTCGCCGACCAGCGTCTGATTGCGCTCCGCACGATCGGTCGCCGCCGTGAGTTCTTCCCACAAGCGCGCGGCCGCATCCGACGATGCGCGCAACTTCGCTCAATTGCTGGCGCTGCGCCGCCGTCTGCGCTTCGGCGTTCTGATACTCGGCCAGCGCTTCATTGCGCTCGGCGAGCAGGTTATCGAGCCGCTGATTCACGGCATCAAGCCGCTGACGATGCGCGTCTTCCGTCTGCTCGCGCGCAGTCGCCCACAAGCGTCGCGCGATGCCCAGCACCGAATCGCTCAGATCGTGCGGCAAATCCGCCGCGACCGGCGCAGCGGGAATCTCGGGCTGACGCGCATCGCGCCAGCGCTGCAACGCCGCTGCAATGTCGACGATGGAACCGCGACGCATCTCCGACCAGATTGTCACGGGAGAAACGGCACGGCCCTCGCCGCTCATGCGTTCCGCGATGGAAGCGATGTGTTCGTCGGTTATGTTTTGTACGTCCGCGGCCATATGCGCCTCAATGTCCAATTCACCAGGCGAGAATTGATTCCGCGATACGTTTTACCTTTTTACCGCCGGCATTATCCGCTTTGCGCGATTACAACGCGATATCTGGGCATGTCGCATGCCAACTGCGGTTTAATGATGCCGGTCGTTACCCTGAAGTATATTCAGTGAGACGAATGGCATGGGGACAGATGTTCGCGCGCGACTGTTGCATTTACGCGCTTTTCATCATTTTGTCGCGTAAGCCGGAAAAATCGCGGCGAGCGGACAATTCGGTTTTCCGCGTTCAGAAGGCAAAAGGCTCGTTGACGTCAACGAGCCTTTAATCATTGATGCAGCGCGCGCGATCACTGGCCCGCGACCAGCTCCGCAAAGCGCTGAATATCCACATTGCCGCCGCTAATCAACACGCCGACGCGTTTTCCGCTCATTTGCGCTTTCATTTTTCTTAGCGCGGCAAAGTTCAGGCAACCGGTTGGTTCGACCAGCATTTTCATACGCGATGCATAAAAGCACATGCAATCGATCAATTCTGCGTCGCTGGCGGTCAACACGTCATTCACGTCGCGCCGGATGATCGGGAACGTATAGTTTCCGAGGTGCTGGGTTTGCGCGCCATCGGCGATGGTTTTTGGCGTGTCGATATGCACGATATTGCCCGACCGGAACGATTGCTGGCCATCATTACCCGCTTCGGGTTCGACCGCGTAAATCTCACAATCCGGCGATAACGTGCGCGTCGACAAAGCCGAACCCGACAGCAAACCGCCGTCGCCGAGCGGGACGAAAAAGGCGTCGAGCGGGCCGACTTCATCGAACAATTCTTTTGCGGCGGTGCCCTGCCCGGCCATCACGTCCGGATGATCGTAGGGCGGAATCAGCGTGAGGCCGCGCTTTTCGGCGAGATCGCGCCCGATCTGTTCGCGATCTTCCTTGTAGCGGTCATACAGCACGACATTGCCGCCATAACCGCGCGTCGCCGCGATCTTCATGGCGGGCGCATCCTCGGGCATGCCGATGGTCGCGGGCATGCCGAGCAATTTCGCCGACAACGCGACCGCCTGCGCATGATTACCCAATGAAAACGCGACCACGCTGCGCCGGCGCTGCGCATCGTCGAATTTCGACAGCGCGTTGAATGCGCCGCGGAACTTGAACGCGCCCATGCGCTGGAAGTTCTCGCATTTGAAGAACACCTGCGCGCCGAGTGCTTCGTTGACGGTGCGCGACGTCAGCACCGGCGTGCGATGCGCGAAACCTTCGAGGCGTTGGGCGGCGGCGAGTACGTTGTCGTAAGTGGGAAGCGTGAGATCGGTCATGGCGGCGAAAGCGGTTGAACAACCAAAGCACATTGTGATTTAGACAGATCGTCTATATCAATACGTTTTGTATATCATGGACGCCACGGTGTGGGATCCATCGCGGCGCGGGCGGCATCGAGAAAAAGGCGAACGCGCGCGGGCGTGCCTTTGCGCGTCGGCACGAGCGCGACGATCGGCGCGGCAGCGAGCCGCCACTGCGGCAACAGCCGCACGAGCTTTCCCTGCGCGATCAGCGATGCCGCGTCCCATTCGGAGCGCACCATGACGCCGACGCCGCGTATCGCCCAATCGCCCAATCGCCGATCACGCCGCCATCGTTCGATGAAAGCGCGCTCAAGACGCGCACCGTGACCGCTTTTTCATGCGTCGCGCCGTGCGGTTCGAAGCGCCAGCGCGACACATCCTCGTCATTTTCGCGCAGACAGAGACACGGCGCGTGCGTGAGTTCGGACGGATGCCTGAGCTTGCCGAGCCGCGCGGCCAGTCGCGGGCTGGCGCACAAAAAGCGCTCGTTGAGCGCAAGCACATGCGTGACCCACGAGGAATCCTTCATCTCGCCGATATGAACGACGATATCCGCGCCCGCGCTATCGCCGACGGGGTTGTCCGAGAGAATCAGCGTGGCCTTGACGTTCGGATGTTTCGCGTGAAACTCGCGCAGCAAGGGCACGATATGCGCGCGCCCGAAACCGAGCGGCGCGACAATGCGCAAACTGCCCGCCACGACGCGCTGCTCGGACGCAATCCGCTCAGGCAGCGTGTCCAGACGTTCGAGCAGTTCGACCGCTTCCTGCATGAGCCGCGCGCCTTCTTCCGTCAGCACGATGCCGCGCGCCTCACGCACGCCGAGCCGCTCTTCCAGCTTCTGCAGGCGGATGCTGAGCGCGGGCGGCGTGACATCGAGCGATCGGGCCGCACCTGCAAGGGACTTGGCCGCGCCGAGCGCACGGAACATGCGCATGTTGTCGAGATCGATCATTAAATTGGCTTTAATGCATGATTGAGATGACATTAAACACAATAAACGCCCGATTTCATATATTACGAACGGGTAATTCATTTTTAAAGGATCGCGCCGTGAATCTTGCTTCCCCGACGACGCCCGCCGCGTTGATCGATCTCCACGCCATGCAGCGCAACATCGCGCGCATGCAGACACGCATGAACTCGCTCGGCGTGGCCTTTCGTCCGCATGTGAAGACGACGAAGTGCGTGCAAGTGGTCGCGGCGCAGCGCCACGGTATCGACGTTGAAGGAAGCCGCGCAATTCTTCGCAGAAGGCATCGACGATATTCTTTATGCCGTTGCGATGGCGCCCAACAAGCTCGAGCAGGCGCTCAAACTGCGGCGTGACGGATGCGAGCTGAAGATCATCACGGACAGCGTGGAATCGGCCGAAGCCATTCAGCGCTTCGGGCAGGAACAGGGCGAGCGCTTCGAGGTGTGGATCGAGATCGATGTCGATGGTCATCGCTCGGGCGTCGCGCCGGAAGACGATGTGCTGCTGCACATCGGCCGCGTGCTGCATGATGGCGGCATGCATCTGGGCGGCGTGCTCGCGCACGCGGAATCGAGCTACGAATATGGCACTCAGGAAGCGCTCGAACGCACCGCCGAATCGAGCGCGCCGGTTGCGTGCGCGCGGCGCAAAGGCTGCGCGAGGCGGGCTTGCCGTGCGATATCGTGAGCATCGGTTCGACGCCGACCGCGCTTGCCGCGACGCATCTCGATGGCGTGACCGAAGTGTGCGCGGGCGTCTATGTATTCTTCGATCTCGTGATGCACAACGTCGGCGTCTGCGCGTTGCCGGACATCGCGTTGAGCGTGCTGACCACGGTGATCGGGCATCAGCAAAACAAGGGCTGGGCGATCGTCGATGCAGGCTGGATGGCGATGAGCCGCGATCGCGGCACACAGCGTCAGAAGCGCGATTTCGGCTATGGACTCGTGTGCACCGAAGAAGGCGAACCGATCGCGAACGTCGTGATGGGCGCGGCAAATCAGGAGCATGGCATCGTGTCGCAAACGGGCACGATCGATACGGATATCGCGCGGTGCTTTCCCATCGGCACGAAGCTGCGCATTCTGCCGAATCACGCGTGCGCAACAGGCGCGCAGCATCCGGCGTATTACGCGATCGATGAACACGGCGACATCGCCACATGGCCGCGTTTCTACGGCTGGTAAGCGCTATTTCGCGTCGTTATAGACGGTCGCGCGCGACACGCCGAGATGCGCGGCGATGATTTCCATCGACTTGCGCACTTCGAGAAAACCCGCTTGCCGCAGCTCTTGCATGAGCGCGCGGCGTTGTTCGGTCTTGAGTGCTTGCGGCGAGGTCGACAGATTCACGGCAAAGCGGTCGATACGCTCTCTCAACGACGCCCCATTCGCCGGATCGAGCGATTCACGCGTGCCCGCGCCGGATGCCGCGCAAAACGTATCGAGCATATTCTGAATGCCGCGAAACTGATTGAGATCGACATTGAGGCACAGCGCGACGATATAACGCCCCGACGAATCCTTGATGCCGACCGACGTGCTCTTCGCGCGGCGGCCATCGGCAAATTGATTCGGATTAGTTGGCGAGCACTTGCGGATAGTCTTCATCGGCGATGCGCGCTAGGCCGAGTTCCGTTGCAGGATCGCCAATGTTTCTGCCCGACAGGTTGTTGTGGATCGCGAGAATAGCCTGATCGGGATCGCGCAAATCATGCACGACGACTTCGCAGAACGGCGCGAAGGTCTGTCCGAGACCTTCGGCGATCTGCTTCACCTGCTCGAGTATCGACGCCTGCTCGCGTTCGGACACTGCTCGTTTCATCGTGGACGTTTCATCTATGTTATCCATATTGTACAGAAACATCTTGCGCGATGCATGCGCGCTTAGCCGCCACGATACTGCGTGTCGATGCTTTGAAACGACGGTGGCTTGCGTTCCTTAGCGGCGTTAGACGTTTTGGCGACCTGCTTTAGCGCTGCTGTTTGATGATGCGCACGTTTAGGCGTGTGACTCACGGCGTACGCGGATGCCGACAGCATGAGCAATGAAACGATTAGGTGCTTGATCTTCACGATGGCTCTCTTGCAAACGATGCGTTTTCCCGAGACGCCTAAGGAAAATGCACTGTTTGTGCCAATCGCTATTCTTAGCGTTTCTTAGCAGCTCAAGCCTGCTTAAGGCCGGCGTTTAGCGCTTAAACGTTCGGCCTGGGCCAGCACTCAGCGTTACGCATGCCGCATATAAGCCGACATATGCTCCACGTAATCCGGCTTGCCAAGTACAACGCCCTGATGCCGCAGAATTGCGTAAGCCGTCGTCACGTGAAAATAGAATTGCGGCAGGCACCAATCGCGCGCGTATTGCTCGCCCGTCATATCGAACACGATGCCGTTCGGAAGATCCAGCGCAATCGGCTTGTCGATGCCGCCGTCGAGCGCATTATCCGCAAGATTCGCAAGCGATGCGATCGTGCTTGCAATACACGCTTTGGCATCGGCGAACGAACCGGCTTGATCGTTCGAAATCAAACCTTCCTTGCGTATGGCGATGACATCGTCGGGAGCCGTCATTCCTCGCAGACGATACGTCGGCTCCAGCGCCTGAAAACAGGCAAAGCGCACTTGCGCATCGAGCGGAAACATATCGGGCGCAAGGCGCAATGTCATTAAAGCATCGGCATCTTTCTCATGCGCCGCCGCTTTGTCTAGCCAATTCGAAAAGCCCTTTAGCATTTGCATAAAGCTCGGAACGAGAAGGCGGGTCAATTGCATGGAAAACTCCGTTTGACGAGTGCCGTGATCTTAGCGCGAGAATGCGGCGTGCCTATGCAAATCGGAATTCATCGCTTCGGACAAAAACGAACACTTGGTAGAGTACGGGATGAGACACTCGCCGCGCGGGGCATGACGTCCGCGCATGACAACCTCTCTCGTGCCGAGCAACGATGACGACAATGGCTAGGATCACGTAATTCCTTGCGCGCCTCCGCATGCGCGCTCGCCGCCACGCTCTTTGCCACCTTCAATGCGCACGTCGCGACCAAAACGCTCGTGTTCTACAGCGAAGGCAGTCCCGCCGGTTTCGATTCGGCGTAATACACCACCAGCACCGATTTCGATGCCGGCGCGCATTCGGTTTATGACACCCTCGTCGAATTCAAGCGCGGCATGCTGGATCTCACGCCGGGCCTCGCTGAAAAATGGGACGAAGCGCCCGACGCCAAGACCTTCACCTTTCACTTGCGTCGCGGCGTGAAATTTCAATCCACGCCCTATTTCAAGCCCTCGCGTGATTTCAATGCGGACGATGTCGTCTTCATGTTCAAGCGCATGATCGATCCGAACGAGCCGTTTCAAAAGGCTCATCCGGTGAGCTTTCCGTATCTGACCGATCTCGGTTACGACAAGAACATCGCGTCCGTCGAGAAGGTGGACGATTACACCGTGCGCTTCACGCTCAAGACGCCGGATGTCGTGTTCGTGCGCAATATCGCGATGGAATTCGCATCGATCGTATCGGCCGAATGTGCGGCGCAATTGCTCAAGGAAGGCAAGCCGGAAGACATCAACCAGAAGCCGGTCGGCACCGGCGCATTCGTGTTCCGCAATTATCAGAAGGACTCGACCGTTCGCTATGACGCGAATCCGGCTTACTGGAATCGCGAGGATGTGCATATCGACAAGCTCGTGTTTTCCATCACGCCGGACGCCGCTGTGCGTGAGCAGAAACTCGAGAACGGCGAATGTCAGATCACCTCGTTTGCGCGTCCCGTCGACATTGCCGCGGCGAAAAAGAACCCGAAACTCACGGTGCTTTCGGGCGTCGGCTTCAACGTCGCATACGTCGGCTATAACACGACGCACAAGCCGCTCGATAACGTGCTCGTGCGGCGCACGCTCGACATGGCCATCGACAAGCAGGCGATCATCAAGTCCGTGTATGAAGGCGCGGTGACCGTCGCCACCAATCCGATGCCGCCTTCGCAATGGTGTCCTATAACAAGGCCCTCAAAGACGCGCCGCACGATCCCGCCAAGGCGCGCGATCTGCTGAAGCAGGCGGGCTTTCCGAACGGCTTCAGCACACGCTATGGGTCATGCCGGCGCAGCGCGGCTATAACCCGAATGCGCGGCTCATGGCGCAGCTCATTCAAAGCGACTGGGCAAAGATCGGCGTGAAGGCGAATATCGTCAGCTATGAATGGGCGGAGTACAACAAGCGCGCGAAAACGAACGGCGAGCACGATGCCATTTTCTACGGCTGGCTCGGCGATAATGGCGACCCCGACAACTGCCTCGGCACCACGCTCGGTTGCGATGCCGTGCACGGCAGCAATATGGCGAAGTGGTACAACAAACAATTCGACGATCTGCTGGCGAAGGCGTGCCTCATCACCGATCAAAATGCGCGCACGAAGCTCTATGAAGAAGCGCAAGTCGTGTTCAAGGATCAGGTGCCGTACACGCCGCTTGCGCATGCCAACATCTTTCAGCCTATCTCGAAGCGAGTGCAGGGGTATCTGATCAGTCCGCTCGGTGGGCATTGTTTCGATGGCATTACGCTGGATTGAGGCCATTCACAAGCCCGTCGCAGGGACGGGCTTGTGAATGGCTACTGAGAGGGCTCGTTCCGAAAAATGCAACCACCTGAAGTATGGTCGATTTCTTGCGGATTTCAAGGATCGCTCCGCCGATATTTAGGCAAGCAAACTCTAATCATAAGATTGATCGTTCGTCTGATGGTCTGACGATAAGCCCGTCATTGATTTGCGACCCACCACGCGTTGCCATCCGTATCCGCAAAGCCTGCGCGTAAGTCATCTCCGTGATGCTTGCGCGCGGGTGCCTGTACGGAACGTGCGCCTTTTTTCAATGCACGTTCGTAAAGCGCTGCGGCATCGCGTACGTACACGTGAATATGCGCGGGCGTCGGGACATGATCCGTCGCGCTGCCGCCGATCATCACAATACTGTCATCAATGCGCACTTCCGCATGTATCACTGATCCGTCCGGTCTGTCGATGCGGCGCGTCACGCTCGCATCGAAAATGCCGGTCAGAAAACGGATGAGTCCCTCGGCGTCCTTTGAAACAAGGTACGGGCTTACCGAGGGATACTGCGCAGGCTTCCAGTCGTTCATGGTCTTGACCTCGTGTGACGGATGATCGAGACGTGAAGCTTAAAGCACGTCGACGGCAAGCGGGGATGATGCCGCTTTCGGCATGGCCGCTTGCGCTTGCGGCGCAGTCTCGTAGCGATGCAGGTCATGCGTGACGAAGCCCAGATCGTGACTTGGAATCTCGAACCATTCCGGATGCGCAAACGAACGCCGAATGTCTTCGAGTCCGTTTTCCCAGTGCTCGCTCATCGTATCGTTGCTGAGCTCGAAGTCCTTGTAATGGCCTTCGAAGAACTTGTTCTTGTAGATCAGATGAACGACGTTCACCGCACCGCCGTCCGCCGCCTCCAGCGCTTCGTTCAGCAGCGGGTGCGTGCGTCGCACCTTCTCCGGAACGAGTTCGAGCAGTTCCTTGATCAACCGCGCGTGCTTCTGGCTTTGTGACACGAAGTCCGTAATGGCGCGCGTATGGCTCGAATACTGGATGTCCTTGGTGCGCTCTGCGACATCCAGAAAATCGCTGGGCAGCGTGCCTTTCGCGCTCCACAAATCCACCTGAAACACGAGCGTGTCCTGTGCTGACTCTCGCGGATGATCTCGGTGAGCGGCGTATTCGATACGAGCCCGCCATCCCAGTAGTATTCGCCATCGATCTCGACGGCCGGAAAGCCCGGCGGCAACGGGCCTGACGCCATGAAATGCTCGGGCTTGAGTTCGATATTCCGATTGTCGAAATAGACCAGATTGCCGGTGCGAACATTCACGGCACCGACCGACACGCGCATTGCACCGCTGTTGATGCGATCGAAATCCGCGTATTGCAGCAAGGTTGCGCGTAACGCGGAGGTATCGTAATAGCTGATTTCGCCTGGGTTCGACTTCTTCGCATGCGACAACGAAGGCACCGGCACGCGCGGCGAAAAGAAACGTTTCAGTCTGGTTGTCTACGCTATCGCTAAGTAGTTTCAGATGCAGTTGCGCCCCGCGAAGGTCGACATACGCGTTCGCAACCTCCGCGACAATACTGATCTGCAATACGCAGAGGTCCGTTAGACGTCCGGAAGCGTCCGCGTCGCGCGCTTCGATCGCTCTGCGCAGAGCGCCAAAGAAGTCCAGCTCCCAGCTCGCGACGGCATTGGCGCTATAGATGTCCGCGCTGCGCGGAAAGCCGTACGCCTGATCGACGCTAATGCGTTCGTGTTCGACTTCGGCATTCGCAGTCACGATCGGGAAGACGTCAAGTTTCGACTTTCCCAAGAGTGCTTGTGCACTATCGTAGCGCGCGAGGGCCGCCCGTAAATCCTTATTCCAGATCAGGGCCCGCTCTACCAAAGACGTCAACTGCGGGTCGTCGAAGCTTCGCCAAAACACGCCATCGTTGTTCTCCGATAAATCTCGCGTCATCTGTACCTCAGAGCGAGCGAATCGTTCGGGCGCAACCGAGGGCGGAGACTTGAAATCGGGTCCGACTGCACAGCCGGTAAGCGCCCACCCATCAATGCACAGCCGATGATCAAACGTTTACTCATCGATCATCTCCTCTTCTAAGTTCCGATGGTATTGCCGAACGGACGCAGAATCGGCCATTCGCGTACGGCTTGCCACCTTGCGTATCACAACATAGAACACCGGCGTCAAAAACAACCCAAACAGGGTGACACCCAGCATCCCCGCGAAAACCGTCACACCGGTCGCACGACGCACTTCGCTACCTGCGCCGTGACTTAACAAAAGCGGCACAGATCCGGCAATGAACGCGAGCGACGTCATGACGATCGGACGAAGCCTCAGGTGACACGCCTCCAATACAGCTTTCACGACATCGATGCCTTGTCGCTCGAGATCCCGCGCAAACTCGACGATCAGAATTGTGTTCTTACATGCCAAGCCCATCAGCACAGCCAAGCCTACTTGCACGAAAACGTTGTTGTCCCCTCCAGTAAGCCAGGTACCAAGCAGAGCCGGGCACATACAGACAGGCAAGATAAGAATGACCGCGAGGGGTTGTGTCCAGCTTTCATAGAGCGCGGCAAGAACGAGATACGCCAACAATGCTGCGAGCGGAAATACGATAAGCACCGCGCTGCTCTGCGTTACCTGTTGATAGCTGAGATTAGTCCATTCGAGCGTGGTGCCAGGCGGAAGAACGGCTTCCGCAATTTGCGTGATCTTCTTGATGACCTCACTCGACGAAATCTTTCGTGGATCCGTATCGCCGATCAGATCAGCCGCCGGATACCCGTTGTAATGCATCACGGGATCAGGCCCATAACTCGGCGCGATGGTCACCATCGAAGCTAACGGGATCATCTCGCCCAGGCTGTTGCGCACGCGGAGATTCGCAATATCAGACGTGCTTTGACGATGAGCGGCATCCGCCTGAGCAACCACGCGATATGTTTTCCCAAAGAGGTTCAGATCGTTGATATAGATCGAACCCAGATAGGTCTGCAAGGTTGTGAATATCTCCGTCAACGCCACACCTTGTGCCTTGGCTTTGGTGCGGTCGACCCTCACTTCGACCTGTGGGATGTTGGCCTGATAAGAACTGACAGGGAATGTCATTCCGGGCGTCTGCGCAATTGCAACTTGCAGCGCTCCCAAGGCTCGCTGCAGTTCTGCATAGCCCAGGTGCCCCCGATCCTCCAGATAAAGTGAATATCCCGAGCCGCTACCCAATCCGAGGATCGGCGGTGGGAGCAATGAGTAGGCAAATTCACCCTTGAGCGACGAGAATTTTGCGTTAAGTTCTGAGTTAATGTCAGCGGCGGCCCGACGACGTTCGTCGAAAGGTTTGAGAATGATGTACGAGGCCGCGACGTTTGGAGTGTTCACCATCTGCAACGCATTGAAGCCGACATAAGCAGGCACGAGGTCCACACCCTCAACTCCACGAGCGATTTCGCCCATTTGGCGCGTAACGGCTTCAGTGCGAGATAGCGACGATCCTTCAGGTAGCTTGGCCACAACAAGCAGATAGAGCTTGTCCTGCGTCGGGATAAACCCTCCAGGCACCAGATGAAAGATCCATCCGGTTCCCGCGAGCAGAAGCAAGTAGCAGATGAAGACCGTGCCTCGCCGATGCAAAGCGCGCCGAACCCCGCCCTCGTAGCGGACCGAGCTTCGATTGAAGGAGCGGTTGAAAGGGCCGAATGTGCCGCTCAAAACCTGTTCGATCCAGCGTGCGAGCACGTCCTTCGGACTCGAGTGCTCCTTGAGCAGCGTGGCGGCCAGCGCAGGAGAAAGCGTGAGTGAATTGATCGCCGAGATCACCGTCGAAATTGCAATCGTAAGGGCGAACTGCCGGTAGAACTGTCCGGTTATGCCGCTGAGAAAAGCCATCGGAACGAACACCGCGCACAGGACCAATGCAATAGCCACTATAGGTCCTGTAACCTCGCGCATCGCCTCATACGCTGCGATTCGTGGCGTCAGGCCGCGTGCGATATGCCGTTCGACGTTCTCTACGACGACGATCGCATCATCCACTACGATGCCGATGGCAAGCACGAGCCCAAACAAGGTCAGTGTGTTGATGGAATAGCCAAGCAGGTATAGGCAGGCGAACGTTCCGACGATCGACAGCGGTATGACTGATGCTCGCCAGGTCTGTAGAAACAGAATCACCACCAAAACGACGAGCACCACTGCTTTGATCAGTGTGTGCCACACCGCGCGAATGGATTCGCGTACGAACACGGTTGGGTCCCATACAGCTCGATAGGCTACACCTTTGGGAAAGCGCTTTGCGAGGCGGTCAAGCGTCTCATAGACAGCGTCGGCGACAGCAAGCGCGTTTGCATTGGGCGTCAAAAAGATACCGACCGTTGCTGCGTTACGTGTGTCGACCAAGACGCGCATCGAATAGTCGCTGGCGCCCAGCTCCACGCACGCGACATCCGAAAGACGGACAACCTGACCACCTGTACCGTTTTTCAGCACGAGGTCCTTGAAGTCCTGCTTGCTGCGTAACCGCCCCTGGACGTCGAGTGGAACAAGAAACTCGGTCGAGCGGGGCGACGGCTCTGCACCCAATTGGCCCGCCGACACCTGCACGTTCTGATCTTGCACAGCGGCGATCACGTCATTGGCCGTTAGTCCAAGAGCTGCCAGCTTGTCAGGATCGAGCCAAAGACGCATCGCGTAGTCGCCCGCCCCGAACAGCCCGACATCACCCACGCCATTCAACCGGCTTAGTTCGTCTTTGACGTGCAAAGCCAGATAATTTCGCAGATAAAGTGAGTCAGCGGTGTTATCAGGCGAATAGAGGCTGACATACATCAGGGCGGTGGGCGACTGTTTTTGCGTGGTGACACCGATCTGCCGCACGTCCTGCGGAAGCCTCGACAAGGCCTGATTCACCCGGTTCTGCACCCGCACCGACGCAGTTTCCGGGTCCACGCCATGAGGAAACGTCACAACGATCTGGAGGCTGCCGTCAGAACCTGCGACGACTTCATGTACATGATGCCTTCAACGCCGTTAATCGCCTCCTCTAGTGGCGCGGCGACTGACTCCGCAATCTCTTTTGGATTGGCGCCTGGATACATTGCCCGGACCACGACACTTGGCGGTACGACATCCGGATATTCGCTTATAGAAAGCAAGGGAATGCAGATCAGGCCGATTGTGAAGATGACGACAGACAGCACCATCGCGAAAACAGGCCAGTCGATAAAAAATTTCGAAAAGTCCCTGAACGTATTTGTCATTTGGCCGATACTCCCGATGCCGCCATTGCCACCGACTGCTTTTCCATCGGAACGAACTTCGGTTTAACCGGCATGCCCGGATAGAAGACCCTTTGAACCCCATCGACTATGACTTTGTCGCTACTCGTGAGACCCGACGCGATCGCGCGTAAGTCTCCGAACTTGTTGCCAAGCCTGACGTCTTTGCGTATCGCCTTGTCGTTCGGCCCTAACGCGTAAACGTACCGGCGGTCCTGATCCGCCAGGATCGCCTTGTCGTCAATCAAGGATCGTGTTCGTGTCCTCGGCACTGCCGAACCGAACTCGCGCATACAGCCCAGGCTTCAGAATATGTTGCGGGTTTTGTAGCCTGGCCCGCACATGAATCGTGCCGGTACTCGGATCGACCACGTTATCGAAGAAGTCGACCACTCCCGCGTACGGGAAACTTTCGTCTCCGCCAACACCGACACTTATCGAATACGATCCATTGCCCGTGCTGCCTGATCGACCTGAAATTAATTTCAGATAGGTTTGCTCATCCAGATCAAAATCAACATAGAGCAGATCATCTGAAACCACAGTAACGAGCATGCCCTGGTTAGCAACGGCGAGATTGCCGATCGTGAGCAGCGCGCGCCCCGCCCGGCCATTGATAGGGGAGCGAATCTCTGTGAACTGCAAGTCGAGTTTAGCTGCCGTCACCGCCGCAGTTGCCGCTTTGACCTCGGCTTAACTCTGCTCGAAGCTAGACCGCCGTGCTTCCGCCTCCTCCTTGGACTCCGCTGCGTTGGAGAGAAGCGTCTGAGCGCAGGCATTCTGCGCTTTCGCTAGTGACAATGCGGCGCTCGCACGCTCCAATTGGCCGGTTGCCATGTTCAGAGTCGCTCGATAGGGCCGTGAATCGATAACGAAAAGGAGGTTCCCCCTGACGCACCAGTTCACCCTCCTTAAATGCAATTCGCTCGACAAAACCCGTGACTCTCGGACGCACATCAACGGTTTCGACCGTACCCAATCCTCCACTATATAACAGCCAGTCCTTCGCGAGCTTCGACACGACAGGCGCCACACTGACTTCGGGCGCCTCCGGACTCTGCAGCTGCGCATCTCTCGCATGACATCCCAGCAACGCGAATGCCGCGGAAACCGCAGACATGATTGTCATCAGACGCAGGGATCGCCGCCGACCCACGACGTTTGTCCTTGCGAATACGGGTGTGGCAGAAAACAAGTCGTACATCATCTTGGACATGGGCGCGCGCTCTTCCTCTGAATTGGAAACATATAGATAGAAACAATTCTATCCTTTTCGGTTCGACTAGCTAACCAAATTAATTAATACTCTTTAACCAGATCATCGAGACCGAAGCAATTTCGGAGAAACCTCAGTGCAACAGCCCCAAGGCGCTCATAGTCAATATGATGCGAGATTTATATACGGACCGCATCATCCTCTGGGACGATGCGCAGCGCTATGGCGTGTCGTTAATCTTTGAGCCGGAACGAACCCTGACGAAGATACCCAAGGCTTTCTAGGACATTATTAGGTATGCATATAAATATTAAGAATCGACTAAACGATTTCGGCTTGAAAGACGCCTTAGCGCTACGAGACAAAGTCTTCCATTACCAGGATATTTCGAAGCAGGTCGATGCATGCGTGTCAACCATGATTGATTATGGAGTTGCGCCGGGCGACGTTTTGGCAATCGAAGGTGCGACTTCACTCCACACAGTATCAGCGGTTCTCGCGGCGTTCGCCCACGGTCTTATCGTGATACCCATGACAAGATTGCCTCAATCTAAGCGTACAGAGATGCTCCAAACGGCAGAGGTGGAGTGGCTACTGACCGTCGACCAGACGAACGAGGTGCCTCGGCTGACCCATCTCGATAGGAAAGCGAATCATCCGCTTTATGCACAACTTCGGCGGGACGGCGAGCCTCTTTAGCTCAGGAACGACAGGAGCGGCCAAGGCAACGGTTCTGAGTGCCGCGAGAATGTTTCAGCGTTATACACGAGCGGCCGAGTCAAAGTGGATCCTGGCATTCCTGAACCTGGATCATATTGGCGGCATCAACACCCTCCTGCACACTGTCTTTACGGGAGGAATGTTAATAGCAGTCGAGGAGCGAACGCCGGAGGAGGTATTCAGGGCTATCCAAAAACACAAGGTTCAGGTGTTTCCCACCACGCCTACATTCCTCAACATGGTTGTTCTCTCCGGTGTATGGGAAAGGTACGACACTCAATCCCTTGAATTGATCACCTACGGAACAGAGCCCATGCCGAAAAGAACGCTAAAGGAGCTGGCACACGTGCTTCCGAAGGTGAGATTCAAGCAAACTTATGGTCTTTCCGAACTGGGCATTCTACCTTCCCGCTCCCAAAAAGACGGTTCCCTCTGGATGAAAATGGGGGCCCCGGATTTGACTATAAGGTGGTCGACAACATCCTTTGGGTCCGATCCGATATGGCGATGCTCGGTTACCTTAACGCTGAATCCCGTTTCGACGAGCAAGGATTCTTTAACACTCAAGACGTTGTCGAGACGGATGGCGAATATCTGAAAGTCCTCGGCCGCAATTCAGAAGTCGTCAGCGTTGGTGGCGAGAAGGTATATCCGGCTGAAGTAGAAAACGTACTATTGGAAATTCCAAACGTGGAAGCAGCCACGGTCAGCGGCATACGGAGTCACGTTACAGGGATGGCAGTCAAGGCGACCTTGACATTGTCCAAATACGAAGATCCAGAAGCCCTGACTGATCGCGTCAGGACATTCTGAGATCAACGACTCGAGCCCTACAAGGTTCCGATGATAGTCGAAGTTTCTTCGAGTCCGCTTCATTCGGAGCGGTTTAAAAAGATCCGATCTGCAGTGCAACAAGACGAGTCCTGAGACAACTGAGCGTCGAGTTGCGATCATCTCCGGCGGAAGCCGCGGCTTGGGACGGGAAGTCGCGGAACGCCTCTTGTCGACAGGATGGCGCGTCGGCACATTTAGTCGAAACGACAACGATTTCCTACGAGATGCCCGGAGAAAATACGAGGAACGCTTTCTTTGGGAACCCGTTGAGCTCTCGAACGCCGACGCGCTGAAGAATTTCGTCAAAGACGTATCCATGCGCTTCGGTAGCGTTGATGTGCTCGTTAACAACGCAGCATCACTCTATCAAGGCCTATTGCTGACGACTCCGCTAGGACAGGTCAATTCCATGATCGCGGCCAATCCGTTGGCACCGGTCGTCCTCTCTCAAGCGTGCGCCCGCGTGATGACAAACGTGGGCAAGGGTGGATCGATTATCAATATCTCGTCGATCAACTCTGTTCGAGGCTATCGGGGCACGGCCGTGTACGCCGCGACGAAAGCCGGCCTCGACGAATTCACACGAAGTCTTGCTCGTGAATTAGGCAGCCTAAATATTAGCGTGAACTCAGTCTTGCCGGGTTACTTCGAGACTACGCTGACCGCCCAGGTCAAGGATGAAAACCGCAAGCGAATCGAGCATCTGACTCCGCTCGGGCGTCTTGCCAGTGAGAAAGATATTGCGAATGTCGTTACGTTTCTGCTATCGCCCCAAGCAGAGTTAATCACAGGGCAATCATTTATCATTGACGGAGGTATAACATGTTGAGTGCGGAACAGATTCGCTCAATCGTATTGATGCATATTCGTGGCCTGACATTGGACGATGCGACCGACTTCGAACCGTTCGCGTTGTCCGATCTCGGCCTGAATTCACTGACCACGGCCCGACTTTTCATTCAACTGGAGCATGATTTAGGTGTGGATCCACTCAGCGCAGAAGGCTACACCCTCGGCGGTCTGCGAACAGTGCACGACTTGATCCGTTGCTGTGTGGATGCGGTCAGGATGCACAAAACTAAGTTGAGGGTAGAAGCTTAGATGACTTACATTCCAGAAAACCGCCATTACGCGTTGATCGACGACTATCTCGGTCCAGGGGATAGCCGGTTCTTCTCCGCGGGCTATCGCCGCGCCCGACACCACTTGCATGACATTCGCGTCACGCCTGCTGTGGGTAAGGATCCTTGTGTCACGGCTCGCGTATCGATCGAATACCCTAGAGACTAGTCAGAAAAGAATCCGGGGCAAGTACTCATCCCCCATCTCAGTACGGTGGATATGCTGGTGCTGGCCCTTCAGATGGCAGAGATTCACCTCGCTCATAGCTTCGGTTTGAGCGCGACTCAGCGTCAGTCAGCCTCGATACGAACGATCTCGATCCTTGCAGGTTCGCGTCCGCAAGAGGACCTCGTCGAAATTGAAATCTCCGCATCGTTGACCGGTTCGATTCCGGCGAATGGGCGATCGTGTTCCGCCTACGAGTGCAGCGCAGGCACGTTGCGAGCCGTTTGCGAAATTGAACACGATATTCCCACTGTCGATGTGCGGCCGGCGATACACTTTGCGCACGCCCTTGACGCACTGGAACCAGCCGAGACGCGCTATTACGGCGACGGATTCATATTGCAGAAGCACATCATAGAAAACGTCAGCGCCGACATAACGAACTTGACCTCGACAGCGCAGGTGCGGATCGTTAATTCAAGCGAGCAAGCTCTCTTCGGCGGCCTCGAGGGCGCGATGAGACGCGTTCCTAGCTTCATCGATACCTTCGTCGTCTGCATGCATGCAGTTAGCACAGGTACTGGTGTACGAACTGGACAGCATTAAACGCTCAGAGAGTTCGACTTTCTGGATGTTGAAAACACGTTTGACGTGGAGCACTTCTTTACGCCGAAATTCGCGTCACACGGCATCAAGCAGAATAAGTTCGAGCCATCTGATTCCACTTCGCGGCGAGCGATGGCGTAACGTCGATGTGGCTGGCCGTTTCAGCAACGTAGAGATGCAGGCATCGTTCGCACATCGGCTCCCGGACTCGGCCATCGATCGAGATGAGTCTTCTCGACGCAAGGCCGACACGCATACAGAAAAACACTGGAGCGTCCAATGAAGATCGCGGTATCGGGAACTTATTCTTCCGGAAAGACTTTAACCGTTATGGCGCTGTCGTATTACACGGGCATTCCGCGAACCCTTGCCAAAGCGATCCGGGAAATCATGCCTCTCGCAGTCCCTGGAAAGCGCCTCTCGGAAGTCACACCGGCGGAATTCTTACATCTGATGATGCAGCGCCACGTAGAGCGCGTCGTGCATGAAACCCGACTTGGAGACCACTTTGTATCCGACGGGTCATCTTTGCAGGAATGGCTTTACGGGGGAACACGGACGATCTATGGCATGAATCCGGCTCAACCATCAAGCGCACCTCTCAACGATGATCCGGAAATGCTGTTCTTCGGAAAAGTGGTGAGAGAGTTTAGCAAGTCGTTCAAGCGCCATGTAAAGTCGACATACGATGTTTTCATTCATCTTCGACACGAGCTCCCGTTGATCAATGATGGGCACCGTCCAATGAGTAACCAATTCAGAACGCAAATCGACAACATGCTTCTCGAAACGCTCGAAGAATTGGCTATTCCCTATTATGTCGTGCACGGAGACATTGCATCGAGACTTGGGAGTATTGCGACATTGCTTGAAATCGAGTTTGTGCTGTCTGCTGAAGAGGCAATAGCCCTTGCAAAGGAAGCATACAGCAGGCTTGATCTGCGACTCGAGACGGACCGGGCAAGCAGAAGAAATAATGTCAGTACGAGCAATGACTCACACTCGTACTGATTGAACGCGGGTAGTATTAACTTTATCTCTTTCATTTATTTAAGATGACATATGATATCAACTAATAGCGTTCTGCATAGCAGCCGCGGCGTGCGTCAATTTACGCAACTGGACGGCGCGGATGATCCTCGTTGGTTTATCGATTTCATGGATGCGGCAAATCAACTACCGGGTTACGATGTCGTGAATCGCCGAATGGCCAAGGTCATCCATCCAAAACCATCTATGCGCATACTTGATTTAGGAACGGGCACTGGTGACGACGCAAGACAGTTCCTGGACCTGGCCCGGCATCACTGAAATGATCGGTGTCGACGTCAGCCAATCAATGATTGACGAAGCTGCGAAGCGTCACGAACGAGAGGCGCCGCGTTTGCATTTCATGCAAGGGGACGGCAGTGAGCTCGATTTCGAGACTAGTTCTTTCGACGTCGTAAGGGCAAAGCTCGTCCTGATGCATTGCGACAATATCGAAAAGACCTTCGCGGAGATACTTCGAATCTTGAAGCCGGGTGGTCAGATTGCAATCTTTGACTACGACTTCGACTGCCTCGCAGTGGATCATCCTGATCAAGAGGTCACGCGAAGAGTACTTCGTCGATTCTCCGACGGAACGCGTAACAATTGGAGCGCTCGTCAATTATTCCGCCGATTCACTCTAGCCGGCTTGAAAGATGTGACCGTTGAGCCAATCACGGTCCGCCTTCCGTTCGACTTATTCGAGCCGATGGTATCGGGCCGCGGCGTGCGTGACGACATGTCAGTCAGTAATCCCGCCGCGTCCGCAGAGGCGGCCTGGTGAGAGGAACTACGAGCGCGCGCCGCAAAGGGGCAATTCTTCGCCGCATTTACTGGAATCCTCGCGGCTGGAACGAAGTAATTCTCTGAGCATCGCGCCTGCCGCAGGCTCTTCTTGAAGAGTCTGCGGCAGGACGATTAAGGCATCATGCGGACAGGCTGTCTTACGCGTTAGGGGGAAGTGCAGAAATCACCCTGGTCAATTCGGTTTGGTTGCGAATGCCAATCTTGCTGTAAATGCTTGCGCGCTGCGTCCGTACTGTGTTCACGGATACCGAATGCATCGACGCGATATTTGCAGCGTTCAAGCCATTCGCCAGTAGCCCCGCAACACGAGCTTCCTGCGGGGTAAGACCGAATAGAGAATGCATGAGATCGTCCGCGGATGGGTTTTGAAACGGATCTTACAGATCGAGCATATAAGTGCGAGGGTGTTGGTCCAAGTTTGTCAGACGCGTTAGCACACCCGATATAAAAGCGACCGTTGTTCCGAGCGATTTTCATAACAGTTGGCAATGTGCGGGGTTCTAAGTCGGCATCGCGATTTAGAGCGTCGTGAAGTTGGCGTGCGCCCTCACGAGATTGCAATTGCACGAACCCGCTCTTTACCTCCAGGCCGTCCTCATTTTGAAGCGTCTCAGCCGCGATGACATCGTTTGAAAGGATTCCGCCTGTTCCATCGATTTTCATCGTTCCACGATTGAAGCCGTTTAAAGCCCGGCTCGCATACGAGACCGCATGTTCCGCTTCTTGAAGTCGCATGCGGAGGCCAAAGGCATGGCGCAAGTGGGGGACGATCAGGAAAGCCGCATTGGCTTCTTCAGTACAAAAATTGCGTCGATGCAAACGTCCGCGCAGGACAAGAATGCCGCGTTCTCTCGCACTCACATCGAACTTCACAAGCAGCGCATCGCCGAAGCCAAGGTAGTCTTCAGGTCGTTCTTTTTTACGGACTGCGCGGCGAATCGGGAAAGGAGGAACGTCTCATCGATTTCTTCGCGCATTGCGTAGGCATAGGTTTCGTCTCCGTCTTGCTCTTTTTTTGATAGGAATGTCAGGAAACCATCGGTTACACCAGTGTGGCATTCGACATTTAAGCTGTTGGCAGCCGACTGGTGTTTAACGATAAGCGAACTGGAGTCCACGCAGAATAATGCGTTCACATCGTATAGGAAATCCTCCCAAGGAGTGTCTTGTCGTACAGTCGAATATTTTTTTCTAAAACAGTTTTGATATCTGCGTTATTCATCTTCGCGATTTTGAATATGGATTTTTCTACCTATCGAGCCCAAAAACCCAAATACCTTATTCAGCCAAGGAAATCCATGCAGAAGCGGGTTAGACTTTTCTATAACGAGCGTTGCGCAAACTAATCGCGACTCAACTTATCAACACTTGCGTCATGCAAATATAGAGTGGTTTTCGCTGCCAGAGATTGCGGCACCGCTCTTTTCAGAGTTTTCGCCTCATCCAAGCTGCTGACATCGACTTTCGTCAATGTTGATGCGAAATCGAGGACTCGCGTGCACGTGATCAACCAATAGACCATTCTCCTGGGATCAAGAAACAGCCTTCGCTGTCTCCCTGGTATCGCTTATGCTCGATCGTCAGCGACGTGCCACATTGAAGTCGCGACTCTGCAGATCTGATCCAGCAGGCGGTATTGCCGCAAGGCAGTGGGACCCGACGCTCTCGGACTCCAGTTATGGCTTCCGCCCAGGACGCTCGGCGCATCAGGCCGTGGCAAAGGCACAAAGCTACATTCAGGCGGGACATAGCGGGATGTGGAAACGGAGCCATGGTGAGGTTATTCGGGCACCACCAGACGAAAGGGGCGGCAACAGACAAACCGGACCTACTACCACCGCGCCACATACCACCGCGCCACATCTCGACTCTACCAGTGCAGCCTGGACCTGCTGTTCGCTCGAGAACCCGTATGTGGAGATGAGCAAAGGCCGCTTGCCCTCTGGAACGTAGCCGAGGGCGTCATTCATCCCTTGCAGGCGTTCGACAACAGCGGTGTTCGCCATCACCGAGACAGCCGAGCGCTGAAGCGTGAACTGGCGAGCGACCAATCCCAGTGCGCCGATCGAAGTGATGGCTGAGGCGGCAAGAAGAGTGATAGTGGCGAGGTGACTAATTTTCATGACGTCCGAGAGAGGTTGCGCACACAGGCGCGCATAGACTCATTCTCGCCGAGGGAAAAGCGGTTAAGCGTGCGGAAAGAACGTCGGATTTGAGCTTCTTTTCTGGGCATCGCCAGGCACGTGATGCTCACTCTTGGCAACGCTATCTGGATAGCTCTCGTCGACTTCTCAAAGTCCACCGCTGTTGCGAGTGAAATTCAAACGCGGAAGACTTTGTCCCCAGCCTTGTGCACAGATTCTGTGGATAAACGCCATGGCCCAAAGCTAGCCGGGCCGACTGGCGTCGAGAAGCTACAATGAGCGGCGCTCGGTGCCTAGCGCCGCACCTCATGCAAAAAACTTGCGAGCATTACGACTCAGTCGGAATCAAACATGGTGCGGAAAGACATTGCGCAGATCGATCCTCGATCCCCGAGACTTTAGTGCTAGGCAGTGGGCAGCAATCTGTCTTTACCGAGAGGCTCGCAGGCATCAGCGGAAATTGCCCAAGCATTTGATCGAAGGTCTTGAGCAGTGTCCGACCGAGAGGATGTGAGGAGGATGCTTTGCGGTCGGCCGGCTGAACCCGCGACAAGAACAGCGCTGCAAAGGCACGACCCGCGCGTTGAGTATCGAGTTTAAGACGCTGTAATTTCGGGAGCTTTCCGAAAACCGATCGCTGATTAGCCGTTATCTTGTCGATATCACCCGCGTCTTAGACGCATCGACTCCGCTGACTTGCCTCAGCCCACGTTGTTCAACCCTTCGGGAACCTCTCCCGAACGGGCACAGGGTTCCATCTCGGGAGCCTGTGCCCATGAATCATGCTGCTTACCTCGACGTGCGCTGTGCTTATGCAGTCGCCAAGCTGAACTTGCAGATTTCAGAGCAATTCGGCGCTCTGCTTTCCGCAGCAGACGCATCGACAATATCGGAAAGTTGTCAATTCGAAGATAGCGACCCGTGCTTGTGCCTGACCGACCAGATCGAGGCCGAATCAGGCCGGGCCGAGCAGATCGACATTGCCGAAAGCCTTGGCTGGTGTGACGCACAGGCAGGCTGTGACGAACGTGTTCCATTCCTATTCGCCGATGAGCAGTCTCTGTCGGAGGCATGGGAACGGGGCGTCGATCAATATCATCTGACGGTCGAGCTGGAAAATTGTTCGTGGTGCCGGGCGGCGGGTTTTTATCCGTGCCCATGTCACGGTTGATCGCGGCCGTCTCCGCTGATTTTCGATTGTTCTATCGAGTGCCGGTCACTTAGGCCTCACCCATTTTTACCCTTCGGAAACCACGCCGGAAGGGGCGGGTTCCCTCTCCGGAGCCCACAATGCAACAACAACCTACTCTTGCTCTCAAGTTCATCCAGGTCAACGTCAATCCACGCAAGTCTGTCATCGTGCGAAGGCTTGCCGATGGCGGTTTCAGTCTCGTCGCCGGCGGCCGCAGGTACAAGGCGGCGCTTGCTGCTCACGGCGAAGACTACGAAATTCCGGTCGTCGTTCGGGACATCGATGAAATCGAAGCGAAGCAGCTCGCCATCATCGAGAACATCCAGCGTGCCGATATGTCGCCAGCGGAAGAAGTGATTGCCGCCGCCGAGCAGGTTGGGCTGTGCAAAGGCGATCGCGATGAGGTGGCGCGTATCTTCGGTTGGTCGCGTGCGACGCTGGATAAGCGTCTTGCGTTGATGAACTGTAGCACGCCGGTACTCGATGCTCTGAGCACGCGTCAGATCCTGCTAGGTCACGCCGAGTTGCTGGCTGCGCCCCCGAAAGAGACGCAGGACAAGCTGCTGCCGGTGATTATCAAGGAGGGCAAGTCCGTCTCGGAGGTGAAGAAGACCATCGAACAGGTCGCCTGTTCGTTGGCGGCTGCGATCTTTGACAAGGCCGACTGCGCCGGATGCCCGCACAACTCGTCCACGCAGGGCGAGATGTTCGGTGAATCCATCGGTACCGGAAATTGCACGAACCACACCTGTTTCAACGAGAAGACCGAGAAGATGCTCGACGCGACGGCCACCGGCCTGCGTGACGAATATCCGGTCGTACGCATCGTGCGCGCTGGGGATAACCACACGCGCGTGCAACTCGTGATCGACGGTCCGAAAGGCGTAGGCGAGGAACAGGCTAAGGCGTGTCACACGTGCCAGAACTACGGCGCGGCGGTGAGCGGTTTGCCTGACTCGATCGGTAAGGTCTATAAAGGCCAGTGCTTCGACACGGTTTGCAACATGAAGAAGGTCGCAGCGAACCTGCCGGCGGTGAAATCTGCCCCGCAGCCGAAGGCGGTTGAGATGGCCAAAACGGGCAAGAGCGACAGTAAGTCCAGTGGCAAAGCGGCTCCGATATCTGCATCGGACGCGAAGGCCACGGGTGCCACCCCCTCAGTGACGGGTCGTTTCCGAGTCGGACAAGATCAAGGCATATCGCGTGGCGTTGTGGCGTAAAGCCATGCGCCGTGAGGTCGGCTCGGATCCGGTGCTTGCGCAGCGGTATCTCGTTGCAATCGCGCTATCCGACCAGATGCGCTGCGTCGATCACAAGACGCTGTCCGGGATTTGGGAGAAGCTCACGCAAGAGCAGATTCCGTCGGGTGACGTGACAAAGGCCGCGGCCGCTACGGCAGCAGCCGACGACGCACAGATGGCGCACGCCGTGACGGGCGTCACCATCGCAGCGATCCAGGGTCTTGACGTGCAGCATCTCACGCGTCTGTGCAAGCACCATCGCCTTGATTTTGCGAAGCACTGGAAGAGCTCTGCAAGGAGTTTCTGGAGTTGATCACGAAGTCAGAAATGATGGTGGTCGCTGACGAACTCGGCATTCGCGCCGCGCTCGGCGCTAACTTCAAGAAGGTCTTCGGCAAATCGAAAGCGGAAGTCATCGACGCGCTTCTTGCCGTCGAAGGCTTCGACTACATAGGCAAGATTCCGAAGGTGCTCAATTTCTGATCAAACAGTCCTTCATCCTTGGGGGTGTTCCGAGAAACGTTTTGATGCGAACCGATTGTAGGCAGGCGGCTACGCGTCGGTTTCATCAAACAGGCTTTTCATCGCAGTCTGGCAAGCCAATCTTGCTAAAACAATCACTTCAAAATTGGAGACTAAATGAGGATGTCACGAAGGTTAATGATAGCGCTCGACGCAGTGATCCAAAGCGTAGGTATGGGGGAAGAGGCGGCCAGTCACTTTGGCTATACCTATACGCGCTTGGACATGTTGACAAGTTGGGCACATGGGTTTGCGGCTGGCCTCGCGAATGACTGCGACTACTCTGTCTCGCTGTGGCATCAGACTTGGCGCTTACTTCTTCGCTGCTTCGCATTTATGAGAAAAGCGAAGCACGTTTGAGTTAATCGAACGCTGTACGCGGTGATATTGAAATCAACATAAGTGTATTTATAAGGAGCCTGCATGTTTCTAGCTATTGAACTGCTTCTGCGCCACTGCACGAAGCTCACTCTGTCGTTGCAAATGAAGGGCGATGAGATGGTCGTCTGCGTGATGCTGCAAGGCACGGCGAAAGACCCGGCGATGTTTCAGCTGCTCGCGCTCACCGATTTTGCGGTTGATCTTGATGCGGGTTTCGCAGATGCACTCGTCGCCTATACGGGCGCGCATGCGTCGCTGGCCGAGCAAGTGGCTGCAACGACCGCGATCCTCGAAGCCGCCAAGACGACGCAAGTCTTGAAGGCGACCAAGACGCTCGCGAAGGGCAGCAGCAAGACTGTGCCGCCTGCATCAGCTAGATCGAGCGCCGAGAGCGACGGCGATGATGACGAAAACGCAAACGACAACTCGCAGGGGCAGGACAGCGCACCCACAAGTTCGTCGGCAACTGCTTCGGCATCGTCGGAACCGACCAGCACCGGGACCAACCTCGCATCGCTTTTTGATTAAGGAGCAGACATGGCTATTTCAGTCACAAAGCTCACGCGTGAATTCGTCTACAACGGTGTGACATTCCCGGATCCGGGACCCAGCTTCTCGCCCGATGATGTTCGCGATCTCTACTCCGCGCAATACCCGGAGCTGACGACCGCGGCTGTCGACGGCCCGAACACGGAAGGCGAGGTCATGCGTTTCACGTTCGTGCGTGCGGCGGGTGCTAAGGGTGCGGTCAAGCCCGACAACGCCCATGCGTAAGCGCGACCTTCTCAAAGCCCTGTCCAATCCGGACTTGGCTCTTTCCCATCAACGACCGCCCGACAGGGCGGTTTTTTCACGACAAGGAGATCGAACAATGTTCCTCGATCCTCGGCCGTCTGGTGCAGAAGTTGCTGTCTCGGGAGAGTCTTGGCAACCGCGACGCACTCCCGCTGCCGGACGTCGACTTACCCATGATTTTCTGAGTCTGCCGGCGATCGGCTCGGACGTTCAAATGCGTGCAGTCATGCGCTGGAACGCCGAGAAGGATGTTGCCGGTCTTATCTCCGCCCAGTTCAACTCGGGCGTGCTGCGTCCGCGTGATGTTCCTGAGTTCCAAGGCGCGGGCGACGCGCTTGCTCACGGCTTTTTTGCATGGGCGAAGTGTCACATGTCGCGCCTAGACTGTATTGGCTTCGATTTCGTGTTGTGTGATGTCCCGGCAGTGCAAGAGGTCGTTCAGTACCAGGAGGACAGCAGCGACTTCAATCCGACGTCACCCGTGTATCTCGGCATCGAGATAACGGAGGAAAGCATCTTCGAAATCGGCAGACGTGCCGCCGAGCTTCGCAATGTTCATCCCTGGTTGGTGTCGACGGCGATGGTGCTGATCAATCGTGCGGCGGGTCGCACGATGTGGATTCGAACACCGGACGAGTTCCTGGGCGAGTTCGCATCGTGGTTTTGGGATGGGGATTCACAAGCGACCGACGAGGAAGCGCGCGAGACCCTGACCGACAGGTTTGGCGACGACGAAGCGGAGATCGAGCATTACCTCCCTTCCGTTGTGCATCCGCAGCTTTGTCCCGACGACATGGACGTCTACCAGTGGCATGCATCTCGTCGGCGCTATTTGCCTCAGCAGACGCTTGGCGTGGCGGCGCTCCGGCGTCTTCAACGGTTCACATCCGGCCGCTCGCGCCGGATTTGCGCCGATCTCGAAAAGCTGTCGCTGATGCTGCAACGGGTTGGTAATCGCAGTCTCTTCGATTGCGAATATCGGCCCCGTTGTGCCCATGCGGCGGCGACGCTCACCGTGCAGAACGACAGCCGCGTGGGTGAGATTCTCGACTCCCACTATGAGTATCTGTCGAGCGCCGGCGACGGCACGACCTACCTCGGCTTCACGCCGATTGCCTCTACGCCTGACGCCATTCGCAAGCAGTACGCGGACTGGTCTCAGGGACTATCCATTCTTGGCCAACTGGACCGCGTTATCGCGGGTCTTGCGGCATAACTCACGGAGCTGTCTATGAAAGGGCTTGATATCGGTTCGGACCGCGTCGACGAACTCGCCGTGACCGGTGCCATCTTGCTTTAAGCCGTCAGGACCGCCGCGCTGTCTACGGCACCGTTCATCCGATTACCGAAGGCAAATGCGGTCGGGCAACCATCGGTGCGGGACGGCCGATCGATCGGGTGGCGCTAATTGATTGTCTGCGGGAGCTGGCTCAGAACGCGGCGCCGAAGGCGGAATTTCTGCCGGAAACCGTGCTAGCCGTGTCGCAAGACGCGGTGATGTGGTGGTGCAGACCAGCGACGCGACGAGTCTTCTTCGATTGTCAGGAGATCGGACGGCGCAGTGCAGTCGTTCCTCATCCGGGGTTGGTGTTCCGTGCAGCTTCGAACGGGTTTTCCGTGTTCGCGCTGGAGGAGGACAGCCGGCCAACACCTGATTCGAAGCTGCATGAACCACCTTACTTTAACACCTGGGACGGAGGGCGGATCTGCATCGGTTCGGCTCATGTGCCCAAGGTATTGATGTCGAATCGATTGGCGGATGGGAAAGCGGATTTTTCTAATCGGCCTTCACGCATCCGAACCACGGCAACAAACGTGTTTCGCATCCGAACGGCGAGTTCGCGTTCTGGAAGGAGATGCTCGATGGCAAGTACGGCGAACAGTTTCCGAAAGAAGCGCTTGTCGTGATGAACATGACCCTCGGTGAGCTTATCGCCGGCAAATAAGAAGTTTGATGATGAATGCTGGTGCTTTGAATGCTGGCGATGCTGCGCTTCAACGTTCGTTCCCGTCGGTGATGGTGCCCCGGCGTGAGCCGGTGACGCCGATGCAGACATGCGATGAGCGACTACTCATTGGTGAAAACGGTGTATTCATCGAGATCGATCTGCCGTGGCTGTCGGTCGTTCGACGCATCGCGCACCACACGGTTCCGACCGCCATCCCCTATGGGAAAGTGATCGAATCGACCGTGCTGCGCTGTGGTGCGGTTCCCCCGGAATTGGTCGGTGAGTTCGTCGCGATGGCACGCGCAGCCCATCCGCTGGAAACGGGTGCGTGGATCGTCTGGAACGCTGAGACGAGACAGTTTCGTCTTGCGCCCGTGAGGGTGATCTCGCAGGGCCCCGGATCGTTGAAGTACGAGCGGCCGGAGCTTTGCGCAGGCGAACTTTGCGTGATCGATTGTCACTCGCACGGGGCGCATCCCGCTTTCTTCTCGTCGACAGACAACGAAGATGACCGACACGAGACGAAGTTCGCCTTAGTCGTTGGGAATTGCTCGGCGGCGGTGCCCAGTATGGCCATGCGGCTGTGCGCGAAGGGGATCTTCGAGGACGTCGAGCGCGTGCCGAGCAGCTGGTACGCGGCAGCCCGTCAGAAGGAAGTCGCATGACAGGTGTGATTCGTCACGCGCTTCCTTCCCGGATGCTCGAGCGGTCGTGGAGCGTGATTGTGGTCGGTGCCGGCGGCATAGGCAGTGCGCTGTTGCCCAGCCTCGCGCGGCTGCATCACGCGATGCTGGAGCTCGGCCACCCGGGGACATCGACTGCACAGTCTACGATGACGACACGGTGAGTCCAATCAATGTCGGTCGGCAGGGCTTTTACCCGAACGATGTGGGCAAGTACAAGGCCTCGCTCCTCGTCAATCGGTTAAATGCGCTAATGGGAACCAACTGGCGGGCGGAAACCATGCGCTTTACCCGTAGTGTCTCTTGCTACAACGTTGATCTCGTCATCGGTTGTGTCAATACGCGTGCGGCTCGCCGCGCAATTGTCGATGCCACAAAGACTTGCGACCTTTATCATCTCGATTGCGGCAACGATACGGATCGAGGGCAGGTCGTCATCGGACAGGCGGAGCCCGCGGGCTATCAGAAGGTAAAGAAGGCGAATCCGGAGCGCTTGCCGCATGTGGGGCTTCGGTTCCCGGAGTTGATTGACCCGTTGCTTGACGCGAAAGATGAAACGCCTTCCTGTTCGATGGTCGAGGCGCTGCGCAAGCAGTCCCTGGTCATCAACCAGGCCATTTCGGTCCAAGCGTTCAACCTGCTCTGGACGATGTTTCGAACCGGGGCAGTGCCGTTCTCGGGCGTGTTCGTGAATCTCGCAACGGGGCGCACGAATCCGATTCCGCTGGACGCTGCCGTTTGGGCGAGATTTGGCTATGACCCGTTAAAGCCGTCTGTCAAAAAAGCGAGTAAGGGCCGAAAGCTCAAGCTTGCCGCCTAGCAATTTGCTCGTTTTCTCCTAACACGATGCCGACTCTCGCAAGGAGCCAGCATTTCATGGTGATTGCTCAACGTTAAACGGATATGCAAGACACCTTTACAACTTCGTCTGAGAGGACACCGAGATGAAAAAACTCGCCCCTTCTTCTGCGGCGGTGAATCTTAAGCGTGTTGGGAGGCTCCGAACACGCAGCGAGACGCGAGTCCGGACGCTTCCTGTTTCGAATTGGAGTCGCAACTTTTGCTCCGTCTCGCGTAACTTATCGACCAGCGCCACGCTTCCGGTTTTCCGGGGCGTAGCGCTTTTTGTTTTGGCACGCTTAAAAGGCGAAGGCAGCTTGTGCTGGAGCGGTGATGGCGGGCACGTCCGGCAACCGCCCGGCTAACAATTCGTCGTAGCGGTGCAGAACATCAGCACCGCGCGTGAAATTGACGGCGAGGCCGATCAAGTCGCCAACACGCCGGCGACCGCTCGCTAGCAGTATACGGCCTCTTCGGGCGTAGGTCGGACCGTCGGCCAGCCAGACGTGAAGAGCAGATGCGGCGGAATCTCCGTTTCGATCGCTTGCCGCTGGACGACGGCAGTTTTCGCGCGCCACGTCCGCAGCCAGGTCAGCAGGCAGCAACTCGAGCGCGACATCGGCAAGCCAGCGCTGACCTTGGAAAGCAAAGGTCGAGACGGCTTCCGGTCGAACCATCTTCCAGATGGCTTTTATCAGGCGTTGCCCCGAATACTCACCGACGCAAAGCATGTCACGCAAAGGCGACCACCATGATAACGCCACCATGGAAAGCTCTTCGGCACCTTGAAGTCGGAATTCCTTTACCTCAACCGCTTCGGGGATACCGAAGCTTTTCCAAACCAGAATCAGGCACTACATTATTACGTACAATCGCGAACTCCTCGAATAGGAGTTGAAAGTTCCGAGCACCGTAATTTAGAGAACTCAGCATTCACGCCTTTGGCCAAATCTGTCTAAACTTTGCGGAGTCAGGTTCGAACCCCGGCCTTGTCCGGTAGTCGCAGTCGCCTTGATGCCGGTGGCACTGCGTTGCTCTACCGTGAGCCGTACGGCCGTATGACTAGTTCCGAAGCGCACAAAATTCCCTAAAAACGCATCAACAACAAACAGTGATTATCTACAGGGTTTTGGACCGATAAACTGGCTTTCTCAGTGGATATATAACTGATCTACTGCATTTGGTCGAGCATTCATAATAATTAAGTATATTGATAAAGTTATCAACTCGTCGATATTAAACGTATAGTGTGTTTAAGTAAGCCTGAAATCTTTAGTTTTCCCCTGCGCACTGTTTACGTAATGTGTTTTTCAACCTTATGGAGATGTTATGAATGATCTAAATGTGTTCGGCCTCGTAGGTGAGATCGTAGATCTCGGTGATGCCTCGTTGTTCACTAAGGGCGACGCAACCCGTGGTCCTTGTGATGATGGATGGGAATATATCTACGATCCCGAGTTGCCCGGTGTGTGTCCGCTTGATGACAACCACTAAGCATAGGTGAGTTATTTGTAACGTGTAGGTTTTATGAGGAACAGTGCGCAGACTAATCCTTACCCTGATGAAAATAATGCAAAGACTTTTTCTCAAGGACGATGTGTGTGCTGCGACAACAGGCCTTGCAACCTATTTTTAAATTTAGAAAATAATCGATATTATAGAGCTGTGCTTCCGGTCGATTATGTCTGTTATTTATGCAACCCCGTGGCAGAAAACACGTCCGATTTCGTATATAATAATTTCATAGCCAACTTAGCGAGCTCGGACTAGTTACGAGTCGAAAACCTGTAAGTTCCCGCGCTGAAATCGCATCCCGATTAAAGCTATCGATAGATCTTACGGAGACGGATTTTACCACTCACAGGACTTTCGGCCGTATTCAAACGTTCATTCAGCTAGTGGATTGTTTAAGGGCGGCAGATCGCTTCTCGAAAAAAAGCATTCGAGAGATCAAAGAGGTGCTCAGCTCCAAGAAATTTTCCATTTTTTCGCGACGAAGACAAAATAAATCTTCTGAGGCGACTTACCTTCATGATGTAGTAGGCGCCTACAATACAGCGCGGCGAATGCACTGGCAAGAGCGCGTTTGTCTCGGAGATTCTATAAGTCTCTATCTTTTTCTGCTTAGACACGGCATTGAGTCGGAGATAGTTTTTGGTGTGCGCGACGGAACCCGCAGCTGCGAACGGACCCACCGAATGGAGTTTCGGAAAGGATCGTTTTCCCAGAAATACGAACCTTGTTACGGTATTTTCGACGGATAGGATCTCTATCGCTGTCAACGCTACGCTGATCGCTGCAGACAGAATGAGCCACTCTGAATCTTACCGTCGCAGACGCGAAGAATGGGAGATCCAGCGTGACGCGGCAGAAAGTGAGCTCAAACAGCTCGACGCTCAACTGAGGGCGCTGGATATTCGCCATGAAGCGGCCGAGCTTACCCACGGACTACTTCCCCCGCGGCTCCCCAGCGAATGCAGCGACACGTAGCTGACTCAATCGCAACGCTGCGCTGGCGAATTGCTGCACACATCGCCAGGCGATTAAAGAGACGCCCATACTGCCACGCTACCTCAAACATTTTCTGACACAGTAGTACTAATAAAATGCTCGTTCGCGTACACCTGTCCAAATGGACAGGTGATCAACATTCAGAATGTCCGTAGAATGGGGTGCTGATGAGTGGTGGATTTGGGCGATGTCGCGGCTACAGAGGAACCCGTTTTGCGCTTTAGTGAAGTGCCGGTCGGTAATGTGAAGCGAGTTAGAGCAGTGTCCGTGTTTTGTGAATCGATATTGGGGTTGTAAGCGGGAAACCGCCAAAATTTTGATTATGGAGTTCAACGCCGGAACCGCTTAATAAAGGGGTCAGCCGAATGAAACGACACGACATTAATACCGCGCTGTTCCGCAGCACCGGATTTGACCCGATGTCGGGCGTACCTAAGCCGGAAGAACCGCGACGGCTCCTGCCGCCGCTGGCTGGCGGTGCCCGCCCGCGTGTACAGGTGTTCTGCGCCGCTGCCGGCCCCGGTGCTTTCATCCGCGGCAGCACTAGCGGACGTTGCTTTCGGTGCGTGGCCGTAGCGGTCCGCAGTGACACAGGAGAACCCAACGTATGGATAGGATACCGGAAGCACGTCGACAGGCCATCTCGCCTGGTGCGGGCTGGTTGCCCCAGCATTTTTAGGATCAGATCTAGCTTCTCCCATGTTATCGGATGCCGGGCGCCCTTTCTGTTGAACTATCTGTAGATGACCCGACGACTCTGGTGAATGAACTGCCCCACACGTCTTTTATTATCAGAGATACCATGGTAATTAATCCACCCATGGACGCCCCGGATAACCGTGTTCAGGGTCTGCCTCCTGTTCGCGCTAAGATTCTTCCAGAGGAAGTCCCTAAGCCCTTTCAGTTTGGCCGCAAAGCGATGGCTGGTAAATTTCAGCCACCAGTATCCTTTACGCGTCCTTCCTCAGTAACCGCCAGTGTGTAAATTCAACCAATTTGATATATTACCCCGATGACGGGCATAAGTTAAATTGAAAAACATAAAGGGAAATTTTTCATGAAAAATGTAAACCGTGGTAATTTCGGTAAACCAGTCTTGTCGATGATTTTGTTTTGTTTGCTTTCCTCATTTATCCCGGCGGCAGAGGCTGATACGCCAAATAGAACTGCGATTTCCAATGTTTTTAGTGGTGCATTAATAACGGTTTGGGCAACTAGGCCCAATAATTGGCTGTGGGGTTATACTCCATATGATGCAAGGAGTTGGGTTGATCTTTATAACTGGGATGTAATTTATAATAGTGATTCCACCTTGACGTTTAAAAATAGAAAAACTAATTATTGTATGGTTGCATACGATGGTCGTGGGTTAACGCATAATACGTGTAATGGTGGAAATAATCAGAAGTTCTCGTTATGGCCAACTGCTTCTGGAGCCGTTCAAATTAAAAGTATCAGCCTAGGAAAGTGTATTAAAATAGGCAGTAAGTCCAATGAATGGGCTTTTAAAGTCGAATTTACCGACTGCACGGAGTCTGGTTCTGTGGTGGATACAAGACAATTATGGATTCTTGGGCCTGAAAGAAATGCATCTAAATCTGCGCCTCATGATAAACTTTAAAGGTGAGTTAGAATGATTAGAGGAAAATATATTATTGCATTCCTTGTTGCTTTCCTCATTGTTTTTCTTGTTCCAGGATCGGCTGTGGCTTTACTTAAGGATTATAGAACAGCGACGTGGAACATGCAGGGATCTTCGGCTGCGACAGAGAGCAAATGGAATGTTAATGTCCGCGGGTTGATTAGTGGTAGTGGTGCTGTGAATGTAGTGTCTTTGCAAGAAGCTGGTACTCGACCATCCTCAGCTACTCCGACAGGGCGGGTTATTCCCCCGGTAGTAACAATGTTGGGAAGACAAATTCCTATTGAAGAATTCGAGTGGAATTTGGGCACTCAATCACGGCCTATTATGCGGTATATTTATTATGCGCAATGGGATATCGGTGCTGGTAGAGTAAACCCCGCCGTTGTAACAGACAGGCGTGCTGATGAAATAATCGCCTTGCGAAATCCAGTTATCAATGATGGCAGGCCTGTTTTGGGCGCGGGGTTTAATCGGGCGGCTGGAGTGGCGGGGCGAGATTTTTTCTTTACTTTACATGCTTCGGCAACGGGCGGTGGAGATGCCCGGCCTCTGCTTGACTCAATACGTAACCACTTTGCCGCACTTGGAGATAGAAACTCTCAATGGATGGTGATGGGGGATTATAATCAAGATCCTAATGTGTTGCAGCAGAGAATTAATAATAACCCAGCTCTTGCAAGTGATGTTTCCATTGTGGCTCAACAAGGCACTCCTACTCAACGTAGTGGTGGTAATTTGGATTATTCTGTTATTGGGCAGTATGAATATCAGGGCCCCTTGTCAAACCTTTTGGTTGCGGCAATGTTTATTGGGCAGCTGCATGGAATTATTAACTCGGACCATATTCCAGTTAAATTTTTCCCAAAATAAATTTTTTAAATCAAGCCCGCTTCTGTGCTAAGGAATCCTAAGTAATGGTAAGGTAAAATAAGACGGGCATAGAGGTATGTGATCTACTGTTTGCTCTACCAATTCGAGGTTCTACGCCGGAACCGCCGCAATTTCCGGCCTGTGATTTTTTAGTGATCTTTCGGAATCTTAATAACGCCATCAGCAATCCCCTGAGCCGGTCGTTCCATCCATTTCGCAAAGCGAAAATATCTCAGTATTGCAGGCAGATATAGTCCATCTGAACTTTTGATGCATTGTCCATTGCCTGTTTAAAGGGGGACTTCAGAAAATTGAAAATATTGCCCGCTAAGGGAGTTGAAGGTCAGTTGATGAACCCGAAGCCCCGAGGATGGGCTAGATCGGGCTAACGGAGGGATGACCGTCCTGTTAGGGCGCTCATGCGTTTGGTAATGGGCGAAGCGGCCTGAATTTGTCGGCCCCGAATTTCCGGTCCCGCTGCCACACGTAGTCGCCCGTCAGATTGATGTGCTCCCAGCCCAGCGGCAACAGATACGGCAGCAACGTGGAGTTAACCGGTACGCCCCGCGCCTGCATGGCCTCGATCGCCTGCTCGAGATAGACCGTGTTCCATAGCACGATCGCTGCGGTTACCGAGTTCAGGCCGCTCGCCCGGTAGCGCTGCGCCTCGAAGCTACGATCGCGGATTTCACCCAAGCGATGGAAAAACACGGCACGCGTGAGCGCGTTGCGGGCCTCGCTCTTGTTCAGGCCGGCGTGCACGCGACGGCGCAGCTCGACATCCTGCAGCCAGTCGAGAATGAACAACGTGCGCTCAATGCGGCCGATTTCGCACAGCGCCACGGCAAGTCCGTTCTGCCGTGGATAACTGCCGAGCTTGCGCAGCATCAGCGAGGCCGTGACGGTGCCCTGTCGGATTGATGTCGCCAGACGCAACACCTCGTCCCAGTGCTGCCGGATGGGATTCTCATTGTAGGTGTCGCTGATCATTGCCACCAGCGCCGGATAGTCCTTCGTACTGCCGGGCACGTAGAGCTTCCTGTCGTCGAGATCGCGAATGCGCGGCGCAAACCGAAAGCCGAACAAATGCATCTGGGCGAAAACGTGATCCGTGAAGCCATTGGTGTCGGTGTAATGTTCCTCTTGATGCGCAGATCCGACTCGTGATACAGCAGTCCGTCCAGCACATTGGTCGAGTCGCGCACACCGACGTTCACGAGTTTCTGATGAAACGGTGCGTACTGGTCGGAAATGTGCGTATAGAACATCCGCCTCGGCTCGGCGCCGTACTTCGGGTTGATGTGTCCGGTACTCTCGGCGCGGCCGCCGGCGCGAAAGCGCTGCCCGTCCGACGACGGACGACGATGTGGTGCCGTCGCCCCAATGCGTGGCGAACGGATGAACGTACTGCGCGTTGTCCAGCTCGGCAAGCGCTTGCGAGTATGTCTCGTCGCGGATATACCACGCCTGCAGTCACGACAACTTCGAATAGGTCGTGCCTGGACACGCCTCGGCCATCTTCGTGAGGCCAAGATTGAGCGCGTCGGCGAGGATCGTCGTAAGCAGCAACGTCTGGTCCTTCGAGATTTCGCCGGTCTTCAGATGTGTGAAGTGGCGAGTAAAGCCCGTCCACGTCTCGACCTCCATCAACAGTTCGGTGATTTTCACGCGCGGCGGCATGAGGGACGTCTGATCGATCAACGCTTGGGCGACATCGGGCACCGCTGTGTCCAATGGCGAAATCTTCAGTCCGGATTCGGTGAGCATTGCGTTCGGCAAATCGTTTGTCGCGGCGAGGCGGTTGACCGTTTCCAAGCGTTGCGCCAGCGTTCATCAAGGTAGCGATCGCAGTCGGTCGTGATCGGCAACGGGAGGCTGTTCTGCTGCCTGAGAGCTTCGAATTTCTCGGTGGGCAACAAATATTCTTCAAAGTCCTTGAACTGCCTCGAGCCTTGGACCCAGATATCGCCTGAGCGTAGGGCATTCTTCAGCTCAGCCAACGCGCACAGTTCATAGTATCGGCGATCAACGCCGGTCTCGGTTACCACGAGCGGTTGCCAGCGCGATTTGATAAGCGCTGTCGGTACGTCAGCGAGCAAGCGCCGCGCACCGTCATTATTTGCGGCACGAATGGCGTCGATGGCGGCCATCACATCCATCGCGGCAGGTGCCGCGCGAAGTTGCAGGACCTCCAGGAACGTCGGTACATATCGGCGCAACGTCGCATAATGATCGCCGATCTCATGCAGAATAAAGGCTTCCGGCTGGGCCAATTGCTCGGCCTCGGTCTCGTTTTTCGTGAAGGCATCCCACGACATGACCGATTCGATCGCTTTGAACGCATCGTTGCCGTCTTCCCGCGCCTTGAGTAAGGCTCGGCCGAGCTTCCCGAACAAGTCTCAGGCCGTTGTTGAACACTCGCCCTATAGTCATCTTTGGCGGCCTGTAAGCCGACGTATCCATTTCCCCGCTGAAAAGTTTCGTAGCGCAGCTTCATTGAGGGCTGGGAGCGCTGAAACCCGGTAGGGCTTAAATGAGCAGAGGAATACAACTGAGATGTACGTCACCCGAAACTGAAACCCAAAGAACGTGGTGACCAGCGGAATCGTTGGCTGCCGCAAAAATGGCGCGTTGCTCGCGAATAGTGGGGTTCGTGTTGAGATTTATAGATATAGAATTTATTGGACTACAATGCTCAGGCCAATGGGCGCAGCGTATTCACCGTTTGCGTGAGGCCCTGAGTCGCGAGAGTATCCAAATAATCGTCAACGGTCTTCGGTGGGCTCTTCAACGACTTGAGTTCGGCACCGGCATGCATAGTTGCGGCCACAACGTGGCGATCATTCGCGTCCGGAAGTTCGATCGAGGCGATAAGGTGCTCAAAGTTTTCGATCAATGCTTCGCGGACGTTTGCATCCATTAGCTGACGCGTGCGTGCAACTGCCTCCGGCTTCAGATCCTTCCGATTCTCAAGTACATTTCTTGTCCACTCGTCGTGGATCATGTTGCTCCATCGAGCACGGTACAAGTCCGTTAGTGCGAGATGCATCAACAGGTCGCGCAAAGGAGCCGGATACAGAACGCAAGCGTCGTAGACTACAGTGAAGTTTGACGCCATCATTCAATAGCCCATCCCAAGCTCCTGCGAGTGGGCGGTGAGCTCGTCCAGCACCGCGAGACGAGCGTCGTCGATCCGCGTTTTGTAGTCGATAACGTCCTGATAGCGTACTCGGTGGTGAGTATTGACCCGTCGAAAAGGAATGTCGGCGCTTCTCGAGCAACTGGACAAAGTACGGTCGCGACACATTAAGCAAGTCGACAGCTTCTTGGGTAGTAAGCTCGGCGTGGATTGGAATGATAGATACAGCGTTACCTTGCCCAATTTCCGAAAGAACATCGACCATTAGCTTCAACACTGTCGTGGGGAGCTTGACGCTGTGCATCTCACCCTTTTCATCCCTGAAGTCGAACTGCTGCGGCTCGGCCCGACTCGTCAGTGCAACAGCCAGATTTCGGCTCGACTCACGTGCGATCTCGATCTCTGCGGCTGAAGGTAGTGATGCTGGAGTTACGGAGGCGTTCATGGATTTCTCTTGTTTCTTTAAGGAAGAATATTATTCTAATTAGACTAACTAGAAATAATCGAAAGCACAACGAAATTCGAAACAACCGAAGCCATCCGGTCGCCACGCGTTGGAGCCTCTCACAACCAACGCCACATTCAATTTGACATAATGCCATCTCGCTTTGACACACACAAAGTTTGTTGCGACTTAGAAATGTCCGATTGAGGCTCTGCGGCGCATGCTGTCGGGATGCGTCGTCGAGGAGCCGATCATCGACGAACGTGGACTGATCATGGCAAGCATGTGCGAACTGGAACGGATCAAGCTCATCGAGGCAGTCGTCAAAGGCCGGCTGTGTTGTTATCAGGCGGCCGAGCGGCTGGACTTGTGTGTGCGCCAGATCAGCCGCTTGTGCCGGCGCTATGAAGCGTGTGGTGCTGCGGGTCTGGTTTCGGGCAAACGCGGCAAGACGAGCAATCGCGAGTTGCCGATCGATCTTCGTGCACAGGCGATGGCGCTGGTGTGCGAGCACTATGCCGATTTTGGTCCGACGCTGGCGCGCGAGAAGCTTGAGTAATGTCACGGCATTCGGCTGGGCAAGGAAACGGTACGGCGTTGGATGCGTGCGGCGGGCCTGTGGATCCCGCGCCGTCAGCGCCCGCCCAGGGTTTATCAGCCGCGTGCCCGCCGGGCCTATCTGGGTGAGCTGATCCAGATCGACGGGTGTGAGCATCGCTGGTTCGAAGACCCCGCCCCGCAATGCACGCTGCTGGTGTACGTGGATGATGCGACCAGTCGGCTGATGTGGATGCATTTCACCGCGAGCGAATCGACCTTCAGTAGTTATTTCGGCAACGCGTGCGTACGTGCCAATATGTCCAATTAGTGCGGTTGCCGTCAGCAGACCAATGCCGGGAATCTCGGCAAGGCGCTGACTGGCTTCGCTGTGCCGATGCCACTGGCGGATCAGTGCTTCTTCCATCACATCGATTTTTCGATCGATCTCCCTGACATGTTCCAGCATGTCGATTAGCAATTGCCTAAGCATGCTGGGCAGTTCGTTCGTCGCGTCCTCGGCCAGTGCGGGAATATCGGTCAGGTGCGCGATGCCTTGAGGCAGGATCAGGCCGTATTCGCCCAGCAGGCCCCGCAGATGTTACTGACTTGGGTTCGCATCTTGACCAGCAGTTGCCGGCTGACGTGCAGATGCAAGATGCTTTGTTGCTCAGCTGTCTTTATTGCGACAAAGCGCATATTCGGGCGTTGCACTGCTTATCAGCCTTACCGTATGCCCCATCGAAGCCAGCGTGCGTGCCCAGTAATGCGCGCTGCCACAGGCCTTCATACCAATCAGGTAGGGGGCATAGACGGGTGAAGAACGGCACCATCTGAGACCGACTCAGACGTTTGCGCAACACCGTATGTCCTTTAGGCATCGACCGCGTGAAGCTGAAAGACGTGTTTCGCCAGATCCACGCCGATAGCGGTAATCCCCATTTCGGGTACCTCCACTTCTCAGTTGAACGTCGCACGTCAACTTTGGCACATCTATGCCGATGGGTGGGTGGTGCCCATTCCATCTGAACAACCCTCAAAGCCTTATCCCCCAAGGCACTTCAGCTCAAACCATGTTGAGCGAATTGCAGGAAGCAGGCATATTAACGTTTAAATCCTGCATTTTTCGACGAGGTGCGGATGGGTCCGAAAACACCTGTAAGCGAGGGGGATTTCTTCCGTCAACCACTTCAAGCGGTTGGCGCGTCTGTTGGTAAACAGATAGGCGTGGTGCGGATACGCGGCACCGAACACCTTCACCACGCGCGCCAGCGTCGTGTCGAAGCCCGCTCGCATGTCCAGCGGATCGACTGCTAGCCAGATCTCATCGACATGAATTATACCGCAGCCACATCGCGCATCGCGCAGCTTCGGAGACCGGCCAGTTCACCGTTATCGACTGATTTCCTCGGCGAACTTCGACACGGATTTCGGTCGAGCCTATGTCCTTTGCCCCCATCGTAACAGAGACGAACGCGGGTGATGATGTCGATTCGGCCTCTGGACGCCCGGATAACCGCTTTGGAAGTCTGCGCCTTCTGTCTGATCAAGCCAGCGTCGCAACAGTCACGAATCTCGCGGAAAAATTGGCCGAAACCTAGGGGGCGTTGGCCAGTTGAACTTGCCATTACTAAAAACCGCTACACTTTTTTACCTTAAAACACGATTTATGTCACGTTACTATTGACAGGGCGCTCGGGCGCTTGATCCTCTTCTTACTCATAGCGGTTTTCCGTTATTGGGATGAAACTCTTGCGAGAGCACGTCATCAACAGCCCAAGGCATTACCTCCGGGAACGCATTGAGGTCCAGCCCTGTTTCATTGCTCGCCGCGCTGCGCGCCTTCGACCACACGATATCCAGCCATGCAGCATCTATGAACTTGCCGCGAAGGCTGGGGGCTTCATCCAGCACGTAGGCCACTTCCTTGCGCTGCGTACGGATCGTAAACTCCCAGCTTTTGCTGCGACGTGATGGCTGAAACTGCCATTTCAGCAGATGAGCCAACAGGACCGACATACGGCTCGCCAATTCGCGCTGTTCGCTTTTACCCACGTCCTCAATCTCCTCTGCGATGTGCCGAACGTCGATGGCGGTAAGTTCGCCTGCGCGCAGAAGTGCCGCCTGCTCGTTCGCCCACGCAACCACGTCCTGTTCGTATCTCGTTCCCATGACCAGTCCATATCAAGACAATGGTTAAATTTAAGGTGCATAAATGCACCATATCGACGTCCTTTCGAAGCCTTCCCGAGAGTCTTTCTAGCATGTGCCAGAACGTTGTCGGGCACGACCGACGCCGTGCGCTATCAGGCAGGCAAGATAGGCTTTCCACGTCGATAACGCGATGGGGAAACCCTTGTCCCCTGTTCAGCACAGCAAGTGTATCGGCTTGCGTGAGTTCCGCTCGATCAGTGAGCGCAGAGCAGCGCCGTTGTCAATAACCTCGTTCATAGCCTTTCAAAAAGTGGTGCACAAATGCATCAAGGATAGCACGCGTGACGCCGTGAGTTAGCGGCGTGATTTGCCTTCCACTCGCCAAGGTCAACTGCAGCTAATGCCTTCGCGCATGCTGCGGGCGGACGCGTCCAGATAGGGCGAAACGTGGTCGAGGTGCGCATACCCCAATAAAATCTGCACTGTTTCGACCGATTGGCCGTTAAATATCAGGCGGGCCGCAAACGGCCTGCGGCCGGAATGACTGCTGTTCCGATCTATTCGAATGTCCACCATTAACGCCCATTGCTGTGGAATTTGGCCCCAAAGTTGGCGATTCGGGCCCCTTGTCAACAACAAATTGTCGAAAGCAACACGCCATTGGCGCACATGATTTGTATGTCACATCAAAGCTTGCAGAAACGTCCCAATACTGACAATCTTCGGCTCGCCGAGTCTGGGTTGATCTGGTGGCCATCCCATTCGTCAACATTCATCCTACGGACTTCTGGATGTTGATCACCTGTCCATTTGGACAGGTGTGTGCGGTCGAGCACTCCATTAGATTCTCATCACAGTCAGCGAAAGAACGAACGGCATTTAACTCTGAAAAAGGGCGATCGAGGTACGATATCGGGGGCGCGCCGTCAAAGCTGCGAATTGAGGAATTCGACGTGTCGTTGATCGAGGAATTCCGGATGGTTTTGTTGTTCGCTGGTTTCCGACTTCGACAATCAGATTCTCAGCTGAAACCACCACCGCCTTCAATTTCCCGCCCCAACTCCCACGTACACCCACTTCCGACTTTTGCTCCTTCAAATCTCCAATTACAGGCAAGATCCGAAGTCTCCTACATTCCCGGTGCGGTTCAAATTGAGCCACAAAATGTTTACCCACACGAAGCAATTTAGCCAATATCATGGGCTAACCATAACCGAACGCCTTGGACCACACTGGTCCAATCACCTTCGTTCGTTTGTCGAAAAACGGTTGCATTCTTGATCCACGGACTCGCGTTGCCCTCAATACCCCAACGCCAATCTCCAGAAGTGTGGGTTAGCACGCAAGTTGGAACACCCATCATTGCAGCCAAATTGGCGACGCCTGAGTCGACTGCAACGACTGCATCCAGTTGAGCAATGCAAGCAGCCGTGTCGCCAAAATTCCGAATACCTGGCAGGTAGCTGCTGACATTGTCAACAGGGTCGCCGGCCAACGTTGCAACAGCTGGATGATGCAAATTTACAAAATGCACACGGTCTGCCACAGGCAAATACTGCACAATCGAATTGACTACATTAAGCGGCAGGCTACGGCGCTTAGCCCAACAACGCACTATGGCACCTGTTTCAGGCCAGTGGCGCTGAGCGCAATCCCAAAACAGACCCACCAAGTTCTTTCCAGTATGCTGGGAGCGTAGTTGGCTAGCCCAATTCTTCGCGATCAGATCCTTCTGGGGAGGAGCTTGGATGTAAGGCCGAAACCATTGTCCAGAGACTGTCTCCTGTTTAGCTTTTACCAAAGGCAAATGCAGCAGCGTCGCGTGCAGATGTGGCGCAAACCTATTGACGTGCGGCTGAAGTTCGTCGGGCAATGCGGCATACAACTGCGCGGGATTAGGTGCACTAATGACCTCGCAGTGCGGCAGTGATGTCTGCATGAGTGCGTGGCTCTCTGGGTTGCTGGTAAACATGACACTCGCACCAGCATCTACCCAATCAGCAATACATGCGCCCAAAAGAAAGTTGTCGCCGAACCCAAGCTCATGTGTAATCAGAACACGCTTCCCGCATAAATCTGATTCGCCGTCCCACACCGGAATGTCAATCGGGCGGTAACTGAAAGACAACCGAGGAGCGTCATTTCGCATCAGCCAATACGTGAAACCGTGCGGATCTCCCGCCTTAAGCATCGCCTCACCCAATGCGAATCCAACCGAGGCGGAGATCTCGGCATTAATCGATCCTGCCATCTGCCATGCCTGATTGAGCAACGTAATCGCATCCACCAGATCGCCTGCCATCATCAAACTCATACCTAGCCGTAGTCGGTGAAGTATGGGCTTGCTCTGTTGCAACGGGTCGCGTTCCCATGTAGCAACAGCTTCAGCGTATCGACCCAGCAGGTAGAGCGAGTCTGCGCGCCGCGTGATCGAAGCGGAGTCGTGCGGATTAATAGCCAACGCACGATCAGCCCATAGGAGCATTTCTTCCTCCCTCTGAAGCGCGACCAACAACTCGCAGATTTGGTGCAGGATTGCGCAATTCTCCGGTTCGCTCGCATGCCGTGTCTGCGCGGCGCGCAATTGCTGTTCCAAGTCGGGCATCACGATTGTCATGTTTGAGTGCTAGAGCGCACTATTTACTTAAACAATCTGTGCTTGGTTACACGAGCGAGAACCACGCTCAAGTAAATTATGGCCTAGGAGCAAAGTATATCCAGCGACTTCGCCTCCCCTCGCAACTCCAGAACAGATCGTGCTTTATCAATCCGGTAATTTCGAGAACTGGCACCTTAGCCAACTAGCTACGCGGTGTAAACTGCTAAACTCGAAACGTTTTGTCGAAAATAACGACATCGTTGAACAAGATAGTTCCCGCCGAAAAAACCAAATCTAAGTGGTGACTACCACGCTCACCACCGCCAAGACCAAGGTGCAGTCCCGGATGACGCTCTTCGAAACTTGCGTTTCGACCATGCAACTTAACATTCAGATTCGTACCAATCCCAAACTCTTCAACATTTTTATTTCCCGGGCATTTTTTTAAATATAATTGAAAATCGTTCTCAAGCTGTTTGTTTGAGGAGTTGACGTCGATCACCTGACTTTTATCAACTTTAATTTTCAAGATCGAATTGATGACACCATACTTAATGGCGAAAGGCACTGTGCTTAGAAACGTCCCGCCAAATGTAATGCTCCCGGACAAATCTACAATTCTAGTTGCGACCTCACCGGGCATCAAATCGTAGTGGTTACGCCCATCCAAACTTTTCCAAGCCTGATCTTCGGACAATGTCCCGCATAGCGTGCCCCCGAAACCATCGCGGAAGGCTACATGCTGCGCCGATGTCGCAGCATCAATAATCCTTCCATTTCTATCCGAAATGTCGTTAATATCTTCGAAGAATGCCTCTTCAAAAAATTCGCCATACTCCCGAAGAAGCACAGATTTCTTCCAGTGTTCAGCCATCTTTGGCTTGAGCGGATGAATGAACCATGGCCCGTGTGGGCTAATGTCAACACGCATAGAGGAGTCATAAATAAAAATGAACATGTCACATTCATCGATCGCCCTCCCAACCCGCTCGAAATTCTCGCTCTCAAGGTCGACATAGATGAACGAGTATCCCAGGTCTTTTGGGCAGTAACGAATGATCGACTTAGCCGTATTTTTCTGATTTTTATCAGAACCAATTACAATGGTCGTGTCATATCCAGATTTATTGGCCATAGCCGGATGTCCACGAACACACGAAAAGAAATTCTCGGCGCTTTTCTTCACAGGCCGCTCCTGAATATCCAGCTTTCGAAATCACCAAATGGCGGGGCGTTACGACCCGCCATCGTCTCAAGCTACCTCGTTACGCCCAAAGGGCCGTCGCGAACGGAATAACCGCGCTCTCCTTCATCATCTCGACCCAATCTGGGTGCTGCTCTTCCTGCATCCATTCGATCAGCGGAAGATCCTGCGACTCTTGCTTGGCATTCATTTCAACTTCCTCCTTTAAGAGATTGAACTACAGACATCGCGCCCACCTCAACAAGACGAGAGTCGGCTAGCGATCCATTAAGCGCAAAAATAGCGCAAATTCATATAAATTTAACTTAGTATCGAGCAAATCAAACTTGCAACTTAATGCCGAGATTTACTTCGTGTTCAATACGCGAAAGAGACTGCATCAATGTACCATCCGAATGGCGGGTAAAATTTTCCAATAACAACTCGCTTTATTGGATGAATTCTTCGTACGCGCGCACACTCTCAGTTTTCCAAAACGTTGGCGTCCACTTTTTCAACCCGCCTCATATTTCTGGGACAGGCACTAGCCGAGATCTTTCCAATTGTTCATGTTTGCAACCGCTTGATCGACATCTTCAATGATATTGTAGACATGTGGACAGAGACGAAAAGTCTGGTTGTCACCCGATCCGGCCACACGAAAGCTGGCGTCTTCGTAGAGCCAGTTGTATAGCGATTTCGGTCGAGTACCTTGCGGCGCATGAACGCGAACGACACCCCCGCTACGATGAGGATCGTTGGGCGTAATCAGTGTCCACCCTGAAGCCAATAGCTTGGACTTAAGTGCGGCGGCGAGTTCGAGTACCCGGCTGGCCGGATCGCGTGGCGCCATAACATTCCACATCAATTGGGTAGCAGTTAAAGAAATGATATTCACGTCGTCACGCTGACCCAGCAATTCGAAACGTCCCGCATTTCTGGGAAGCTCATCCGGCTCCTTGAATTGTATCTGGTAGTCATAACCCAGGATGCTAGGAGCCAAAGACATCGCTTTTTCGGGACGAATAAATAGAATCCCCGTTTCTTTTGGCCCCATAAACCATTTGTGAGCACTGGAGACAAAACTATGACATGGTGGGTCAGTCAGACTGACTGCGCGTGCGCCCCACGCCATCGTCCCATCAATGTGAACGTGACAATCGAGCTTGTTGTTGATGACGTGATTCCAGATAGCATTGACCACGTATTCTGGGATGCGGAATCCGGAACCGTTTGCGATCTCCGTGTATGAAACGAAGCGGGTATGGTTGTCAATCTGTTCAATAAATGCTCGCGCAATCGCTTCGTCACTCGCCTCTGCACTGAAGCCAACGGTTCTTATGTTGAATCGCGGAGCCTTTAAGGCGACGGGCGAATCAATGTGTGCAAATTTTTCCGCCCTCAATCTCCAGGCGCTCAGGTTAGTTGGATGGTTTTCTTCCCACAAAACCACGTTATTCTTCTCCGCGACATTGCTGGCATCACTCCATTTTCGGTAGCCTGCGTTAATGGCATTATTCCCTTCGCTGGCGTTGCGTATAATGGCAAGATCGCTCGGATCCTTTATACCTAGCCCTTCGGCCAAAATCTTGCGTGCGGCGATCAGTTGCTGCACACGTTCGCCGCCAGCTGTCCGGATTTGCTGTGAGACATTGCGATTATACTCAACTCGCAACATATTGCTGACGGTAATTAGACCTCTAGGCTCAGGGCAGAGGTTTGCCGCATTCATTGGAGTAATTCTTGGCGAACTGCCGGCGAAGTCAAACAAATTTTGAAAATGCTCCCAGTACTCCTCTCCACTTAGTCCATCGCCTCTCACCGCATCTAAAAATGAAACAAGCTCACTGTATATCGCGGCGTGACGTTCGTGGGAAAGAATACCCGCCTCGCGCAAAGGATCGAGCAGGGCATGTAGTCGTTTACTGCACTCCTGCCTAGACATATAACCAATTGTATTGCCGTACATATACGCCTCCATTAAACTGTTTGCTTCGTATGTACGTTGGGCCTACGAAATTCGATTCCTCAGAGCACATGGAATCGCGAACATGATAAAATGTACACGCTCTTTTTGCACTGTTTTTGACGTTTTTACTTTGACTCCCCGACAGCACCATATTGCAGAAGTCGCGGCCTTGCTCAGACACAGGATATCAACTCTCTTAGACGTAGTGGGTTTCCTTTGCTTAATGAATTTTTGACTGGGTCAATTTTTAAGAAGAGATTTTTAAATGAAGTGACATTTCTACATTGGAGAAATCAGTGACATTTAAAATTCTAAAACAGAAACTGCGCGTCAGCACCGATCCTACGGACTTCTGGATGTCGATCAACTGTCCGTTTGGACAGGTGTGTGCGGTCAAACACTTCATTAGATAACTTTTGGGCAATAATCCAAGGCGAAAAATATGCGCGAGAAACACGGCGTTGCGTATCAGTGATAGGTCTTTAGCGAAGTCGCCTGCGGTACAGTACCCGGCCCTGATCGTCAATCACCGCGACGACTGAAGCGGCTCGAAGAAGGGCTCGGCTTCCTGCTGCTGGAAAGAACTCCCAGTAGGAGCAGCTTTCGATGCGAGGCGCAACGTTCCTCGAACATGCCAGCGAACTCGTCTATACGGTACGCCTTGTCCCATAGGCTATGGAAATGAGTCGCCGGTTCGCACTTGGCTTTCGTTTGCAATGAGGTCTGTAGTGTCTGAACCGAATCAAGCAAGGTTGGTTGACTCACGTCAATCCCTGGGCTCCTTCTACTTTCCGTCATTCGTTCTGAAACAGGGAACCTTCGCTCCACCGGCGTTACCCGGCTTCATCACTACTACGCCCCCATCCGCCATCCGCGTGGGCCGACTCCATCTCTCGCGAGATCGTTCGGCTACCATCTCATCGTCATGCCAACCTCGATTCCCCTACGTCCCATAATCGTCTCCCCGCACACTATGAGTTCATCATAGAACACGCTGGATTTACGTAAGTTATTTCTGGGACGGAACACTAGTTGTCTCCTGTTGTTGGGCTTCGATCGGGGCGCTGAACAACGGTACGACTAACTACGACATCGCCGACACGCGCCGTGGGCCAGGCGCGGCGGCTCAAACTGTGGGCAGAAGAATCTTAGGACACAAATCGTCCGTGCAAGCAATAGCCGCCTAAATTTCGCGGTGCGAGACGATGGGCATGCGGCATCTATTTCCGGCCATCGAAGAAAAAGACGTTTGCGCGGTCGGGACTCGGCAAGGCGACGAGCAGGCGCGGGCCGTCGAGAATCGCGTTGCCGTTGACGGTCGCGTTCGGGCACGGCGCGGGGCCGAAGGTCACGGCGACATCGTAGGCATTCACGCCCGCGTGCGGCGCGACGCGTCCCTTGAAGATGCAGCCGGACGAGGTCGTGCCGGCGGCGTAGCCATTGGCAGCGACGGTGAGACGCGTGTCCGTCGCGCCGCCGAACGACATGCCGCACCCGTTGTACAGGCCGCTCGCGTTGACGAGGCTCGGAGCGACGTCGAGCATCGATGCGGCGCTGGCGCTGAACGCAAGGTTTGGACTGCCGTCCTTATTGACAGCCGCGCCGCTCACGGCAGGGGCATTGGCGAAGTTCGCCATCAACGCGACGGGCGGGGCCGGCGCGCTGCCGATGCGATAGTCGAGCGCCGATGCGCTGCTGTATCGGCCATCGCTGCGCTGTGCGCCGTTCGACGCGACGACCACGCCCGACAGGTTCGCACCGCCGGGCGCGCCATAGAAGAGATACGCCGTGCCGCCGAAGAGTATGAGCAACGTGGTGTAAGTGTCGCTGCCCTTGAGCGCGCCCTTGTAGACGCCGCCCGAAGCGGCGATGCAAAGCGCGGTTTTTGTCGACATGGAGATTTGGGACGAGCCGGTGAACGTCCTGTATAGGCGCTCATCCGTGACCGGTCAAGCGCGGCGTCCTCATTCCGCGCTCATTGTCGATCGATACGATGCCTTCATGTCGAAGCCGGCATCGACGAAACGACCATCGAGGAGCAGAGCATGAACAAGTCAATCAGCGCGGTTTGCGCGCTTGCAACGGTATGCGCGCTCGGCATGAGTGGATGCGCGAGCATGGGCAGTTCCCGCCGATGTCTACGATAGCGCGCAGACGCAGCACGAAGAAACGGTGCGTATGGCGACGGTCGAAAGCGTGCGCCGCGTGACGATCGATCAGAATCAGGCCGTGCCGTTCGGCGCGCTCGGCGCGGTGGCGGGCAGCGCGATCGGCGAAGGGCACGGGTCCTTGCTGGCGGGGATCATCGGCGGAATTGCGGGTGCGGTTGCGGGCGATGAAGTGCAAGGGTGCATGGACCACAAGAACGGTCTTGAAATCACCGTGCGACTGGCCAATGGCGATCTGCTCGCAATCACGCAAGCCGATGACGGTCAGATGTTCTATGCGGGGCAGCATGTGCGGTTGTTGTCGAGCGGCGGGATCATGAGAGTGACGGTTTGACGGCGCGCTGGATTGCGAACCGGCGCGAACGCTCACGCATCCTCCAGCCAGTTTTCTACCCTGAGACCGGGATAAGCCTCGAAGTCCTTGATATTGTTCGTCACGATCGGCACGTTCAGCGCGACGGCGTGCGCTGCGATCATCTTGTCGAGCGCGTCGGCCTTTCGCTCGCGCGTGGCGCTGCGGATGGGACCGTAGGCCGTTGCCGCATCCATCTCGAAGGGGCAACCTTGATCAGTTCGACGAGCGCCGCCAGATTGACGCTTTCGCGTTCTGGCACAGCGCTCGTGGTCATGCCGTACTGAAGTTCCGCATAGGTCACGGAAGACATGACGACGTCGCTGACGTAGCATTGCGCGAAGCGCCGCGCGACCGCTTCGGGCTGGTTGCGCATCAGATAAATGCACATGTTGGTATCGAACATATAGCGCGGCATCAGATGCCTTCCCGATCGCGCTGTTCTTCGCTTTAGCGACCCTGAGCCATGAAGTCAGGCACGAAGCGCGCGAAACGGTCGAGCGCGCCCGCAAGCGATCGGCGAACGGGACGAATGCGCAATTCGTCGCCGATGCGGTCGATTTCCACTTCCGTTTGCGTCTCCGGATAGGCCAGTTACTGAGGAATACGAATCGTTCGTGAATTTCCGTTGCGAAAAATTCGAGTGATTGGCATGTCGATATCTTGTGTGTACGTTTGGATGTACATTAACAGAGACCGTTGTCTGATGTACAATTCCATTGGTTATCCTTGAGAAATTAGGATGTTGCTCATCATCGCCTTCCTGCTCCCATTGCAACAGTCAGCCAAATGGCCTACGCCACATCCCGTCCGCTGATCGTTTTCGGCGCATTCGATCGACACAACTTCGGCGACGTGCTGTTCGCGCACGTCGCCGAGCGGCGGATTGGCGAGACGCAGCCGGGCCGAAAGATCACCTTCGCCGGACTCGCCGCGCGCGATTTGCGTGTGTACGGCGGGCATCGAATGGAAGCGCTTGCGGCAGTGGCCGAAGTGGCGCAACGAGCCGGTCGATCTGATTCACGCGGGCGGCGAAATCCTGACCTACGATGCCTGGGACGCCGCCGTGATGCTCTTTTCGCCCGCCTCGCAGGCGTGCATCGCGCGGCACGGAAAGACCAGCGACGATCGCACGGCGTGGGCGCGCGAGACGCTCGAAACGAATGCGCTGGCGCCGTACGTCATCGGCCGGGAGACGTTCGCGCACGCGCAATCGATCTCATTCGATGCAGCCGGCGGCGCGTCGCTCGCGTCGTGCGATGCCTCGTTGCGTGCCGAAGCGCTCGCCAAACTGCGCACCGCCGACCGCTTGAGTGTGCGCAACGCCCAAACGCAACGCGCGCTGCAAGCGGCGGGCATCGACGCGCCCCTGAGCCCCGATCCCGCAACGCTGACCGCCACGCTTTTCGACGACCGCATCCGCGCACACGCGAACGAAGGCGCGGTGCGCGACCTGCGCCGCACCTATCCGAACGGCTATCTCGCCGTCCAGTTCAGCGTCGATTTCGGCGATGACGCCACGCTCGCCGACATCGCGCATCAGTTGAGCCAAATCGACCTGGGCGTCGTGCTGTTTCGTGCGGGCGCTGTGCCGTGGCACGACGATCTCGACGTCTACGCGCGCCTCGCATCGAAACTGACAGAAGCGCAGTGCTTCGAATCGCTAAACATCTGGGACATCTGTGCGCTCATTGCGAGCAGTGCGGGCTATGCGGGCAGCAGTCTGCACGGACGCATCGTCGCGATGGCGTATGGCTTGCCGCGCATCAACCTTCTCCATCCCGACGATGCCGCGCGCACCGGCAAACAAAGTGCGTATGCTGCGACGTGGGAGCCAGCGGACATGCCGGGCGCAGTGCCGATCGGCCAATTGGCGAGCGCGCTGAAAGAAACGCTCGCGCTGGATCGCGTCGTCTTGAAGCAACTAGCAAGCAATCTCGTAAGAAATGATTCGAGTCGATATCGCTAATCAACGTCTGACGCTGACCGAAGCGGATGGCAGCACGCGCACGTATCCCGTTTCGACGGCGCGAAACGGGATCGGCAACAAGGAAGGCAGCGGTTGCACGCCGCTCGGTTTGCATCGCATCAAGATCAAGATTGGTGCGGGCGCGCCGCTGTGCGCGGTGTTCGTCGGACGGCGCGCGACGGGCGAAACCTTCAACGCCGATCTCGACGCGCGCGAACCCCGACGCGACTGGATGCTTTTGCGCATTCTCTGGCTGCAAGGCATGGAAGCGGGCGTGAATCGCGGCGACGCGGTCGATACGCATCTATATCCACGGCACGGCGGAGGAATCGGGCATTGGCACGGCGGTTTCGTACGGCTGCGTGCGCATGACGAACGCCGACATGATCGATCTGTTCGACCGCGTGCAGGCGGGCGCGCTGGTTCAGATCGACACCTGAGCGAACGACAAATACGCCTTTACCGCCGGCGCCTTTTCGAATCGCCGATACACCATCGCGACTTCCGAGGGCACGGGCTTGCCCGCCACTTCCCGATATTCGACGCCTGGCACCGATACGCTTTGCGCCAACGAGCGCGGCACGATGGCGACATCGCCGTCGAGCGACACATGCGCGAGCACGGCCGACAGCGTGCCCGGCTGACCGGCGATCTTCGCGGTGAAACGGCCGCGCCGCGCGACTTCCAGCGTGCCCGACTCCTGCTCCGGCAACACGAAAGACTGCTCGCGCAACTGCGCCGGCGCGATGGTCGCGGACTTCGCGAGCGCCGAATCCGCAGGCAGCGCGACGATGAACGTATCGCGATACGCCGTGCGCGCTTCGACGCCTTCGGGCATCGGCACAGGCGGACGCACATACGCAATGTCGATGCGTCCTTGGAGCAGCAGCGCGCCCACCTCGCGCATCACGATTTCGCTGATGCCGATCTCCACGCGCGGATACACCGCCGATCCGACATAGCCGATCACGATGCGCCCGAGCTCGCCGCGCTCGGCCATCGCCGCGCGTTCGGCGCCGCGCGCGAGATGGTCGAGCGCGGTAACGGCTTCGCTCAAATACGCTTCGCCCGCCGCCGACAGCGCCACCGAACGCTTGGTCCGATGAAACAGCCGCACGCCGAGCAACCGCTCCGCTTCCTGAATCTGCTTGGTCAGCGCGGGCGGCGCGATGTCCAGCTCTTCCGCCGCCCGCGCAAAGTGCAAATGCCGCGCGACGCTCAGAAAACATCGCACATGACGCAGTTCGACAGGCATCTTTTATTCACGAATAAGGAAATTATTCTGCGATTCTATGCCAATGACAGGAAACACACGCGCGGCTAGCATCGCACCACGACTCAGTTTTTCCGTACAGCCATGTCCGATGTCAACCTCACGCCGAAAGCCGTGCGCTTCGTCCTGTTCACCTGTTCCGCGACCTGCGCGCTGATCACGCTCGATACCAACGTCGTGGCGGTCGCGCTGCCGTCGATCGCGCGCGATTTCCACGCCGGTTTCGCCGATGTCGAATGGGTCGTGAGCGCGTACATGGTCGCGTTCGTGGCGTGTCTGTTGCCGGCGGGCGCGCTGGCGGACCGCATCGGACGCAAAAGAATGCTGATCGCGGGATTGGCGGCGTTTCTGCTGGCGTCGCTCGGCTGCGGGCTCGCGCCGTCCGCGCTGGCGCTGAATATCGCGCGGGCGGCGAAGGGCGTCGGCGCGGCGATGCTGCTCACGTCCGCGCTCGCGATCATCGCGAACACGTTCCACGAAGGCGCGGCGCGCGCCCGTGCGTGGGCCGTGTGGGGCACACGTGCATGGGGGTATCGACGACCATCGCGCCGTTGATCGGCGGCGTCATCACGCAATGGCTGGGCTGGCGCTGGATTTTCCTGCTCAATCTGCCGATCTGCGTGCTGCTCGCTTGGTGTGCGGGGCGCGGCATCCGCGAATCGCGCAATCCGCACGCGGGCGCGATCGACTGGCTCGGCATCTGGGCGCTGATCGGCACGCAAGCCGACGGCTGGACCGGCTGGCGCTCCGAAGCGCGTCTTGCCGCCTGCGTCGTGCTGTTCGCCATATTCGTGCGTGTGCAGACCGTGCATCAGCATCCGATGATCGATCTCGCGCTCTTTCGCCAGCCGCGCTTCGCCGCCGCCGTCCTCGCGATGTTCGGTTACGCCGCGTGCGCGCAAGTCATGATGACCTTTTTGCCGCTTTATCTGCAGAACGCGTTCGGCTTGCCCGCGGTGCGCGCGGGCATCGGCATGTTGCCGTTTGCGATGGCGATGGTCATCGGGCCGCATATTGGCGCGAAGCTGAGCAAGCGCGTGCCGGGCATGACGCTGCTTACGCTCGGTCTCGCGACCATCGGCGCGGGCAATCTGCTGACGGCGTGGTTCGCGGGCATGGCGAGTTATCCACTGATCGGCATCGGCATGATCGTGACCGGACTCGGCGCGGACGTGCTCAACGGCGATACGCAAAAGGCGATCATGGCGTGCGTGCCGCCGCATCGCACGGGCATGGCGTCGGGGATCAGCACGACGACGCGCTTTACCGCGATCGTCACGTCCGTCGGCGTGCTCGGCGCGGTGCTCGCGACGCGTACGCAACATGCGCTGGACGCGCACGCGGGGGCATCGGCGGAATTGCGGCGCACGTTCGACGCGACGTTTCTCTCGCGCGTGTTGGCGGGAGATTTGGCGCATGCGGGCGCGGTGAGTGACGCGATCGCGCAGTTTGCGCGCATCAGTTTTGCAAGCGGGTTTTCGGCGGCGCTGGCGGTCGCGGGCGTGTGCGCGCTGTGTGTGGCGATGGCGGTGTGGGTGCTGGCGGGGCGGCGTTCGGAGGAGGCTGCGCGGGGTGAGGCGGCGGCAGTGAACTGAGGGCGGCGCTTGCATACGCGCTGTTTATTGCGATGGCTGTGTGGGACGGCATTCGCATGAGGCTGCGCGTGGCGAGGCGGCGGTAACGAACTGCGGGCGGCGCTTGCAGCGGCGCGCGTGTGCGCTCTGTATGGCGATGACCCTGTGTCTGCTCGCGGGACGGCATTCGCATGAGAGGTTGCGCGCGGGGTGGCTGCGGCACTGAACTGCGGGCAGCGCTTGCGGCGGCGCGCGAGCTGCGTATGGCTGCTCGCAAGTCGCCAATTCCATGAGGATGTCGCACGCCGAAGTGTCGGCAACGCACTAAGGGGCGACGACGCGCCGCCACGCCCCCATCCCCCGAAACGCTGAATTGCACCAACCGGCGATGAATCCGCCCTCCCGCGAGGCGTACGATGACGCTCTTCCGCACGCATCCCCACAACGCGTGCGTCAGAGAAGAACATAGGATCATCCGATATGAATGGCATAACGAAGCATTTCTATTCCCGCAAAATCGATGCAACCCGCGCCGCCGTCGAGTTTTTTCGCACGCTTTGGCGTTTGCGCACGCTGTTCGGCCTGCTGCTGATTCTGTTCATGGCGCTGTCGGTCACGATGTTCCGCTTCGGCGGTCTGATCAACACGTTCACGCACGCAGGCGTCTCGTTCGGCGAAACGCTTTACTACTGCTCGGTGACGGCGCTGACCATGCCTTTCACCGGCAAGTGAAGCGTCACGCGGTAAAGCCGCAATTTGCATTCGTCACTGAGTTGCGTATTCATTTTTCCTGAAGCTCAAGCGCGCTTGCGCGGCATCGCGCAGAGGTGCTTTTCGACTGTAGAGCACGCATTGTACGTGGTTGTTGTGACCACCGAACGTTGCCGTTTAGAGACCTACGCCACGGCGCGGGTTCCCATTCCAAGCCGCGGAAAGATGCGGAAACGAATCGAACGTTCAGCCGCGAGCGGGCGCGTCGCAGAAGACGGTGTGCGCGTTTTTCTTCTCGACTGTGAGATTCACCGAGCGCTTGCCCGCCGGCCGCGTGCGATGCTTCACGCCCGCCGGAACGGTAAGCATTTGCCTGGCCCACAGACGCGCTTCGCCATCGTCGAATTCGATGACGAGCACGCCTTCCACGCCGAAAAACGTCTCGTCGGAATCCGGATGAAAGTGCTAGCGATACGGCGCGTCCATCACGCTCACATGCACATCGTGGTCGTTAACGCTGGCGAGCACGCGGTTCATATAACCGTCGCGCGAGGCGTCGGCGATGGTGGTGTAGTCGATCGGCTGGATCATGCATTCTCCCGGTTTCGCGGACAGGCAATCTCAGGCTAACGCAACCGCGCATGCGCGGCAAATGGCGTCTTAGAGCGCCGGCTGCACGTTGTCGCCATGCCCCATGATCGACGCGATATTCGCGATCGCCGGTTCGGCGTACGTCACGGGCGGCGTATCGGCGGGGCGCGGCGCGGGGGCGGGACCCCGGCCGCGGGGGAACACCGGCAGCGGCGGCGCGCTTTCGGCGTTCGATGCACCCGACGTCACCGGAAACACCGGCCCGCCCACGATTCCCACGCCGATGAACGGATGTGCCTGCGCCGCCGTCACCAGCGTCGCGCTCAACACGGCAGCCGCGGAAAGCTGTTTGATCAGTTTCATGTCCGTCTCCTTCTTTCTTCCGGTTCGTCGATGCAAACCATTCTGTGCGGCAAGAATGAGAGAAGAATGAGGAGACGGCGCAAACGCGGCTAGATGACTTTGCCTGGATTGAGCAGACCATCCGGATCGAGCGCGGCCTTGATCGTGCGCATCGCGGTGATATCGGTCGCACTTCGGCTGCGCGGCAGATAATCGCGCTTCTTTGTGCCGATGCCGTGCTCCGCCGAGATCGAGCCCTGAAATTCGCGCGTCACGTCGTAGATCACATCGTCGATGTCATCGTGATCGTGATCGTGATCGTGTTTGCTCATGCCGGGCACATCGACGACGATATGAATGTTGCCATTGCCGAGATGGCCGTACGTCATGACGAGCGCATCCGGCCAGCGCGCACGCAGTCGCGCTTCGCAGCGCTCGGCCGCGTCGCCGGCTTGCGCGATGGAAAAACTCACGTCATACGCCGCGTGATTCGGAATGAAGCGCTGATATTCGCCGGGCGAATCGCGAATGGCCCAGAAGTCGCGCGCGTGCGCTTCCGACGATGCGATCACCGCGTCCGTGACAATGCCCGCTTCGAGCAGCGCGCCGAGAAATTTTTCGAAGGCTTCGCCGTGGCGCACCGGATCGGTGCCAACGCTTTCCAGCAGCACATACAACGGATGCGCATCCGTCAGCGGCGCACGCAGCGTTTTCAGGTTGGCGATGACGGCATCGTGATAATCGGCTCACATCACTTCGAACGCGGACACGCCCGGCGCAAGCTGCGCCTGCGCGCGCGTGAGCAGCGTGGTCACGGCGGCGAATTCGGCAGACCGCACCACGCGGTCGCCGTGGGCTTCGGCCGCAAGCACAACACGACGCGCGTAATGACCGCGAGCGTGCCTTCGCTACCGATCAACAGATACCGCAAGTCATAGCCTCTATTGTTCTTGATCATCTTGTTCAGCCCGCCGGCGATCTCGCCGCTCGCGAGCACCGCTTCGAGACCGAGCACCTGATCGCGCATCATCCCGTACTTGATGACGCGATTGCCGCCCGCGTTCGTCGCCAGATTTCCGCCGATGGAACAGCTTCCGCGCGCACCGAGATCGAGCGAAAAGTAGAAGCCCGCCGCGCTCGCCGCTTCCTGCACGGTCTGCAACGCCGCGCCCGCTTCGACGGTCATCGTGCCGGAGACCTCATCGATTTCGACGATGCGGTTCATCCGCTCCAGACTCAGCGCGATTTCACCGCCCAGCGCGTTCGTGCTGCCGACGAGTCCCGTCAAACCGCCTTGCGTGACGACCGCCTGTTTGAAGCGCGAACAGATGGCGAGCGTCTGCGCGACTTCATCGGTATTGCGCGGACGCACGAGCGCGAGCGGCGTCGCGCCTTCGAGACCGCTCCAGTCGATGACGCGCTTGTCGCCGAACTCGTCGGGCAGCGCGACCACGTGCGCGCCGAGCGTCTCACGCAAGGCGCGAATTGCATCGCTTGCCGTCATGCATCGTCTCCATGCTGTGTGTTTTGATGTCAGAAGAGTTCGCTATCCAGTGCAAGCAGATTAGCCCATTTGACCGCGGTGCGCCGTTCGATGCCATCGTCATGAATGGAGCGAATCATCACGCATCACGCGCTGACCGCGCGCCTTTCCCAACACTTCGACGATGCGGTTACGATAGCGCGCGAGCGTGCCGCGCACTGGCTTGCGTTTCTTGCTGCGGCGGGTGGAAACTGGGGACATGGACGTGACAGCGATTGATGACGGCAACATCATAGTCATGCGCACGTTCCGGCTCAAACCCTTCTTCCTTCCAGAGCGAACCGCCACACCATGCGTCGAATCACTGTCCGCACATCGCCCGTTCATGGCCGGGGCGTCTTCGCTCTCGCCGATCTGCCCATCGGCGCGTGCCTGCTCGAATACAAGGGCCTGCGCATTTCATGGAAGGAAGCGCAGCGTATCCATGCGCGTTCCGGCTCCGAAGACAGCCACACATTTCTGTTCGGACTCGACGACGGCAGCGTGATCGACGGCGCGCGCGGCGGCAATTCCGCGCGCTGGCTCAATCACAGTTGCGCGCCGAATTGCGAAGCGGAGCAGGACGGCGAGCGCGTGTTTATCCGCGCGATTCAGCCGATCGAAAAAGGACAGGAATTGTTCATCGATTACTGTCTGACCGTGGACGGACGCCGCACCGCCGCCGTCAAGCGTCTGTATGCATGCCGGTGTCTAGCGCAGGATTGCCGCGGCACGATGCTGGGCGCGTGCTGAACCTCACACGCCATGCATCCCGATTGACGCGTCATCCGTATGTCCTTTGGAAGCAAGGACATCGACATGACGCTATTTATTCCGGGAGCGATGCACGAGATCGCGTGGCGCGGCCGCGATACGGTGATATATTTCGGTAGACATCCACGCCCGCGCAGGCGCCTAAGCGCCGCGCGACTCACTCTGCCCATGACGAATCCGATCTTAGGCAGCACCGGGAATTTCGATGCCGGCCGGCGCGTCCAGCGACGCTGACCGGCAACGCCGCGAGCGTCTGAACCAGATGCTCACACGCGTCGCGAAAAGCGATTAGTAGGCGTTTGCCGAGCTGTATCGCGCGACATCATCGCGGGTTTTCAGCGTGATCGTGCGCATGATGCACGATCACGGCGAAGCCGAAGACATCCTGCAAGAGGTCTACGCCACCGCCTGGCGTTGCGCCGATACCTTCGATCCCGATCGCGGCAGCGCCATCACGTGGCTCATCACGCTCGGGCGCAACCGCACGATCGACCGCATGCGGCAGCATCGAGAAGAATTGCTCGGCGATGACGAAACGCCCGAAATCGCCGATGAAGCGCCGACGCCCGCCGCCGAAGCGAGCGAAGAGCGCCGCCGGCTCGAACTGTGTCTGGAGCGGCTCGAACCGCAACAGGGCCGCGCGGTGCGCGACGCCTTTTTCACCGGCTCGCCGTTCCGCTCGGCACGATGAAAAGCTGGATCCGGCGCAGCCTGATGCAACTCAAGACCTGCCTCGAACAATGAACACGCCCGCCCAAAACGACGACGAACTACGCTGCGTCGAGTACGCACTCGGCGTGCTCGACGCGCAGGAACGCGCCACGCTCGAGCGGAACGTGGCGCGTGATCCCGCCTTGCAGCGCACGCTGGACGAGTGGTATCGGCGGCTTGCGCCGCTGGCCGAAGATTTGCGTGCGATCGCGCCGCCGGAGCGCGTGTGGACGCGCATCCAGCGTGATCTCGGCTTCCTGACCGCTTCGTCGACAACGCCGCAGCGCCAAGGGCTGTGGGACAGCCTGAATTTGTGGCGCTGGCTCGGCATCGGCGCGAGCGTGGCGGCGCTCGTGTTGCTCGCGGTCAATCTCGCGCAAATCCGGCAGACGCCGAAGGACGCGCCCGCCGTCACGGCGGCGAACGCATATATGGTCGCGACTATCGCGCGCAAGGACAGCGTCGCACACTGGACCGCCACCATCGATGTGCGCAACGCGCGCATGGTCGTGGTGCCGGCGGTGATGGCATCGATCGACAAGGACAAGGCGACCGAGCTTTGGCTTATCGCGCCGAACCAGAAGCCGGTGCCGCTCGGCGTGTTCCCGGCGACCGAATCTGCGACGATGCAACTGCCACCTGAAATCATGGCGCAGTTGAATACACAGGCGGTGCTGGCGGTATCGATCGAACCGCCGGGCGGATCGCCGACCGGGCAGCCGACGGGTCCGGTCGTCGCGACCGGCGCGATGCATTCCACCTGAAGCGATGCGCGATGCGTGCAAACGGTGCACGTATCGCGCTTAAAAACGCGGCGCGTCTTCTGCGCGCGCAAAAAAATTTCATCGCGCGCTCTCGCTTAGCCCAGGCCCGTGTCCACTTTCCGCACATCCCATCTGCCGATGCATCCGGCATCGCTCGGCATCCGTATTGCTCGAACAAGCGCATTCACGAATAACCGCATGCCTCTCGTCGATACCCTCGTCATCGCTTTGATCGGCCTCGTGCTCGTGTTCAGCGTCGTGTAGCTCTGGCAGTTGCGCACGAAAAACGCGGGCATGGTCGATCCCATCTGGGCCGCATCGCTCGGCGCGCTCGCGCTGTTCATCGCCGTGTGCGGGACGGGCGCGATGGTCAATCGCGTGTTCGTCGCCGTCGGCGGCGCGCTGTGGGGCGCGCGGCTCGGGTGGCACTTGTGGAAGCGCAATCACGGCAAGCCCGAAGACCCGCGTTATCGCGCATTTCGCGAGCGTTGGGGCGCGCACGCCGCGCGCAATATGTTCGGCTTCTTCCAGTTGCAGGCGCTTATTTCGATGCTGCTCGCCATCGCTTTCTTCGTGCCCGCGTATTCCGTTCAGGCGGCGATCGCGGTCAATATCGGCGCGGGCGTGATCGTGTGGATCGTTGCGGTGCTGGGTGAAGGCATCGCCGATCAGCAACTCAAACGCTTCGCCGCCGATCCCGCGCATCACGGCAAGGTCTGTCGCGATGGCTTGTGGCGCTATTCGCGGCATCCGAACTACTTTTTCGAGTGCGTGCATTGGCTGGCGTATGCGGTGTTGTCGATCGCGTTGCCGTGGGGCTGGTTCACGCTCGCCGCGCCCGCGCTGATGGCTTTGCTGCTGATGAAAGTGTCCGGCATTCCCATTCTCGAGGCGCGTCTCGCCGATACGCGCGACGGCTATCGCGATTACATGCGCACCACGAGCGCGCTGATTCCGTGGCCGCCCAAGCGTGCGTGACTTTTCCGGAGACCCGCCGATGAATTCGACCGTCACCGATACGCCCCACGTCATGCGCGCGCGACGAAAGCCGCATCATCCGCGCGTGTGAACGCGGCTGGCTGCCCGATGCGCTCGTTCGCGCCGGCATGCGCACGCTGATTCGCCAGCGCCTGCGCGACGAACACGCCGATGACATCGCCGCACACACGCAAGCGTTCGATTTGCTGTTGACGGAACTACGCGCGAGTCCGATCGCCATCGAAACGCAGGCGGCCAATGTGCAGCATTACGAGTTGCCGGGCGCGTTTTTCGAGGCGCATCTCGGGCCGCGTCTGAAGTATCCGCGCGGCGATGAATCGCCCGGCGAAGCCGAAGAAGCGATGCTCGCGCTCTACGCCGAACGCGCGCAACTCGCCGATGGCCAGCGCGTGCTCGATCTCGGTTGCGGCTGGGGATCGCTGGCGTTGTGGATCGCGGAACACTATCCGCGTTCGCGCGTGGTCGCGTTATCGAACTCGCACGGACAGCACGCGTTTATCGAAGCGCGCTCGCTCGAACGTGGTTTGGACAATGTGCTCGTGGTGACGGGCAACATCGCCGAATTCGATTTTCCGGGCGAGTCGCCCCCCTTCGATCGCATTCTGTCGATCGAAATGTTCGAGCATATGAAGAACTACGGCGCGCTGGCTCGCGGACGACGGCAGGCTCTTCGTGCATCTGTTCGCGCATGAAACGCTTGCGTATCACTTCGCTGCGCGCGACGGTTCGGACTGGATGTCGCACTACTTTTTCACCGGCGGCACCATGCCGTTCGCATCGCTCTTGCTACATTTTCAGGACGATGTGCGCGTGACGCGGCAATGGTGGATCAACGGCACGCACTATGCGCGCACGTCGAATCAATGGCTGACATCGCTAGATGCCGCGCGCGACAATGTCATGCCGATGCTTCAGCACACTTATGGCGATGCCGCGTCCGTCTGGTTCCAGCGCTGGCGCATGTTCTACATGGCGGTCGCGGAACTGTTCGGCTATGCGCGCGGCGGCGAATGGGGCGTCGCGCATTATCTGTTCGAAAAGCGCAATCGGGAGGATCGGTTATGAAGCGCGCCATTGTTGTCGCACTGGTCGCAGCGGGGGTTGTTGTTTTGGCGGCAAGCTGCTCGAATGGTCCGCCGAATCCGAATCCGTGCGCCGATGTGCCGCTCAAAAGCGTGCCCGTCGATTTGCCGCGCTACATGGGACGCTGGTACGTGATCGCGAATATTCCGTACTTCGCGGAGCGCGATTTCGTCGGCACGCAGGTCGAATGGGTGTTGCGTCCGGACGGCAAGATCGACGATATCTTCCTTGGCCGCAAAAAAGGTTTCGAAGCGCCGCAAACGCGCCATCAGTTTCTCGATACCGTCAAAGCCCGACAGCGGCGGCGAATGGAGCGTGCGTCTTTTCTGGCCCATTCACGTGACGCAGATGATGCTGTGGGTCGATCCGGATTACCGCTACACCATCCTCGGCTATCCGAACAAAAAACTCGGCTGGATCTTTTCCCGCGATCCGATGATGAGCGACGACACCTATCACGCGATGCTCGCCTGTCTCGACGCAATAAGCTACGATACCACGCGTTTTCGCCGTGTGCCGTAGTCGCCGGAGCAATTGGGTCAACCCGGCCTTCAGAGTCCCGGCCAGCGCGAATAAAACTGCACGTGCATCCGCACGCGCGCCTCCATCGTATTGTCCTTCGCATGCCCGCTTGACCGCCGCATGCAACGGCCCACTTTGCGCGAGGAGACCTCTCGACATGAAGCGACAGGCGCAACACGGACGGCAACGCATCGCGGTGATCGGCGCGGGCATCGCGGGGCTGGCAAGCGCGTATCTGCTCGCGCGCGCACGATGTCACGCTGTTCGAATCCGCCGATTACTTCGGCGGCCACACGCATACCGTCGATATCGAGCTGAACGGCGTGCAGCATCCGGTCGATACGGGCTTTCTCGTCTTCAACGATCGCACGTATCCGAATCTGATCGCGCTGTTCGATGAACTCGGCGTCGCGGCGCATCGCAGTGATATGACGTTTTCCGTTTCGCTCGATGGCGGACGGCTCGAATGGGCAGGCACCAATCTGAATACGGTATTCGCGCAGCGGCGCAATCTGTTTTCGCCGACGTTTATCGGCATGTTGCGGGATATTCTGCGCTTCAACGCGTCGGCATCGGCTTATCTGGAACACGTGAGCATAAGAACTGCTGCTCGAAGGCGAAGGCGGTTACGGCGCACCGTTTCAGCGCCACTATCTTTTGCCGATGGCCGCGGCCATCTGGTCGAGCGCGGCCAACGATATCCTGCGTTTTCCCGCCGCGACGTTTCTGCGCTTTTGTCTGAATCACGCGCTGTTGCAGGTAAACAACCGGCCGGCGTGGAAAACGGTCGTGGGCGGCGGGCGCGAGTATGTGCGGCGCATCGTGGCCACGCTCGATGACGTGCGCCTGAAGACGCCCGTGCGCGGCATCCGTCGTGACGAACAAGGCGTGACCGTCATGACCGATGCCGCCAGTCCCGAACGTTTCGATGCCCTCGTTCTCGCCACGCACGCGTCGACGAGTCTGCGTCTGCTCGACGACGCCATCGCCGACGAACGCGCCGTGCTGTCCGCCGTGCGCTATCAGGACAACGTCGCGGTGCTGCATACGGACGCGGCACTCCTGCTGCGCCGCCGCGTCGTGTGGTCGGCGTGGAACTATCTCGGCGCGCGAGCGTCGCGAAGCCGCGAAGCCGCGAAGCCGCGAAGCCGCGAAGCCGCGAAGCCGCGAAGCCGCGAAGCCGCGAAGCCGCGAAGCCGCGAAGCCGCGAAGCCGCGAAGCCGCGAAGCCGCGCAACCGGTGTGCGTGAGTTATCTGATCAATCAGCTTCAGCCGTTGCCGTTCCAAACGTTCGACAAGCCGGTGATCGTCACGCTCAATCCCGTCGATGCCCCCGCGACCGGCCACGAACTCGGCCGATATCGCTATGAACATCCGCTGCTGGATCTCGCGGCCATCGATGCGCAACAGCGTCTGCCCGCCATACAGGGCGAAAACCGCACGTGGTTCGCGGGCGCGTGGACGGGCTACGGCTTTCACGAAGACGGGCTGAAGTCCGCGTTGCGCGTGGCGCGCGATTTCGGCATCGAGCCGCAATGGGCGCGCGTATGAGTGCACCCTTGACCGGCGCGCTGCTGATGATCGGCCGCGTGATGCACGAACGCGTAAGGCCGAAGCGTCATCGCTTCGTTTATCCGGCGTGTTACGTGTCGTGCGATATCGCCCAACTCGACGCCATGCAAAACGCGTGGCCGTTAAGCATCCGCACGCACGATTACGGCCCGCGCGATGGTAGCGCGCTCGAACCGTGGATGCGCGCGCGCCTTGCCAACGCTCGCATTCCCGCCGATGGCGACATCCGCTTGCTGACCATTCCGCGCGTATTCGGCTATGCGTTCAATCCGGTCAGCTTCTGGTTCTGCTACGACCGCGCGGGCGCGTTGCGCGCGCTGTACGCGGACGTGCGCAACACTTTCGGCGCGCGTCGCGGCTATTTGTTGAGCGCGCACGATCACGCGCCGATCACCGGCGGCACCGTGCTCGTCTGTCGCAAGACGCTGCACGTCTCGCCTTTCTGCGATGTGCAAGGTCACTACGCCTTTCGCGTGCGCCGTCATGAAGATCGCGTCTCGGTCTCGATCGATTATCACGATGACGACGGCCTGCTGATCCGCACCGCCATCGGTCTGAAGGCGCGGCCGCTCACACGCGCGCTCGCGGTGATCGCGCGCATTCACTGGCAGGCGCTGTTGCTGTGGACGAAGCGCGTGCCGTTCTACGGCAAAACGCCGCCATTGCAAAACCGACCCCGCAAGAACACCAACGAATTGAACGACGAGGCTCGACCATGAACTTGTTGCGCTCTTTTTCCGCGCCCGCCGACATGCCGCTCGCGGCGCGGTTTTTTATCGGCTTGTTGCGGCGTATTCGCATCGGGCATCTGGTGCTCGTCACGCCCGACGGCGGACGCTGCGTGTTCGGCGATCCGCTCGCGCAGCCCGCCGCGCGTTTGCAGATCAACGACTGGCGCGCGTGCCGGGCGATCTTGCGTGTGGGCGATATCGGTTTCGCGGATGCGTATCGCGATCAATGGCTCGATACGCCCGATGCCGCCGCGCTGCTGCGCCTCGCGATGCGCAACGAAGCGGCCGTCGCGTGCACCATTGATGGCGACTTCATCGCGCGATCTGGCATAACCTGCGGCATCGGCTGCGGCTGAACACACGCGCGGGCAGCCGGCGCAATATCCACGCGCACTACGACATCGGCAATGCGTTTTATGCGCTCTGGCTCGATCCGACGTGGACGTATTCGAGCGCCTGGTTCGATGGCGATCCGCTGTGCTCGCTCGAAGCGGCGCAGCATCGCAAGTATCAGCACATCGTCGATACGCTCGGTTTGCGCGCAGGCATGCGCGTGCTGGAAATCGGCTGCGGCTGGGGCGGTTTCGCGCGGCACGCGGCGCGGATCGGCATCCACGTGCACGGCGTGACGATCTCGCGCGCGCAATACGACTACGCGGCCGAACGCGCGCAACGCGAGGGATTGAGCGATCGCATCGAGATCGAATTGCGCGATTACCGCGATGTGCACGGTCAATACGACGCGATCGTATCGATAGAAATGTTCGAAGCCGTCGGCGAGGCGTTCTGGCCGCGTTATTTCCGCACGCTGCGCGCGTGTCTCAAGCCGGGCGCGCGGGCGCTGGTTCAGTCGATCACCATCGGCGACGCGCGTTTCGAGGCGTATCGCGCGTCGAGCGATTTCATCCGCGAAACCATTTTTCCCGGCGGCATGCTGCCGAGTCCGGCGCGTTTCGTGCGCGCGGCACACTGCGCGGGATTGAGCGCGGCGCCGACGCTCGCTTTCGGCGCGGACTACGCGCACACGTTGCATCACTGGCGCAATGCGTTCGATGGAGTGCGCGCGCAAGGTTTCGACGAGACGTTCATCCGCACGTGGCGTCTGTATCTCGCGTATTGCGAGGCGGGTTTTGGCGAAGGACGAACCGACGTGATGCACTTCGTCGTATCGCAGAAGACATAACGCGGCGCAAAAAAACCGTCTCGCGCCTTTTCGGACGGGAGACGGTTTGGAATCCGACATTTCGTGGCGGTGAACGGCGGGCAAGACATTATATGAACGTCCTTTACGCAAACCAAGAGGCTTACGCGGCAATCGATTGGATTGCTAGCGAATCTGACTCGCCGATCCATGTCATACGCAACTTCATTCTGTCCGATTTCCAAGGATTCCGGACGACAGCGCGCAGGCACGCAGGATGCTAAAGGCTGTGCTAAAGCGCTCGTTCGGATGACGTCCAAAAAGCATGCCCTGTGCACGTTGGATTTGCTTAAAACAGCGACTAATGTCTTCACCGGAGCGGAACTCTCGGCTCGCTCCGTGCTCGGCCCGCAACGTTTCATCGCGGGCTTTTTCTTGTCCGGAAGTTTCGCACGACGATTCAATCCACGTCTTCGCTCAAGAAGGCGCTTCATGACGCCGATAAAGCATGCAGCGTTTATCCACTGCAAGCGTCAGCTCATGAGCCAAAAACAACCCGAAAGTCTGCTCAAAGCCGCATTTCTGCGCCACGAAGCGTCTCTTGCGCCGCCGGATCAAGCGCTCGGCGAGGACGATCACGCCGTCTATCGCACATTGCTCGAATCGACAAAAGCGATTCCGTGGAAGATCGACTGGGCAACGATCGGTTATGGCGATATCGTCCCGGCGACCGGCATCGGACGATTTGCCGCCGTGGTGCTCGGCATGCTCGGTGTGCTGATCACCGGGCTGACGACATCGGCGGCGGTGTTCGCCGTGAACCGCATATCCGGGCGCGCGACGTAACACGGCGACATGTTTCCCGACTGGCGGCGCGCGCGGGCTCGGCCGTATGCTTGGCTTTTCGATGAATCGACGCCGACACGAAGAGGCACGCCATGACCGATCTGCAAGGAAAAACCGTCGCCATCACCGGCGGCTTCGGAAGTCTGGGACTCGCGACCGCACACGTGCTCGCGGCGCGCGTATCGCGCTGATCGGACGGCACGCGCCCGCCGACGCGCATCTTTCCACCGGCATCGATCTGAACGATGAAAACGCCGCACGCCAGGCCATCGACGAGATCGCGACGAAGCTCGGCGGTCTGCACGCGCTGGTGAACGTGGCGGGCGCGTTTCGCTGGGAAACCATCGGCGAAGGCAGCGCGCAGACCTGGCAGTCGATGTTCGACCTCAACGTGATGACCGCGCTCAACGCATCGAAGGCGGCGCTCGCACATTTGAACGAAAGCGGGCGCATCGTCAATGTCGGCGCGTTAGCCGCGATGAAAGCGGGCGCCGGCATGGGCGCGTATGCGGCGTCGAAAGCGGCGCTCGTGCGGTCTGACCGAAGCGCTCGCCGACAAAGTGAAAGACCGCGGCGTGACGGTCAACGCCGTGTTGCCGTCGATCATCGATACCGTGCCGAAACGGCCGAGAAACGCCTGCGGACCGGCCGCTTCCTCGAGCACGCGCGATGCGCTTCAGGCATTCGTCACCTTCACGTGGCCGTAGTAATCGTTGTAGGACTTGAAGAAATCGATATCGATCATCACGAGCGACAGCGGCGCGCCGGACGCTTTCGCCGCCTGCCATTCGCGCGCCATCACGGTATCGAACATGCGTCGATTGCCGATGCCCATCAGACTGTCGCTCAGTGACAGGCGCTCGAGTTCCTTCTGCAATTGCGCGAGCTTTTCTTCGGTGCGCTTGCGTTCGCTGATATCGAACATGAAGCCGATCAGTGAATCCACCTCGCCGTTTTCCTTGCGCACGACGTGCACGACATCGCGCAGCCACACGTAGCCGCCCGATGCCGTCAGCGCCCGATAGTCCGCTTCGTGGTCCGCGCCCGCCTGCGATTGCGCGACGCAAAAGTTCACGACCGTCTCGCGATCGTCGGGATGCATGCGCTCCGCCCAGTCCGTGACCGTTTTCCACGACGACGGCGGGAAGCCGAACAGCGTTTCGATTTGCGGACCAATGTAGGCGAATTGCATCCATAGCATCATTCGTGTACGCCTTCTTTGGAGGTATGGTCTCAATACTCGCGGCGGTCGCGACAGACTTAATTCTTAGTCTACCCGCGCCAAGTGCGGTCCTTCTGACCGTGGCGGCTGCCAGGCAGAACGAGAAGGCCACTTCGTCGCATCGAAATAGGGTCTGGCGCTTTATTGGCATGTGCACAGCGAGCATTGCTCTAGGACTTCTCACTAACTATATCTACGATCGGTATTGCAAAGAGATAGCTGCGAGTCAATTTCCCGACCAAGCGCCACAGCCAGCCACCGGGAACGGCGACAAGTGAACGGAGCATTTCTATTTGTACCGTCGGACGTGCTGCGATCTACTTCCCGCGATCATCGCCAGCTCATGCACAATTCTCCATAGACGCCGCAAACATTAACGAATCTCGGCTTGAGCACTAACCTGACGTCTCTATCGATGAGCTACGCGAGAAGCTCGAAAAGTACTTTGGAAAATCTGGTTGAGCGTGACTGTAAGCAGACTTGTCATTCTTGCACATAGCTTGGGTTTGGAGGGTAAGACTACGACTGGCTAATCCAAGTGTTCTTCCACGAGCGCGACAGGGGTGAGCGGGAGAAGGAGTTATGAAAAGTGAAGAGCACACATGTGCAATCCTAAACATATAGAGCTTTCCGAAGCTGAGGTCAGGACAGGCAAGTTTCGAGACGTTGCTGAGTTTATGCTGGAACTTGATGACGATGACCACGAGCCGGCACAGCGAGGCGAATGACGCAGCGTAGCTGAGAGGGCCGAAATAGGAGGTCAACGTGAACGGTCGCAACGCTATAACTCATGCCAGCGACAAGAAAGCTGCAATCTCGATTGAAGAAGCTGCGGCTGAACTCAATCTTTCGTTTGAATTCGTCGCCAAGCTCGCCGCCGCAAGCGAGCTCGGCCAAGTCGTGGGAGGGGAAGACGAACATCCCCGACTCTTTGAAAGTCAGTTAAGCTCTATCGCGAAAAGCAGCAGAAGCGAGCTATGACAGCGCTCGAAGAAGTGATGTGGATTTCAGAAGAGTCTGGAGCTTACGAGAGCGATATCGTGCACAAACCGCCCACTCGCCGATGCTGAATACGTGCCGTCGGCTTGCAGCAGTTTCGGCTATTCCGTCTGCGTGGCCTGTTCGTGTCAACGTTGAACGTGGATTGGCATCGAGTTGCCACGCACACGCAAGACATCGCCTTGAGGCGTCCTTCTACGCGGGATGTCGTCGAAGGTGGGAACGCGATGTTTGCTGGCGGCCGATGCGGGCAGCGGTGCCGCTACCGACTTCATCACACCGTGCTGTTTACCACGCACCGCCGTTCGCTTTGTCGGCGCCGCGCGTTTCTTAGCCAGCTTGTGCTTGCTTCCGACGCTCGACGACGATAAACCACGAGCCTCAGGTGGGTCCCAAACTTCGACATAATGCGGCCCGGCGAACGCCGTCACAGCTGTCGTCAAAAGTGCGCTGAAGATGAAGGTCCTGAGCAAACGTTTTCTCCTGAGTTTGCGAGCAGTCGAATCGTTGACTGCGCGCCTTATTTTGCCACATGCGTGTGTCCGTTTTGGAAAGACGACAAAGCGCAAGGCCTTGGTCCAGGGCCCGCTCGGCCCGGTTCCCGGACTACCTCGGTCGTTCCGTTATGCTCGTAACTCGGCTCGCACGAATGCAGGTCGCGAATTGAAACGCCGCGCCTCTCATTGGCCGACTCAACGGAACGCTCCAGGCGAACCAGCTGAAACCCACGAGCCAGGTAAGCGCCCACTCGCTGAAGAAACGGATCTTACGATCAGATAGACAGTGCTAAGAGCATGCAACACTTTTCGCTGAGACGTCTCCACCCCGAATTAGCCGCGTCCAGTAAAATGCGTTTTTAACGACCGCACCATTGCAATGCTTGTCCTCAAGCTTGTCCTCGTACCTTCTTTTCTATGGCTCGTCTCAATGGCGGGAAAGTGGTATGGTCCCGTATGCCCAGAAGATACGACACATCAATAATTCATTGAGCTAGGCGTCGGACTTGTCCGTTGACTTCTTACGGCACTGGATTAAACGGTTCTGATACCCCCTAGCCGCGCCACACATGCTATCTTGCATCTGACGAGCTGGGCAAACTGAGTCCCGCTAAACGGCGCGTCTCGTTCCAGGAGGTCCTTGTGGAAGAAGGCACTGAATTGTTCGACGGCGACAGTCGGAAAAGTGCGGAAGCACTTCGAGCCCTCGCCGAAAGCTTGGAGCAGGCGCTGGACCAGGCCACGAGCGTAATTCTAATGCGGCACTCGCAGGAGTTGTGCACAGTTTACCTAGGCGACCCGTCTGGGCCGAGAGAAGAGCTTTGCAAAACGGCCACTATCTCGCGAAGTCTCGCAGATGAGATGCTGGTGCTAACGTCATCTGGCTCGAACCGACTCCAGATCGGGGACCAGCATTACCGCTTCGCCCGAACCTTCACACAGGTCGGTGAGACTGCGGCCATAGTCTTTTCGCCTTAGGAGAGTCGCAAGGTCGACAAGGGATAACGCAGCGATTCAGCATTCAACTTAATACACGCGATCGCAGTGTGCGACAACTATCTTAACCTGGCGGTTCGGCAGACGAGCATGACGGTCCAGATATCGCATGGCTCGGGCTGAACCGGACGCAGACCAGTAAAAGCCTGTCCAAACGCAGCGAGAGTTCGCCACTCAATGCGGTACTGTAGTTGCAGTCGTTACGCGTGAGCTGCTTTCAGCGCCCAAATACATGAATGTCTGAAGCGAACGCGTGATCGGCCGGCTTGTGCTCAAGCAATCTGGACTCCTTCGCGGGTGAATCTAACGACACAGTAGCGTCGGGAGAATACCGGCGGCACCGGCTCGGCCAAAACAGAATACCCCTAGCACAACGTCAAACTTAGTCACAATGCAATCTCCTGGCAGCTCAAGAGGCAAGCAAAGCGCTCGAGTGAGACTAGCCGAACAACTACACACGCCGCGCCATCGAGTGGTTTTTTTACTCAAAAGCTAACTGCTGACACTGCTACTGCCTCAACGAGGCGGATTGGCGTTGCAAATCTGCAAAACACCCTCTCCACCCCTTGTTTCAAGACGTTTTCTGTTGTCAATCGTATGAACCATTGCTACGCTAGAAGACAGCTTACGACGGTGCATGTGCCGAGCATTTGAAGCTTCGGGGTACTTCGTCTTAAGCGTTCTCAAGAAATCATTCTTAGCGTGAGGATGCATATGGCAACGAAGACAGCGAAACCTTCAGCTAAAAAGGCGGCAACAAAAACTGCAGCGAAGAAGGCAGCAGTGCCGGCAAAGAAAGCAACATCGGCAGCCGCAGCACCGAAGCCGTTAAAGGAAACGTTTACGAAGTCGTCCCTGGCTACACATGTCGCAACCCAAGCCGGTGTTGAGCCCAAGCAGGTGAAGGCTGTATTGGCAGCGCTCGAAGACACGATCCTAGGCTCTGTCAACAAGAAGGGGCTCGGCGAATTTACGCTCTCCGGCCTGCTCAAAATCAATGTTCAGAAAGTAGAGGCCAAAAAGCGCCGCTTCGGAAAAGACCCGTTCACAGGACAGGAACGCTGGTTCGACGCCAAACCGGCCAGCGTGCGCTTGAAAGTCCGAGCCTTGAAGAAATTGAAAGACGCAGCAGCCTAACGCGGTTTCCAACGTGACAACGCCCGCAACCTTAAGTAGCGAGGTTCTCAGCCGCTGCTTCGGTGGACTGCGGAGGAACAGCTGACTCAGGCATGTCTTCGCTGATAGCCATTGTCTTCGTATTCGCCTTTTTCCCGGACGTTTTCTTCGCCACTGACTTCGTTGCAGCGGCTTTCACGCCTGTCTTCTTCGCAGCCGCCTTCTTTGCGACCACCTTCTTCGCCGCCGTCGTTTTTGCTGTCGCCTTCTTCACTGCCGCTTTAGAGCCAGCCTTTTTCGCCGCAGCCTTTGTTGCCGTCGAGGTAACTTTCTTCGCTGCGACCTTCTTGCTAGGTGTCTTCTGCGCAGCGGCAGCAGTCCTCTTGACTGCTTTCTTGGTCGCTGGCGCCTTAGCCGAGTCACTATCCGCTGTGGCAGACGGAGGCTGTGCGGACGGAGTCGCGACAGAGGCATCGATCAAGAATTTTGTGCGATCTTTGGCAGCAGCCAGCCAGCCCGGAGCCATCCCACGCCCACTCCAAAGTGCGCCGCTCACTGGGTCGCGATATTTCGGCGGTTGCGGACCGCGTACGTAGCGGCCCGGTTTCGGAGCCTTCTTCGTAGCCGAAACACTCGGTGCGTTACTGTCGATCAAGAACTTGTCGCGATTTCTCGCATTAGCAATCCAGCCGGGCGCCCGTCCGCGGCCGCTCCACTCTGCGCCACTTTTCGGATCGCGATAGAGATTCATCGATGTTCCTGCTGCTGATGAACCGGCCACACTGCGCGACGTTTTAGTTTGTTCGGTGCGTTCACGCTTCAAATCTTCAAGCGTGAGTCCGTACTCATCCATCATGCTGTGAATCTTGGCCACTACAGATGCTGACTGATGTTTGATCATTGCTGCTGCTTGAGCCTGAAGCTTCTCGATCTTTGACTGCACGTCTTTGAGTGAGACCATCATGTTCCCCTATCATAGATTACGACGGCACTATGCCACACAAGATGCCAACACGCGAGTGAGTTGCTCTTGTACTTAGAAGCTTTAACAAAATGATGGATGGGGCTATTTACTTCAGGCCGTTCCTGTTAACCTGATCGTTGTTTCGACGGCGAAAAGGAAATGGCCAGACCCATACTTGACGACGATCTCTGAACCGCAACGGCCGTTTCAAGAAGTGCTTCAGCCCACTCGTTGCCTCCTGGACCGCTCCTTGTGCTTCCGGCCGGAGCGAGAGTTAGCCGGGTCGAATTTGCACCGATAAGTCGAACGTGCCCTTGCAAGGCACACACAACAACGAGTTCGAAATCTGGAGCGCGAACGCAATCGCGCACGGCTTCGGCAAGCCCTTCGCCGCGCGCGAAGCGAAGGTGCTGCAAACGCAACTGATGATGCGCGCCTCGCGCGATGCGCAACGCGAGCACGCGCCTGATGCGCGGCCGTTCCTCGTGTCGCGTTCGGGCGGCGTCGGCATGCATCGTTATGTGCAGACGTGGTCGGGCGACAACTACACGTCGTGGGAAACGCTGCGCTTCAATCTCAAGATGGGTCTGGGACTCGTGATGTCGGGCGTATCGAACAGCGGGCATGACATCGGCGGATTCGCGGGTCCGGCGCCGGGTGCGGAACTGCTCGCGCGCTGGGTGACGTTCGGCATCTTCCTGCCGCGCTTTTCCATCCATTCGTGGAACGACGACGGCACCGCCAACGAGCCGTGGATGTATCCGCAGATCACGAGCGTCATCGCGGAATTGATCAAGCTGCGGTATCGGCTGATTCCGTATCTGTATGAATTGCTGTGGCAGTCGCACAGCGCGTACGAACCCGTCACGCGGCCGATGTTCGCGAAGTTCCCGCACGATCCCGCCTGTCTCGCCTGTCTCGCCTGTCTCGCCGATGGCGACGACATGATGCTCGGCGCATCGCTGCTGGTCGCGGCGGTGGTCGAGGAAGGACAAAGCGAGCGTTCCGTGTACTTGCCGAAGGACGCGCAAGGGCGCTGGCGCGTATCGATCGAAAGCGATGCGGCAACGTTGCGGATCGCCATCGAACAGCAGGAAACGATGCAACGCGACGTTCGCGTAAGCGTGCCCGCATCCGATACGCGCGCCGTGACGTGCACGAACGGCCAACTGACCGGCGAATCTTCCGCCGATGGCTGGCGTCATCTCACGCTGCATCTCGCGCAATGAACATCCACGAAGAAAGAAAGCACTCAGCAATGAAGCATTTGAAACCGGTCGTCATCGCCGGCTCGTTGATTTCGGGCGCGGCATCGGCGCAGACCAGCGTGACGCTGTACGGCGTCGTCGATAACGCGTTCGCCTACGTCAACAATCAGCGCGGCAACTCGAACATTTACATGAGCCAGGGCAATCTGCAGGCGAGCAAGTTCGGCTTGCTCGGCGCGGAAGATCTCGGCGGCGGCACGAAAGCGATTTTCCGTCTCGAAAGCGGCTTCAGGCCAGCGCGGGCACGCTGTTCAAGCGTCAGGCGTACACGGGTTTGTCGAACGACAAGTACGGCACGCTGACGCTCGGCCGCCAGTACACGCCGTACTTCAGCATGGTCGGCGCGCTCGGACCGACCGGCGCGCATCCCGGCGATGTCGATACGCTCGACACCACGCTGCGCTTCAATAACTCGGTGACATATGCATCGCCGAATATCGCAGGGCTGGTGTTTGCCGCACAATACGCACTCGGCGGCAAAGCGGGCAGCATCGCGAGCGGCAGCAACTTCAGCGCCGCGCTGCGCTACGACTACAAGCCGTTTGCGATCGCGGCGGGCTATGTCAAGCTGAAGGACATCGCAACGAGCCGCGCGCTCGGCACATTCGCCGTCAACTCGCCGGTGAACAACGGCTACGCGAGCGCACGTAGCGTGCAACTGGCCGCGGCCGCCGCGCGCTACACATACGACAATCTGATGCTCGGCCTGAACTATTCGAACGCGCAGTACACGCCCGGGTCGAATTCGCTTTTCACCGATGAAGCCGTCTTCAACAGCTACGGCGCGATCGCTTCGTATCGCTTCACGCCGTCAATCAATGTCGCGGCGGGTTACAGCTACACGCGCGCGAGCAAGTCGAACGGCATCACCGATCCGGCGCAGTATCAGCAGATTTCGCTCGAGCAGACTTACGATCTGTCCAAGCGCACGTCGTTCTATGCGTTGCAGGCGTATCAACATGCGCGCGGCAAGTCGCTGATCGCAACCGGCAACGGGCCGGCGATTGCGGACGCGGTCGCCGTCGTCGGCGATTCGCAGAACGCGACGCCATCGTCCGGACCCTCGCAGTTCGTCGCGATGGTCGGCATTCGGCACGCGTTCTGATCGTCCTCGTTTAGTTCAGCGTCCAGGTCCGCGCGAAGGCATCGAAACGGCTGATTTCATCGGCCTGCCATTGCGCGGACTTTTCCAGTTCTTCCGCCATGATGCGCGCCACTTCCGACGCGGCCGCACGCGCGGCGGCGGCATCCAGAAAGAGCGCGCGATTGCGCCGCGCGAACACATCTTCCACCGAATGCGCGAGTTCTTCGCGGGCCGCGAAACGCGTATGCGCTTCGGTCAGGCCGCTTGCCCGCACCAGCATGTTCGATGCGCCCGGCAGTTGTTCCAGCGCGTGTGCATCCGAACCGTACACGCCTGCGCGTTCGGACGTCGATCCATGCAGCGGCAGGTTCGTCGTGCGGCACGGCGCGGCCGTCAGCAAGCCTTTCGATATCGCCAGATCGACGACTTGCTGCGCCATCAGCCGATACGTCGTCCACTTGCCGCCCGTCACGGTGATCATGCCGTTCGCGTTCGCTTCGATCGTATGCTCGCGCAACAACGATTTCGTCGATGCATCGCCGTTGCCCTTCACGAGCGGACGCAGGCCCGCCCACACGCTCAGCACATCGTCACGCGTGGGTTTCATCGACAGATAATCCGCCGCCGTCACCAGAATGAAGTCGATGTCTTCATCGCTTGCGCGCAGGTCGAGCGGCAAATCATGACGGGGCGTATCGGTCGTGCCAACGATCGTGTGACCGTGCCACGGCACGACGAACAGCACGCGGCCGTCTTTGGTATTCGGCACGAGAATGGCGTGCTCGCTGCGCAGAAAACGGCCGGGCAAGGTCAGATGCACACCCTGACTGGGCGCGACGATCGGCTTGGCGGACGGATCGGCCATTGCGCGAATCGACCCACACGCCAGTTGCGTTGACGACGCAGCGCACGCTGAGGCTCAACGTATCGCCGGTCTCTGTGTCTTCCATCGTCAGTCGATGCTTCCCGTCCACCGCTTGCACGCCGCGCACCGCCGCGTTATTCAGCACGATGCCGCCGAGATCGAACAGCGTGCGCATCAGCGACACGGTGAGGCGCGCGTCGTCGAGCTGGCCGTCGAAGTAAAGCGTGCTACCGCGCAAGGCGTGGCCGTCAAGCGTGTTGGCGAGCATCGGCGAACTTGCGCGCGTTTGCGCAATGCTCAGGCTGCGGCTCGCTTCCAGATTCAGCGATCCGGCCAGCCAGTCGTAAATCTTGAGTCCCGCGCCGTAAAACAGCTTGTCGTGAAACTGATACGCCGGAACGATAAACCCGAGCGAGCTCACCAGATGCGGCGCATTGCGCGCGAGCGGCACGTTGCCTTGCGCGAGATAGCGCACGCCGCCGTGCACGAGTTTGGTCGCCTTGCTGGACGTGCCCTTGGCAAAATCGCGCGCTTCGACGAGCAAGGGGCGATAGCCGCGCGATGCGGCATCGACCGCCGTGCCCAGACCGCTCGCACCGCCGCCGATGACGATGACATCCCACAGCGGAGTCTGGTCGAGTTCGCGCAGCAGCGCGACGCGTGCAGGAGGAGAAGTAACGTGCATGTCAGACATTTTAAGAAGTTTCCCAGCCGCGCGCGCGTCATCAGACATGACCGGTTCGAAGCGCGATGCATCCGCGCGCTGCGTGAATTCGTCGGGATGCGTCCAGAAGCGCGCGCCGAGTCCCGCGAGATGCGCCGCACCAAGCACGGTCGTTTCGGTGACTTTCGGGCGCACGACCGGACGGCCGAGCAAGTCGGCCTGAATCTGCATCAAGAGATCGCTTTGCGATGCGCCGCCGTCCACGCGCAACTCGCTCACGGCGATGCCCGCATCCGCTTCCATCGCGACGAGCACGTCCACGGTTTGCAACGCGATCGCTTCGAGCGCCGCCCGCGCGATATGCGCGCGGGCGGTTCCGCGCGTCATGCCGATCAGCGTGCCGCGCGCGTACGGGTCCCAATACGGCGCGCCAAGTCCGGCGAACACGGGCGCGAGCACGACGCCATCGCTCGAATCGCATTGCGCGGCGGTACCCACTTGCGACGCATGATCGATGATGCCGAGACCGTCGCGCAGCCATTGCACGATCGCGCCGCCCATAAAGACCGAGCCTTCGAGCGCGTACGAACGCTGTCCGCCGATCTGCCAGCCGAGCGTGGACAACAACCGATGCGTCGATGCCACCGGCTGCGTGCCCGTGTTCATCAGCATGAAAAGGCCGGTGCCGTAGGTGCTTTTCACCAGTCCCGGCTCGATGCAGCCTTGCCCGAAGGTCGCGGCCTGCTAATCGCCCGCGATGCCGGTAATCGGAATCGCTGCGCCGAACAAGGCTTCGTCGGTGCGCGCGATTTCGCCGCTCGACGGCACGACTTCGGGCAACACGGCGCGCGGGATATCGAAGAGCGCGAGCAGTTCGTCGTCCCAATCGCCCGCGCGGATATCGAAAAGCGACGTGCGCGACGCGTTCGATGCATCCGTCACATGCGCGCGGCCGCCGGTCAGTTGCCACACGAGCCAGCTATCGACGGTGCCGAACGCAAGCTCGCCGCGACGCGCGCGCTCACGCAAACCGGGCGCGCTATCGAGCAGCCACGCGAGTTTCGTCGCCGAAAAATATGGATCGATGCGCAAGCCTGTCTTGCATTCGATCAACGCCGCCGCGCCGTGCTCTTCCAGCCGCGCACAATGCGCCGCCGTGCGCCGGTCCTGCCAGACGATCGCGTTGCCGACCGGCGCGCCGGTCTTGCGCTCCCACAACAGCGTGGTTTCGCGCTGATTCGCAATGCCGATCGCCGCAATCTCGGACGCGCCGGCGTTCGCGCTTCGCAATACCTCGCGCGCGACATCGAATTGCGACTGCCAGATATCGCGCGGATCGTGCTCGACCCAGCCGGCCTGCGGATAGTGCTGCGGAAATTCGCGCTGGGCGCTGGCGACCGCCGCGTCCGCGCGGTCGAAAAGAATTGCGCGTGAACTGGTTGTCCCCTGATCGAGCGCAAGAATGAAACGTGGATGGCTCATCGGCCACGGCTCCTCTTCATGTCACGCCAAAGCGTGAAAATGTTCATTTTCGAATATAAAAGTTCGTTTTCGATCATGGCATCACCGGATCGAGAACAGGAAAAGAGCGCTGCGAAAATCTGCAACAACAGTCCGATGGCCTACACTGACGCTTTTGCTGGATTTTCACTTTTTTGCGATTTTGCGCATTCGATGAACACCGATCCCGCTTTGAACGGCAGGCAGCGCGCCCTGCTCGACTGCGTCGCATGCGATGGCTTCGCGACCATCGAAGATCTCGCCGAGCAGTTTCAGGTCACGCAGCAGACCATCCGGCGCGACGTGAACTGGCTGTCGGACCCGGAACCTGCTGCGGCGCTATCACGGCGGCGCAAGCGCGCCGACGAGTTCCGAGAACACCGCGTACGCCGCGCGTCAGCACATGTTCCTCGATGAAAAGCGGCGCATCGCGCAACGCGTCGCGGCGGAGATTCCGAACAACGCGACGCTTTTCATCAACCTCGGCACGACCACGGAAGAAGTGGCGCGCGCTGCGCGGGCATTCGGGTTTGCGCGTCATCACCAACAATCTGAACGTCGCGAATATTTTTGCGGACGACTCAGATGTCGAACTGATGGTCGCGGGCGGCAAGGTGCGCGCGCGATAAAGGCGTCGTCGGCAAACAGGCGGTCGATTTCATCCGCATGTTCAAGGTCGATTTCGGGATCGTCGGGATTTCGGGCATCGAGGAAGACGGCACGCTGCGCGATTTCGATATCGCCGAAGTGCGTGTTGCGCAGGCGATCATCGAACAGTCGCACACCGTGTTTCTCGTCGCCGATCACTCCAAGTTCGGGCGCGCGGCACTGGTGCGGCTCGGGCATCTGAATCAGATCGATGCGCTCTTCACCGATGCCGCGCCGCCCGACTGGATGAGCGACACGCTCGCCGCCGCCGATGTATCGATCCGCGTGGCCGACTAGAACGCCGATCGCGTCGCGCTATGATTGTCAGATTGCGTGACGACAACGACATCCGCCGAACATGGCCACACGAAGCAAACAGGAAGACACCCTCGACGCAGCCGACGACGCGTCGGGCGCATCCACGTATCTCGTGCCGGGACTCGAGCGCGGCCTGCGCATTCTCGCGGAGTTTTCCGCGCGCGAGCCGGTGCTCGGCGCGCCGGAATTGTCGCGGCGCATCGGCATTCCGCGCACGACGACGTTTGGCCTGCTGCAAACGCTCGAATCGCTCGGCTTTCTGGAACGCGTGAACGGCGATCGCAATTTCCGGCTCGGCGTCGCGTTGCTGCGGCTCGGCTTCGAATATGTGAATTCGCTCGAACTCACCGATTTCGGCACGCCGATTCTCGAACGTCTGCGCTATGCCACGGGCCTCTCCACGCATCTGCTGATTCGCGATCAACGCGATGTCGTGTTCGTTGCGAAGGCGCAGAGCATCGAGCCGATGTTTTCGTCGGTGAAAGTGCATGTCGGTACGCGGCTGCCCGCGCACGCGACGGTTCACGGTCACGTGCTGATGGGCGATCTCACGCTGGCGCAGCTTCATGCGCTGTATCCCGAAACGAAGCTGGAGCAGTTCACCGAGCACACGCCCGCGACCGTCGATGAACTCTACGAATGCGTGCGCAAATGCACGGCGCTCGGTTACGGCTTGAGCGAGGCATCGTTCGAACGCGGGATTTCGGTCGTCACCGCGCCGGTGCGCGATCGCGAAGGCGCAATCGTCGCGGCGGTCACGGCGACGGTGCCGCGCTCGGACATCGGCGCGGACACGGAAAAAACGCAGCTCGTCGAGACAATCTGCGCGGCGGCCATCGAACTGCCGATGCGGCTGAATTACCGGCCGTCGCCGGATGATCCGACGGCGGTGATCGCATCGAATAAGGGTTCTGCTTAGAACGAATGGTGGATGCCTGCGAGCACGATCACCTGATTGGCCGTGCTCGACACGCCCGCCGTGAAGAACGCCGCCTTCGCGTTGCCGTTCGCGTGCTCGTAGAGCACGTTCACATAAAACTGCGTCGATTTCGACAGCAAGTAAATGTCGCCGATTTCGAACTGCGTCCAGCGTCCGCCGTTGAACGTGGTCGTCGCCGCGCCGCCCGCGATCCAGTTGGTCGGCACCATCTTGAAGGTCAATCCGGCATCGTATGACTGGTACGTGTTGCTGACGCCGTTCGATTCCAGCTTCACACGCGTGTACAAGCCGTGCACCGTGAATTTGCCGATGTCGTACGACGCGCCCGCGCCCATCACTTCCTGCGTGACATGGAAAAAGTCGTGAACTTCAATCCGAACCTGAAGCCGTGGCTCGCGCCGCAGCCGAACAACGTCGCGTGCAAGGGCGTGATCGAAAAGCCGGGCGAGACTGAAAACTTCATCTGGCAGACGCGCAAGGCCGAGCCGACGCAATACGAAAACGATTTCGGCGATGCGCTCGAACGCGTCTTCGAAGCCGGCGCGCTGGAGCTGGAGCAAGTCGTTGCGGGCCTGAACCGCGAAGGCTTCCGCACGCCGGAAGGCGCGACGTGGACCGCCGATCGCCTCGCCGCCGAGCTGCGCACGCTCGCCGACTAACGCTGGATCACCGCATACAGAGTGAACACATGACGTCCCCTCAGCAATCCTCAACAAGCCATGATCCGGTGCAGGCGTATCTCGATCGCGGCTTGCGCAATTACTGGTATCCGGTCGCGCCGAGCTGGCAAGTGGCGAATGCGCCGATCGTTTTGACGCGGCTCGGCGATCAGATCGTGCTGTGGCACGATAACGAAGGCAAGGTGCATGCGCTCGAAGACCGCTGTCCCCATCGCGGGGCGCGGCTGTCGCTGGGCTGGAATCTCGGCGGCAGCGTGGCGTGTTGGTATCACGGCATCGAAATCGATGGCAGCGGCACCGTGCAGAAAGTGCCCGCCGTCTCCGCGTGCCCGCTCGAAGGGCAAAAGTGCGTGAAGTCGTATCCGGTCGAAGAGCGCGCCGGCGCAATCTTTCTCTGGTTCGGCGACGCTGCCAACACAGAACCCGCGCCGCTGAATCTGCCGGAAGAGTTGGTCGGCGAGGAATACGCGAGCTTTCTGTGCATGTCGCACTGGAAGTGCAATTATCAGTACGCGATCGATAACGTCATGGATCCGATGCACGGCGCATACTTGCACGCGACCTCGCATTCGATGGCCGAAGGCGACAAGCAGACCGACATGCGCATGCGCAAGACCGACACCGGTCTGATGTTCGAGAAGGTGAATCAGCGCGACGTGAATTTCGACTGGGTGGAACTCGGCGAAACCGGCTGTCTGTGGATGCGTCTGGCCATTCCATACAAGAAGAAGTTCGGTCCGGGCGGCAACTTCGGAATCATCGGATTCGCCACGCCTGTCGATGACGACAACTACCAGGTCTACTTCTGGCGCACGCGCAAAGTCTCCGGCTGGCAGCGCGATGCGTGGCGCTTTTTGTATCGCAACCGGCTGGAAGGGCTGCATTGGGCGGTGCTGGAACAAGACCGCTATGTGCTCGAAAGCCTTGCACCGAACGCGCGCAATCACGAATTCCTCTATCAGCACGATGTCGGCATGACGCGTGTCCGGCGTCTGTTGAAGCAGCGTGCGCAGCAGCATCTGGCGGCGTTGGAGGAGCACGCTCATGCGTGATGAGCTCAACGAGCGCCGCGTCATCGTCACCGGCGGCGCACACTGACTCGGCGCAGCGTTCGTGCGGGCGCTGGTCGATCAGGGCGCACACGTCGCATTCGGCGATGTGCTGCGCGACGAAGGCGAAGCGCTCGCTGCCGAACTGGACAACGCCTATTTCTTCCCGCTCGATCTGACCGATCCGCACAGCATCACGCAGTTCGTCGAACAAAGCGCGGCGAAGCTCGGTGGTATCGACGGACTCGTCAACAACGCCGCGATCACCCATTCCGGTGGCAAGCACGCCGACGAACTCACGCCCGAGACCTGGGACGCCGTGATGAACGTCAACGTGCGCGGCGCGTGGCTCGCGAGCGGCGCGTGTCTGCCGCATCTGAAGGCATCGGGGCGCGGCGCGATCGTGAATATCGCCTCCGATACCGCGGTGGGGCACGCCCAAACTCCTCGCCTACGTCGCGAGCAAGGGCGCCGGGTCTGACAGAGGTCGACGACCGCTTACGTGCCCGGCGACGTGAACGGCCCCGTGCTGTTCCTGCTCTCGGATGCGGCGCGCTTCGTGACGGGCCAGTTGCTGCCGGTGAACGGCGGCTTCGTGATGAATTGATTAGAACCTGGAGAAAAACAATGGCCTTCATTGAAACCGACAGCGATATCGAACGCAAATCGTGGGAACAACCCGCCGACGCGAGCTTCGACAAGTGGATGAACACGCGCGTCGCGCGCCTCGAAACGCGCCGCTACGACTGGGACGCGCTCAAGTTTCAGACCGATTACGACCCGAAATACCGCCGCGCGCAAATGCGCTATGTCGGCACGGGCGTCGCGAAGGACATAAACACGGTGCCCGCCGGCGGCTTCACATTTTCGACGATGGTCATTCCCGCGGGCAACATCGGGCCGAGCCACATTCACGTCGACGCCGAAGAGATTTTCTTCGTGCTGCGCGGAAAGATGAAAGTGATCTGAGAGAAGGACGGGCAAACGTGGGAAGCCGTGCTCGGCGAGCGCGATCTGATTTCGGTGCCGCCGGGCGTGTATCGCACGGAAATCAATATCGGCGAAGAAGATGCGCTGATGTGCGTGATGCTCGGGGCATCGAAGCCGATTACGCCGACGTATCCACCGGATTCGCCGTTGGCGAAGCTCAAGCGCTGAGGCTCCGTCGATCATGAACGCTCACACGCTCACGCACTTTCCGGAAGCACGGATCGAGACCGCGCACGGTACGACGGGTTATCGCGAAGCTAATGCCAATGCCGATGTGCATTCGCGCACCCTGCCCGTCGTGCTGCTGCACGGCATCCGATCGGGCGCAGCGTCGTGGGTTTTGCAACTCGATGCGCTCGGCGCGACGCGTCGCGTGCTTGCGTGGGATGCACCGGGCTATGGCGTATCGACGCGCGTTTCTTCCGCGCCTCCCGTCGCAGCGGATTATGCAGACGCGCTGCGCGCATGGCTCGATGCATTGCGTATCGATCGATGCATGCTAGTCGGCCATTCGCTCGGCGCGATCGTCGCGGGTTCGTTCGCTGCCGAAACGCCGGAGCGCGTCGCGGGCTTGCTGCTGATTTCGCCCGCTGCGGGTTACGGCGCGGCATCGACGCAAATACGTGAACAGAAACGCGATGCACGTCTGAAGATGCTGCACGACCTCGGCCCCGAAGGACTCGCGCGCGAACGCAGCGCCAACATGCTTTCGCCGCACGCCAGCGAAGCAGCACGCGAATGGGTGCGCTGGAACATGGCGCGCGTAAGACCCGAAGACTACGCGCAAGCGACGCATCTTTTGGCGAACGCGGACCTCGCATCGGACATCGCACGGTTTGAAAAGCGTCGCGCCGTCGCGGTCGGCGCAGAAGACACGATCACGCCGCCCGAAGCGTGCGAGCGCATCCCGCAGGCGGCGCACGTGAGCCTGCAAGTGATTCCGCGCGCCGGTCACGCGGGTTACGTCGAATCGCCCGCGGCTTATACGGCGCTGATCGACACGTTTTGCCACGGCATCGAATGTCACCAGAAAGACGGAGTAACGCAATGACATCCCTCGCCATAGAAGACACGGATAAAGGTGACTCGACTTACATCGTGCCGGGACTCGAACGCGGATTGAAGATTCTCACCGAGTTTTCGCCGCGCGAACCGGTGCTAGGCGCGCCCGAATTGTCGCGGCGCTTGGGCATTCCGCGCACGACAGTTTTTCGCCTGCTGCAAACGCTCGAATCGCTCAGTTTTCTGGAGCGCGCGGACAAGGACCGCAATTACCGCTTGGGCGTGGCCGTGCTGCGCCTGGGCTTCGAATATCTGAGTTCGCTCGAATTGACCGATCTCGGTTTGCCGATCATCGAAACATTACGCGATGCAACCGACCTTACGAGCCACATCCTCATCCGCGATGGCCGCGATGTCGTGTTCGTCGCTAAAGCGCAAAGCATCGCGCCGATTTTCAGCTCGGTGAAGGTGAACGTCGGCACACGGCTGCCGGCGCACGCCACGACGCACGGCCACGTGTTGATGGGCGATTTATCGCTCGCTGAATTGCGCGCGCTGTATCCGGAAGCGCATCTGGACCGCTTCACGCCATCGACGCCGGAAACGGTCGAAGCGCTGTACGAGCGCGTGAAGGAAGACGCCGAACGCGGTTACGCGACAAGCCAGTCATCGTTCGAGCGCGGCATTTCGGTCGTCACCGCACCGGTTCGCAACGACACGGGGCGCATCGTCGCGGTCATCACGACGACGATTCCGCGTCCGAAAATCGATGCCGCGCTCATCGAAAGCGGTCTCATCGACAAAGTCCGCGACGCCGCGGATGCGCTTTCGATGCGCCCGAACTATCGTCCGGCCGCGCGTGGCAACGCGTCGAGCCGCTACATGAAGTCTCTGGGGTTGCAATGATTCAGATCGATCTTTCCGGTCACGTCGCGGTCGTCACGGGCGGCTCGTCCGGCATCGGCTTCGCAACGGCGCGGCTCTTTTTGCAGGCGGGCACATCGGTCGCCATTTGCGGACGCGATGCCGACCGGCTTGCCTCCGCGCAGGCTGCACTTGCCGAAGAATTTCACCACGCGCAAGCGCAATTGCTCGCCGAACGCTGCGACGTGCTCGACGCCGAGCAGACGAGCGCCTTCGCCGCACGCGTGATGAAGCGCTTCGGACACGTCGACATGCTGGTGAATAACGCGGGTCAAGGCCGCGTGTCCACCTTCGCCGATACCACCGACGACGCCTGGCGCGACGAACTCGAGCTGAAGTATTTCAGCATCATCCGGCCGACGCGCGCCTTTTTGCCGATGCTCAAAGCCGCGCCCACGCCCGCGATCGTCTGCGTGAATTCGCTGCTCGCGTTGCAGCCGGAAGCGCACATGGTCGCGACGTCATCGGCGCGCGCGGGCGAACTGAGTCTCGTGAAATCGCTGGCGACGGAACTCGCGCCCAAGCGCATCCGCGTGAATTCGATTCTGATCGGCATCGTCGAATCGGGGCAGTGGAAGCGGCGCTATCAAAACTATCTGAACGAAAACGCGGACGGCCAAAGCTGGGAACAGTGGACCGCCGAACTCGCGCGCAAGAAAAACATTCCGCTCGGCCGTTTCGGGCGTCCCGAAGAAGCCGCTCAAGCGCTCTTTTATCTCGCTTCGCCGTTGTCGTCGTACACGACCGGCAGCCATATCGATGTTTCTGGAGGCTTTGCTCGACATGTCTGAAAAAACCACGGTCGGCGAACTGATCGCCGCGTTTCTCGAACAATGCGGCGTGCGCACGGCGTTCGGCGTCATCTCGATCCACAATATGCCGATCCTCGATGCGATCGGCCGTCGCGGCAATATCCGCTACGTCGGCGCACGCGGTGAAGCGGGCGCGCTGAATATGGCCGATGGCCTCGCTCGCGTGTCGTGCTAGCTCGGTGTCGCGTTCACGTCGACCGGCACGGCAGCGGGCAACACCACCGGCGCGATGGTCGAAGCGCTGACGGCGGACACAGCGCTTCTGCACATCACCGGGCAGATCGAAACGGAATATCTCGATCAGGATCTCGCGTATATCCACGAAGCGCCGGATCAGTTGTCGATGCTGCAATCCATCTTGAAGGCCGCGTTCCGCGTGCGCACCGTGGACACCGCCTTGCCCACGATCCGCGAAGCCGTACGCATCGCGCTGACCATGCCCGCCGGTCCGGTGAGCGTCGAGATTCCGATCGATATTCAGGCGGCCGAAATCGACTGGCCGGCAGATATGGCCGCGTCGCACGTTGGCACGCTCACACACGATGCGCAGCGCGTGCAGAAACTTGCCGAAGTGCTGGTCGCAAAGAAGCGCCCGCTCTTGTGGCTCGGCGGCGGCACGCGTCACGCGCGCGCGGCGGTCGAACGGCTCGTGAAACTCGGCTTCGGCGTGGTCACAAGCGTGCAGGGTCGCGGCGTGCTACCGGAAGATCATCCGGCGACGCTCGGCGCGTTCAACGTGCATCTGTCGGTCGAGGCGTTCTACAAAACATGCGATGCGCTCGTCGTCGGCTCGCGTCTGCGCGGCAACGAAACGCTCAAGTACAAGCTCGCGCTGCCGCAACCGCTCTATCGCGTCGATGCCGATGCGCTCGCGGACAACCGCGGCTATCGCAATGAACTGTTCGTGCACGGCGATGCCTCGCGCGTGCTCGATGAACTCGCGACCTTGCTCGAAGCTCGCATCGAAGTCGATGCGAGCTTCGCCGGCGATCTTGCCGCCGCGCGCGAAACGGCGGTGGCGGAAGTATCGAAGGGATTGGGGCCATACAAGCGCCTCGTCGATTCGCTGCAACGCGCGGTCGGCCGCGATTACAACTGGGTGCGCGACGTCACGATTTCCAACAGCACGTGGGGCAATCGCCTGCTGAAGATTTTCAATCCGCGCGCGGGCGTGCATGCGCTGGGCGGCGGCATCGGGCAAGGCATGCAGATGGCGATCGGCGCGGTGCTGTCGGACGCGGCGAAGAAAACGGTCGCGCTCGTCGGCGATGGCGGGTTGATGATCAACGTCGGCGAACTCGCGACCGCCATGCAGGAAAAAGCCAACGTGATGATCGTGCTGATGAACGATCAGTGCTACGGCGTGATCCGCAATATTTAGGATGGCGCATGTTCGTCGATCTGCATCAACCGGATTTTGCGCAGTTCTGCGCGAGTCTGGGCATGGCGCACCGGCGCATCACGTCGCTCGATCAGGCCGATGACATCGTACGCGACGGACTTTCCATCGACGGACCGGTGCTGGTGGAAATGGACATGCTGTCGGTCGGCTCGTTTGCGACCGCGTTCGCCGGGCCGCCGGTCAAGAAGGAGGAGCCGAAGGAGCCGGAATATGCGTGATCCTCGCCTGGGCCACCATCCACAGCATGCGATCGATGTCGCGATGATCGGCTGCGGCGCGATCGGCAGCGCGGTGTATCGCGCGCTCGACAACGATCCGCACGTGCGCATCTCGCATGTGATCGAGCCGGTGCGCGCCCGCGATAACGTGCGCGCCATGCTCGGCGATGCCGTCGATGTCGTATCGCGCGTCGATGCGCTGGCCAGTCATCCGGAATTCGCGCTCGAGTGCGCGGGGCACGCCGCGATCGTCGATCACGTCGTGCCCTTGCTGAAGTCGGGCACGGCCTGCGCGGTCGCATCGATCGGTGCGCTGTCCGAAGCCGGTTTGCTCGATGCGCTCTCCAGCGCCGCCGACGAAGGCGCGGCCACGATCACGCTGCTGTCCGGCGCGATCGGCGGCGTGGACGCGCTGGCATCGGCGAAAGAAAGCGGACTCGACGACGTGCAGTACACGGGCCGCAAACCGCCGCTCGGCTGGCTCGGCACGCCCGCCGAAGCGCTATGCAATCTGAAGTCGCCGCGACGATCGCGCTCGCCGGACTCGGACTCGACGGCACGCACGTGCGCCTGATCGCCGATCCGAACGTCGAGCGCAATGTGCATCGCATCGTGGCGCGCGGCGCGTTCGGCGAAATGTCGCTCGAAATGTGCGGCAAGCCGCTGCCGTCGAATCCCAAGACATCGGCGCTGACCGCGTTTAGCGCAATCCGTGTGCTGAAGAATCGCACGGCGCGCTGCGTGATTTAAGGAGCATCCTGAAGATGAATCATCCCGACACTTCGCTCGTCACGTCCGGCGATATTTTTCTCAGCGGCGAATGGCGACAAGGACACGACAACGCGTACGCGAGCCTTTATCCGGCCGATCAAACCGTGAACGCGGAAATCAGCACGGCCAACGCCGACGACGCGCGCGAAGCCGTCGAGATCGCGGATCGTGCTTATCAGAAGGCGGATTGGGCCGGCTTGAAAGCGCATCAGCGCGCGGGTTGTGTTGCATCGGATTGCTTCGTTCATCGAAGTGCGGCATGAAGCGCTTGCGCAATTGCAGCGCCGCGACAACGGTAAGCCGATCAGCGAAACGCGCGCTTTGGTCACGAGCGCGGCGAACACGTTCCGCTATTTCGCGACGTGTCTCGAAACGCTCGAAGACGAACTCACGCCCTCGCGCGGCGATTATCTGACGATGAGCGTGCACGAGCCGCTCGGCGTGATCGCGGCCATCACGCCGTGGAATTCGCCGATCGCATCGGAAGCGCAAAAGCTCGCGCCCGCGCTCGCTACGGGCAACGCCGTCGTGCTGAAATCGGCGGAAGTGACGCCGCTTGCATCGCTTGCACTCGCGCGTATTTGCGAGGAAGCGGGCGTGCCGAAGGGCGTCGTCAGCGTGCTGCCGGGCAAAGGCTCCGTGATCGGCGATGCGCTCGTGCGGCATCCGCTAGTCAAGAAAGTGGCGTTCACGGGCGGCACGGAAGTCGGGCGCGGCATCGCGCGGCTCGTGGCGGAGAAGTTGATGCCGGTATCGCTGAAACTCGGCGGCAAGTCGCCCACCATCGTATTCGCCGATGCCGACCTCGATCACGCGGTCAACGGCGTGCTGTACGGCATCTTCAGTTCGTCGGGGGAATCGTGCATTGCGGGACCGCGGCTCTTTGTCGAGCGCGCGGTGTACGGCGAATTCATGGCGCGTCTCGTCGATGCCGCACGCAAGCTGCGCGTCGGCGATCCCACGCGCAAGAACACACAGATGGGTCCGCTGATCACGGGCGCGCATCGCGAAAGCATCGAACGCTATGTGGCGCTCGGGCTTTCCGAAGGCGGCAAGCTGCTGTGCGGCGGTCAACGCCCGACTGGCCGCGAGGAAGGCTTCTTCTATCTGCCGACGATCATCGAAAGACTCAACAACGATGCACGCATGTGCCAGGAAGAAATCTTCGGCCCGGTGCTCGCCGCCCTGCCCTTCGACGATGAAGCCGCGCTCTTGCAACAAGCCAACGACAGCGTGTTTGGCCTTGCCGCTGGCATCTGGACGCGCGACTACAAACGCGCATGGAAGCTCGCGCGCGCTGAACACCGGCACGGTGTGGATCAACACCTACAAACAGTTTTAGATTTCGACACCGTTCGGCGGCTGGAAAGACAGCGGCATGGGACGCGAAAAAGGCCGTCTGGGTCTGCGCGAATACATGCAGCAAAAGAACCTGTACTGGGGCTTGAACGACGCCCCGCTGCCGTGGGCGAACTGAATCACGAGACGGCTATGACCATCCTTGGAATTGAACGCATCACATATGGCGTGACGGATCTCGACACCTGCCGGCGATTTTTCGCCGACAGGGGTCTGAAGGAAGTCGCGCACGACGAAACCCGCGCGCGTTTCGAAACGCTGAACGGCTGCGAAGTGCTGCTCGCGCGTTCGGACGATCCGACTCTGCCGCCCGCCTTCGAAGGCGGTCCGACCTTGCGCGAAGTCACATGGGGCGTCGGGACACGCGCCGAACTCGACGCGTTGCGCGGGCGTTTCGCGGGCCAGCCCGGCCATATCGAAACGGACGATGCGGTCGGTTGCATCGATCCGAACGGCATGGCGATTCGCGTCGAAGTCACGAAAAAGCGCGCGATCGACGTGAAAGGCTCGCCGTCGAACGTGTAGGGCTCGGCGTATCGATACGCCGAGCCCCGTGTACGAACGGGCCGAACCGGTCGAGGTCGGGCATGTCGTGTTCTTAACGAACTGCGTCATCGAACAGGAAAAGTTCTATCACGAGCTGCTCGGCTTCTAGACGTCCGACCGTTATCCGGGACGCGGCGCGTTCATGCGCTGCGCGCCGCACGGCGGGCATCACGATCTCTTCTTGCTTCAGCTTCCCGATGGCAAGCGCGGCCTGAATCACGTCGCGTTCACCGTGCGCGACATTCACGAAGTGTTCGGCGGCCGCCTGCATATCAGCCGATGCGGCTGGACCACGCAACTCGGACCGGGCCGTCATCCGGTGTCGTCGGCGTACTTCTGGTACTTCAAGAATCCGGCGGACGGTCTCATCGAGTATTACGCCGATGAAGACGTGCTCACGCCCGACTGGCAGCCGCGCGACTTCGAACCCGGTTCGACCGTGTTCGCGGAATAGGCCGTCGATGGCGGTCTGGACGGCCACACGCGCCGTCAGAAAGACGCGAAGGCGCCCGAAGGCAAATTCATGACGGAGCGCAAAAATGGCTGATCTTCAAACTGTCGTGGTGATTGGCGGCGGACAGGCGGCCGGTTGGATCGTCAAGACTTTACGCAAGGAAGGCTTCGATGGGCGCGTCGTGACGATCGCCGATGAAATCCATCTTCCTTACGAGCGCCCGCCGCTGTCCAAAGCCGTGCTGGCGGGCGATGCCGACATCGAAACCGTGCGACTCGTCGATCACGATGCGTTCGCGGCCTTGAACGTCGAAGCGTGGCAGCCGGAATGCGCGGCATCGATCGATCGTGATGATCAGGCGATCGCAACGGCGCGCGCGGTGCTCGGCGTGTGCACGCCGTACGCGGAAATTCCGTGGTTCTGGTCGGATCAATACGACGTCAATCTGCAGATTCTCGGCGACATTCCGGCGAACGCGCAGCCCGTCGTGCGCGGCGATCTGCACGCGCGTCGCGCATCCCTTTTCTTTTTCGACGATGCCAACGCGTTGCGCGGCGTCATCGCCATCAATTCGCCGCGCGATCTGAAGGTCGCGAAGAAATGGATGAGTCAGGCTAGCGCGGTGGATCTCGCCGCACTCATCGATACGGCAAAGGCACTCGCATAACACACACGGGAGCAGGCATGAGGAGCATGGACAATACTATCGCCGAACATGGCGGCACCGCACCGACCGTCACCGACGCAGCCAGCACCGCGCACGCGGTGAGCAAGGGATCGATCATCGCGCGCATCGAGCGGCTGCCCGCCAACGCGATGCAGGTGCGCGCGCGGATACTGATCGGTGCGGCGACTTTCTTCGATGGCTTCGATGTCACCGTCATCGCGGCGACGCTGCCCTTGCTCATCCAGAAGTGGGGATTGACGCCGGGGCAAGTGGGCTTTCTGATCGCGTCGGGATCGATCGGGCAATTGATCGACGCGTTCCTGTTTCCGTCGCTCGCGGAACGTTATGGGCGCGTGAAGTCGATCGCGTGGACCTCGGGGATCATCGGGCTGACGAGTATCGCGTGCGGGTTTGCACCTTCGTTTGCGGTGTTCGTCGCGCTGCGGATCGTGCAGGGGCTCGGGCTCGGCGGCGAGTTGCCGGTGGCGGCGACGTATAATCAATGAGATCATGCGCGCACATGGACGCGGGCGCTTCGTGCTGCTGTATGAGATCGTGTTTCCGATCGGGCTCCTGGCATCGAATGCGCTCGGCGCGTGGATCGTGCCGCGTTTCGGCTGGGAAGCGATGTATTTCATCGGCGGCATTCCGCTCGTGCTGTTCTTTCTGCTGAAGACGCTGGTGCCCGAATCGCCGCGCTGGCTCGGCGAGCGGGGCCGCATGCGCGAAGCCGGCGACGCGCTTGCGGCGTTTGAAAAGAGCGTGAAGGGACCGCTGCCGCCGCTTGGCAATATCGCCGAATTCGAGGAGATGGCGAGCCGCCATCCGAAGCGCCGCCGTCTGGATCTGATCGGGCCGGCCTATCTGAAACGCACGATCGCGGTCGCGCTCTTGTGGATGACGTGCGGCGTGATTCAGTATGGCCTTTCGACGTGGCTGCCGACGATTTACAAGACCATGTATCACGCCCGTTGCAACTGGCGCTGAATCTGGCGGTGGCGGCGTCGGTGCTTGGCGTAATCGGGTCGCTGACGTGCGCGGTGTCGCTAGTGCTGGCGGGCGTGTTCCTGCATGAGTCGGTGTATGTGATCGCGACGTTCTGTGCGCTGGCGCTCGGGTTTATGGCATGCGTGTTCATCACAGCTTATGTCTATACGCCGGAGTTGTATCCGACGAGCATCCGCGCATTCGGATGCGGACTCGGCGGCGCATGGCTCAAGGTCGCCGCGATCTTCGCGCCCGCGCTGGTCAGCAAGACGCTGCTCGGCGGACATATGGATGTCGCGTTTTATGCGCTCGCGGCGGTGCCGTTGCTGGCGGCGGTCGCGGTGCATTTTCTGGGGATTGAAACGAAGGGGAAGGTGCTGGAGCAGTTGGAGGCTTGAGGCGGCTTGTTGCTTGTTGCTTGCTGATTTGGGGTTGGTGGAAGCGCCCGCTTTTTAGCGGGCGCTTCTGCGTTTGGGCGGGACCATTGCCTGTTGCCAACGTGCGATCAGGCCACCGAAACCTGGCTGCCGTCAGATGAAGACGCGATTGAATCGATGACGGCTTGCGCGGCGGCTAGTGCAGTGGCGGGTATTTTGTTGGCGGAAGGTGTTTTTATCGCGCGCTTTGTTGCGAACGGTGCGTTTGCGGCGTGCGCCGCTCTTGCGCTTGTGGTCCTTGCGCTTGCGGTCTTCGCTCTTGTGGTCTTTGCCCCTGCGGTCTTCGTGCCTACGGCCTTCGCGCTTGCAGGTTTCGCGCTCGCCCTCTTGATGGCAGCCTTCTTCGCCGCGCCTTTCTTTGCAGCAGGCTTCGCCTTCCCCTCCCCGCTCTTCGCAATCAGAAACACCGCACGATCCTTCGCCTGCGCGATCCACGCTGGCGCGCGGCCACGACCGGTCCATGTCTTGCCCGTCACCGGATCGCGATACATCGCCTTGCTCCGCGATACCGCCTTCGTCGTCGCGACGTCAATCAGAAACCTGCTCCGATCCTTCGCATTCGCGATCCACGCAGGCGCTCGCCCATAACCGCTCCACGTGTCGCCCGTCTTCGGATCGCGATACTTCGGCGGCATCGTCTTTTTCGCGCTCGTCGTGACCGATGCCTTTCCCGCGCGCTGCCGGCGTCGCTTCGCGGCGGCTTCGATATCGGCGGTGGTGAGTCCGTGCTCGATCATCAGCGTGCGTATCTGATCGACGACTTTCTGCGCCTGCCGCGCGATTAGCGCATCAGCTTGCTTCTGGAGCTTTTTCATCTTCGCCCGAATCTGCTCGAGGGTCGACATGGCGCACTCCTTGAGTTGCGTGCCTGCACTATGCCACCAAAGCATCGGTCGTTAAATCGCGGGGCACGCCGATATCAGCCGCCACTCACCGCGCCTTGTGCGCGGCCTTGCGCAACTCCGCCGAGACGAACGATGCGAACGTTCCCGCGATACTTGGCCACGTCATGATGTTGCTTTCGTTCACGTCCGCCGCCTTGAGGCCCTGACGCTCGATGGCGCGCTGACCGATCGTGCTCGACGCAACGAAGCGGCGCACCAACTCCTCCTGCATCTTCTTCTCGGCGCCGGTGAAGAAATCGCGCGCGGCGCGCACTTCGTCCTGACGACGCTGATCCGCCGCCGCCTCCGCCGCCGCGACGCTCGCCGCCACCGCGCCCTTGCGCAAGCTCTGCTCTTCCTTCTTCGACGACTCGTGCTCCGCGCGCTGCGTCTGCAACAGCGAAATCTGCTTGTCGGCCTCCGACACGCGATAGTTCTCGGCGAGCGCCTTCATCAGATAACCGGATGCGCGACGGATATCGTCGCCCTTGGTGATGCGCCAGCGCACGTAATCGATTGCCTGCTCGATGCGCGCATCCGTCCACGCGCCACGGTTCTCGCGAATCTGCGCGAACTGTTTATCGGAAAGGCCGAACTCTTTATAGAGCGTCAGATAAAGCGACGCCGACGACAGCATGTCCGCATCCGCGGCCGCCGCCTCTTCCTTGCGCTTAAGTTTGAAGCGAATCTGATCCTTCTTGCGCGAGCCGGGCGTGCCCGCGCGCGTTTCGTAAGCGATCTCGATATCGGACAATTCGTTGATATGTTTGATCGCCGGTTCGAGATAGTCGCGCTTGAAGTATTTGAATTCCGCGAAATTGGCCCACGACTTGCCCGGCAGACTGCGAATCAGATCGAGCGGAATCCAGTCGGTGCGTTCGTGCGGCACCTCAGGCAGCACGTGATCGTAGATCGCGCGCGCATAGATCAGCTTGAATTTCGACGTGACGAGCAGACTCGTCCAATACGAGTTTTCGGGATCCTTGATGAGCCGCTGCAGTTCGATCGGCACGCAAAAACGGATGCGCCCGTTCCTCACGCTCACCCGTCCGATGAGTTCGAGCCAGTCGCCTTCGTCATCGCTGATGGATACGCCGCCGACTTCTTCGGCGTCGTCGGCATCGTCATCTTCGCCGCTTTCATCGGCCTCGCTCGCGTCGAGCTGATCTTCGAGCAGGCGCCCTTTTGCATCGATGGAGACGATCGGGCCGCTCGTCACTTCGAGCATGGCCGACTTCACGCTGCGCACGACGCTGGAAAAATGCTTCTTGTTGTGGCTTTCGTAGCGCATGAGCCATTTGAAGAAACTGAGCGACACCTCGTAGGTATCGAACGTCTCCGGCTCCTGCGCGACGATGAAATACGCGGCATCGACGAACCGCCGCGCCGACAGACCGAGCCCGATGATGCGCGCGAACACGCTGTTTTTCTGATAACCGATGTCTTTGGGCGTAACGACAGCATCGATCGGTGTTTTGACGGGCGCATTCTCGACGAACAAGTCGAGCGCGTATTGAAGCGGTGTCACCCGTCTTTCGACACTGCTGGCCATGTTTACGCGGTTCTGAATGTTTCGGCAGACTGTAGCATAGGAAGGTGAGGTAATGAAGGATCGCTCTCACCTTTATGCCGATACGTGCCCGCCGACGACACTCGTTCTCACCTTTGGGACAGCGCTTCTCACCTTTTCGCGCCGGTAAACGTCCCGAACGATTGCCGGACACGTGGTTCGTGCCGGTTCCCGACACTGCTTCTCACCTTTGGGAGAGGGACGGACGTAAGTCTCACCTTTCGCCCCGTATCTCTCCCTCTGCCGACATTGCTTCTCACCTTTGCTGGACATTCAGTCTCACCTTAAGGACAGCATGACTCACCTTTTGCGTCTAAGTCGTTGATTTTAAATGAGCGAAATGGGTCTTGTTTGTAAGTTAGTTGGAGGTTTTTCTAAAACAATTTACGAACTAGAATCAGCTCAAAACGAATTGCCGTACCAAAAAGGTGAGAGATATTGTCGCTATGGGCAATCGGTCATCGGTTCGACCGTTCATTTTTCAAGCTTGAATCATTGAAAGGTGAGAGTTGATGTCCTATTTGCCCAAAGGCCGCATGCAAAAGCAATTCAGCGACAACATCTCTCACTTTTAACGTCGCAAAACAGTCATTGTCGAGCGGTGGTTTGGATTTAGTCAGATGAATCGGCGCAGGTCAGTTTTCATAAAATCCGATTTGTGCGGTTGCGCGGAGTAAAGGTGAGAGAAATTGGCGAAACGAAATCCTGTCGCCGACATGGCGGTTGTTAAGGCCTTCGGATGCATTTGCCGCACAAAACAATGATTTAGCTACGTTTTTGGAGAAAAAACGTCCGCTTGGAACCGGCTTTCTTGGTTTTACGGTATTCTACGTTTAGCCTTAATTATCAGGAAAAACTTCTAAAATGGCGAATGTAAGTCAACCGATGCCAATCGACCGAACCGTGACCTTAGCGCAGATCAGCGATTTCGCTGATGTAGTCACGGATTACGCAACGGAACTGCGAGATCAGATTCTCGCGCCGAGGCCGCGCAAGAGCGCGCCAATGTTTACCACCGGAGAAATCGCCGAGCTGTGCGGGCTGACGCGCCAGCAGGTTCACTACCTCGTGCAGAAGAGCGACGGCGTGCTTCCGGAGGGGCAGTCTACCGGAACGGGCCGAAGCCGCAGCCGGATGTTTACCCTCGCGGAGACGCGCACGTGGGTTCAGCGCGTCTCCGCGATTTATCAGACGCCGCTGGTCGAAGGACCAAGCGATGACTTCGAAGGCAAGGTCATCATTACGTCGCAGCTCAAGGGCGGATCCGCCAAGACCACGACGACGATGTGCCTTGCGCAAGGTCTGAGTTTGCGCGGACGCAAAGTGCTGGTGATCGATCTTGACCCGCAAGCGTCGCTGTCGGAACTGTGCGGTCTGTACGCCGAGAAGGAGGTGTTTCCTGAGGATACGGTCCTACCCTTCATCTACGATCAAAAGGTCGAAGGCGGCTTGCTCGCCAAGGTTCAATCGACGTATTGGGATGGGCTCGATATCATCCCCGCGCATACGGAACTGGTCGGCGCTGAATATCACTTGCCCGCCATGCAAATGAAGGTGTCCGGTTTCAAATTCTGGACCGTACTGCGCGATGGCCTGGCGCCGTTTCGCAAGCATTACGACTACATCATTCTGGACACGTCGCCGTCCCTATCCTATCTGAACCTGAACGCGCTGATGGCTGCGGACGCGATGGTCATGCCGATGGTCCCCGAGAACCTGGACTTTTTTAGCTCGCTGTCTTTTTGGCGTCTTTTCTCGGACGTCGCAAAATCGTTCATTCGTTATGAAGCGGACAAGAAGTATGACTTCGTTTCCGTGCTTTTGACTCGCGTGAATTACGGTCCGACTGCGTCGACACCGGTTGTGCGCACATGGGCGCAAGGCGCATATCGCCAATGGCTGGATCCGTTCGAGGTTCCGGCGAGTTCGGTCATGAGTTCCGGGGCGCTGGCATTTACAACGGTGTTCGATATCGCCAGCACGCACAGTCAGGCCAAGTCGCTCGCACGCGTCCGACAGCCGCTCGTCGACTATTGCCGCTGGGTCGATGATCAATTCGTCAAGCAATGGAGGCCGGCACAATGAGCAACATTCGCGAACAGCTTCTGGCGAAGACGGCCGGCATCAAGGCGACCGATGCGAGGAAGCCGGATGCAACGCGCCGGGCGAGCCGAACGGAAACTGCGCCCGGCATGGCGGGGGCGTTGGCGGCGGCCCAGTTGCGTGTGCAGGAACTGGAGTCGAGCGGCACGTCGTCGGAGCTTCAGGTCAGCGAGATTTCGCCGAACCCGTGGCAGCCGCGGCGAGTGTTCAATGAGACGAAGTTGTCGGAACTGGCAGAATCGATCCGCGAGGTCGGGCTGATGCAGCCGATCGTCGTGCGCCGCGCTGAAGCGACGTATCAAATCATCGCCGGGGAGCGACGCTGGCGTGCGCACAAGATGCTTGGACTGGCGACGATTCGCGCGGTCGTCATCGAGTGCACGGATCAAGATATGGCCGTGCTGGCGCTGGTCGAAAACGTGAGCCGCGATGATCTGACCGACTATGAGATTTCGGTATCGATTCGCCGGTCGGAGCAGGAATTTCCGGATCGCAAGCGCATGGCGGAAGCGTTGGGGATGTCGCGTGCCGGGTTGTATCGGTATTTTTCTTTTGAAAGCTTACCGGTTTTTATTCGCAAGACGCTAGATTTGCAGCCGGGACTGATTGGCGGGCATGCGGCGCAGGAAATCGTGGCGACGTTGAAGAAGCACGGAGAGGATGGCGTGCGGGCGGCTAACGAGTTATGGGCGGACGTAGTGAACGGGGACCTACCGCAAGGGAAGTATGCGGCGTCGATTGCGTTGTTGGCGGCGAAGCGCGGGTCGAATTGTGACGTGGGAAGCGCTCGGAGCATCGACAAGTTTTTTGCGGGTCGCGAGCAGGCAGGGAATATCACGAAAGATCTTGGTAACTTCACCGTGAAGATCAAGACAGTGATGCTGACTGAGGATCAGGAGCGGGAGATTCGCGATGTGATCGGGCGGTTGTTTTCGACGCAGCCTAAGGGACATTGAGGCCGAGTTATTTTTCGGTGTGGAAGGCTCGCCCGCGGAAGCCGTTTTTTTGTGCGCTGAGCATGCGCAACAGCTTGGGGGGGGGTGCGAGTCCCCTGTCCAACCTGATGGTGGTGAAGGGCTAGTGAAACGCAAGGGCGTCGTCGCGAGGCGGGGTCTGAAGGAAGGTAAGCGATCCATTGACGACGCCCCTCTGAGCGACAAGCCAAGCACGATGAGGCTTTGAGAAGCGTGGTTGAAGTTATTGCGGTGCGGCAGGCATTTTCCACGGCAGAAGTGCGTCGTAGTCGTCGACACTCTTCGCCAAAGGGATATGCTTGAAGAGCCAGTGGAAATAGCGATACGGATCGATCCGACAGGCCTTGCAAGTTTCCACGAAAGAGTAAAGGTTGGCGCTCGCAGTTACGCCCTCGACCGTGTCACTGAACAGCCGGCCACGCCTCCCTATCACGAATGGGCGGATCGAATTCTCACAAGGGTTATTTGATATCGGCCAGTCACCGTTCTCGACATAACGGGTCAGCTTCGGCCACTGCTCGCGTAGGTACGTGAGCGCTTTGCCGAGCAGGCTGTTGGGCACAACACCGGGCGACTGCTCGAGCATCAGATTGTGAATGGCGCTGAGCACTCGCGAACTGTATCGTCGTCGCAATTTTTGTCGTCTGTCGGCCGTCGATTTCTCGCTCCGCGCCTCGGCGACGAACAGCTTTCCGATCAGCGTGATGAAGTGCGTCGCAAGCAGATCGGGGGGCGCGCAGCCTTGGGCACGTTCTCTTCTGCCTTCACGAAATAGCGTCGGCAATGAACCCAGCATCCAAGATGCACGAGTTGGTATCGCTCGGCGATGCCGTTATACGGCTCATAGCCGTCGGTCATGAGGACAGAACCCTTACGGATGCCCGTGAACAGTTTGTCAGCCAGCTGCGCACCACGTCCAGGCGTATATGTGAAGCAACGGATCGGATTCTCCGAATTCGTCATCTGTGACCAGAGATAGCTTTTTGTTTGTGGCTTGCGCCCCTTCTCCTTTAAGACCTGGAACGTCGTCTCATCGCAGTAGATCAGCTCTGCCTCGAGCAACGCATCGCGCATCAAGTTGATCACGGGCTGGGTCGCGAGGCCAACGCGAACCATGCTGGCGGCGATCGTGTTCGACGAGATGTCGCCGCCGAAGCGTCGCAGCAGGCCTGCCTGACGATAGATTGGCATGCCGAACTGGTATTTGCCGGTGATGATCCACGCGAGCGCTAATTCGCTCAGGACTCCGTGCGGGATGATGCGCGGCTGTGCCGGGGTGGCCTTGATACCAAGATCGCAGCAGGGGCATGCATACTTGACGCGCTGGTGCTGGATGACGCGGAGCTGTTCCGGAATGACGTCGAACTGCTCGCTGGTTTCAACTCCAATCTCTACGAGCGCGTGAGCGTCGTGAGTACAGAAGCGATCGGCCTCGGGCAGCTCATGCCGCACGACCTCGCGCAGCAGACTGGGGTCCAGCGGCTTGCGGTGGCCGCGCTTCTTGCGGATGTGAGCACCAACGGTCGTTTCCGGTCTTCCTGCGCCAGCGTGGAACTCGCACCGAGCGCTTCAGCTTCGTTGAACAAGCCGAATTGATCAGAATCCCGCGCTTCGCTCTTTGCACCGAACAGCTCACGGCGATATGCCCGTAACGCTCCTCGGCAAGGTCACTCAGCCGTCACGAGGCGCAGCGAGCTGCGCAGTTCGTCACGTTCTCGCTGAAGCGAGGCGTAC
>LFMX01000055.1 GCA_001184405.1 Candidatus Burkholderia humilis
TGCAGCAGCGACGCTTGCCGCAACTCGCTCGCCCGCGCTGCGTCCCGTGACCGCGCCGAGCATCGATTTGCGCGACATGCCCGCCAGCAGCGCGTAATGCCCGCCGGCCGGCAGCGTTCCGGTGAGATGCGCGAGCAACACGTAATTATGCTCGATCGTCTTGCTGAAGCCGTAACCCGGATCGAGACAGACACGTTCTTTTTCGATTCCCGCCCGTTCGATGGCGTCGATCCGCTCCGCGAAGAACGTGCGTACGTCGGCGACGACATCCTCGTAGACCGGCTCGCCCGCCTGCATCGTGCGCGGCTCGCCGAGCATATGCATCACGCACAGGCCGCAGTTGCTCGACCTGACGGCATCGAGCGCGCCGTCCTGACGCAAACCCCAGATGTCGTTGATCATGTCCGCGCTGGCATCGAGCACGGCGCGCATGACGGCGGGCTTGTAGGTATCGACGGAAAGCGGGACGTTCATGCCGCGCAACGCCTCGACGATCGGCACGACGCGCGCCAGTTCTTCGTCGAGCGGCACAGGCGGCGCGCCCGGACGCGTCGATTCCCCGCCGATGTCGATCATATCCGCGCCATCGGCGAGCATGCGTTCGGCGCGGGCGAGCGCGTCATCGCGAGTCAGAAAACAGCCGCCGTCGGAAAACGAATCCGGCGTTACATTGAGAATGCCCATCACGAGCGGGCGTTCGAAGCTCAGCGTGAACCGGCCGCACTGCAACGGCTGCGCCGAAATAGAGGATGAGGTTGGATTGGCCAAGCGAGTCGTACGAAGAGAAAATGGAAGCGCCCGAAGTGTAGGCCATAAAACGAAAATGGGCCGGTATGCAAAGCACACCGGCCCATTTCAATTCTTGCTCACTCAGGCTATCACCGGCGCGCTGCCCGGTTTGACCTCAGTGCCACCGCTGCTGCCCGGCGGCGTATTGCCCGACGGCGGCGGCATATTCTTCGGCGGACGCGGCGGACGATCCGACATGATGTCGTTGATCTGGTCTGCGTCGATGGTTTCCCATTCGAGCAGTGCCTTGGTCATGGTTTCGACCTTTTCGCGGTTGTCTTCCAGCAGCTTGCGGGCGAGCGCATATTGCTCGTCCAGGATGCGGCGGATTTCCGCATCGACCTTTTGCTGCGTGGCTTCGGACACCGACTTCGCACCCATCTTGCCGAACATGCCGTTGTCTTCGGTGTCGACGTAGACCATTGTGCCAAGCACATCCGACATGCCGTAACGCGTCACCATGTCGCGCGCCATCTTGGTCGCACGCTCGAAGTCGTTCGAAGCGCCGGTCGACATCGAGTTCAGGAACACTTCTTCCGCTGCACGGCCGCCGAACAGAATGGCGATCTCTTCCAGCATCTTGTCGCGATACAGATTCACGCGGTCATGTTCCGGCAATTGCCACGTCACGCCCAAAGCCCAGCCGCGCAGCATGATCGTAACCTTGTGAACCGGATCGGCATGCGGCAACAGCTTGGCGACCACCGCGTGACCCGACTCGTGATACGCCGTATTGCGACGCTCTTCCTCGCGCATGACTGCTGATTTGCGCTCCGGACCCATGAAAATCTTGTCCTTCGCGTCCTCGAAATCCTGCATTTCGACGATACGCTTGCCACGACGCGCTGCGAACAGCGCCGCTTCGTTGACGAGATTCGCAAGATCCGCGCCGGAGAAACCCGGCGTACCACGCGCGATGACCGATGCATCCACATCGTTCGCGATCGGCACCTTTCGCAGATGCACCTTCATGATGTGCTCGCGGCCGCGGATATCCGGCAGACCAACATACACCTGACGGTCGAAACGGCCCGGACGCAAGAGCGCCTTGTCCAGCACGTCCGAACGGTTCGTCGCCGCGATCACGATAACGCCCGAATTTGCCTCGAAGCCGTCCATTTCGACCAGCATCTGGTTCAGCGTCTGTTCGCGTTCGTCGTTGCCGCCGCCCATCCCCGCGCCACGATGACGACCGACCGCGTCGATTTCATCGATGAACACGATACACGGCGCATGCTTCTTCGCCTGTTCGAACATGTCGCGCACACGCGCCGCGCCGACACCGACGAACATTTCCACGAAGTCCGAACCCGAAATGCTGAAGAACGGCACCTTTGCTTCACCCGCAATGGCGCGCGCCAGCAGCGTCTTACCCGTACCCGGAGGGCCGACCAGCAGCACGCCACGCGGAATGCGGCCGCCCAGCTTCTGGAACTTCTGCGGATCGCGCAGGAAGTCGACCAGCTCGGACACTTCTTCCTTCGCTTCGTCACAACCCGCGACATCGGTGAAATTGATGGCGTTATTGTTCTCGTCGATCAGCCGCGCACGCGACTTTCCGAACGAAAACGCCCCGCCTTTGCCGCCTCCCTGCATCTGCCTCATCATGTAGAACCAGAAACCGATAATAAAAATCGTCGGACCGAGGTAGTACAGCGCGGAGACGAGCGCGTTCGGTTCATCGTCAGCCTTGCCGCTGACCTGAACGCCGTATTTCATCAGATCGCCGACCATCCAGATGTCGCCAGGCGACACGATCTGGTACTTCTGGCCGTCGTTCGGAGTGACCGTGAGATTGCGGCCCTGAACGGTGACATTTTTGACTTTGCCGTTCTTCGCGTCGTCCATGAACTGCGAATAGGACACACCTTCCTGTACGTGTGGCTTGTCAAATTGCTTGAACACCGTAAACAGCACCAGTGCGATCACGAGCCACACTGCCGCTTTAGAGAACATATTGTTGTTCAAAGCACCATTCCTCACTCATAGACGGGCGCCTACATAATCCTTGCGACGCCACCAGAACATTCTAATCCAGACCGCTAACCCCTGCCATAAGGTTTATCTACCGTCTAAATAACGATAGAACCGCCTTTTTCGGCATATTCGGCGAAATGACGCGCATGGGTCTCAGACCTACGCCGCAGCCGGATGCTTGAGCCGCCGCCCGAGGATAAAAGTCTCGGAGGATTTGTCCCGAGACACCTTGGGCTTGCGCGGCGCCACCACTTTGAACTGGTGCTTGAATTTCTCGACGATCTGGCTATATCCGCTGCCATGAAAACATTTGACCAGCAGCGCGCCGTCCGGTTTCAGATGGTTCTGGGAGAACTCCAGCGCTAGATCACAAAGATGCTCGATACGAGCGGCATCCGCACTCGCCACTCCCGACAGGTTGGGGGCCATGTCGGAAATAACAAGATCCACTTGCTTCTCACCAACGATTTCATCGAGCTGGGCGAGCACACTGTCTTCGCGGAAATCACCCTGAATGAAAGTGACGTCCGCAATCGGCTCCATCGTCAAAATATCCAGCGCGATGATCGTGCCGTCGATGCCGCCTTCGCGTTCCGCGTTACGCTTGGCGCCCTGCGCGAGCTTGTTGCGCGCGTATTGACTCCAACTGCCGGGCGTCGAGCCGAGATCGACGATCACCATGCCCGGCTTGATGAGCTTTTCCTGTTCGTCGATTTCCTTCAGCTTGTACGCCGCGCGCGTGCGATAACCCTCACGCTGCGCCATCTTCACGTAAGGATCGTTGATGTGGTCATGCAACCACGAGTGACTAAATCGGTTTTTTGCCATTGAAACTGAGCTCGTGCTGCGCACTCCATGCGTATTAATGCGACATCCCGCGATGCTTTTAGCGGATAATACGCGTTTTGTCGGCCGGAACGGTCCTGCGCGCTCGCGCGTCGAAACCCGTCATCCGGCCTGTTTTTGTTTCTGTTTCTGATGGGTGGTGGCGCGATCCGTGCGCCTTATTCCGGCGTGTGTTCGTTTTCCGCCTGACGCGGCTTTCACGCCGCCCCACATTCTAGTCGAGTCCCAATTTTCTTATGCCAGCTCTTAAACTCTCCCCCGCCGAGCGCGCCGACCTGCGCTCCCAGGCCCATGCGCTCAAGCCCGTCGTGCTCGTCGGCGCGGAGGGTCTGACCGATGCCGTGCTGAAAGAGATCGAAGTTCACCTCGAAGCGCATCAGCTTATCAAGGTCCGAGTGTTCGGCGAAGAACGCGAAGCGCGCGTCGAAATCTACGATGAAATCTGCGATCGCCTGAACGCCGCGCCCATTCAGCATATCGGCAAGCTGTTGGTAATCTGGAGAACGGAAGGCGCCGCGCCCGCGAAGGCCCGCGCCACGCGCACCCGTAGCACCATGCCGCCGTGCGCCGCGGAAGCCGCCGACGAGCATCCGTCGAAGGGCCGCGCGCCGCGCGTCGTCAAGGCCGTGAAAATTTCGCGCTATGCGCCCGCCTTCAAGAAGCCCAAGAAGCAGACGCTTAAAGTGCTCGGCAACGAGCGCGTCACGGCGGGCGGCAACGTCAAGCGCGCAAAGAAGCGTCCGACGAGCTCGAAGCGTCAACATCAGACGGTGAAATAATCAAACGGCGCGTGTGCTTCTTCCGAAACACACGCGCCGCTGTGAGGCAAAACGCGTTCAACTGCGAGCGCGCTTTGCCGCCATCTTGGCCGACTTGTTCTTCGGCACGATTTTCGTCGGCGCCTGACCGGGCAAACGCCAGATCAGCGCAATACCGAACACGCATTCGACCAGATAGATCGCGCTCGAAATGCCGTGCAGAATGCCGAACTCCTTCGCATACGGAGAATTCGCCAGTTCAGTGCCCGCTTCTTGCGCGGCCATGCGCAACGAGTTCATGAACGGTTGCAGTGCGAAGTACCCGACCAGCACGCACAGCAGCATCACCGCAACAATCCACCGCACGCGCTTGTAATCGACAATGCCGCTTTTCACGAAGCGATTGCTGATGAGTATCAGCACGAGCGCGCTGATCACGCCGATGATCGCTTCAATCCCGAATAGTTGCGCCGCGACCGAGCCCGCCGACGTGCGGTCGAGCATCGAAAAAAGAACGGGCGCAGCGATGAGGCCCAGGCTCAGCAGACTGCCGACCCAGACCATGCTGACGGTGCGAAAGAGCCGGTGCTCCATCAGACGTAGCGAACCGAAATGATTTCGTATTCACGCGCACCGCTCGGCGCCTGCACCGATGCGACATCGCCTTCCGTCTTTGCGATGAGCGCGCGCGCGATGGGCGAGCTCACCGAAATCAGACCGTGATCGATGTCCGCTTCGTCATCGCCGACGATCTGATACGTAACCGTATTGCCCGACTCCAGATCTTCCAGTTCGACGGTCGCGCCGAACACTACGCGGCCATCGGCTTCCACTTGCGTGGGATCGATGACTTGCGCCACCGCCAGCTTCGACTCGATTTCCGCGATGCGGCCCTCGATGAAGCCCTGCTTTTCCTTCGCGACATCGTATTCCGCGTTTTCCGACAAATCGCCTTGCGCGCGCGCCTCCGCGATTGCGTTAATCACCGCCGGACGCTCGACGGCCTTCAGGCGTTGCAGTTCGTCGCGCAGCAACTCCGCGCCGCGCTTCGTCAAAGGAATCGTGCTCATAGACCACTCACAAACAAAACAGCCGTAAAAAAATTACCGCGGTTAAGCGCATCTCCCGGAAAATGGAGACGCCGCTTAACCGCGGCTCGTGATGCTTAGACCAGTAATCGAAGCCTTAGTTTAGGCGAGCATGCAGGCCTTGTAAATCATAGACCTCCAAATCGCGCAGATAACGCAGACCTTCGACCGCGGCGCGCGCGCCGGACATCGTCGTGTAGTACGTGACCTTGTTGGCCTGCGCGCTCATGCGAATGGAACGCGAGTCCGCAATGGCGGCACGCGTTTCGTCCACCGTTGTGAACACCAGCGCAATTTCACCATTCTTGATCATGTCGACGATATGCGGACGGCCGTCCTTCACCTTGTTGACGACCTTCACCGGCACGCCCGCCGCCGCGATGGCCGCCGCCGTGCCCTTGGTCGCAACGATCGGATAGCCGAGTTCGTTCAACATCTGCGCGACTTCGACGGCCTTCGGCTTGTCGGCGTCCATCACGGTCAGCAGCACCGTGCCCGATTCCGGCAGACGCGAACCTGCTGCGAGCTGCGACTTGAAGAGCGCTTCGCCGAAGGTGCGGCCCACGCCCATCACTTCGCCGGTCGAACGCATTTCCGGTCCGAGAACCGGGTCGACCGCCGGGAACTTGACGAACGGGAACACCGCTTCCTTCACGCTGAAGTACGGCGGAATCACTTCCTTCGTGATGCCTTGCGCCTTCAGCTTCTGTCCGACCATCGCGCGGGCGGCGATCTTAGCGAGCGGCAGACCCGTCGCCTTCGACACATACGGCACCGTGCGCGATGCACGCGGATTCACTTCCAGCACGTAGATGATGTCCTGCTTAGAGCCATCTTGTTGCGGCACTTGCTGGATCGCGAACTGCACGTTCATCAGACCGATCACGTTCAGCGCCTTCGCCATCGCGGCGGTTTGACGCTTCAGTTCATCGACCGTTTCCTTCGACAGCGAATACGGCGGCAGGGAGCACGCCGAATCGCCCGAGTGCACGCCCGCCTGTTCGATGTGCTCCATCACGCCGCCGATGAACACGTCATCGCCATCGGAAATGCAGTCGACGTCGCATTCGATCGCGTCGTTCAGGAAGCGGTCGAGCAGCACCGGCGAATCGTTCGATACCTTCACGGCCTCGCGCATATAGCGTTCGAGATCGCGCGGCTCGTGGACGATTTCCATCGCGCGGCCGCCGAGCACATACGACGGACGCACGACCAGCGGATAACCGATTTCTTCCGCGAGCTTGAGCGCTTCGTCTTCCGCGCGCGCCGTGCGATTCGGCGGCTGACGCAGATCGAGATCTTTCAGGAGCTTCTGGAAACGCTCGCGATCTTCGGCGGCATCGATCATGTCCGGCGACGTGCCGATGATCGGCACACCGTTCGCTTCGAGATCGAGCGCGAGCTTCAGCGGCGTCTGGCCGCCGTATTGCACGATCACACCGACCGGCTTTTCCAGATCGACGATTTCGAGCACGTCTTCGAGCGTCAGCAATTCGAAGTACAGACGGTCAGACGTGTCGTAGTCGGTCGAAACGGTTTCCGGGTTGCAGTTGACCATGATGGTTTCATAGCCGTCTTCGCGCATCGCGAGCGCGGCGTGCACGCAGCAATAGTCGAATTCGATGCCCTGCCCGATCCGGTTCGGCCCGCCGCCCAAGACCATGATCTTCTTCTTGTCGGTCGGATTCGCTTCGCACTCTTCTTCGTACGTCGAGTACATGTACGCGGTCTTCGTCGCGAACTCGGCCGCGCACGTATCGACGCGCTTGTACACCGGGCGTACCTTCAGTTTGTGACGCTTCTTGCGCACGTCGTCCTGCTTCGAACCGGTGAACTTGGCCAGACGCCGATCCGGAAAACCGCTCTTCTTCAGATACAGCAATTCGTCGCGCGTGAGGCTTTCGAGCGTGCGGCCTTCGAGCGCCTTTTCCTTCAGGATGATCTGTTCGATTTGCGCGAGGAACCACGGATCGATCGACGTCTCTTCGAAGATCTCTTCCATCGTCAGGCCGAGACGGAATGCATCGCCGAGATACCAGATGCGGGCCGGACCCGGCTCGCCGATTTCGCGGATCACTTCGTCGCGGCTCGTGGTCTTTTCATCGAGACCGTCGACGCCGACTTCCAGACCGCGCAGCGCCTTCTGCAATGATTCCTGGAACGTGCGGCCCATCGCCATGACTTCGCCGACGGACTTCATCTGCGTGGTCAGACGCGAATCGGCTTCGCGAAATTTCTCGAATGCGAAGCGCGGAACCTTCGTGACGACGTAATCGATCGTCGGTTCGAACGACGCTGGCGTTTGTCCGCCGGTGATTTCGTTCTTGAGTTCGTCGAGCGTGTAACCGCATGCGAGCTTCGCAGCGACCTTGGCGATCGGGAAACCCGTCGCCTTCGATGCCAGCGCCGACGAGCGCGACACACGCGGATTCATCTCGATGACAACCATGCGGCCGTCCTTCGGGTTGATCGCGAACTGCACGTTGGAACCGCCCGTATCCACGCCGATTTCGCGCAGCACCGCAAGCGATGCGTTACGCAGCACTTGGTACTCTTTGTCGGTGAGCGTCTGCGCGGGCGCGACAGTGATGGAGTCGCCGGTGTGCACGCCCATCGGGTCGAGATTTTCGATCGAGCACACGATGATGCAGTTGTCCTTTTTATCGCGGACGACTTCCATCTCGTACTCTTTCCAGCCGAGCAGCGATTCTTCGATCAGCAGTTCGCGCGTCGGCGACAGATCGAGACCGCGACGGCAAATCTCTTCGAACTCTTCCTTGTTATACGCGATGCCGCCACCCGAGCCGCCCAGCGTGAACGACGGACGGATCACGGTCGGATAACCGCCGCTGCCGGTGGCTTCGGCGATCTGCGCTTGCACGGCGAGCGCTTCTTCCATCGAATGCGCAATGCCCGACTTGGCTGAACCAAGGCCGATCTTTGTCATCGCGTCCTTGAACTTCTGGCGGTCTTCCGCCTTGTCGATCGCTTCCGGCGATGCGCCGATCAACTCGACCTTGTACTTTTCCAGCACGCCGTGATGGAACAGGTCGAGCGCACAATTGAGCGCGGTCTGTCCGCCCATCGTCGGCAGGATCGCGTCCGGGCGCTCCTTCGCGATGATGCGCTCGACCACTTCCCACGAGATCGGCTCGATATACGTGACGTCGGCCGTGTTCGGGTCGGTCATGATCGTCGCCGGATTGCTGTTGACGAGGATGACCTTGTAGCCTTCCTCGCGCAGCGCTTTACATGCTTGCGCGCCCGAATAATCGAACTCGCACGCCTGGCCGATGATGATCGGGCCCGCGCCGATGATGAGAATGCTCTTGATGTCTGTGCGCTTCGGCATAACTGCTCTCTGTCTGTGTACTGTTCTTAGGCGGCGACCTTCTGTGCTTCCATCAACTTGATGAAGCGGTCGAACAGATACGCGATGTCGTGCGGGCCAGGGGACGCTTCCGGGTGGCCCTGGAAGCAGAACGCGGGCTTGTCGGTGAGCGCGAAGCCTTGCAGCGTGCCGTCGAAAAGCGATACGTGCGTGACCTTGGCGTTGGCGGGCAGCGTGGCGGCATCGACGGCAAAACCGTGGTTCTGCGATGTAATCACCACGCGGCCGTTTTCCTGATCCTTCACCGGATGGTTCGCGCCGTGGTGGCCGGTCTTCATCTTCATGGTCTTGGCGCCGACGGCGAGGCCCATGATCTGATGCCCGAGGCAGATGCCGAAAGTCGGAATGCCGCGCTCGATGAATTCGTGCGTCGCGGCGATGGCGTAATCGCATGGTTCCGGGTCGCCGGGGCCGTTCGACAGAAAGATGCCGTCCGGATTGAGCGCGAGCGCGTCAGCGGTGCCGGCTTGCGCGGGCAGCACGGTCACATGGCAGCCGCGCTCGGCCAGCATGCGCAAAATGTTGTACTTGACGCCGTAATCGAACGCGACAACGCGGAATTTCGGCGCTTCCTGCTGGCCGTAGCCGCTGCCTAGACGCCACTCAGTCTGCGTCCACTCGTAGCTCTTTTCCGTCGATACGACTTTCGCGAGGTCCATGCCCGCGAGGCCGGGGAACGAGCGCGCGAGGCCGAGCGCCTCCGCTTCGTCGTCGGAACCGGCGAGAATGCAGCCGTTTTGCGCGCCCTTCTCGCGCAAAATACGCGTGAGCTTGCGCGTGTCGATGTCCGAAATGGCGACGACATTTTGCGCTTTCAGATAGTCGGAGAGCGTTTGCTCGGAACGGAAGTTCGATGCGAGCACCGGCAAATCTCGAATGATGAGGCCGGCGGCATGGACTTTGGTGGCTTCGACATCTTCGGAGTTGACGCCGTAGTTGCCGATATGCGGATAGGTCAGCGTGACGATCTGGCGGGCGTAGCTGGGATCCGTGAGGATTTCCTGATAGCCGGTGATGGCGGTGTTGAACACTACTTCGCCGATCGTCGAACCGGGCGCGCCGATCGATTGACCACGAAAGACCGTGCCGTCGGCAAGTGCGAGAAGTGTGGGGGAGAATGACGGCAACACGGGAAGCTCCTTGGGGAACACCCTGTTACCGACCGGTCTGTCCGAAATTCAGGCTTGGGCGAGCGCGGCTCGAGTGAGCGCGGATCGCTTTGCGCAGTGGCAGCGGCGTCGCGCAAGGCTCGCTGCGATGGCGTCCGTGGCTCTGTTCGCGGCGGGGCGAAAGGCGCTAAACGGGCGATCGGCGGCATTGCGGCGCGCACTGCAGGGCGCTGCTTACGAACGGGTGATGGGGGTTGGCGCTAGGGTGCGGGTTGATATGCTTAAATCTTTAAATTATAGCGTGGAAACCCCTATCCGCCAAATCTCAAACGCCGGTTTTGAGTGCACAGTCAGCGTTCGGTTTTGTACCGCAGAAAACGCTTACTTCTTCTTCGATTTCGCGCTGGCCGTATGCGCCACAGCGGGCTTCACGCTCTTGGCCGCAGCCAGTTTCGCTGCGACCTTCGTGACCTTCGCCGGCGCCTTACCGCCCGATGCCTTCGAAGCCTGCACACGCGTGCCGATTTTGCTTACGCCGCCGGCTGTCCGGCTCGATGCCGCCACAGTCTCGACGCGCACCGGACCCGGCTCTGCCGGAACCGCACAACCGTACGGTACGTGCAGCACGACGACCTGCCCCGGCATGAACATCTCGCGATTCGTGCGATTCCACGCGCGGACCTGCGCAGGCGACACGTTGTAACGGTCGGCGAGCGTATCGAGCGACTGTTTACGGCGAACGCGAATAACGAGCTTGCGCGTGTCCGGCGTATCGCGCTCGATGGCGAGCATAGCGTTTTCAGCGACATCGGCGCTGATGTCTTCGTCGTCGTCATCCGTGCGCGGCACGACGATGGTCGAGCCTGGCTTCAGGCACATGCCCGCCGGAATGCGGTTGACGGACATGAGCGTGTCCGCATCGACACCAATTTTCTCGGCGATCGCCGCCGGACGCGCGCGCTCGGTCACCGTGTACGTGGTCCACGACGACAGCGCACCCGTATAAGAACCGAGATTCTTCTGGAACGTCGCGGCGTTATAGAACGGAAGCAGAATTTGCGGGTTGGTCGTGCCGAGAATCACCGGTTTCGCAAACGACGGATTCAGCGAGCGGAATTCCTCGACGCTCATGCTCGCGAGCTTGGCGGCCATCGTCACGTCGATATCGCGCGACGTCGTGACGGTCACGAAGTACGGGTGATTCGGAATATCCGGCAACGTGAGCCCGTACTGCTGCGGATTGCCGACGAGATTCTTCACCGCTTGCAGCTTCGGCACGTAGTTGCGCGTTTCATTAGGCATGCGCAGGCTTTCGTAATCCGTCGGCAAGCCCGCCGCCTCGTTACGCGCGATGGCGCGCTGCACGTTGCCCTCGCCCCAGTTGTACGCGGCGAGCGCGAGATGCCAGTCGCCGAACATATCGTGCAGACGCGAGAGGTAATCCAGCGCCGCACTCGTCGATGCCAGCACGTCGCGGCGCTCGTCCTGCCACATGTTCTGCTTGAGGTTGTAGTCGCGGCCCGTGCCTGGCATGAACTGCCACATGCCGGTGGCCTTCGCGACCGATAGCGCCTGCGGGCTGTATGCTGATTCGATGAACGGCAGCAGCGCGAGCTCGGTCGGCATATGCCGCTGCTCGAGTTCCTCGACAATGTGATAGAGATACTTTTGCGAGCGCGTGGTCATGCGCTCGACGTAATCGGGGCGTTGCGCGTACCAGTTGACCTGCATGTCGACGAGATCGCTTTGCAGGTCCGGAATCTGGAAACCATTGCGAATGCGAGCCCAAAGATCGGCCGACCCCGCAAGCGAGGTGACGGGCGTCTTGTCTACGTTGATGGTTTCCTTGGCTGCGGCGGTGCGGCGGATCGTGTCGGCTACTTTTTGCTGCGAGACTTCGGTGGGTGTTAAGGATGTGTTGGAGGCGAGCGCTGTGGGTCCCTGGCTGGCGCACGCGGCCAGCGCGAGGACGGAAAGCGCACTAAGTATTAGTCGCATGAACGTCTCGGCTTCCAAAAGATGATGCCTGGAATTTGCAGCCGATGGTACGGAAGCACACTTAAGACGTCAATAAGAACCCGCGCAAAACCCCTGCAAAATCTGGCATCTAACCGCGATTTCTACGAATCGGATTAAGTTAGCCCTATTTATCGTGCGTTAGCGGAACTTATCCTTCCAACTGCGAAGCATTGTGAACGCATTGAGCCGGTCGCTGACGCGCTGTCCGAATTGCGTGGCGAGCGTCGCGTGGATCGCCGGTTCGTCGCCGCGCAGGAACGGGTTCACGGCCTTTTCATGCGCGATGGTCGTCGGCAACGTGGGTTTGCCGGCGGCACGCAGCGCCTGCGCGTCATGGCTCCAGCGGGCGAGCGCGTCGTTTGCGGGCTCGCAGGCGCGTGCAAAGCGGATATTCGACAGCGTATATTCGTGCGCGCAGTGGACTTGTGTATCGTTGGGCAGCGCGGCGAGGGAATCGAGCGAGGCGAGCATTTGCTTCGCGGTGCCTTCGAAAAGACGGCCGCAGCCGCTTGCAAACAAGGTATCGCCGCAAAAGAGATGCGGGGTTCCGTGCGGATCGCGCTTCTGAAAGTAGGCAATATGGCCGGCAGTGTGGCCCGGAACATCGATCACGGTGAAGTCGAGCGCGGGGTGGTCGATATGCACCGAATCCCTGCCGGACAAGCGTTGCGTCAAATGTTCGATACGCTCGCCCGCCGGTCCGTAGACCGGAATGCCGCCCTCGGCTGTTCGGCTATCGAGCAGCGCTTTCACGCCGCCGACATGGTCGTTGTGATGGTGGGTGAGTAAAATAGCGGTCAGCCGCCAGCCACGTTCGGCGAGGTAAGCCTCCACGGGCGCGGCATCGCCCGGATCGACGACGACTGCATCGCGCGAATCCGACACGAGCCAGATGTAGTTATCGTCGAAAGCCGGAACCGGGACATATTCGAGCAAATCCCGGGCAAGCAAATCCTCGGCAGGTGAATTCATAGCGATCCCAAAGCCATCCTGAAACCATTCATCAAAGCGGCAACCACCCGAACATGTCAGACCAATCGATTATAGACTGGCCCACCTGGACGAGCTCCGCGCCCGGACGCTACGTGCTCGAATGGGAGCAGGCGCAGCTCGATCACGGCGTATCGGACATTTTCGGCTACCATGCGCTGCAGCTCGGCATGCCGCAACTCGATGCCTTGCGCGAAAATCGCATGACCGACCGCGCGCTCGTGCTCGATGCGGAAAGCGGCGCGTGCGCGCCGTATCGGTTGCCGCTGGCGGCGTCTCCCTGCGTGAGCGCCCTGCCCGCCGCGAGCGCGCCCGAAGGACGCAGCACGGTCTGGTGCGATTTCCTTGATCTGCCGTTCGAAGCGCAAAGCGTCGATCTGCTCGTGCTGCCGCATACGCTGGGGTTTTCGCCGGATCCGCATCGGTTATTGCGTGAGGCGGAACGCGTTCTGGTGCCGGAAGGTCAACTGATCATCCTCGGCTTCAATTCCTTGAGTTTGTGGGGCGCGTGGCAGTCGCTCGGCAAGGTGGCCGGACGTCCGTTCGTGCCGGAAGCGCATGAGATGATCGCATTCACGCGGATTAAGGACTGGATCAAGCTGCTCGGTTTCGATCTTGAACGCGGGCGCTTCGGCTGTTATCGTCCGCCGCTCGTCACGGATAAATGGCTGCAACGCTATCAATTCATGGAGCCGGCAGGCGACCGCTGGTGGCCCATCTTCGGCGCGGCTTACATGATCACGGCGGTCAAGCGCGTGCGCAGCATGCGCCTGATCGGCCCGCGTAAGCTCAAAAAACCCGCGCTCGCGCCCGGTCTCGCGCCGGTTGCCGCTCCTCATACCCGCAACGAGATTGATGACTGATTCCGCATCGAACAAGATAATAGATATTTATACGGACGGCGCCTGCAAGGGCAATCCGGGTCCGGGCGGCTGGGGCGCGCTCCTGCGCTTCGGCACGCTGGAAAAGGAACTGTTCGGCGGCGAGGCTGCGACCACCAACAATCGCATGGAACTGATGGCGGTCATCACCGCGCTCGAAGCGCTGAAACGCCCCTGCCACGCCGTGATTCACTCCGATTCGCAATACGTGCAAAAGGGCATCAGCGAATGGATTCACGGCTGGAAGAAGAAGAACTGGATGACGGCCGCGAAAACGCCTGTCAAGAACGCCGATCTCTGGAAGCGGCTCGACGCGCTCGTCGCGCAGCATGAGATCGAATGGCGCTGGGTCAAGGGCCACGCCGGACATCCCGAAAACGAACGCGCCGATGCGCTCGCCAATCGCGGCGCGACATCACTCGCGGATAGCTCTAAACCAATCAACGAACGTCATGCGCCAACTGATACTGGACACCGAAACCACCGGCCTGAACGCGAGGACGGGCGACCGGATCATCGAAATCGGCTGCGTCGAGCTGATGAACCGCCGGCTGACGGGCAATAACCTGCATCTGTACGTCAATCCCGAACGCGACAGCGATCCAGGCGCGCTCGCCGTGCATGGCCTCACGACCGAGTTTCTGAGCGACAAGCCGAAGTTCGCCGAAATCGCCGCGCAACTGCGCGATTTCATCACGGGCGCGGAGCTGATCATCCACAACGCGCCGTTCGACGTCGGCTTTCTCGACATGGAATTCGCGCTGCTCGGCTTGCCGAAGATGACGGAGATGTGCGCGGGCGTGATCGATTCGCTCGCGCAGGCCAAGCAGATGTTCCCCGGCAAGCGCAATTCGCTCGATGCGCTGTGCGACCGCTTCGGCATCAGCAACGCGCATCGCACGCTGCACGGCGCACTGCTCGACTCGGAACTGCTCGCGGAAGTGTATTTGTCGATGACGCGCGGTCAGGAAAGCCTCGTCATCGACATGCTCGGCGATCAGCCGGCCGAAGGCGCGACGGCCACCGCGCGCATTGCGTTCGACGATCTCGATCTGCCGGTGCTCGCCGCCGACGCCGACGAACTCGCCGCGCACGAAGCCGTGCTGTCCGCGCTCGACAAAGCCGTCAAAGGCACGAGCGTGTGGCGCAAGGAATCCGTTCAGGCCGATGGAGAATCCATCGCCGCATAAATTTTTATAAATTACTTTAAGAAGCGCTTTACGAACCGCGAAAAGCCTGACATAATTTCATTTATTTTCGGGTGGTTAGCTCAGCGGTAGAGCACTGCCTTCACACGGCAGGGGTCACTGGTTCGATCCCAGTACTACCCACCAGAATTCTGGTGTTGGTAAAGACAAGCACCGAAGATTAAAAAGCCCAAGTCTCACGACTTGGGCTTTTTTCATTCCCGCGCGCTTTTAAGCTACGACGCCCAGACGCCTTGCGCCATTCCGCTCGCCGCAATCACCATCACCATCACCAGTCCCGCTTCGAGATCGCTCATCCACGCAAAGCGTTTGGCGCGCGTCAGATCGATCGCGCCGCCGTGCGCAAGCGCCACACGCCATTTGATCAACGCGAGCATCGGCGATACTTCTTCGATCAGCAGAATGACGACAAGCACCGTCATCTTCAAATGAAAGAGCGGCTCGTGCAGATAGTAGGCCGCGCCCTTCTCGTAACCGCCGAACGCGCACGTCACGCCGGTCACGATCAGCACGATCGCCGTGATGCCCCACCGCTGTCCGAGCGAAACACATCGCGCAGACGCAGTTCGTTCGCCTGCACGGAACCGAGCGCGAAGCCGAAAGCGAGCAGATGAAGCGCGGCCAGCAACCAACGTATCAGCATGCTTTCCTCCGGACATCGAAGAAGAACGTGTACCGCGGGTCTGTCGAAGACTCCTAGATCTGACGCAGCGTCGAGTCGAGCGCTTTGGCCGCGTTGCGGTCGCCGATGCTCGCAATCGGCGCGCGAAACACTGTGTGCCGATTGTGCCCCGCCGCCGGCGAATTCCATTGCAACTCGACCTTGGGCCGACGCGCAAACATGCCGCGCCGGACTTCGCCGCTCGCGCGCACGGCGGGCGTGGGCGGTTCGGTCGCGGGCGCGAGCATGTTCGTCGATGGCACGTCTTCCGGCGGCTGCGGCCATTTCACGGAAAGCTCCCGTGCATCGTACTGACCGAGCTTGCGGGACTCCGCCCAGACGACGGCCGTGCGCGAAACCGGATCGAGCGAAATGGCATAACGGCCGATCGAAAAGCGCCGCGCGACGACATTCGTGCGCCACAGCGCGCGCGGCCTGCAAATCCACATGACGACCGCGTACAGTGCGGGGCCGACGAGCAGCCAACCATTGGTATCGGCGAGTGCGTGAACAAAGCGCTTCCAGCCCGACACCCACACGAACGTGCCGACAGAGAAAAGCGCGAAGGCGAAGGCGAGCGGCGCCAAAAAGCGCAGCGCCTGCCGCAACCACTGCGGCAGCGGATGCAGCGGCCGCTCCGTGCGCGGTTTCGCGCCCGGTTGCACGACCAGCAGAAAGATGAGCACGAGGTTGATGCACGCCCACGGGGACGATGTCATCGCGCGCAGCGAATACAGATAGCCCATCTCCGACATCGAGAACGCCCATCGCACGGCGAGCACCATGCCGATGGCTCGCAACGCGAAAACGGTACCCGCGCCCGACGCCGGGCTCGCGCTGATTTGCTTGGGTCTCGCCAAAAGAGCACTCCTGTCCACAGATATTGCACGTTTGCTTCGCGGAAATTCATCAGCAAGGACGACGCCCGAAGCCCGGTCATTATAGGGAGATTGCGGATGTCGTCAGAGGTTTCACGAAAGCTTTGCGGTCCAGCGCTCTTTTATTCAGAAAGCACGGCCCGAATGTCCTATTACGACAACGCCCCGCGTGCCTTTAGGCGCGCGGGGCGTTGTTTTTTCTATCTACGCCGCGAATCGACCGCGGCGCGATCCGGCTTAGCTGGCGTTGACTTCGCGCAGCACCGTACGGCACTTCGCATGCAGCATTTCTTCGTACACGCGCACGTAGTTCGCAGCCATCACCTTCGACGAGAAACGCTGTTCGAACGCGGCGCGAACCTTCTCGCGCGGCAGCGTATCGAGACGCTTCACGGCGGCGATCGCACTGAGTTCGTCTTCCACGACGAAGCCCGACACGCCGTTTTCGATGACTTCCGGCACCGAACCGCGATTGAACGCGATCACCGGCGTACTGCAGGCCATCGCTTCGATCATGACGAGACCGAAAGGCTCCGGCCAGTCGATCGGGAACACCAGCGCATGCGCGTTGCCGAGGAACTCACGCTTTTCGGCTTCGCCGATTTCGCCGATGTACTCGACGTGCGGGAGCGCCATCAGCGGCTTGATCACTTCTTCGTAATAGGCGCGGTCAGTCTTGTCGATCTTGGCGGCGACCTTAAGCTTCATGCCTGCCTGGCCGGCAATGCGGATCGCGCGATCAAGGCCCTTCTCCGGCGAAACACGGCCGAGGAACGCGAGGTAGCCCGGCTCGACATCGGGGATCGGCATCAGCACGTTTTCGGGCAGACCGTGATACACCGTCGATAGCCAGTTGGCCTGTTGCAGCGGCTGACGCTGGTTGTCGGAAATCGAGATGACCGGAACGTCGCTGAACGTGTTGAAGATCGGCTGCAGTTCAGGCAGGTCCAGACGGCCGTGCATCGTCGTCAGGAACGGCACCGGCTGGCGCGCGAACAGCGAGAACGGGTAATAGTCGATGTGAAAATGCAGCACGTCGAATTCGTCGGCACGGCGGCGGACTTCTTCGAGCAGCAGCATGTGCGGCGCCATCACGTCGCGGATGGTTGGGTCCAGGCGCAGCGCCTGCGGCCAGAACGCTTCGAGCTTCGCGGCCGTCTGCGAATCACCGCTCGCGAAGAGCGTGACGTCGTGTCCAGCATCCACGAGTGCCTCGGTCAGATAAGACACCACGCGTTCCGTGCCGCCATAGAGCTTCGGCGGAACAGCTTCGTGGAGGGGCGCGATTTGAGCGATTCGCATGTCGTGAAACTCCTAAAAAATTCAGGCTAAAACTAAGGTCGAGGTTGACGTCGAGAGCGAATCGCTCGGCTCGGGCGAAGCTTTCCGCGGCGCAAGGGGCTGATGCCCAAGTGAAAAAGCGGGGTCGCTGATCACTTGGGTTTGCACGGACGATCGGACGAAGCAACTCCGGGACCACATCTCAAAATCTTCCGCGCACCAGCAATAAACGCGCATCGGCCTCGGCGGCTGACCGCTTCCTACAAAAAAGCCGTCACAAAACTTAGGTGAAAACCCGGAGCGGATTATGGAGCCTTTTACACGCGGCGCGGCGTAGTCATTTCAACTTATTTACCTTGTTACAGGATACATTTTGCAAACCCCTGTTTATTAAGGTTGTTCTACATTGAGACACGCGCTCGATCGATGCACGGGTGCAGGCTCGCACCTTCGCGTTGCAGATTTCGGGACGAAGGCGCGATCACGCTGGCGCGGCGCATGCTTTTCGACTCTGACTTGCGATGAACCGTGAGGCGCGTAAACCGGATGAAGTACGCGGCGGTTCATCACAAAAAGCCGCGCACGGTGTTTGGCATTGTGCTTACAATGCGCGCCCAGGCGAGATCCGTGCGGATGATGAGTTACCGACCGCGCGCCGGATGTATCGAATCGAGACGCAAACCAGCAAAGGAACGCCTGGAAGTTGCCCGAATGACGCCTTGCCCTTCCGTGATACTAGCTACAATTCAGTTCAGCATGGAGTCGGCGCCGCGTCGCTTGTTTGACGTCTTTCGCGCCGGATCGGGTCGAAAAATGCGTACAGAAGATGCCGAAGCACTCGTACGAGATGCACGCGAAGACCCGAAGGCGCAACATACGCTCAACCGCTCTACGACGAAAAAAGACCATTGGACCAACTCACCGTCTCCCAGCGTAACGCGCACAACGCCAAGCTCGCGAGCTATGCACATCGCCCGCTCGCGTTTCTGCTGCGTTACATCCGCCGGCATCCTGTTGCGCATGCCGTTGTTCTATTCAGCGTGTTCGCCGCCGTCGGATGCGCCCTCGCCTCGCAATACGCGATCAAATATCTGATCGACGTGCTCGGACAGGGACGCGACCATCCGGGCCCGCTCTGGGGCGCGTTCATGATCCTGGTCGGCCTGATCGCCGCCGATAACCTGCTGTGGCGGGTCGGCGGCTGGGTCGGCGCGCACGTGTTCGTGATCGTCACGGGCGATTTGCGCAAGGATTTGTTCTCGTATCTGTCCGGCCACTCGCCGACGTATTTCTCCGAGAAGCAGCCGGGCATGCTCGCAAGCCGGATCACGGCGACATCGAACGCGATCTACACGTCGGAAAACGTGATGGCGTGGAACGTCCTGCCGCCGTGCATCGCGGTGTTGGGCGCGATCGTGATGATCGTTTCCGTCAATCCGCTGATGGCCGCCGGCCTCATGAGCGCGTCGCTGATTCTCGCGCTGATTCTTTACCGGCTGGCCAAGCGCGGTTCGGCGCGGCATCATAGCTTTGCATCGAAAGCGGCGTCCGTCGATGGCGAACTCGTCGATGTGATCGGCAATATGGCGCTCGTGCGCGCGTTCGGCATGACGTTCCGCGAGCAAAAGCGCTTCGGCTCGACCGTGAAGGCGGAAATGGTCGCACGTCAGCAGAGCCTGCTGTATCTCGAGAAGCTGCGTCTGTTCCATGCGGTCGTGACCGCGATTCTGTCGGCCGGACTGCTCGGTTGGGCGCTGTGGCTATGGTCGAAGGGACAGGCGACGTCCGGCGATATCGTGCTGGTCAGCTCGCTTGGTTTCACCATTCTGCATAGCACGCGCGATCTCGCCGTCGCGCTGGTCGATGTGACGCAGCACGTCGCGCGTCTCGCCGAAGCCGTGCAGACGCTGCTCGAGCCGCACAGCATGCCGGACCGCTCGGACGCGACTGAGCTTGTGCCGCAAGGCGGCCGCGTCGATTTCAAGGGTGTCACGTTCGCTTATCCGCGCCACCGGCCGATTCTCGACAACTTCAATATCAACATCGAGCCGGGTCAGCGCGTCGGGCTGATCGGCAAATCGGGCGCGGGCAAGTCGACCGTGCTCGCGCTGCTTCAGCGCTTTTATGAGACGCAGAAGGGCAGCATCAAGATCGACGGGCAGGATATCGCCGCGATCACGCAGGACAGCTTGCGTCACGCGATTGCGCTGGTGCCGCAGGATATTTCGCTGTTCCATCGCACGGTGTTCGAGAACATTGCGTACGGACGGCCGGATGCAAGTCGCGAGGAAGTGCTCGCCGCCGCCCGCGAGGCCCGCTGCACGGACTTTATCGAAGCGATGCCGGAAGGGTTCGACACGATCGTCGGCGATCGCGGCGTGAAGCTGTCGGGCGGTCAGCGCCAGCGCATCGCGATTGCGCGCGCCATTCTCAAAAATGCGCCGATTCTGTTGCTCGATGAGGCGACTTCGGCGCTGGATAGTGCTTCCGAGGAGGCGATTCAGCAAGCGCTCGACCGGCTGATGGTCGGGAGGACGGTGATTGCGATTGCGCATCGGCTTTCGACGTTGCAGAACTTCGATCGCATTATCGTGATGAGCGCGGGTAAGGTCATCGATGATGGATCGCCGCAGGCGTTGCTGGAGCGGCCGGGGCTTTATCGCGAGTTGCTCGCGAAGCAGCATGGGAAGTTGCCGTCGATTGTGGCTACGCCGCATAAGCAGCCTGCCTGAGTTTTTTTGCTGGTTTGGTGGGGTTGGGGCTGCTGGTTTCTTGCGTTTTAATTCAGTAGCTGCCTTCTCCGGCTTGTCTTGCCTTTATTTCAGTAGCCGCAGGCAAAAAAAACATCAGTGCATCTTCAAATCCCGCATAAAGTGATCCCGCCAGACAGAAACATTGTTCTCCCGCAAAAGGGACATCATTTCCCGATAACGCCCCTGCCGCTCCTCCAGCAGCATCCTCAACGCAAGAGCAAGCGCATCAGCCATATCATCAAGATCGAGCGGATTCACGATAAGCGCAGCAGTAAGCTCCCTGGCCGCGCCGGCAAACTGTGAAAGCACGAGCACTCCAGGATCGTCGGGATCCTGCGCCGCCACATATTCCTTGGCCACCAAATTCATCCCATCACGCAAAGACATAACCAGCCCCACATGCGCCTCGCGAAAAAGCGCCGCGAGCACCGGCCGCTCATACTGCCGATGGATATACCGAATCGGTGTCCAGTCCAGTTCCGCATATTTCCCGTTGATACGCCCCGACTCAGCCTCGAGTTGCAACCGAATCGCGATACGCATCGACATCGGTGCGCGTGGGCGGTGCGATCTGCAGGAACGACACGTTGTTGCGCTGCTGCCGATCGTGCTCGATCAACCGCTCGAACGCACGAAACCGCTCGACCAGTCCCTTCGAATAATCGAGCCGATCCACACTCATCACCAGTTTCCGATGATGCAGCGTCGATTTGACGATCTCCACATCGCGCCCGCTTTCGCCGTCCTTCGCTAGCGCGGCGATTTCATCGGAATAGACGCCGATCGGATAAGCCGCCGCCTTCAGCGTCTGTCCGAAAGCCTTCAGACCCGTGGGTTTCGCGCCGTTACGCTCAACTAAACCGCCACACTCCGTCTCGACGTAATCGCAAAACGCGCGTAAATCCGGCTCCGTCTGAAACCCGAGCAGATCGAACGCGCACAGCGCCTCGACGAGCTCGCGATGTCGCGGCACCGCCAGCAAAATCTGCGACACCGGAAACGGAATGTGCAGAAAAAACCCGATGCGATTCTTCACGCCCAGCGCCCACAGCGCCTGCGCGAACGGAATCAGGTGATAGTCACGAACCCAGATCACATCGTTGGGCTTGAGCAGCGGCGCGAGTTGCGCGGCAAGCCATCGATTCACGCGGCAGTAGCCGTCGTATTCGTGCCGATCGAATTCGATCAGATCGATCCGGCCGATAGTGAAACGCCGGCCACAGCGTGGCGTTGGAAAAGCCGCGGTAAACTGGTCGTAATCGCACCGCGCAAGTCCTATGGTCGCGAACGTCACTAGTCCGTGCTCCTCCAGCTTGATGCCATCAGGCGGCGCATCGAGCACGTCGCCGCTCCAGCCGAACCACACGCCGCCGGTTTCCTTCAGCGCGTCATATACGCCGACGGCCAGGCCGCCCGCAGCCGGGCCGCCTTCGGAAATCGGTGCGACCCGATTCGATACGATGATCAAGCGCCCCATTACGCGTGCTTCCCCGCCGTACCCGCAATCACCTGCAGCCAGTTGAGCAGCAGTTCGACCGATTCGATCCGATTGCGCGCCACCGTATCGCCCGGACCGATTTTCACCGACAGACCATCGAACTCGTTGACGACCGCGAAGCCTTTCTCATCGGTCAAATCATCGCCGATAAACACCGGCCTGCGGCCCGTAAAAGGCGGCTCGCTCATATACGCGCGTACCGCGCGGCCCTTGTCGACGTCCTTCGGCTTGATCTCGTAGACCATCTTGCCGGGCTGAAGCACGTAGGCATCGGCGTAGTCGTGGACGAGCTTTTCGGTCGCGGCGCGCGCGGCCGGCTCGCGATCCGCCGCGTTGCGGTAATGCAGCGCGAGCGCCGCGCCCTTAATCTCGAGCAGCATGCCGGGATTCGCGCTGACGACCTTTTCCAGCGCATGCTCCATGCGCAGCCGCCGCTCATCGTTGAAGCCGATGCGCTGCACATCACTGTTCGAATCGCGCCGCTCCGCGCCGTGCATGCCCGCGACAGGCAGATCGGGCATCTGCAAAAACGAATCGATATTGTCGATGCCGCGCCCCGACACGACCGCGACCGCGCCGTTGGTCACGCGCCTGAGCACAGCGAGAATGTCCGGCACCGAGCGCGGCACGAAAATGCCGTCTGGCGTGGAGGCGAGTTCGACCAGCGTGCCGTCGAAATCGAAGAAGAAAGCGGTCTCGGCAAGAGACAGGGAATCGGGAAGAATGTGCATCGATCGTTGACCTGTAGTTTGCCTTCGATGTTTCGCGCGGGCTCGAAGCATCCCAACGCGCAATTTTGCGAAATCTTACCGCGCGCAGCCTTGCACGAGTTTTTCATGCATCGTTTGCAGCATCTGGTGCTGCACCATCTCGGGCCGTTTTTTATCGCGCTGTCGTATCCGGGCGCGGCGATTCGCGCGGGCGTGCCGTTCGCGTGGCGTCAGCGCTGGCTGTGACCGGCCACGCAAAGCAAACCGGCGCGCGCGTTTTTCGACATCGTGTTCAATCCGGTCGTTGCGGTCGTGCTGTTCGTCGGGCTGATCTACTTCTGGCTGCTCTCACCCATCCATTTCAAGGCGATGCTCGATTACCGGTTGTATCGCGTAATGAATTGGAGCATGGCGATCGACGGCCTGCTGTTCTGGTGGCTCGTGCTCGATCCGCGTCTCGCGCCCAGCCGACGCGTTCTGGTGGTGATCGCCGCGATTCCGCCGCAGATCATCCTCGGCGCGTATATCTTCTTCACGCCGCACGAGCTGTATCCGATCGATTCGATTTGCGGCCGCGCCTTCACCTGGATCACGCTGATGCGCGATCAGCAGATCGGTGACCTTCTGCTCTGGATTCCCGGCTCGATGATGAGCGTGATCGGCGCGCTGATCGCGCTGCGGCACTGGCTGCGCTTATCGGCGCGCTCGCGCTTGCGTCACGAACGCGCGACGCAAGCGCACGTCAGGCACGCCAAACCCAAGCTGTCATGACTGGAAGCCCGGACGACGCATCCACACATGCGGAATGCCGTCCTCGTCGTGAATGCCTGACGATGGCACGAAGCCGAACGCGCCATAAAAATTCTGCAGATGCGCCTGCGCATGCAGACTGATCGGCTGATCCGGCCATTGTTCGACGATGCGCTCCAGCGCGCGCGAGCATCGCGTTCCCGAGTTTGAGACCGCGGAAATCCGCGGTCGTCAGCACGCGTCCGATGCGCACGTCTTTTTCATCCGCATCAGGAAAGCCGGGCAGCAGCACGCGCAGATAGCCGGCAAGCGCGGGACGTTGTTCGCCCGGCCCGTATGCGAAGAGATGCCACGCATCCAGATCGAGCCCGTCGATATCGCGCCATACACGCAGTTCTGCTCGACGACGAACACCGCGCTGCGGGCGGCGAGCATGTCGTAGACCTCGTGGCTCGACAAATCGTCGAAGCGCTTCCAGCGCCATTGAAGGTGGGAGAGTCGATCGGTCATGGGATTCGTAAGCAATGGGATGGACGCTCCCACCCGATGACGGCATCAATGTGCCAGAGTGGAAGTGTCATCGACCACTCAAACCGGAAGGGGCGTCATCATGCAGATTACGACGATTGGCATCGACCTTGCCAGGTCGATGCCAATCGTCGTAATCTGCATGATGACGCCCCTTCCGGTTTGAGTGGTCGATGACACTTCCACTCTGGCACATTGATGCCGTCATCGGGTGGGAGCGTCCATCCCATTGCTTACGCCGAGCGCGAGATTCTCGGCGGCGGTATCGATGAGACTGCGGTATTCGGGATCGCGCAGATGCTGGATGAAAAGAGGACTGTCGCGGTCATGCGGATCGTCCGTCAGCGCGCCGATGGCCACCGCGCTGTACGCGCCGTAGAGCGTGTCCTTGTCCAGCAGGCAGAACGCGTTGCCGGTCGCCTTCACGAGCGGCGCGAACTGGCGTTTGGCGAGCGTCGTCTTGCCGCTGCCTGCGTGTCCACAGAAGAAAAGCAGATGTTTCACGAGCAATTCCGTTTTCCGTCGATGAATGGCATTTTGCATGCAGCATTCGCCATGCTCGCATTTTGAATGCAAAGGAGCGCGGCTCAGTCCCGTCCGTTCGCACGCTGATAGCGGTTCATGAGCGGCACGAGCGGCACGAGCGGCCCGGCGACATCGCGCGGGGCATGTTCGATCGCATAGAGCAAGTAGTAGAGCGAGCCGCCGCCACGGATGCCGAACCAGCCCATCAGCCGCCGCTGTCCGCTTGCCGCACATGAACCGATCAGCGATGTCTCCACCGCCAGTGGCCGCACGATAAAGAACAGCCCGCCGATCAGCACCGCCGCTTTCCACGTGAAGAGATCGCGCCAGATCGTGGCGAGCACGGCGCCGACCATCAGCATGATCGCCACTTCGGCGATGCATTCCAACTCGATCGTGAAGCCGTGCACGCGCTCTCGGCCATGAACGCGTGCGCGCGCTCGGGATCGGCGGCGGTTGCACCGATATTGTCTGCATCGATGGTGCCGACCGCTTCGCCGACCGACTTTTCTCCACTCGATTTCTGCTCGACGCGACGTATCGCGAGGCCCGCTGCGAAGACGGCGAGAAACGCATACGTGTGGATGAGTTCCGCGACACCGTACGACAACGCGATCAGTCCGAGCGCATGGAACCCTTCCGGTCTGAGCGCTTCGCGGTGCCGCGTGCGCAGGTACGCGACGAGCCGCACGGACAGCCCGCCGAGCAGCCATCCGCTTGCGAGCGCGCCCGCCACGCCCCAGGTCGCTTGCGCCGCAAAGCCCAGTGCAGCGCTTCGCTCGGCGTCGCTTCGTAGCGGCACACCGCGATGCCGAGCAGCGCGAACGGCAGCGTGATGCCATCGTTCAGTCCGCCTTCGCCCGTCAGCGAAAAGCGCAGCAAGTCGATATCGCCGGGCGTTTCGACCTGCACGTCGTGGGCGAGCACGGGATCGGTGGGCGCGAGCATCGCGGCGAGCAAAAGCGCCGGACCCCAGCTCAGCCCAAGTCCATAGACGCATAAAAGCGAGAGCGCGACGACGGTCAGCACCATCGCGATGAGACCGAGACGGATCGGCAAGAACCAGATTCGGTCGGTGGCACGCGCAGCCGCAGCCCGATCGCGAACAGCGAAACGAGCATCGCGACTTCGATGATGCGGCGCAGAATCGTCGCGTTGGCGGCGAGATCGATATGCAGCAGATTGGCCGCGCCTGGCCACAGCGCGCAGCCGATCGCGAGATAGCACATGGCCGTGCTGATTGGCAGGCGCTTGAATGTCGAACTGGCGAGCCCCATGAAAATGAGCACGCCGCCGCCGACGAGAAACCACAACGTCTCGGTCATTGAACGTCTTCGGCTGGAAGCGGATTTCGGTTGGACTATTTATGGACGATTAAGCACGTGGTATGCCCGTACAGCCCGAATGCTCGTGACCGCGGTTGCGCGTAACATGGTCCGCCATCGTGTTCGCTTTTGGTTTTTTGCATTCAGGAGACCACGCATGTCAGAGCATTTCGATGCAGTCGTCATTGGCACTGGGCAGGGCGGCTCGCCGCTTGCCGCGCGGCTTGCGCATTCGACGATTCTCGAACTGACCGAAGTACCGGAGCATCTGGTGATCGTCGGGGGAAGTTATATCGTGCTGGAGTTCGGGCAGATGTTCCGGCGCTTCGGCAGCCGCGTCACGCTGCTCGTGCGCGGCGATCGCATTCTGACGCGCGAGGACGCGGACGTATCGCGCGCGATGCAGGACGTGCTGGCGCGCGAGGGCATTGCATTTCGCTTCGGAACGGAAGCGCAGTGCGTCGAGCCTGCCAACGGCGGCGTGCGCATTTTTCTCGGCGATGAAACGATCGATGCATCGCACTTGCTGTTTGCCACAGGCCGCACGCCGAACACCGATGATCTGGGCCTCGAGCGCGCGGGTATCGAAACGAACAAGCACGGCATGATCGACGTGGACGGTCAGCTTCGCACGAAGGCGAACGGCGTGTGGGCACTCGGCGATGTGAACGGCGGCGGTGCGTTCACGCATACGTCATGGAACGACTACGAGATCATCGCGGCCAATCTGCTCGATGGTGAATCGCGCAGTGTCGATGCGCGCATCATGACTTACTCGGTATTCGTCGATCCGCCGTTCGCGCGCGTCGGCATGAGCGAAAAAGACGTGCGCAAGGATGGCCACGACGCACTGATCGCGACCATGCCGATGTTGCACGTCGGACGCGCCCGCGAACGCGGCGAAACGGACGGCTTCATGAAAGCGCTCGTGGATGCGAAGAGCGAGCGAATTCTGGGCGCGGCGATCTACGGCATCGAAGGCGATGAAGCGATTCACACGTTTGTCGACATCATGAATGCGGACGCATCGTACAAGACCTTGCAACGCGCGATGCATATCCATCCGACCGTCAGTGAACTGATTCCGACGCTGCTTGGCAATCTCAAGCCGCTCGAACGATGAACGCGTTTTTTGCATGCAAAATGCCGGGCGCTTGCATGCAAAAAACGCAAAATGCGCGGAAAAGCCCGAGCAAACGATTGAACGCCCGCTAAGCCTCGACAGCCGGTTCGTCGGCGTGCTTCTCCGCTGCCGCGCCGCGCGTCTCGGGCATGGCGAGCCATACGAGCAGCACGGCAAGCAAGCCCGCTGTGGCGAGACCAAAGAAGCTCATCGACGTGCCGAAGCGATCCGCCGCAAAACCTGCCGCCGCCGTAGATAGCGTCGCGCCGACGCCCGCGGCAAGACCGAAGAAACCGATCGTCAGGTTGTAGTGGCCGCGCCCACCGGCGACGTCGGCGGCGATGAGCGGCAGCATCACGCCGAACACGGCCGCGCTGATGCCGTCGAGCATCTGCACCGGTACGAGCAGATACGGCGTGCTCACGCCGGCGAACAGAATCGCGCGAATCGGCAGGGCGCAGAAGCCGAGGATCAGCACCGGGCGGTGTCCCCATTTCTGGGCTTGGCGGCCGACCCACGGCGACATTGCCGCGACGATGAACTGCGGCACGATGATGCTCGCCGCGATCACGAGCTGCACGTTGTCGCCCATATGCGCGGTGACTTCGCCGGCGGCGAGATTGAGCATCGCCGCATTCGACAGGTGAAACAGCACCACGCACGCCGCGAAAATCAGCAGGCGCTTGTCCTTGAGCAATTCGCCGAGCGACTCGCGTTCTTCGCCTTCGGCCGTCAGTTTGGGCTTGCCCGCAGGCGCGCGCGGCACGACGGGCGGCGCTTCATAGTGAATCATGCGAAGCGCGACGATGGCCGGCAGCGCCAGCGCCGCCGTCAAGAAGAACACCGAGCGCAACGACAGATACTCGCCGAACGCGCCCATCAACGCCGCCGTCAACGCGCTGCCGATCGATGCCCAGCGCGCGTTGCGTCCCAGCCGGTCGCCGAGATCGGCGCGCGACACGAGGGCGAGCGAGATCGTGGCCATCGCCGGGACGAGCATGCAGCTCGCGAAGCCGTGCAGCACTTCGGCGGCGAAGACGGGGATGAACGTCGGGCTCGCGGCGAGCAACAGCGCGTTCGCAATGATCGCGACGATCGCCGAGAGCGCGGCGAATTTCTTGTTGCGCATGGCGTCGACGAGCGCGCCTGCCGGCAACTGGCTCGCCATCGCGCTGATCGTGCCGACGGAGAGCATCAGGCCGATCTCGCCCTGCGTCCATTTGTTGGCCGACAGGTACGAAGCGATGAAAGGGCCGAAGCCGGTCTGCACGTTGGCGACGAAGAAGTTCAGCCAGTCGAGCGCGCGCAGACTGCGTGCAATTACCATGTTCTGATTCGTTTATCGATGTCGTTATCCGTTATTTGCCAAGCCGTGCGCCGGACGCCTGCGTTTGCGGCGCGCCGGAACCCGAGGCCGTCGTGTTCGCGCGTGCGTTCGATGCGGGCGCGGCAGCCGATGCCGTCGTTGCCGCCGAAGCAGCCGCAGGCGCTGAAGCCGCAGCCACCACCGGCGACACGATCTTGATCGGCTGCTCGGCCGCGTAGGTCGGCGCGGCCTTCAGTTGCGCATCGTTGAAATCCATCTGCAGTTGCGGCGGCGGTGGCTTACCGCGCGACATGACATGCAGATCGCCCCAGTTCACCGCGATATGCCGCTTGTCCTCGGCCAGCGAACTCGACAGGTCGAGCACCAGCGCCTGCGGCTCGGCTTGCGCATCGACGAGCACATCGACCACGCGTCCGATGCGCGCACCGCTCTTTTGCGTGACGTTCGAATCGAGGAGCTGCGAGAAATTCGCGGGCGCTTCGTTGACGCGCTGCGGCTTGGGCGCCGGGTCCGCGGGCTTGCCTTTGGCGGCCGGCGCGGGCGGCACGAACGTGATCGCCGCGGTCTTCGAATTCGGCGTGAACTTGAACGCCGTCCACGGAAAATTCACCTTGCGATCGCCGACGCCGAGGAAGCCCGCGAGATTCACCATCATCAGCTTCGGCTTTGCGGACGGGTCGATATACACGTCCACCGCGCGGCCGACGACCTTGCCGTCGGGACGTTGCACTTCGGCATCGAGCAATCCGTGCAGTTGTTCGTGCTGCATGATGCGCGTCGAAATGATCTGCGGCGGAGGCGGCGGCTCGACCGGTTCGGGCGGCGGCGCAGGCGCGGGTTCCGGCGGCTTCGGTTTGACGATCTTGCGTTTGGGCTTGAGGGCAGGCGCGGGTTTGGGCGTCGATGCGGGCTCGGGCACAGCGACGTTCGATGCCGCTTCCTCGTTGTCGGCGGCTTCGGTTTCCGTTTCGTTCGGCGCGGGAATATACGAGTGCTCGACGATCGGCGCGGGCACCTGCTGCGGCAACAAACCGCAGGCCGACAGCGCAAAGGCGACGACGGCGAGCAAGGGCGCGCTCACTCTAAGCCGCAGCGCGCGCAGGCGGGCGATCATCGCGATGCAGATCGATATGCAGCGCGCCGTCATATCGAAAGACCGGCGCGCATGACGCGCGGGTTCGAACGCGTTCAGGCTGATCGAGGACGTGTCGCCCCGATGCGAGAAACCGCCTGTCATCACAAAAGCTCCATAGTTCCGGGCCACCTGTCTGGGTCAGATCGTTGCGGCGAAAGCGCTGCGCTTCGCGTCCGCGACGGATTGAGTGGACTTGCTCGCGTTGTTACCGCGTATTCGCAAGACGCGCGGCTGTATCGGGTGCGCCCATTTTCTCGGCGGCGTCGTGCGCGGTAAAGCCGTTTGCATCGCGTGCATCGGGATTCGCGCCGCGCGCAATCAGCAAGTCGACGATTTCCACGCGATTGAACATTGCCGCGATCATCAAGGCCGTGCGTCCATCGGGCGATGTGCCTTCCACGTCCGCGCCGTGTTCGAGCAGCGTATCGATCACGGCCGTGAAGTCCTTGAACACTGCGCCCGCGATCGGCGACTGGCCGTTGTCGTTACGCAGATTCGGGTCCGCTCGATGCTTGAGCAGAACGCGCACGGCATCGGCGTGGCCGTGATAGCTGGCGAGCATCACGAGTGTATCGCCCTTGTCGTTGCGCAAGTTCGGCGGCAGACCTTTGTTCAGCAGCGCGTCGAGCATCGCGGCGTCGCCACGGCGGGCCACGTCGAAGACTTCGCTGGCAAAGGCGATCATGTCGTCGTCAGATCCGTCGCCGGGCGAGTTGGCCGGCTTGTTCGGGTCTTGCATGTTCTTGCTCCATGTCGAGCGCGCCGCGTGAAGCGGGCGGTGGATCGGTATGCGGCGAGTCGTGCGAATGCATTTTGCATGCAGCATTCGGTTAGCCGATTGCGCGGGTTTGAGCAAATCGTGCAAGCAATGCGAACTGCGGTCCGCCGAATCGCTCGAGTTGTCTGAGTCGCGCGAACTGTGCGGCACGCGTGAATGACGCAATGTGCCCGAAAGCTGCCATCCGTTTTTCGCATTCAAAATGCACTGCGCGCATGCAATCAACCGGGAGCATACACAGGTTTGTTGTTGCGCCGCGTATGCGCGCCGCTTTCAGCATCGCGCTTAAGCACGAAACGAGCCATGTCGGTCAGCGCGATGTAAAGCGTGAAGTAGTCGCGCTTGACGCTGTGCCACGCATCCCTTTAGTATCGATGCGATTTTTCTCATTCACGCACCTATGACCGCCTCCGACGATCACGCCCAACCCGATATCACCACCGTGCGTCGCCGCCCGCCGCCGCCCGCCGCCGCCGCCGCGTGCGATTCGATCGCCGCGTGGCGTGCGCATGCGGCGCTCGCAAACCTGAACGCGTCGCTCGCGCTCGATGTGCTGAACGACGACTGGGGCATCGGCGATGTCGCAGCAATCGTCTGCATCAACATCCATATCGCGCCGTGGGAGGCGGCCCAAGCGCTGTTCCGCGGCGCGCGAACGGCTGGGCGCGGACGGCATGCTGGTCCTTTACGGCCGTATCGGCGCAACGGGGCGCATACCGCGCCGAGCAACGAAGCCTTCGATGCGCAACTCCGCGCGAACGATCCACGCTGGGGCGTGTGCGATATGGAAGCGGTGGAGGTGCTGGGTGTCGCGGTCGGCATGACGCTCGTCGAAACGGTCGCGATGCCCGCGAACAACTTCAGCCTCGTGTTCACGAAGGTGCGTCCTAGCCCGGAAAGTCAGGCACAGGCATTGAATTTTGTATGCAGGAGCGCGTATTCCCCAGCAAGACCGGGCGCGCCGAAAGCGGTATCAACGTGTAGACTGCGAATGGTCGTTCACTGCGCCGCGCGAGGTTCATCATCACCGGTCGCGGCACTCAAACCGATATCCTTTCAGCGGAGGCGTCGTACATGCACGCAGCGTTGCCGCAAGGCATTTTGTACAGCATCATCGAAACG